>NZ_FNBC01000046.1 GCF_900102145.1 Thermus arciformis | reverse complement strand
GTGTACGACCTGGGCCACCTGGGCCTGGTGGCCAGCATCCTGGATCAGATAGGACTGGTACAGACCGTAGACCGGTTCGTGGGCCCAAGGCCGGGCGAAAAGGTCTCCACTGGCATGGCCCTCAAGGCCGCCATACTGAACGCCCTGGGCTTCGTCACCTCTCCCCTCTACCTCTTCGGCCACTTCTTCCAGGGCAAGCCCACCGAGCTGCTCCTGGGGCCCGGCATCACCCCCGAACTTTTGAACGACGACCGCATGGGCCGGATGCTGGACAGCCTGTACGCGGCCGGGGTCACCGAGCTGTTCGTGGAGGTGGCTAAATCTGCCCGCAGGGCCTTTCCCTTTCCCGTGCGGGCTCTCATCCCTCTCCGCTAAACCGCAAGCGGCGCGCAAAAAGCCCGGGTCCGAAGGTAAATGGCGGCCCCGGCCAGGCCTTTCCCCGCCCCTTGGTCTTTGCTCCGGAGGCCGGTCCTGGGGGGAAGGGGGGCTTCAGGCGCCCTTCGCCCGCAGGAGAGCGGGGCCCCTCAGGGGCGCCACCTCCTCCTCCGCCAGGTCCAGAAGGGCCAAAGTGTTCCCTTCGTGGTCCACGAACTCCACCATGTACCCCCCGTGGGGGTAGACCAGGACCACGGTCCCCACGTCCCCAGCCTCGAGGCCCCATTCCTCCTTGTCCCGCTTCAGGACCACCAACTCGTGCTCCCGGATCATCGCCCCCTCCAGGGATAGGCCGTCACCAGACGGGCTGCCGCACCCTCTTCCTCAAGGTACCAGACGCTCTGCAAGAGAACCTCCCGCCTGGGGCCGCGAAGAGGGCCCCTAAGGACCAGCACCAGGCCCTGGCCCAGGAAGCCTGGTCTGCGGGCCACCTCCTCGGCCTCCTCCGTGTGGCGCAGGAGGGCTTCTTCCAGAGCCTCGGGAGCCTCCGGGGAGAAGCCCAGGGCCATGAAGAAACGGGCCTTACTTCCCCCCTCGGGGTGTTTGGGGTTGAGGAAAGCTCAAGGAGCCCTTCACCCTCACCCTCTGGGCCTCCCTGAGCCTCCTCGAGGGCCTGCCCCCTCCGGGGACGGGGGTGGAGCTTCGGGGGGAGTACGCCCCCTCCTCCCGCAGGCTCATGGTGCGGGAGGCCCGGGCGGCACGGCTTTGGGACGAGGGCTAGAGGGGCCCGGGTTTCCGGGATGGTCTCGCTGCCCCGAGGTGTAGGCTGGGGAGGAGGTTCCGAGGGATGGGGGGAGGGGTTTGGAGGGCCGGGATCCTGCCGCTTTTGCTGGGGCTGGCGGCGTGCGGGGGAGGCCCCGCCCTTTCCCCCTTCACCGCCGGGTCGGTGGGCACGTGGAACCGGGAGGGCGAGCCCCCGGGCCTGGCCTTCATCGTGGCCGCCTCGCCCGTGGAGCGGGGCACGGTGCGGGTGAGCCTGACCACCCCGGATCCCCAGGTGTTGCTGCGGAGCCTGGATGTGCGCCCCCTCGGCGGCTCAGTGCCCGTCTCCGGTTGGTGGGTGGACGGTTTGGCCCCGCGGCCGGGCACGTACCGCCTCGAGGCTTCCTTCCCCGGGGGCCGGTACCTGAACCGCGAGATGGTCGTGGACCCGGGGGCCCTGCTGCCCCTTGCAGGAAACCCCTCCCTCACCTTCGGAACCCAGGAGTTCCTCCTCCGCTGGGGAAGGGTGGCGGGGGCCGAGGCCTACTACGCCGAGCTCTGGCGCCTCGGCGAGGGGGATCGGCCCGAGGTTGCCTACCCGCTCTTCCTCACCCGGGGGCTGGAGATCCGGCTGGACACCGGCGGCCTCTCGCTGCCCCCGGGCCGCTACCGCGCCCGGATCTTTGCCCTGAGCGCCGACCCCCATGACTTTGGCCACCTTGCGGACCGCCTCGCCTTTCCCTTCAACGTCTCTTCGGTCTGGACGCCCGTGGCCTCCTGGGGAATGCCCTAGACGCCGGGGAGGGGAGAGGGCCTACTCCACCTCCAGGGTGAAGGGCGCATAGCGGGTGAGGGAGCCGTTGCCCACCTCAAAGCGCAGGCGGTAGACCCCGGGGGAAGCGGAGGGGGCCACCTCCACGGCGAGGTCCAGCCGCGCTTCCCCCTCCACCCGGAAGGGGAGACAGCTCTCCCCCCAGCCGATCCCCGGGGGAGGGGGGTTGCCCCGGCCGTCCCGGAGGCACACGACGCCCCCGAAGGGTATGGAGGGGTAGTCCGAGACCACCCGGAGGGTGAAGAGGGCGGTTTCCCCGCGTTTGACCCTCTGGTAGGTGGGCTCGAGGTAGACCTGGAAGGAGGGGTCCGTGGCGCCTCCCCAGCAGGTCCAGCAGAGGTTCAGTTGCCCCCCGCACCCTGCGAGGAGGAAGAGGGTCAGCGTAGCCATCTTGAGGCCCAGGAGCCACCGACGCATCCCCTTGCCTTTTATTTTGGGGCCGGCCTCGAGACCTTGCAATTCCCCACCAGGCGGCGGAAGGTGGGTAGGATTAGCGGCGCATACTCTTTTGGGTTGAGGAGGTCGGCATGGCCACGGTGGGAGAAAGGGTTGTCAGGCTTCTTCGCCTACACCCGGAGGGCATGACGGACGGAGAACTGGCCAGGGCCTTAGGGAAAAGGCGCCCGCACATCAACCGGGTCTGCCTGGGGTTGGCGAAGAAGGGCCTACTGGAACGGAGGGTGGTGGGTGGCATCCTTCGCAACTTTCTGGTGGATCCACCGCCCTCTCTTTTCGAGCCCTCCCCTTCCGATGAGCATCCTTGGACCTGGGAGGGACACGTCCAGGAACGGGTCGCCCGATTTCTGGAAGAGCGGGGTTGGGAGATCCAGCGCAAAGCCGACACCGCGAAGAAGGAGCCTGGGCAGGATCTCGTGGCCCGCTTTCCCGGCACTCCCCGCCTCCTCTGGGTTACGGTCAAGGGTTACCCCCAGGGCACCTCTAGGACCTCGCCTGCGACCCAGGCCAGGCATTGGTTCAAGCAGGCCATCTTCGACATCCTGGACTGGCGGGGTAGGGACCAGGCGGTGGCGCTGGCGGTTGCCCTGCCGGAAAAGGAGGTCTACCGGAAGCTGGCGGACAGGGTCCGCTACCTGCAGCCAATGCTCAGGTTCTCCTTCCTTTGGGTCCGGGAGGACGGCGGGGTGGAGGTAGACGGGGGGCTGGGGTAGGCCTCTTGCCCGGACAACCCGCGGCTTGGGGTCTTTGGGTCCCAAGCCCGGAGGAGGGGAGACAATCCCCGGAAGCGACGGGTTTTTGGGAACGCGAAGCGCACTTCACTCCTCCCCCCACCCCGGCACCACGAGGCTCTTCATCCCGGTCCAGTAGGCCACCTTCTCCCTGGGGTGGCCTTCTTTGAGGAAGCGGCGGATGGCCCGCCAGCGCAAGGGGAGGGCGAGGTCGGCCCGCCGCTTGCCCTGGGGCTTCACCCCGGCGAAGTCCGCGAACTCGGTGAGGATCCACTTGGCCTCCTCAAGGCCCAAAGGCTTCCCCCGGTTCTTCCCCGGGGCGGGTTTGAGGAGGAGGTGGGGGTAGGGGAGGGGCTGGTGCCCGGCGAGGAAGGCCCTCTGGGGGAGCCAGTCGGCGAGGACCTCCCGGGCGAAGGGGGAGAGGGGGACCTCCCGGAGCTTGGTCCCCCGCACCAGGAGGACCTTCTCCCGCACGTCCTCCTGCCAGAGCTCCACGGCCTCCTTCACCGTGAGGCCCACTTCTCCGAGGAGGACGAGGAGGACCCGGAGGAGGGGACGCCAGTAGGCCAGGGGGTAGAGGTCCACTTCCCGGAGGAGCCGGGCGTACTCCTCCTCGGGCATGGCCCGGGAGGGGGCGACCACGGGAAGCTCCTGACGGGAGGGGAGGCGCACATGGGGGGGCATGGGGTGCCCCGCCCAGTCCAGGAAGGGGAAGAGGTGCTTCAGGCCCGCCCGGGCCCGCTCCACGGTGCCCCAAGAGAGGGGCCCCCTTTCCCCTCCGGGGAAGCCCTTCTCCTTGGCCTCCAGGAGGAAGGTCTTGGGGTCCTCGGCCTCCAGATGGGGCCACCTCCTCCCCTTCAAGGCCAGCCACCGGACGAAGTAGCCCACGTAGAGCGGGGCCACCCGGTCGGGCTTCCTGCGGTGGCGCACGAGGTAGGCCCACAGCGCCTCCTTGAGGACCCCTTCGTCCCAGCGTGCCAACGCCTCCCCCACCACCCGCCTCCGTTCCTCGGGGTGGTCCCAGAGCTCCAGCCCAAGCCCGTCTCTCATCCTCACTACCATCTTACCCCCACACCCCCTTCCACCGCCACCCCGTGCGTAGCCAAGACTCCTTCCCCTCCGGTTTTTCCCATTCCCCACCCCACTCCCCACGCCCTGGCCCTTTCCTGCGAGGGTTAAAGGGCTGGGGTGGGGGTGGGGGTGGCGGGTAAAATGGGGGTGAAGAGAAAAGGGGGAAAACCCATGGGGGACAAAGATCGCCTCCCAGGGACCCCACCAGAGGCCCCTCGGGCAGAGGGCTGCCCCCTCGGGGAAAGGACACCCCACTACCGCCGTGGCCCACCACGGTAGGCTTGCCAAAGCTCCTCCATGGTGGAGAGGCGGGTCTGGGGCAGTAGGTCGTAGGGGGTAAGGTTATGAAGCCGAAGAAGGGTTCCTTCCTCCCCCAGGTCTAGAACGGAGAGACCGCAAGGGTGGACCTCCATAGGGAGGAAACCGGGTCTTCCGGTGAGGGCGTAGGAGAGGAGGGCCCGGATCACCCCTCCGTGGGCCACGAGGAGGAGGGTACCCCAGGGTCTTTCCAGAAGACGGCGATAGGCGGCGAGCACCCGCTCCAGAAAGTCCCGGTAGCGCTCCCCTCCCAGGAAACGCTCCTCGAGGCTTTGGGGATGGAAGGCCTCCCGAAAGGCCCGCTCGGGATCGAGGAGGTCCCTCAGCCTGCCGGGGCGGATCTCCCGGAACTCGGGCCAGGCCTCCACCTCAACCTCGCGGCCCTCCAGCACCAGGGCTAGGGTTTCCTCCGTGCGGCGGAGGCCGGTGTGCAGGGCGAGGTCCAAGGGGACGTTCCAGAGCAAAGCCCCGACCGCCCTCGCCTGCTCCTTGCCCCGCTCCGTGAGGCCCACCCCCTCGGGGGGAACAGGGCGTCCTTGGGGAAAGTAGTCCACCTCGCCGTGGCGGAGAAGGATAAGCCGCCGCCTCATCGGTAGCGCCCGAGGTACTTAGGGCTGGCCACCTTAAGCTTCCGCACCACGTGGGCCTTGAGGAAGGCGAAGGTTCCGGGCGGGGCCTGGCCCTCCCGGATCCGCCGCGCCAAGACGCCTAGCAACTCCTCTGGAGCCCCCTCGAGGCCGAGGAGGGCCCCAAGCTCCCTCCGGTCCTCCTCCGCCAGGGCCTCTCCCAGGGAAAGCTCCCGCCGAGCGATGCCCAGGGCGTTCAGGGCCACCAGGGTCTGGAAGCGGAGCCTGGGGTCGGCCACGCTGGGGAGGAGCTCCTTCTCCAGAAACTCCCCCACGGCCTCCAAGAGTTCGTCCAAGGTGGGCCTATCCATGCCTCTCCAAGAGGTACAGAACCTCGTACTCCATCTCCGAGGCGAGCCTTCCCAGCACCGCAAGCTCCACGCTCCGCTCCTCCCCCCTGAGGTGTCTGCGGGCCTGCTTCAGCGCCCCAAGCCCCCAGCGCACGTTGCCCAGGACCTCCCACCAGAAAAGCTCCTCCTCGGCGATGTCCCGGCCCGTGAGGACATTGTACCGTTCCAAGAAAGGCCCCACCTCCCCCACGCCCCCCAGGCGCTTCCCGTCCTCCCCAAAGCGCCAGGCCCGCACCAGGGGCCAGGCCAGGTCCGCCCGAGGGTCGCCCAGGTGGGCGAACTCCCAGTCCAGGACCGCCACCAGCCCTTCCCCGTCCACCAGGAGGTTGCCCACGCGGAAATCGCCGTGGACCACCACGGGGGGAAGCTCCCTGGGCGGGTGGTCCTGGAGCCAGCGCAGGCCCCACTCCAGGGCCGGGTGGGGCTCCTCCAGAGCGTCCAGGTCCCGGTAGGCCTCCTCCAAGGCGGCCCGCCAAGGCGGGAGGGGAGGGGGCTTGAGGAAGGGCACCTCTCCCGGGGGAAGGGCGTGGATCTTGGCGAGCTCCTCGGCCATGGCCTGGGGCAGGGCCTCCCGGGCCCGCGCCAGCTCCGGGCGCCGCACCACCCGGGCGCCGATGGCTTCCCCCTCCAGGCGGCGCATAAGGAAGGCCTCGCGGCCCTCGAGGTCAGGGAAGTAGTGGAGGGGCTCCGGGACCTTGACCCCATGGGCCCAGGCCACCCGGAGGAGGCGGAACTCCTGCGCCAAGGACAGCGTCTTGCTGTAGATCACCCCGCCCCCCGCCCGGCGGAGGAAGAGGGGGTGCAGGGCCTCTCCGGTGCGGTAGTCCACCGCCCAGGCCTCCTTGGAGGCTCCCCCAGGGAGGCGCCTCAAGGCCACCACCTCCCCCGGTCCCAGGACCTCCCTTAGGGCGGCTTCCAAGGCCTCCTTCATGGCCTAAGCCCCTTGAAAAGGGCCCGCTTGCCCACGCTCGCCCGGTGCACCTCGCTGGGCCCGTCGTAGATCCGGAAGGGCCGCACCTCCCGGTAGAAGATGGAGAGGGGGATGTCCTCGCTCACGCCCAGGGCGCCGGTGATCTGGAGCGCCCGGTCCACCGCCCGGCCCACCGCCTCGGAGACGAAGACCTTGGCCATGGAGGCCTCGTGGCGGATCCTCTCCCCCCGGTCCAGCTTCCAGGCGGCGTGCCAGACCATGAGGCGGGCGGCGTGGAGTTCCATATGGCTGTCGGCGATCATGAACTGGACCCCTTGGTGCTCGGCGAGCTTCCGGCCGAAGGAGTCCCGCTTGAGGGCGTACTCCTGGGCAAGCTCCGTGGCCCGCACCCCCACCCCGAGCCAGCGCATGCAGTGGGTGAGCCGGGCCGGGTCCAGGCGGAGTTCGGCGTACTCGAACCCCTTCCCCACCTCCCCCAAGACCGCCTCCTCCCCCACCTCGCACCCCTCGAGGACCAGCTCCCCGTGCCCCCCCAAGGACCAGTGGTCCATGGTGGGGATGGTGCGCACTAGCTTAAGCCCGGGGTTCTCCCGGTCCACCAGGAAGATGGTGGGCCCCTCCTCGGCCCGGGCCAGGACCAGGAAGAAGGCCGCCCCCTCGGCCCCGGTGGTGAACCACTTCCGCCCCTCGAGGACAAACCCCCTCCCCCTCCGCCGGGCGGTGGTCCTGAGGAGGCTGGGATCGGCCCCCGCCCCCATGGGCTCGGTCATGGCGAAACCGCTCCGCACCTCCCCGGCGGCCAGGGGCTCGAGGTAGCGCCGCTTTTGCTCGGGGCTCGCCACCTTGTGGAGGAGGTGCATGTTGCCCTCATCGGGGGCGGCGGCGTTCAGGGCCCGGGGTCCGAGAAGGCTCCGCCCCGCCTCCTCCAAGACCACGGCCAGTTGCCGCCAGGAAAGACCAAGCCCGCCCAGCTCCCTGGGCATGTGGGGAAGGAAGAGCCCCCGCTCTTTGGCTTCCGCCTGAAGCTCCCTAGCGATGGCCTCGAGGCGATCGAGGTTGCGTGCGGCCTCAACCTCCCGAGGGATGACTGCTTCCTCGAGGAAGGCCCGTACCCTCTCCCTAAGCGCCTCCGTCTCCCGGTCCAGAGCGAAGTCCATGCCGCACCTCCTCCGGGGCGAAGTGCTTGGTGAGGAAGCGGTGGAAGCGCCGGATCATGCGCTCCTGCCGCTCCATGCTGGCCAGCACCTCCCCGGTCTTCTGCCACATGGCGAGGAGCTCTTCGTCTGAGAGGGGGATATCCTCCCGTTTCCAATCCTCCCGGTAAGTACCGTCGGGGCGGAAGATGGCCTTCTTCAGGAGCATGATTTTACGGATTTCTTCTAGGGAGAACCCCAGTTGGTTCAGGTCCTGGATGTCTTGGACCAGGGAGAGGGCAAACTCGGTGTAAAGCTTGCGTCCCCCGTGGGTAAGTGCCCCCGGCTCCAGGAGGCCGAGCCGGGCGTAGTGCTGGAGGACCCTCCGGCTGATCCCGGTTGCCCGGGCCAGGTCGCTCAGGGCGTAGAGGGAAGGTAGGGGAGACCCCACGCCCCCACTTTACCACAGGATGAGCATAGCGTTCATTAGTGTACATACTTGACAAGCTACGTCCCTATTGCCTATAGTGTGCGCAAACCGCTTATTGGAGGCCTGCATGTCCCGGTACCTGCACCCCGAGGTAGAGATCCTTCCTCGAAGCCGTTTGGAGGCGCTGCAGTTGGCGCTTCTCCAGAAGCAGGTGGAAAGGCTCTACCACCAAAGCGCCTTTTACCGGGAGCGGTGGGCGGGCATTTCCCGGGAGATTCGGGGCCTCGAGGACCTCGCCCGCTTCCCCCTGATCACAAAAGCAGACCTCAGGCAGGAGCAGCAGACGCACCCTCCCTTGGGCCGCTATACCCTGGTACCCCCAGACGGGTGGCAGGAATACCACCCCAGCAGCGGCACCACGGGATTTCCTGTGGGCACGGTTTGGTCCAAAAAGGACGCGGAAAACATCGCCGAGATTACAGCCCGGACCCTCTTTGGCTTTGGTCTGAGGCCGGGGGACGTTTTGCTGAACGGCTTCAGCTACGGGCTTTGGGTCGCGGGCATGGCCGTGCACTACGCCGCCGTTAAACTCGGCCTCTTCATCCTCCCCGTGGGCGCGGGGCAGACGGAGCGCCACCTCGAGCTCATGGCGCGCTTCCGCCCCAAGGCGCTTACCGCCACCCCCTCCTTCGGCTTATACCTGGCCGAAGCCCTTCAGGCCCGGGGCGTGGACAGCCCCCTCGCCATCGGCGCTTTCGGGGGCGAGGCAGGTACGGAGAACCCGGCCACACGGCGCCGCCTGGAGGAGGCGTTAGGCCTTCGGGCTTACGATTACTACGGACTTGCGGAGATGGGTCCCACCTTCGCCGCGGAGTGCGAAGCCCAGGCGGGGCTCCACTTCGCCGAGGACCACTACCTGGTGGAGGTGGTGGACCCGGAAACCAAAGAACCCCTTCCCGAGGGCAAGATGGGGGTTCTGGTCCTTACCCACCTTACCCGGGAAGCGACCCCGCTGGTCCGCTACTACACGGGCGACCTGGCCGTCCTCACCAAAGAACCCTGCCCCTGCGGGCGCACCCACCTTAGGGCCTTAGGAGGCATTCTCGGGCGGGCAGATGACCTGGTGGTGTACCGCGGGGCCAAGTTCTACCCCACCCAGGTGGAGGAGGTGGTGCGGGCCTTTCCGGAGCTCTCCAGCGAGTACCGGATCGAGGTTGTGGAGGAAGGAGGGGTGGCCCGGCAGGTAACCGTGGTGGCCGAGCTGGCCCAAAGGAGGGAAGACACGGAAGGCCTCGTTCAGGCCCTGCGGGCACGCCTCAAGGAAGCCCTAGGGGTCACGCCGGAAGTGCGCCTCGAGGCCCCGGGGACGCTGGAGCGCACGGCTTTCAAGGCCAAGCGGGTGGTGAGGCATGTCCGGGCTTAGGGATAAGCCGGTTCTCGTGGTGGGAGCCACGCGAGGGATTGGCCTGGCGGTCGCTAAGGAGCTTGCTGCCTGTGGAGCCCGCCTCGGGATCACGGGTAGGGATCCCGAGCGTGTGAAGGCAGTGGCTCAGGACCTAAAAGCCTGGGGCGCAGTTTTGGACGTGCTTGACCGGGCGGCTATTCCCTTGGTCATCTCCCGCTTCGCCGAGGAGGTGGGTCTTTACGGCCTCGTCTACAACGCTGGGATTAGCCCTGCCTTCACACGGGCGGAGAAGCTGGACCCCGAGGTGTGGGACCAAGTGTTGGCGGTCAACCTCACCGGAGCCTTCCTCGTAGCTCAGGCCTTCGCCCAGCGACTGCAACAAGAGGGAAGCGTGGTCCTGGTCGGGTCGGTTCTGAGCCTGAAAGACGGGGAACGTTTGGCCGCCTACACCGCGGCCAAAGCGGGGCTTTGGGGGCTTACCCGAGCCCTTGCCCTGGACTGGGCGAACCGGGGTATCCGGGTCAATCTGGTTGCTCCCGGCTGGACGGAAACCGAGATGACCGCGGGCCTTAGGGCGCATCCGGTTCTGGGTCCGCGCCTTTTGCAGGAGATCCCCCTGGGCAGGATGGCTCAACCCGAAGAGGTGGCTCGCATGGTCGTGTTTCTTCTGGAGCCGGAGAACCGTTACCTTACCGGCGGCGTCTACGCCGTGGATGGCGGCGTGAGCGCAAAGTAAAAAGGAGGAGAACATGAAGGGTTGGTTTGCTCCGTTGCTTTTGGCCTTAGGATTGGCCCTCGCCCAAAGCCAACAGCCCATCAAGATAGGTGCCTTGTTCATCCTCAGCGGCAACTTCGCAGGTTACGGCAAATCCGGTTCCCAAGGCGCCCAGCTCGCCGCAGAGGAGATCAACGCACGGGGAGGGGTCCTGGGTAGGCCCATCCAACTCATCGTGGTGGACGACCAAGGCAACCCCGATGTAGGGGTCAGGGAAGCCCGGCGCCTGATCCTCCAAGAGAAGGTGGACTTCCTCTTCGGTATAGACTCCAGCTCCGTGTCCCTGGCCGTGGCTCCGCTCACGGACGAGTACAAGATCCCTCTGGTGGTGACCCATGCGGCCACGCCCAACCTTACCGAGCAATGCCGCCCCTACGTGTTCCGCACTTCCAATAACGCCCGCATGGACTCCTGGGCGGCGGCCGCTTTGGCAGCTACGTTGCCGGTCAAGCGGTGGGCCAACATCGGTCCCGACTACGAGTTCGGGCGCGTCTCTTGGCAGGACTTCATCACGCGCCTGAAGCAGCTCCGCCCTGACGTGGAGGTGGTGAGCGAGCAGTGGCCCCGCTTCGGCTCCACCGACTACGCGAGCTTCATTACGGCGCTCATGCGGGCGCGCCCCGAAGCGGTCTTCTCTACCCTCTGGGCGGGGGACATGGTGATTTTTGCCCGGCAGGCCAAGCAGTTTGGCTTCTTCAACCAGGTAAAGTACTTCGTGAATCCCGTAGGCGCAGCTTTAGAGGTCCTGGTACCCCTGGGGAAAGAAACCCCTGAAGGCCTTTTGGTGTCGGCCCGGTACTGGTTCCTCTACCCCAACACCGAACGCAACAAGGCCTTTGTGGAGGCCTACCGCAAGCGCTTCGGAGAGTACCCAAGCTACAATGCACAAGAAGCCTATGCAGGCCTGCACATGCTGGCCCGGGCCATAGAGAAAGCCCGGTCCACCCAGGCGGACGCGGTGAAGCGGGCCTTTGAGGCCGACGGCGGCTTGGTCTACGACGCTCCCGAAGGCCGGAAGCGGATGCGTCCGGAGGACCACCAGGTGTTTGAGGGACTGGTCTGGGGCTACACCAAGCACACGCCGGATTACCCCTTTGCCATCCTGGAACGCATGAGGATTGTCCCCGCAACCGACACCATTTACCCCACCCAGTGTAAGCGGTAGCCCATGGACCTCGGATTCTACGCCCTCCAGCTCCTCACCGGTCTCGCCTACGCTAGCACTCTCTTCCTCCTTTCTGTAGGCCTCTCCCTGATTTTCGGAGCCATGGGCATTGTCAACTTTGCCCATGGCTCCTTTTACATGCTTGGCGCGTACTTTTTGTACGCCTTCACCCGCGGCCAGGCCGATGGGTTCTGGGGAGGTCTCCTCCTCGTGTTGGCAACCGGGTTTGTCATTGGGGCGTTCGTGGAGCGCATCTTCATCCGCCGGGTCTATGCTCGTCCTGAGGAGTATCAGATCCTCCTCACCTACGCCCTTCTCCTCATCATCGAGGACCTGGTCCGCTTCTTCTTCGGCACAGGGTACCGGGCCTTCCCCATGCCCCAGGCCTTTGCCGGTCCCTTGTTCCTCTTGGGAACTCCTTTCCCCAGCTACTACCTGTTCCTCATAGGCCTTGCCGCCGTAAGCGCACTTCTCCTGGGGATCTTCCTGTACCGGACCCGGCTTGGGGCCTGGATTCGGGCAGCCACCCAGGATCGGGAAATGCTGGAAGCCTTGGGCGTGAACGTACCTTTGCTCTACACCGTGGTCTTCGGCGTGGGAATCGCCTTGGCGGCGCTCGGGGGGGCAGCCCTCCTGCCCATGCAGGCCGCTACCCCGGGCATGGCCGTGGATGCAGTGATCAACGCCTTCATCGTGGTGGTCATCGGAGGGTTGGCGAGCGTGTGGGGAGCGTTGCTAGGGGCGGTGTTGATCGGGCTGGTGCAGGCCCTTGGGGTGCTGTTTCTGCCGGAATGGGCCATGGTCTTTCCCTTCGCCCTTATGGCCTTGACACTCCTTTTGCGCCCATGGGGGCTCTTGGGGCGTCCGCCGGCGGTGAGAACATGAGGCTTCTGTGGCTTTTCCTCGCCCTTGCCCTCTTGGGGCCGTGGTTTTCCGAGTACGGGCTTAAGCTGGCCAGCGAGGCCTTCATCCTGGGGTTGTATGCCATGGCCTTCAACCTCTTGTTCCGCCAGACCGGGCTTCTTTCCTTCGGCCAAGCCGCCTTTTTCGGTCTAGGCGCTTACACCATGGCCCTTCTCGTGGCTCGGGGAGGTTGGCCCTTCCCCGCCACCTTGCCTCTGGCCTTCCTGATCAGCGCCTTGGGAGCGCTCTTCATTGGCTTTTTGTCTATCCGCCTCTCCCGTATCTACTTCACCATGCTCACCCTGGCTTTTGCCCAACTTCTCTACGCCGTGGCCCACAAGTGGTACGCCTTCACCGGGGGGGACAACGGCATCACCGACCTTCGTCCTCCGGGCATTTGGGGGGAAAGCCTTTTTTACTACTATGTTGTCCTCTTTCTCTTTGCTCTTGGCGTTCTTTTTCTCTGGGCGCTGGAACGTTCGCCCTTTGGCTACGCTCTCCGCGCTTTGAGGGACAACCGCGCCCGGGCCGAGGCCGTGGGCATAAACGCTTTCGGTCATCTCCTCCTCGCTTTCGTCATCTCCGGAGCCCTCTCCGGCCTCGCTGGGGCTCTCCAAGGAGCCTTACAGCGGTCGGTATTCCCCGATTACCTTTTCTGGACACGGTCTGCAGAATGTATTTTGGCGACGATTCTGGGAGGAAGCGGCGTTTTCCTGGGACCGGCCATAGGAGCGACCGTCTTCCTTCTTCTGAGGGTGGTTGTTCAAGCGAACACCGAATACTGGCCTTTTTTCCTTGGGGCCTTACTCCTTCTCATGGTCCTTTTCTTCCCCAAGGGGCTTGGAGGGCTGGCCTTGGAGATGGCCAGCAGGCGGCTGAAGGGGGAGCGCCGTGGCGCTTCTGGAAGCTAAGGACATCTATCGATCCTTCCAGGGCTTTCTAGCCCTGGCCGGGGTGTCCCTCTCGGTGGCCGAAGGGAGCTTCCACGCCCTGGTAGGACCTAACGGCGCTGGGAAAACCACCCTCTTTAACGTGATCACGGGGCGGCTTCGTCCAGACCGGGGGCGCATCACCTACGAGGGCCGGGAAATCACGGGCTGGCCCACCTTCAGGATCGCCCGCATGGGCCTCGCCATCTCTTTCCAGCGCGCCCAACCCTTTTTGTCCATGACGGTCCTCGAGGCCGTGGCCGTGGCCTGTCTGGGGTACCAGGGGCGCACCTTCGCCCTTCTCAAGCCGTTAAGGGACTTTAAAGAGGGATTAGCGCAGGCGGAAGAAGCGCTACAGAAAGTCGGCTTGGAGAAGCAAAGTTCAAGGAGAGTATCTGAACTCCCTCTAGGAGATCTCAAACGGCTCGACGTGGCCATAGCCTTGGCAGGCCGGCCCAAGCTTCTCCTTCTGGATGAACCTCTAGCGGGGCTTTCTCGGGCGGAAAGACGGGAGATGGTGGCTTTCATTCGTGAACTTCTGCGCAAAGAAGGCGTCACCCTACTCTTCACCGAGCACGACACCGAGGCGGTGCTTCACCTAGCTGACCGCATCACGGTGCTTCACCAAGGTAGAGTTCTGGCGGAAGGCTCTCCCGAGGAGATTCGCCAAAACGCAGAGGTCCGGGCCGCTTTCCTAGGGGGTGGAGCATGAGCCTTAGGATCGAGGGACTCCGGGCAGGGTACGGGGAAATCCCCGTCCTACACGATGTCAATCTGGAGGTGAGGGAAGGGGAGGTGGTCGCTCTCTTAGGGCGGAATGGGGCGGGGAAGACCACTTTGATCAAAGCAGTGATGGGCATGGTAAGGGTGTTCTCGGGAAGCGTGGCCTACCGGGGCCGGGAGCTCATCCACCTTCCTCTTTTCCGCCGGGCGCAGCTCGGCCTTGGCTATGTCCCGGACGATCGCCGCATCTTCCCTGAACTCACGGTGCGGGAAAACCTCCTCGTGGCTCAACGACCTGGCCGCTGGAACTTGGAGCAAATATATAGGCTTTTGCCTCGTTTGAAAGAAATTGAACACCGCAAGGGGGGACTCCTCTCGGGGGGAGAGCAACAGATGCTCACCATCGCAAGAACCTTGATGACGAATCCCCAACTCCTGCTCCTCGACGAGCCAACAGAAGGGCTTGCCCCGTTGGTGGTGGAGGAGATCGCCCGGTTAGTCCTGGAGCTTAAGGGAGAAGGCCTGCCTATCCTGTTGGCGGAGCAAAACCTTAAGTTCACGGGCCAGGTGGCGGACCGGGCCTACGTTTTGGAAACAGGGGAAGTGCGCCTCGAAGGGGAAATGGAGGACCTCCTCCACCGGGAGGAGGTAGCGGCGTTGCTCGCCCTTTGAAGGCGGGAAGGGGTGCGCCCAATCGTGACCCTCTAGGGATCATTGGGGGTCCCATAGAGGTAGCCTGGAGAGGCGGAAGGCGGCCATGCTAAAGGCGCTGGGAGTGGCGGTGCCCACGGAGGCCCTGATCGGCGGGGCGTGGCGGCGCTTGGAGCGGAGGTTCCCCGTGGTCTCCCCGGCCACGGGGGAGGTGGTGGCCGAGGTGGCGGACTGCGGGGAGGAGGAGGCGCGGGAGGCCTTGGAGGAGGCGGTTTCGGCCTTCCCCGCCTGGAGCCGCGCCACGGCCTACGAACGGGCCCAGGTCCTCAGGCGCTGGTACGAGGGCATCCTGGAGCACAAGAAGCCCCTCGCCCGGCTCATGGCCCTGGAGATGGGGAAGCCCCTCAAGGAGGGGAGGGCCGAGGTGGCCTACGCCGCGGGGTTCGTGGAGTGGTACGCCGAGGAGGCGAAGCGGATCTACGGGGAGACGGTCCCCTCCCAGTTTCCCCACAAGCGGATCCTGGTGCGCTACGAGCCCGTGGGGCCGGTCTACGGCATCACCCCTTGGAACTTCCCCGCGGCCATGGTGACCCGCAAGGTGGCCCCGGCCCTGGCCGCGGGGTGCACCTTCGTGCTCAAGCCCGCGGAGGAGAGCCCCCTCACCGCCCTTTACCTGGCCAAGCTCTTCCTGGAGGCGGGGGGGCCTCCTGGGGTCTTCCAGGTCCTCCCCACCTCCAGGCCCGCCGAGGTCTCCCGCCCCTTCCTGGAGGACGAAAGGGTCCGCAAGCTCACCTTCACGGGGAGCACCGAGGTGGGGGTGAGGCTCTACGAGGAGGCGGCCAAGACCCTGAAGCGGGTCTCCCTGGAGCTTGGGGGCGGGGCGCCCGTCCTGGTCTTCGCCGACGCCGACCTGGATAGGGCGGTGGAGGAAACGCTTCGGGCCAAGTTCCGCAACGCCGGGGAGTCCTGCGTGGCCGCGAACCGGATCTTCGTCCAGGCGGAGGTGGCCGAGGCCTTCGCCGAGGCCTACGCCCGAAGGGTCCAGGCCCTGAAGGTGGGGGACCCCCTCTCCGAGGAGACGGACATCGGCCCCCTGGTGAACGAGGCCGCCCTCCGGAAGGTGCAGACCCACGTGGAGGACGCCCTCGCCAAGGGAGCGAGGCTCGTGGCGGGAGGGGAGGCCAAGGGGCTCTTCTTCGCCCCCACGGTGCTTCTGGACGTGAAGCCGGAGAGCCT
>NZ_FNBC01000043.1 GCF_900102145.1 Thermus arciformis | reverse complement strand
GCTGGAGAAGATGCTTCAGGAGCGGTATGCCCCCCGTACACAGACTCTTACACATAACTCTTGACACGACCCTCCGCCCCGACGACTTCCTCAAGTGGGTGCCCTCTGGGGTGGGCGCCTTGGGGGAGCTCCAGGCCAAGGGGTACGCCTACATCAAGGTAGGGTGAACCTCGGGGGGCCCCTGGGGGTGCGTATAATGCCCCCATGCGCCTTCTTTTCATCGGGGACGTGATGGCCGAGCCCGGCCTCCGGGCGGTGGGCCTCCACCTCCCGGACATCCGCCACCGCTACGACCTGGTGATCGCGAACGGGGAAAACGCCGCAAGAGGCAAGGGCCTGGACCGGCGAAGCTACCGCCTCCTGCGGGAAGCGGGGGTGGACCTCGTCTCCTTGGGCAACCACGCCTGGGACCACAAGGAGGTCTACGAGCTCCTGGAGAAGGAGCCGGTGGTGCGCCCCCTCAACTACCCGCCGGGGACCCCGGGCAAGGGGTTTTGGCGGCTGGAGGTGGGCGGGGAAAGCCTCCTCTTCACCCAGGTGATGGGCCGGGTCTTCATGGACCCCCTGGACGACCCCTTCCGCGCCTTAGACCGCCTCCTGGAGGAGGAGAAGGCGGACTACGTGGTGGTGGAGGTGCACGCCGAGGCCACCAGCGAGAAGATGGCCCTGGGCCACTACCTGGACGGCAGGGCCAGCGCGGTCCTCGGCACCCACACCCACGTCCCCACCCTGGACGCCACCCGCCTGCCCAAGGGCACCCTCTACCAGACGGACGTGGGCATGACCGGGACCTACCACTCCATCATCGGGGGGGAGGTGGAGACCTTCCTCGCCCGCTTCCTCACGGGCCGCCCCCAGCCCTTCCGCGCCGCCCAAGGCAAGGCCCGCTTCCACGCCACGGAGCTCGTCCTTGAGGGGGGAAGGCCCCTTTCCATCAGCCCCTACGTCTGGGAAGAGCCGTGATGGAGCCCTTTGACCTCTTAAAGGCCGAGGTGGACCTCCTGGGCCGCCTTCTGGGGGAGGCCATCCGGACCCTCTCGGGGGAGCGCTTCTTCGCCCTGGTGGAGGAGGTGCGGGCCCTCGCCAAGGCCCGCCGCCAGGGGGAGGAAGGGGCGGGGGAGGCCCTTTTGGCCCGGGTGGAGGGGCTATCCCTGGAGGAGGCCGAGGCCTTGGTGCGGGCCTTCACCCACTACTTCCACCTGGTGAACCTGGCGGAGGAGCGGCACCGGGTGCGGGTGAACCGCTTGCGGGCCCAGGCCGAGACCCCGGAAAACCCCAGGCCCGAGGGCTTCCTGGCCCTGGCCAAGGCCCTTAAGGAACGGGGGCTATCCCTGGAGGAGGCCGAGGCCCACCTGAACCGGCTGGAGCTCCTCCTCACCTTCACCGCCCACCCCACGGAGACCCGCCGCCGCACCCTGCGCCACCACCTCGAGGCCCTGCAGAGGGAGCTGGAGGCGGGGGAGAGGGAAAGGCTCGCCGCCCGGGTGGCCCTCCTCTACGCCACGGAGGAGGTGCGCAAGGCCAGGCCTGGCGTGGAGGACGAGATCAAGGGGGGGCTTTACTACCTGCCCACCACCCTCTGGGAGGCCGTGCCCCGGGTGGTGGCGGGCCTCGAGGCCGCCCTGGAGAGGGTGTACGGGCGAAGGCCCCGCCTGAAAAGCCCCGTGCGCTTTAGGAGCTGGATCGGCGGCGACCGGGACGGGAACCCCTTCGTCACCCCCGAGGTCACCGCCTTCGCCGCCCGCTACGCCCGGGAGGTGGCCCGGGAGAAGTTCTTGGAGGCCTTGGAGGCTCTGGTGCGGGACCTCTCCCTCTCCGAGGCCAAGGTGCCCGCCCCCCGGGAGGTGCGGGAGGGGGGAAAGGGGGTGGAGCGCTTCGGAGGCGAGCCCTACCGCCGCTACTTCGCCGCCTTGTACCGGGCCCTGGAGAGGGGAGAGGCCACCACGGAGGGGCTTCTCGCCGCCTTGAAGGCGGCGGAGCGGGGGCTTAGGGAGGTGGGGCTTGGCCCCGTGGCCGAGGCCTTCTTGGACCCCTTGGGGGCCCGCCTCTCCGCCTTCGGCCTGGAGCTTGCCCCCCTGGACCTGAGGGAGGAGTCGGGGAAGCTCCTGGAGGCCGCCGCCGAGCTCCTCCGGGTGGGCGGGGTCCACCCCGACCTCCTCGCCCTCTCCCCGGAGGAGGGGGAAAGCCTCCTCACGGAGGAGCTTAAGACCGCCCGCCCCCTCCTCCCCGTGGGGGAGGCCCCCCAAGGGGAGGCCCTACGGGTGGCCCTGGGGGCCCTAAAGGCCTGGCGGGACAAGGGGGCCCACGTGGTCTCCATGACCCACCACCCCGTGGACCTCCTCAGTGTCTTCCTCCTCGCCCGGGAGGTGGGGCTTTACCGCCCGGGCCGCCCCCTCCCCTTTGACGTGGTCCCCCTCTTTGAGACCCTGGAGGACCTGAGGCGGGCCCCCGGGGTGCTCCGCCGCCTCCTCAGGAACCCCGTCTTCCGGGCCCACGCCGAGGGGCGGGGCGGGGTGGAGGTGATGATCGGCTACTCCGACTCCAACAAGGACGCGGGCTTCCTCATGGCCAACCTGGCCCTCTACGAGGCCCAGGAGGCCTTGAGCCGGGTGGGGGAGGAGGAGGGGCTTCCCGTCTACTTCTTCCACGGCCGGGGGACCTCCACGGCAAGGGGCGGGGGCCCCGCGGGCCGGGCCATCGCGAGCCTCCCCCCGAGGAGCGTGGGCCGCCGCCTGCGGCTCACGGAGCAGGGGGAGGCCCTGGCGGACCGCTACGGCCACCCCGAGCTTGCCGTGCGCCACCTGGAGCAGCTCCTCTTCCACTTCGCCCAGGCCGCCTTGGGGGACGGGGTGGAGCCCAAGCCCCACTGGCGGGAGGCCCTCTGGGAGGCGGGGGAGAAGAGCATGGCCCGCTACCGGGCCCTCCTCCAGGAGGAGGGCTTCTTCCCCTTCTTTGAGGCCCTCACCCCCATAAGGGAGCTCGGCGAGCTTCCCATCGCCAGCCGTCCCGTCTACCGCCACGGCCGGGTGCGGGACATAAGGGACCTCAGGGCCATCCCCTGGGTCATGGCCTGGACCCAGGTCCGCCTCCTCCTTCCCGGCTGGTACGGGCTTTCCGCCCTGGAGGCGCTTCCTTTGGACCTCCTTCGGGAGATGTACCGGGGCTGGCCCTTCTTCGCCACCACCCTGGAGAGCGCGGCCATGGCCCTGGCCAAGGCGGATCTGGGGGTGGCCCGCCTCTACCTGCGCCTGGTGGAAGCGCCCCTTCACCCCCTCTTCCACCAGATCGCCCGGGAGTACGAGGCCACGAGGGCCCTCCTCGAGGCCATCTTCCAGGCCCCCCTCCTCCACAACCAGAAGACCCTGGAGCGGCAGATCGCCCTGAGGAACCCCTACGTGGACCCCATCAACTTCGTCCAGGTGGAGCTTCTCCGCCGTTACCGCGCCCCCGGGGGCAGGGAGGACGAGGCCCTAAGGCGCGCCCTCCTCCTCTCCCTCCTGGGGGTGGCGGCGGGCCTCAGGAACGCGGGCTAGGGGCTTTCCACCTCCTGGCCCCCTTATGATGGGAGCCGATGGAGACCCTCGGCCAGCACCCCGAGCAGCGGGTGGGCGTCTTCGTGGACACCCAGAACCTCTACCACTCCGCCCGGGACTACTACGAGCGCAACGTGAACTTTGAGAGCCTCCTGCGCTACGCCGTGGGGGGAAGGCGCCTGGTGCGGGCCACCGCCTACGTGGTGGAGAAGGAGGGGGACACCTCCGCCTGGCCCTTCATCTACAAGCTCTCCACCATCGGCTACAAGGTGCGGCGCATGTACCTCACGGTGAAGGAGCTGGGGGAGGGGGGGAAGCCCATCTACGAGGGGAACTGGGACATGGGCATCGCCGCGGACATGGTGCGCCTCATGCCCTACCTGGACGTGGTGGTCCTGGGGAGCGGGGACGGGGACTTCGTGGAGATCCTCGAGGTCCTGATGGAGCGGGGCATTCGGGTGGAGGTCATCGCCTTCCGGGAGACCACGGCCCAGAGGCTCATTGACGCGGTGGACCGCTTCACCCACCTGCCCGAGATCCCTAACCCCTTCATGGAGCCTCGGTCGCCTGAGCGCTAGCCGTGGAAGGTCTGGAGGCCTACGACTACCACCTCCCCCCCGAGCGGATCGCCCAGGAAGGGGTGGAGCCCCGGGACATGGCCCGGCTCATGGTGGTCTACCGGGAAGGCCCCTTCCGGGTGGCGCACAAGCGGGTGCGGGACCTGCCCGAGTTCCTGCGCCGGGGGGACGTTTTGGTCTTCAACGAGAGCAAGGTGATCCCGGCGAGGCTTCTCGCCAGGAAGCCCACGGGGGGAAAGGTGGAGGTCCTCCTGGTGCGGGAGCGCTCCCCGGGGCTTTGGGAGGCCCTTTTGGGCCCCGCGAGGAAGGCGCCGCCTGGCACGAGGCTTCTCCTCCTCTCCCCCAAGGACCTCGCCCCGGTCCCGGGCCTCGAGGCGGAGGTGGTGGGGGTGGAGGAGGACGGGGTGCGCCTCCTCCGCTTCCAAGGCGACCTCATAGCCCACCTGGAGGAGGTGGGGGAGGTGCCCCTTCCCCCCTACATCAAGGCCAAGATCCCCATGGAGCGCTACCAGACGGTCTACGCCAAACGCCCGGGGTCCGTGGCCGCCCCCACCGCCGGGCTCCACTTCACCCCGGAGCTTTTGGAGAGGCTCCGGGGGATGGGGGTGGAGCTTCGCTTCCTCACCCTCCACGTGGGCCCGGGCACCTTCCGCCCGGTGAAGGGGGACCCCGAGCGGCACGCCATGCACGCCGAGCCCTACGCCATCCCCGAGGAGGTGGCGGAGGCCGTGAACCGGGCCAAGGCCGAGGGGAGGCGGGTCGTGGCCGTGGGCACCACGGTGGTCCGGGCCCTGGAGAGCGCCTACCGGGAAGGGGAGGGGGTGGTGGCGGGCGAGGGGGAGACGAGGCTCTTCATCCGCCCCCCCTACGCCTTCAAGGTGGTGGACGCCCTCTTCACCAACTTCCACTTGCCCCGCTCCACCCTCCTCATGCTGGTGGCGGCCTTCTTGGGGAGGGAGCGGACCCTTAAGGCCTACCGCCTGGCGGTGGAGGAGGGCTACCGCTTCTACTCCCTGGGGGACGCCATGCTCATCCTGTAGAGGGCGAGGGCCAGGGCCTCCATCTCCTCCCTTAGGTGGAGGGCCCTAAGCCAGCGCTCGGGGATGGCCTCCTTGCCGTAGTGGGCCCCGGCGAGCTCGCCGTAGACCGCCCCCACGGTGTCCGCGTCCCCCCCTAGGTTCACGGCCAGGACCATGCCTTCCTCAAAGTCCCGCCCCCGGGCGAAGGCCCAAAGGGCCGCGGCCAGGGTCCCGGGGGCGTGGCCCGGGCCTTCCTCCGGCGCCTCCCAAAACCCCCCTTCCACCACCCGCTTCAGGGTGGGGTGGAGGTCGGCCTCCCGGAAGGGCTTAAGGGCGAGGAGGGCCTCTTTGGGCGCCCCCTTGAGGGCCTCCCGGAGGAGCCAGGCGAGGACCTCGGTGGCCTCGAGGGCCTCCCTTGCCCCGTGGGTGGTCCGGGCGGAGAGGCGGGCCAGGGAAAGGAGATCAGGGTGGTTCTCGTAGGCGAGAACGAGGGGAGCGAGGCGCATCAAGGGCCCGTTTCCCGCCCCCGCCTCGTCCCCCTGGTAGGGCTCGCCCGTGGCGGCGTAGCGCTCCAGGGCCCTCCTGGTGGCGTGGCCGAGGCCGAAGCAGGTCCCGGTGGCGCTCCGGTACCCCTCCCGGTACCAGCGCAGGTAGCGGTCCATCTGGTCCTTGGGGTCAAACCCCTGCTGCAAGAGGCTTTCCGCGAGGCAGAGGGCCTGGCTCGTGTCGTCCGTCCAGAACCCGGGGGGAAGGCGGTGGGGCCCCCCGCCCCGCATCTCCCGAACCTCCGAAAAGGTGCCCTTGGATAGGCCCTCCACCTGGGCCCCCAGGGCGTCCCCCACGGCGAGGCCCAGGAGGGCCCCGAGGCGCCGGTCCTGCTTTTCCTCTAGGCCCTTCACCCAGGCCCCGGCCTCCTCAGGCCCTAAGAGGGTGGGCCTGCGTTCCGGGGAGAACCAGGCGAGGAGGCGGGCGGCCTCCTGGGGGTCCAGGCCCTCGGGGCTTTGGGCCAGGAGGAGCTTGTGGTCCCCGTCGGCCAGGGCCACCATGCCCAGCAAAAGGCCCTCCGCCTCCTCCCCCGGGGGCAGGGGCGGCCCCAGGTAGACCGCGTCCACCTCCTCCCCGTCGGCGGGGTTCAGGAGGCCCGGGAGGAGGCCGTAGTTCACGGGGGCGGGCCGGTCTTGGCCCACGAAGCGAAGCCTTCCCCCCTCCCAGGCGTAGCGGTGGGGGCTTCCCCGGCTCCACTCCACGCGCATCCGAAGCCTCATACCATCTTCAACAGCAAGCGGGCCACGGAGAGGTAGATGAGAAGGCCCGTGATGTCCGAGAGGGTGGCCACCAGGGGGTTGGACACCAAGGCCGGGTCCACGCCGAGGCGCCTAAGGAGGAAGGGGAGCATGGCCCCCACCAGGTTGGCGAAGAAGACGATGAGGACCAGGGCCAGGCCCACCACGGGGAGGAGGAGGGGGTGGCCGTCCCAGTAGACCTTGCCCGCGAGGAGGAGGCTCAGGGTGAGGCCCAGGAGGAGGCCCACCGCCACCTCCTTGAGGAAGACCCGCCGCCAGTCCCTGAGGTCCAGGTCCCGGGTGGCGAGGGCGCGGATGATGAGGGTGGCCGACTGGTTGCCGGTGTTCCCCCCGGTGCCGAGGAGGACCGGGACGTAGAAGGCCAAGGCGGTGACGGCCTCGAGGACGCCCTCAAACCCCTGGAGGATGGAGCTCGTCACCATCCCCGTGAGGATGAGGATCACCAGCCAACGCACCCGGGCGAGCCAAAGCTGCACGGGGCTCGCCTGGCTGTAGACCAGGTCGGGCACGTCCACGGCGGCCAGCTTGTGGATGTCCTCCGTGGCCTCCTCCTCCAGGACGTCCAGGACGTCGTCCACGGTGACGATCCCCACCAGGCGGCCCTCCTCGTCCACCACGGGAAGCACGGTGAAGTCGTAGTCGGCCATGAGGCGGGCCACCTCCTCCTGGTCCGTGTCCGTGCGCACGAAGACCACCTTGGGGTTCAGGATCTCCGCCACCCGCGTCCTGGGGTCGGCCACGATGAGGTCCCGCAAGGAGAGCACCCCCTTGAGGCGCCCCTCCTCGTCCACCACGTAGAGGTAGTAGATGGTTTCGGCGTCGGGGGCGGCCCGGCGCAGGAAGCGGAGGACCTCCTCCACGGTCATCCCCTCCCGCACGGCCACGTACTCCGGGGTCATGAGCCCGCCCGCCTCGTCCTCCTCGTAGCGGGTGAGCTCCTCCACCTCGGCCCGGGTCTCGGGGTCCAGGGCCTCCTTGAGCCTTCGGGCAAGCCCGGGGTCCTCCTCCTCCACCGCCTGGAGGGCGTCGGCGAGGTCGTCCAGGGAAAGCTCCTCCAAAAGCTCCTGCACCCGCCAGGGGGGGAGGGTCTTGAGGTACTCCGCCTGGGCCTCGGGGGGGAGGTTGGCGAAGACCTCCGCGGCCTTGTCCTTGGGGAGGAGGGTGAGGAGGACGTAGCGGTGCTCCCCCTTGAGCTCGTCCCAAAGGGCGAGGAGGTCCTGGGGGTGGACCTCCTCCAGGAGGCGCTTCAGGGTCAGGGTGTCGCCTTCTTCCAGGGCCTGGAACAGGGGGGAAAGGGCGGTTTCCACGGGCGGCCTCCTTTCTCGCCGAAGGCCGCCCGGAGGCGGCCTTCAGGGCCTGGGACTCGAGGGCAAAGCCCCTTGCATACCTTTCCCAGCCTAGGGGGCAGGGCCTTTCCCGTCAACCGTGCCCGCTAAAAATGTGAGAAAAATTGCGGTTGACACGCTCAAGGGGGGTGGCCTATCCTGAGGCCCGGCCTTAGGGCCTGGAGGGGCATGTTCGGGCAGCTTTCCGCGCGACTGCAGGAGGCCATAGACCGGCTAAGGGGCCGGGGGCGGATCGGCGAGGAGGACCTCAAGGCCACCTTGCGGGAGATCCGCCGCGCCCTCATGGACGCCGACGTGAACCTGGAGGTGGCCCGGGAGTTCGTGGAGAAGGTGCGGGAAAGGGCCCTGGGCCAGAAGGTCCTGGAGAGCCTGACCCCCGCCCAGGTGATCCTGGCCACCGTCTACGAGGCCCTTAAGGAGTCCCTCGGAGGCGAGGTCCGCCAGCCCCTCCTCAAGGACAAGAACCTCTGGTTCCTGGTGGGCCTCCAGGGCTCCGGCAAGACCACCACCGCCGCCAAGCTCGCCCTCTACTACAAGGGCAAGGGGCGCCGTCCCCTTTTGGTGGCGGCGGACACCCAGCGCCCCGCCGCCCGGGAGCAGCTTCGCCTCCTGGGGGAGAAGGTCGGGGTGCCCGTGCTGGAGGTGCGGGACGGGGAGACCCCCGAGTCCATCCGCCGCCGGGTGGAGGAGGAGGCCCGGCTTGGGGCGCGGGACCTCATCCTGGTGGACACCGCAGGCCGCCTGCAGATTGACGAGCCCCTCATGGAGGAGCTCGCCCGGCTTAAGGCGGTCCTGAAGCCGGACGAGGTCTTGCTGGTCCTGGACGCCATGACCGGCCAGGAGGCCCTTTCCGTGGCCCGGGCCTTTGACGAGAAGGTGGGGGTCTCGGGCCTCGTCCTCACCAAGCTGGACGGGGATGCCCGGGGCGGGGCGGCCCTCTCCGCCCGGCACGTCACGGGGAAGCCCATCTACTTCGCCGGGGTCTCGGAGCGCCCCGAGGGCCTCGAGCCCTTCTACCCCGACCGCCTGGCGAGCCGCATCCTGGGCATGGGGGACGTGGCCACCTTGGCCGAGCGGGTGCGGGAGGCGGGCCTCGAGGCCGAGGTGCCCAAGGCGGCCAAGGAGCTCACCCTGGAGGACTTCCTCAAGCAGATGCAAAACCTCAAGCGCCTGGGCTCCTTCTCCGAGGTCTTGAGGATGCTCCCCGGGGTGGACAAGGCCCTGCCCCCGGGGGGGGTGGACGACCGGGCCCTGAAGCGCCTGGAGGCCATGGTCCTCTCCATGACCCCCGAGGAGCGGCAAAACCCCCGCATCCTCAACGCCTCGAGGCGCAAGCGCATCGCCAAGGGAAGCGGCACCACCGTGCAGGAGCTCAACCGCTTCATCAAAGCCTTTGAGGAGACTAAGGCCCTGATGAAGTCCCTGGAGAAGCGAAAGGGCCGGGGACTCATGGGAATGTTCAGGAGGTAGGAACGGCATGGTCAAGATCAGACTCTCTCGGTTCGGCTCCAGGCATAACCCCCACTACCGCATCGTGGTCACCGACAGCCGCAAGAAGCGGGACGGGGCTTACATAGAGAGGATCGGCTACTACGATCCCCGCAAGACCACCCCCGACTGGCTCAAGGTGGACGTGGAGCGGGCCCGCTACTGGCTTTCCGTGGGGGCCCAGCCCACCGACACCGCCCGGAGGCTCCTCCGGCAGGCGGGGGTCTTCCGGCAGGAGGGCTAAAGGGCTTCGGGCAACCCTAACCGGGCCCGCGCGGCCAAAACGCGGGCCCGTGTTGTTTTCCTCGCCCGGCTTTCCCCGGGAACCCCCCGCGCTGGCTTGGGCCAGCGCGGGGGGGCTTTAGAACATGGGGCCGATGCGGAAGTGGAGCCTTCCCGTGGGGCTTTCCGGGCTGAAGGCGTAGTCCAGCCTCAGGGAGGGGAGGAGGGCCCCGAAGACGTCCAGGTCCAGCTGGAACCCGATCCCCGCGCCCCACTTCACCCCCCCGGTGTTGTCGGCGAGGCCCAGGTCGGCGAAGACGATGCCGTAGAGGTTGGTCCCCCCCTGGGGGGAGAGGTTGAAGTTGTAGCGGTACTCCACGCTCCCCGTGGCGAAGGAGAGCCCCCCGTACTTGCGGTCCTCGTAGCCCCTTAGGAGGAAGGCCTCGGCCCCGCCCCCGGAGAGGTAAAAGCGCTCGCTCTCGGGGGGGAAGCCGAGGAGGGTGCCCGCGGAAAGGCGGAAGGCCAGGGCCTGGCGCTTCTCCCCGTCCAGGGGCAGGTAGGTCTTGCCCGTGGCCACCAGGGGCACGAAGAAGCTCCGGCCCCCCGTGTCCGGCAGGGAGAGGCCGAGGCCCGTGGCCAGGCTCGCCTCGTAGCCTTGGGTGCGGAAGCGGGGGTCGTCCACGTCCAGGTAGCCCAGGGTGGTGTCCAGGCGGACCGTCCAGCCGGGGGTGGGGAGGAGGCTTTGGGCCAGGGAGGGGTCCTTGTAGCCGGTGCCGTCGCAGTACCTGGGGTTGGCGGTGTCGCTTACGCTCGGGTCGCAGGGGGCGTTCGGGTCGTAGACCTCCAGGGCGTAGGTGGAGCGGCGGGCGGAGAGGCCGAGGGTGAGCCTTAGGTTCTCCAGGTCCTTGGAAAAGGGGCGGGAGAGGCTGAAGGCCGCCCCGGTGCGCCTCTCCGTGTACTCCCAGCCGGTGTCCGTGGTCCCCTGGAGGAGCTTGTTGTTGCCGATGGGGGTGGAGAAGGCGCTTAGGGAAAGGCTCGTGCGCACCTCCTTGAGGTCCAGGTAGTCCAGGTAAAGCCAGGGGATGGCGTAGCCCAAGGAGAGGGAGAGGTTGTCCCGGGCGTCGTTCTGCACGAAGGCGAGGTCCAGGCTCACCTGGTGGGCCAGGCCGAAGAGGTTGGTCTCCTTGAAGGAGAGGCTCCCCGACCACCCCTCCAGGGAGCTCCAGCCCAGGGCGGGCTGGAAGAGGCCGGTCCTGGCCTCCTTCAGGGAGAGGACCACCACCACCTGGTCCTCCTTCTCCCCGGGGGCCAGGCGCACCCCCGGGGGCTCGGCGAGAAGCCCCGTGGCCATGAGGCGGGCGATGGCCCTTCGCAGCTCGGGGACGCTGAAGAGGGAACCCGCCTTGGGAAGCTCCCGGAGGATCACCTCCTCTTGGGTGCGGTGGTCCCCCTGCCACTCCAGGCGGTAGCCCGCGATCTTGAGCTCCACCACCTCCAGGCGGTAGACCCCCTCTTGGAAGCCAAAGCGCACGTCGGCCACCTCGAGGCCCCTCTCCCCGTAGTACTGGGCCAGGCGGCGGGCGTCTTCTTGGGCGAGGGCCGGGGTGTAGACCTCTCCCGGCTTAAGCCGGAGGAGGGCGAGGAGGGTCTCCGTGGGGAAGGCCGTGTTCCCTTGGAGCTCCACCCGCTCAATCCTCCCCCCTTCCGGGCCTGTTTCCAGGCGCACCACCACGCTTTCCCCTTCGGGGAGGAGGGTGAAGTTCACCACGCGGGAAAGCCTCCGGGAGAGGTTCTGTACCCCTTCCAGAAGCTTGGCGTAGTTGAGGTAGTCCCCGGGCTTCAGGGGGAAGTCCCCTAGGTCTAGGCCCTCCCCCTCCACCCGGGCCACCTTGAGCTCCCGCACCCGCACCGTGAGGACGCCCGCCTCCAGGGCGCTCCCCTGGGCGTCGGGGCCGCTAAAGCGGTAGCCCGCCTCCTCGTAGCGCCTGGCGATGGCCCTTAAGGCCTCCTGGTACTTGGCGAAGTCAAAGGGCCCCTTGAGGGGCTCCAGGAGCTTGAGGAGCTCCTCTTGGGGAAGGAGGCTTACCCCCGCAAGGCGCACCTCCTTCACCTCGGGGCTTTCCGCCACCCGGAAGGTGAGGGCCATGCCTCCCTCCACCTCCTTGGCCTCCACCTCCACCTTGGGGGCGAAGGGGAAGCCGTTTTGCCGGAAGGCCTGGGCCAGGGCCTGGGCGGCCTCCTGGGCCTTCAGGGGGTTGTAGGTGGCCCCCTTGCCGATGGCGAAGTTCTCCTCCAGGAAGCGCAGGAGGGTTTCCTGGGGGAAGGCCTTGGCTTCCACCTTCACCTCGGCGAGGGCCGGGTAGGGGAAGAGGACCACCTTGAGGGTGTCCCCTTCCAGGCTGACCCGGACCTCCCGGAAGTAGCCCGTGGCCAGGATGGCCTTGCGGGCGGCCTCGAGGTCGCCCGGCTCGTCCCCTTCCCCGAAGGGGAGGGCGGCCCGGGCCAGGGCCTGGAGCACGGGGTCGCCCCCCTCCACCACCACCTCCCGGAGGGGCGCCGCCAGGGCCAGAAGCCCCAGGAGGACTAAGGCCAGAAAGCGCTTCATGGCGAAGAGCTTACCGGATGGGCGTGAAGGGGGGGTGAGAGTAGAATGCGGGGGTATGGGCGTCTACGAGAAGATCCAGGAGGCCGTGGCGGCCATCCGCGCCAAGACGGAGTTTTCCCCCGAGGTGGCCGTGGTGCTGGGCTCAGGGCTTGGCCCTCTGGCCGAGGAGGTGGAGAAGGTGGCGGAGATCCCTTACGGGGAGATCCCCCACTTCCCCGTCTCCACCGCCCCCGGCCACGCGGGCAGGCTCGTGCTCGGCCACCTGGAGGGGAAGCGGGTCCTCTTCTACCAGGGGCGGGTCCACTACTACGAGGGCTACTCCGCGGAGGAGGTGGCCTTCCCCGTGCGGGTGGGGTTTTTCCTGGGGGCGAGGACCTTCCTCCTCACCTCCGCCGCCGGGGGGCTCAACCCCCGCTTCCGGGCGGGGGGGATTATGCTCCACCTGGACTACCTCAACTTCGCCGGGGCGAACCCCCTCAGGGGCCCGAACGACGAGCGCCTGGGCCCCCGCTTCCCCGTGATGTTTGAGGCCTACGACCCCGGGCTCATAGAGCTCGCCCGCAAGGTGGCGCGCAGGCAGGACCTCCACCTCTTTGAGGGGGTCTACGCCTGGTTCATGGGGCCAAGCTTCGCTAGCCGGGCCGAGCTTAAGATGCTCCGGGACCTCGGGGCGGACGCCATCGGCATGTCCACCGTGCCCGAGGTCATCGCCCTCCGCCACCTGGGGGCCCGGGTCCTGGGGCTTTCCACCATCACGGACATGGCCGTGCCCGAGCGGGAGCACCACGCCACGGAGGAGGAGGTCCTAAAGGTGGCGGCGGAGACCGGGCCCGTTTTCCGCCGCTTCGTGCGGGGGATTCTGGCGGCGCTTTAATGGGGCTTCCCGAGGTTTTGGAGAACATCGCCCGGGCCTGCCAGAGGGCGGGCCGAAGCCCCGAGGAGGTCCGCCTGGTGGCGGTGACCAAGGGGCGCTCGGTGGAGGAGATCCGGGAGAAGGTCCTGGCTTACGGGACCTTTCCCCTGGGGGAGAGCCGGGTCCAGGAGGCCCTGAAGAAGATGGACCTCCTCCAGGCGGAGTGGCACCTCGTCGGCCACCTGCAGCGCAACAAGGCCAAGTTCGCCCCCCGCTTCGCCCTGATTCACTCCCTGGACTCCTTCCCCTTGGCCGAGGCCCTGGCCAAGGCGGCGGTGAAGGCGGGGGTGCGGCTTAAGGTCCTGGTGGAGGTGAACCTGGGCCGGGAGCCCCAGAAGCACGGGGTCTTGGAGGAAGACCTTCCCGAGCTCCTCGCCCGGCTCCGGGAGCTGGAGCCCCTGGAGGTCTTGGGGCTCATGACCGTGCCCCCCGTGGGCCCCGAGGGGGTGGTCCGCCCCATCTTCCGGAGGCTTTCGGAGCTCGCCGACCGCTATGGCCTTCCCGAGCGCTCCATGGGCATGTCCGGCGACTACGTCTGGGCGGTGGAGGAGGGGGCCACCCTGGTGCGGGTGGGCCAGGCCCTTTTTGTAGACTGAGGGCCAATGGACCTCACCCCTTTGGACGTTCGCTACCAGGAGTTCCCCACCGCCCTTCGCGGCTACCAGAAGGAGGCGGTGCGGGCCTACCTCGCCCGGGTGGCCGAGGTCATGGAGGGCCTCATCCAGGAGAACGAGGCCCTGAAGGCCCGTCTAGGAGGCCTCGAGGAAGAGGTGGCCCGCCTGAAGGAAGCCGAAGGGGAGCTGAAGCGGGCGGTGGTGGCCGCGGAGAGGATCGCCCGCGAGCTCAAGGCCCAGGCGGAGCGGGAGGCGGAGCTCATCCGCAAGGAGGCCCTGGCGGCCAAGGAGCAGGTCCTGCGGGAGGCCGCCGAGGAGCTCAGGCGCCTTCGGGGGGAGATTGAGCGGGCCAAGCAGGAAAAGGCCCTCTTCCTCTCCCAGTTCCAGGCCCTCCTCCAGGGGTATCTGGACTCCCTGGAACGCCTGGCCAAGGAATAGGGGGAAGGGCCTGGGCCGGAAGGAGGCCTTGCCCCTTGGGAAGGGGCCTTAGGCCCAGGTAAAGCCAGAGGCGGTAAAGGGCCTCCCGAAGCCAGTAGCCCATGGGGTACGCCCCCGGCACCCCGTGGCCTTCTGCTTTGAGCCCCAGGGCCCGGGCCAGGAAGAGGGCCCGGGGGAGGTGGGGGGCGTCGGTGACCAAAAGGAGCCTTCCCCGGAGGTGGGGCTTCAGGAAGAGGAGGTTTTCGTAGGTGGACTGGCTTTCCGTCTCGCAGAGGAGGCGTTCCCGGGCCACCCCGTGGGCCAGAAGGTAGCGGCACCCCACCTCCCCCTCGCTGAACCGGTCCCCTGGGGCCTTTCCCCCGGCCACGGCGATCCTGGGGGCGAGGCCCTTCCGGTAGAGGGCCAGGGCCGCCTCGAGGCGCCTCTCCAGGGCGGGGGAAGGGCGGCCGCCGTACTGGGCCGCCCCCAGGACCACGATCCAGGCGTAGCCCTCCTGGGCCAAGGCCAGGGGGAAGAGGGCGAGGAGGGCGAGGACCCACACGCCCTCCACTCTACCCCGGGGCTTTTTGATATACTGAAGGGGCATTGGAGAAGATCTTCGGCAAGACGGAGGGGCTCAGGAAGAGCGACCTTAGGAGGCTTTCCAACCTTTACCGCAGGCGGCTGCCGCCGGAGCGGGTGCTGACCCCGGAGCTCGCCCACACCCTGGCCGGCCTTTCCCAGGAGATCCACCGCCCCGTCGCCCTCCTCCTGGACCGGGGGGGGCGGGTGGTGCGGGTGGGGGTGGGGGACGCCAAGGACCTCCCCATCCCCGAGGGGGCCAAGGCGGAGAGGCGGCTTTCCGGCTTCCGCCTCCTCCACACCCACCTCGCCCCCGGGGGGCTTTCCCGGCCCGACCTTTCCGTCCTCTTCCTCCACCGCCTGGACAGCCTGGCGGCCCTGGACGTGGAGGGGGGCGAGCCCACCACCTTGCACCTGGCCTTCCTCTCGCCCCCCAAGGCCCTGGAGGAGGACTGGCGCCTCCTGCCCCCCAAGCCCTACTTCCAGTACCTGGACCTGGACCTAAGGGCGGAGGTGGAGGCCCTGGAAGAGGAGCTTTCCCGCCAGGCCCGGGTGCGGGAGCTCCAGGACGGGAGCGGGGAAAGGGCCATCCTGGTGGGGGTGGACACCGGGGAAGGCCCCGAGGCCGAGGCGGGCCTAGCGGAGCTCGCCGAGCTCACCCGCACCGCCGGGGGGGTGCCGGTGGGGCGGGTTTTGGTCTACCGCTCCGCCCTGGACCCCCGGTACCTGGTGGGCCTGGGGAAGCTGGAGGAGCTGAAAAGCCTCGCCTACCACGAGAACGCCGCCACCCTCATCTTCGGCCTGGAGCTCTCCCCGGCCCAGGCCCGCGAGATAGAGAGGGTCACGGGGCTTAAGGTGCTGGACCGCACCCAGCTCATCCTGGACATCTTCGCCCTCCACGCCAAGACCCCCGAGGCCCAGGCCCAGGTGGAGCTGGCCCAGCTCCGCTACCTCCTCCCCCGGCTCGTGGGGAAGGGGAAGGAGATGAGCCGCCTGGGGGGTGGCATCGGCACCCGGGGCCCCGGGGAGACCAAGCTGGAGGTGGACCGGAGGCGCCTTCTGGAGCGCATCGCCCACCTCTCCCGCAGGCTGGAGGAGTACGCCCGGAGGCGGGAGGAGGCCCGCAGGCAAAGGAAGCGCCGGGGGGTGCCCCTCCTCGCCGTGGTGGGCTACACCAACGCCGGCAAGACCACCCTCCTCCAGGCCCTGGCCCGGGGCGGGGAGCCGGGGGAGGACAAGCTCTTCGCCACCCTCCGCCCCCTCACCCGAAGGGGCTTCCTCCCGGGGGTGGGGGAGGTGCTCTTCACCGACACCGTGGGCTTCATCCGCAAGATGCCCGAGGAGCTCCTCACCGCCTTCCGGGCCACCCTCGAGGAGGTGCGGGAGGCGGACCTTTTGGTCCACGTCCTGGACGCCTCGGAGGAGGGGGCCTTGGAGCGCTACCGGGTGGTGGAGGCCCTCCTCCAGGACCTCCACGTGGAAGCCCCCAGGGTCCTGGCCCTGGCCAAGGCGGACCGGGCCGCCCCCTACGACCTCGCCTACCTGCGGGAGCGCTTAGGGGGGGTGCCGGTCTCCGCGGTGAAGGGCACCGGGCTTAAGGAACTCCGGGAAGCCCTGGCCGAGGCCCTCTTGGCCTCGGGGGTGAGGCCCCAGGCCTGGGCTCAGTACACGTAGAAGCCCTTTAGCCCCGTCTCCTCGGCCCACTGGACCTCCACGTCCTCCACCCGGGCCAGGCGGGGGCCTTGCCTGAGGTGGTGGAGGAAGGCCTCGAGGTCCTCCCTGGGGCCTTCGGCCACCACCTCCACCCGGCCGTCGGGGAGGTTTTCCGCGTAGCCGGAAAGCCCAAGCTCCAGGGCCTTCTTCTGGGCGAAGGCCCGGTATCCTACCCCCTGTACCCTTCCCTTGACCAAGGCCACCAGACGCGGCATGGGGGCATTTTACAAAAAAGAGGAGGTGTGGGGGAGCTATGTCAGCCCAAAGGGCTACCTTGTTTCCCCTGGTTTTTAAACCGGAGATACATGGACTCCCCCACGTGCTCCGAAGGGGCACATACCATAGTGGGCGGCGAATGTGCTAGCATACGCACGTGCCCGAAGAACGCACCACACGCCACTATCAGGACGACCATGCTTAAAGCCTTCAAATACCGCCTTTACCCCACCAAGCCCCAAACCCGGGACCTGGAGAAAACCCTGGACCTTTGCCGCCAACTGTACAACGCCGCCCTGCAAGAACGCAGGGGTGCCTACAAGAAGGCAGGAAAGACCGTAGGCTTCTACGAACAGAAGAGGTATCTACCCGAGATACGGGCCGAGCTGCCGGAGTACAGAGGCATTCATTCCCAGGTCTTGCAGAACGTCATCAAGATACGGGCTCTGCCCGTGACCGAGCGGGTGGATAAAGCCTTCCAGGGCTTCTTCCGCAGACTGAAGGAGAAAGGGAAAGCCGGATACCCTCGCTTCAAGGGAAAAGGACGCTACGACTCCTTCACCTTCCCCCAGGCCGGGGCTACCGGGGTCAAACTTCAAAAGGATGGAAAACGAGTTCTCATCTACGGCATCGGCTCGGTGAAGATAAAGCTACACCGCCCCCTGGAAGGCAAGGTAAAGACCGCTACCGTAAAGCGGGAGGGGGACCACCGGTACATCGTTTTCACCTGTGAGGTGGAGCCCAAGCCTCTTCCCCCAAACGAAAGGGCCGTAGGCATAGACCTGGGCACCAACCCCCACTTCCTCATCACCTCGGATGGCAAAACAGTGGAGGCCCCACGGTACTTCCAGAAGTCACAGGAGAAACTAGCCAACGCTCAAAGGGAGCTTTCCCGCAAGAAGATGGGCAGCTATCGGTACAGGCAGATCCAAACCCGGTTGGCCAGGCTGCACCGCAAGATTGCCAACCAGCGCAAGGACTTCCACCACAAACTTGCCAGGGGGTTGGTGAAGGAATATGGCACCATCGTCCACGAAGACCTGAACATACTTGGCCTGGCTCGTTCTCACATCGCCAAAGGGGTACTGGATGCCGGTTGGGCACAGTTTCTCCAAATCCTCGCCTACAAAGCGGAGGGTCAGCCCGGCAGGGCTAAGCTTGTGGCTGGTAGGCGGGTCATCGGGGTAGACCCCAAACATACAAGCCAGGATTGCCCGGTGTGCGGTCATCGGGAAAAGAGGCCGTTGTGGGTGCGGGAGTACACCTGTCCCCGGTGCGGTACCCACCTACACCGGGACATAGCGGCGGCACGGAACATCCTGGCAAAGGCTCGCACGGAGCCTGCGGGGACAGGGACGGCCCACGCCGTCCCATGAGAACCGCGGTCACGGGCGTAGCCCGTATCTTGTAGCCCTGCTCTTTAGAGCGGGGAGTCGTCACCTTCCTCCTGAGGAGGCCGCTCGGGTAGCGGATGATGCCGTGTACGGCCCCCTGCCCTTCTGAGGGAGAAAGGGGTTCCCAAACTACCTTGTGTTGGGTTAGAGTGAAATAGGGGTAAGTACAAACATGAAGTTCCTGGGTCGCTGGTCGTGTCAAGAGTTATGTGTAAGAGTCTGTGTACGGGGGGCATACCGCTCCTGAAGCATCTTCTCCAGCACCTCCTTCACCTCCGAGAACCCCTTTAGTTTCCGTTCTGCCCACCTCCCCTCTTGCCTCTCTGACTCCAGGTAAAGGAGCTTGTATACCGCCTCC
>NZ_FNBC01000041.1 GCF_900102145.1 Thermus arciformis | reverse complement strand
CCTCTTCGCCCTGGGGCTTTGGGCCATGGCCTACATGTACCGCCTGGTGCGCAGGCGGGGTATATTGGGGAGGTTCTAGGAGGTGTGATGCTCTGCTGGCAACTCTGGAGCGAGTTTCTCCTGGAGTGGAACCTGACCAGGCGCTACTGGTTTGACACCCTGGCGGGGCTTCTGGCCTCCGTCCTCTTCTTCTACTCCATGGTCCTCGGCCTGGAGAACCTGACCCCCGAGGGGCTGGCGAGCCTGGGTCTGGATCTGGGCCCCCTCCTCCTGGTCTTCGCCGCCTTCAACCTGGTGGTGGGCACCTTTCAGTCCATCGCCTATTCCGTCCAGTCCGAGGCCGCCTTAGGCACCCTGGAGCACCTGGGCCTGGCCCGGGGAGGGCTTCTCCGGCAGCTTCTCCTGCGCGCCCTCGTGCAGGGTCTCGCCGGCATCACCTTTAGCCTCCTTACCCTTCTTCCCCTGGTTCTCCTCCTCGGGGTTAGGCTCACCCCCGCCTCCTGGTGGCCCCTGGGCCTTTTGCCCCTGTACCTCGCCGCCTTGGGCTTCGCCCTCGGCATGGGGGCCTTGGCCCTCCAGTTCAAGCGGGTGGAGGGCTTCTTCACCATCGTCCAGTTCCTCTTCCTGCCTTACTTCTTCTCCCTGGTCCGGTTTGAGCCCTGGATGACCCACCTGCCCTTTGCCCCGGGGGCCTACCTCCTCCGGCTCGCCTTCACAGGGGAGGAGGTTTCTCCGGGGCTTCTCCTCCTGGCCCTGGTCCAAGCCCTCCTCTTCCTCGGGGCGGGGCTTTTCGCCATGGCCTGGGTCTACGCGGCGGTGCGGCGGAGGGGCCTATTAGGGAGGTACTGATGCGGCTTTTGGTGCAGAACGTCCACAAGCGCTTCGGCAAGCTGGAGGCCCTCAAGGGGGTGAGCCTGGAGCTTGGGGCCGGGGAGATCCTGGGCCTTTTGGGCCCCAACGGGGCGGGCAAGACCACCCTCATCAAGGTCGTCCTCGGACTTCTCCTGCCCGATGGGGGGGAGGTGGTCCTGGAGGAGGGCGGGGCGCGGCGCAGGCCCCAGGGCCACGAGTTCGGCGTCCTCCTGGAGGGAAGCCGCAACCTCTACGTCAACCTGAGCCTCCTGGTGAACGCCCTCTACTTCGGGGGCATCCGGGGGCTTCCCCCCAGGGAGGTCCGCCCCCGGTTTGAGGCCTGGCTGGAGCGCTTCGGCCTAAGGGACCGCCTCCACGCCCCCCTCGCCTCCCTCTCCCGGGGCATGCAGCAGAAGGCAGCCCTGGCCCTGGCCCTCGCCCTCAAGCCCCGCTTCCTCCTCCTGGACGAGCCCACCCTGGGCCTGGACCCCGTGAGCCGGAGGGAGTTTGAGGGGATCCTCCTGGAGCTTAAGAAGGAGGGCTGGGGCATCCTCCTCACCTCCCACGACCTCGAGGTGGTGGAGCGGGTGAGCGACCGGGTGGCCTTCCTCCACCGGGGGGAGGTGCGGCGGCAGGGCCCCACCCGGGCCCTCCTCCGGGACTGGGCCGGGGAGGGGTACCGGGTGCGCCTCGCCGAGCCCAAGGCGGAGGCCCTCCTCAAGGCCTTAGGCCCCGGCTGGAGCGCCGAGGGCCCCGAGGTCCTCTTCTTCCTGGGGCCGTGGGAGGCGTTGCGGGAGGCCTTGGGAACCCTCCCCGTGGAAGTGTTGGAGGTCTCCCGGGGAACGCCGAGCCTCGAGGCCCTCTTCCTCCACCTCTTCGGGGAGGCCCGCCCTTCCCCCAGCGCATAACTTTGCGCTACCCTATCCCCATGCGCCTCCACCCCCGCACCGAGGCGGCCAAGGAGAGCATCTTCCCCAAGATGAGCCAGCTCGCCCAGCGCCTGGGCGCGGTGAACCTGGGCCAGGGGTTTCCCTCCAATCCCCCGCCCCCCTTCCTCCTGGAGGCGGTGCGGCGTGCCCTGGGCCGCTACGACCAGTACGCCCCCCCGGCGGGGCTTCCCGCCCTCCGGGAGGCCCTTGCCGAGGAGTTCGCCGTGGAGCCCGAAAGCGTGGTGGTCACCTCCGGGGCCACGGAGGCCCTTTACGTCCTCCTGCAAAGCCTCGTGGGTCCGGGGGAGGAGGTGGTGGTGCTGGAGCCTTTCTTTGACGTCTACCTGCCGGACGCCTTCCTGGCGGGGGCCGAGGCCAGGCTTGTGCGCTTAGACCTCACCCCAGAGGGCTTCCGCCTGGACCTTTCCGCCCTGCAAGGGGCCCTCACCCCAAGGACCCGGGCCCTCCTCCTCAACACCCCCATGAACCCCACGGGGCTTGTCTTCGGGGAGAGGGAGCTTGAGGCCATCGCCCGCCTCGCGAGGGAGCACGACCTCTTCCTCATCTCCGACGAGGTCTACGACGAGCTCTACTACGGGGAAAGGCCAAGGCGCCTACGGGAGTTCGCCCCCGAGCGCACCTTCACCGTGGGGAGCGCGGGGAAGCGCCTCGAGGCCACGGGCTACCGGGTGGGCTGGATCGTGGGGCCGAAGGAGTTCATGCCCCGCCTCGCGGGGATGCGCCAGTGGACGAGCTTCTCCGCCCCCACGCCCCTCCAGGCCGGGGTGGCGGAGGCCCTAAGGCTGGCGAGGCGCGAGGGCTTTTACGAGGCCCTGCGGGAGGGCTACCGGAGGCGGCGGGACCTCCTCGCCGGGGGGCTTAGGGCCATGGGGCTTAGGGTCTACGTCCCCGAGGGCACCTACTTCCTCATGGCCGAGCTTCCCGGGTGGGACGCCTTCCGGCTCGTGGAGGAGGCGCGGGTGGCCTTAATCCCCGCCTCGGCCTTCTACCTTGAAGACCCTCCCAAGGACCTCTTCCGCTTCGCCTTCTGCAAGGCCGAGGAGGAGCTTCACCTCGCCCTTGAGCGGCTTGGGGCTGTGGTAAACTCCGCCCTGTGAAGCCCAAAGTGGTCCAGTACCTGGAAGAGGGCGAGTTCCCCCTAGCGGAGGAAGAAGCTCTAAGGCTCTACCGGGCCATGCGGCGGGCCCGGTTTTTTGACGAGAAGGCCCTCACCCTCCAGCGCCAGGGGAGGCTTGGGGTCTACGCCCCCTTCATGGGCCAGGAGGCGGCCCAGGTGGGGGTGGCCCTGGCCCTGGAGGCGAAAGACTGGGTCGTCCCTTCCTACCGGGAAAGCGCCCTGCTCCTCGCCCGGGGGCTTCCCATCCACACCCTGATCCTCTACTGGCGGGCCCATCCCGCGGGCTGGCGCTTCCCCGAGGGGGTGCGGGCCGTGAACCCCTACATCCCCATCGCCACCCAGATCCCCCAGGCGGTGGGGCTCGCCCTGGCCGGGCGGTACCGGGGGGAGAACTGGGTGGTGGCCACCTCCATCGGGGACGGGGGGACGAGCGAGGGGGACTTCCACGAGGGGCTGAACTTCGCCGCGGTCTTCGGCGCCCCCGTGGTCTTCCTGGTGCAGAACAACGGCTACGCCATCAGCGTTCCCCGGTCCAAGCAGATGCGGGTGGACTACATCGCCCGGCGCGCCGAGGGGTACGGGATGCCCGGAGTGGTGGTGGACGGGAACGACGCCTTCGCCGTCTACCTCGAGGCCAAGAAGGCGGTGGAGCGGGCCCGCAAGGGGGAAGGCCCCACCCTCCTCGAGGCCCTCACCTACCGCCTCGCCCCCCACACCACCTCCGACGACCCCTCCCGCTACCGCTCCAAGGAGGAAGAGGAGGCCTGGCGGGCCAAGGACCCCATCCTCCGCCTGCGGAAGGCCCTGGAGGAGCGGGGCCTTTGGGACGAGGAGGCGGAAAGGGCGCTCCTACTTGAGCTTGAAGAGGAGTTCCAAAGGGAGCTCGCCCTGGCCGACGAGGCCCCCGAGCCCCGCCCCGAGGAGATCGTGGAGCACGTCTACAAGGAGATGGGCCCCGACCAGAAGCGGGCCTGGGAAGCCCTCAGGCGGGGCCTCCACGTGGAGGAGGTGGAGTGATGCGCGTCCTCAACATGGTCCAAGCCATCAACGAGGCCCTGGACCTGGCCCTCGCCCGGGACGAGCGGGTCCTGGTCTTCGGGGAGGACGTGGGGCGGCTCGGGGGGGTCTTCCGGGTCACGGAGGGCCTGCAGGCGAAGCGCGGGGAGGGGCGGGTCTTTGACACGCCCCTGGCGGAAAGCGCCATCCTGGGCCTGGCCATCGGGCTCGCCATGGGGGGGATGCGGCCCGTGGCCGAGATCCAGTTCGCCGGGTTCCTCTACCCCGCCTTGGACCAGATCCTCTCCCACCTCGGCCGCTGGCGGCACCGCTCCCGGGGGCGGGTGGGGCTTCCCGTGGTGGTGCGGGCCCCCTACGGCGGGGGCGTCCACACCCCGGAGCAGCACGCCGACTCCCCCGAGGCCCTCCTCGCCCACACCCCGGGGGTCAAGGTGGTGATCCCCTCAAGCCCAGATCGGGCCAAGGGGCTTCTCCTTTCCGCCATTGAGGACGAGGACCCGGTGTTCTTCCTCGAGGCCATCAAGCTCTACCGGGGGGCGAGGGCGGAGGTGCCGGAGGGGTACTACACCCTGCCCCTGGGCAAGGCCCGCGTCCTCCGGGAGGGAAAGGCGGCCACCCTCATCGGCTACGGGGGCATGGTGGAGGTGATGCTGGAGGCAGCGGAGGTGGCCCGGAAGGAGGGGGTGGAGGTCACGGTGGTGGACCTGGAGACCCTGGTCCCCCTGGACGAGGAGACCCTCCTCGAGGCCGTGCGGGCGACGGGCCGGGCCATCGTGGTCTACGAGGCCATGCGCACCGGGGGCTTCGGGGCGGAGATCGCCGCCCGCATCGCCGAAGGGGCCATAGATTACCTCCAGGCCCCTGTTCTCCGGGTGGCGGGCTACGACGCCCCCTACCCCCCCTTCAGCGCCATTGAGCACCTTTACCGGCCCAACGCAAGGAGGGTCCTCGCCGCCCTGAGAAAGGCGCTAACCTACTAGGGAGGAGGCCCCATGGTCAAGACCCGCCTGACGGCTGAAGAGTTCTTCGCCCTGCCTCTAGAGCGGGGGGAGCTTGTGGACGGGGAGGTCCGGGAGGAGAGGCCGCCCAAGCCGGAGCACGGAAGGATCGCCTTGCGGATCGGTTACCACCTGATGCGTTGGCTGGAGGAAACGGGGCTCGGCGTGGCCGGGGTGGAGGGGGGGTTCGTCCTCCGCCGGGACCCCGACCGGGTGCGAAGCCCCGACGTCTGGTTCCTCTCCCACGAAAGGCTCAAAGAGGTGGCCCGGGAGGGTTTCTACGAGGGGGCCCCGGACCTCGCCGTGGAGGTGGTCTCCCCCGGGGAGGAGGCGGAGGGGGTTTTGGCCAAGGTGCTGGACTACCTGGAGGCGGGGGCCAAGGCGGTGTGGCTGGTCTACCCCGAGCTCAAGGCGGTGGAGGTCTACGGCCAGGGCGGGGCGGGGAGGCTTTTAAGGTCCCACGAGGCGCTGGAAGGGGGTGAGGCCCTGCCGGGCTTCCGGTTGCCCCTGGAGGCCCTTTTCGGCCAGTAAGCCTGGGGAACACGCTTTTGGGTGTGCCAGCTGTGCATTGTGCCGGGGGCTTGGGGAGAGCGTTCGGGCCGTCTAGTTGCTATCCGTCTTACAAGTGATGTTCAACTGTCAACAATATACTTGACATCAGGCCAACAGTAACCCATCATGCATTTATGAGAGCGCCCTTGGCTCGGACCCCGGTCCTGCGGGACCTCATGCGCACCGATCTCGTGGTGGTGGAGCCCCAGGTGCCCCTGGGGCAGGCCCACCGCCTTCTGGTCCAAACGGGGGTGCGCTACCTGCCCGTGGTGGACGGGGGCCGTTACCGGGGCATGGTGGGGGAAAGGTACCTCCGCCCCTTCCTCGCTCCTTGGGCCCCCGCTTCGGTGCAGGCCCAGTGGGAAGCGCCCGTGGTCCGCTTCCTCCAGGAGTTCCCCAAAGCCCACCCGGAGGAGTCTCCCGAGGAGGCGGCCTTCCGCATGGAGGTCGCCCGGGTGGGCGCCCTGCCGGTGGTGGAAGAGGAGGTCTTGGTGGGCTTGGTCACGGCCTTTGACCTGCTCAGGGGTCTCCTGGACCGCTTACGCCCTGGAGCCCCGGCAAGCCCCCTCGAGGTCCTGGTGCCGGACCTTCCCCGTCTGAAGGGTCTTTTGGAGGCCTTGGAGGCTGCCCGGACGCCCCTTCTGGGTCTGCACCTTTTCCGGGAGGCGGGGGGCCTGGGCTTCCGGACGCTTCTCTACGTGGGAGCCATGGACCTAAGGCCGCTTCTTGCCCGCCTCGAGGCCCTGGGGCTTAGGCCCATCCGCCCCTAGTCCGCTAGGCGGATGAGGACCACCCCCACCGCCACCAAGGCGATGCCGAGCCACCCCTTGGGGGAGATGGCCTCCCCGAAGAAAAAGGCCCCGATGAGGGCAATGGCCGCCGTCCCCACCCCGGCCCAGACGGCGTAGGCCAGGCTCAGGGGAACGGTCTTTAAGGCGAGGCTCAGGAAGTAAAAGGCGAGGCCGTAGCCCCCCACCACCACGAGGCTCGGGAGGAGGCGGCTGAAGCCCTGGGAGGCCTTGAGGGCGCTGGAAGCCAGGATCTCGGAGAGGATGGCGAGGAAGAGGTAGGTCCACCCGCTCATCCCTCCGAGGCTACCTTTTCCCGGGGGAAAACCGCTAGAGTGGAGGGGATGGAGCGGCCCATCTCCGAGGCCTACTTCCAGGAGGCGAAGCGGCACATCCCGGGCGGGGTGAGTAGCCCGGTCAGGGCCTTCAAGGCCGTGGGCGGCACCCCGCCCTTCCTGGTGCGGGGGGAAGGGGCCTACGTCTGGGACGCAGACGGAAACCGCTACCTGGACTACGTGATGAGCTGGGGGCCTTTGATCCTGGGCCACGCCCACCCCAAGGTCCTCGCCCGGGTGCGGGAGACCTTGGAAAGGGGCCTCACCTTCGGGGCGCCAAGCCCCCTGGAGGTGGCCCTGGCCAAGAAGGTCAAGCGGGCCTACCCCTTTGTGGACCTGGTGCGCTTCGTGAACTCGGGGACGGAGGCCACCATGTCGGCCCTCCGCCTCGCCCGGGGGTATACGAATAGGCCCTACATCGTCAAGTTCCGGGGGAACTACCACGGCCACGCGGACGGCCTCCTGGTGGAGGCGGGCTCGGGGGCCCTCACCCTGGGGGTGCCCTCCTCCGCCGGCGTACCGGAGGAATACGCCAAGCTCACCCTGGTCCTGGAGTACAACGACCCCGAGGGCCTGAGGGAGGCCTTAAGGAGGCGGGGCGAGGAGATCGCCGCCATCATCTTTGAGCCGGTGGTGGGGAACGCCGGGGTCCTGGTCCCCACGGAGGAGTTCCTAAAGGCCCTCCACGAGGCCCGGGAGTTCGGCGTCCTCCTCATCGCCGACGAGGTGATGACGGGCTTCCGCCTGGCCTTCGGCGGGGCCACGGAGCTTCTTGGCCTTAAGCCCGACCTCGTCACCCTGGGGAAGATCCTGGGCGGGGGGCTTCCCGCCGCGGCCTACGCGGGGAGGCGGGAAATCATGGAGAAGGTAGCCCCCTTAGGCCCCGTCTACCAAGCGGGGACGCTTTCCGGGAACCCCTTGGCCATGGCGGCGGGGCTTGCCACCCTGGAGCTTTTGGAGGAGAACCCCGGCTACTACCGCTACCTGGAGGACCTGGGGGCCCGGCTGGAAAGGGGCCTGAAGGAGGTCCTTGCGCAAAAGGGCATCCCCCACGCGGTGAACCGGGTGGGCTCCATGGTCACCGTCTTCTTCACGGAAGGCCCCGTGGTCACCTTCCAGGACGCCAGGCGCACGGACACGGAGCTCTTCAAGCGCTTCTTCCACGGCCTCTTGGACCGGGGCATTTATTGGCCTCCCTCCAACTTTGAGGCGGCCTTCCTCTCCGTGGCCCACACGGAGGAGGATGTGGAAAAGACCCTGGAGGCCCTGAGGAGGGCCTTGTAGAATGGGAAGCATGCGTTACACGGTGGTCCTTCGTCCCGACCCCGAGACCCCGGGGATGTGGCTCGCCGAGGTGCCTGCCCTGCCTTGGTGCGCCACCTTCGGCCATACCCCCGAAGAGGCCTTGGAAAACGCCAAGGATGCCATCGAGGCCGCCCTCGAGGCCCTCGAGGCCCTCGGCGAAGCCCCGCCCCCCGACGTGACCGTGGCCCAGGTCTCTCTGGATGCCGCCTAAGACCTCTGAGGTGGCCCGGAAGCTAGAGCGGCTGGGTTTCAGGCCGCTTCCTCGTCGGGGTAAGGGGGGACACCGGGTCTACGTGCACCCGGACGGTCGAAGGGTGGTCCTGCCCATGCACTCAGGGGAGATACCCTGGGGCCTTTTTAAGGCCATCCTGAAACAGGTGGGCATCACCGAAGAGGAGTTTCGCCAGGCGTGAACCTCAAGGACCCCATCTGCGCCATCGCCACCCCCCCGGGGAAGGGGGCCATCGGGGTGGTGCGGCTTTCCGGGGAAGGCGCCCTGGAGATCGCCGCCAGGGTCTGGCGGGGCAAGGACCCGAGGCGCCTCAAGGGAGGGCGCTTCACCCTGGGCGAGGTGGTGGACCCTAAGACGGGGGAGGCCATTGACCAAGCCCTCCTCCTCGTCTTCCGCGCCCCCCGTTCCTACACGGGGGAGGACCTGGTGGAGTTCCAGACCCACGGCTCTTTGGCGGTGCTCCGCCGGGTGATGGAGGTCCTGGTGGCGGAAGGGGCAAGGCCCGCGGGGCGCGGGGAGTTTACCTTTCGCGCCTACATGAACGGCAAGCTGGACCTGGCCCAGGCGGAGGCGGTCTTGGCCCTCGTGGAGGCGGAAGGGGAGCTTGCCCGGAGGCAGGCCCTGAGGGCCTTAGAGGGGGCCCTTTCCCGCCGGATTGAGGCCTTGGAGAACCGGCTTCTAGACCTCCTCGCCCACATCCAGGCCCTTTTGGACTACCCCGAGGAGGGGGTGGAGCCCTTGGAGGCGGAAAGGACCCTCCGGGAGGTCCTCGCCGAGGTGGAGGCCCTCCTCGCCCAGGCCAAGGCCTCCCGCCTGGCCCAAAAGGGGGCTAGGCTTGCCCTCATCGGGGCCCCCAACGCCGGGAAAAGCTCCCTTCTGAACGCCCTTCTGGGCTATGAGAGGGCCCTCGTTTCCCCCATCCCGGGCACCACCCGGGACTACCTCGAGGCCCCCCTGGAGCTTTTCGGCATCCCCCTCGTGGCCGTGGACACCGCCGGGGTGCGGGAGACGGAGGACCCCGTGGAGCGGATGGGGGTGGAGAGGGCCCTGAGGATCGCCGAGGAGGCCGACCTCGTCCTCTACGTGGTGGACCGCTCCCAGCCCAAGCCCGCCCCGCCCCCCCTGCCCTGGGCGAGGACGCTGAAGGTGGCCACCAAGAGCGACCTCCCCCCGGCCTGGGAGGACCCGGAGTTCCTCCCCGTCTCCAGCCTTACGGGAGAGGGTCTGGGCCGCCTCAAGGAGGCCCTAAGGGAGGCCCTTTTGGGGAGGGAGGGGGGAGAGGTGCTCCTCACCGAGCGCCAGGTGGAGGCCCTCCTCCGGGCCAAGGAGCGCCTGGAAGAGGCCCTTGCCCTCCCCGAGGACCTCATGGGCCTCGCCCTGGAGGAGGCCGCCCGGGCCCTCGCCCTCCTCACGGGCAAGGAGGTGGCCGAGGAGGTGGTGGCCCGGGTTTTCCAGAACTTCTGCGTGGGGAAGTGAAGCAAAGTGCCCCTTTGGCCTGAATCCTTCGCCCAAGCCCAGGCGGGGTGCCGGGGCCCCCATGCTGGCCCAAGCCAGCTTGGGGTGGTATTAGGGGAGGAAGCCCTCGAGGATCTCCTCCACCTGGTCCGTCTCTATGAGGAAGGCGTCGTGCCCGTGAGGGCTTTTGATCTCCCGGTAGCGGGCCCCCGCCAGGCGGGCGGCCTGCCTCACCTCCCAGGCGGGGTAGAGGAGGTCGGTGTCAATCCCCACGAAGAGGGAGGGGATGGCCCTTAGGCGCTTCAGGGCCTCTTCCACCCCGCCCCGGCCCCGGCCCACGTCGTGGGTGTCCATGGCCCGGGAGAGGACGAGGTAGCTCTCGGCGTGGAAGCGCCGGAGGAACTTCTCCCCCTGGTAGTCCAGGTAGGTTTCCCCAAGCTCCGGTTCCCCGCCCCAGCGGGCCTCAAACCCCTCGGGGGCCCGATAGCTCATCATGGCGATCCCCCGGGCGAGGGCCAGGCCCCTGGGGACGGGGTTTCCCTTCTGGTACTCGGGGTCTTGCAGGATGGCCTGGCGGGAGAGGTGGTTGAAGGCCCGGGCCCAGGGGCCGTGGCGGGCGGGGGCGGCGAGGACCACGAGCTTTTTCACCCTCTCCGGGTACATGAGGGCGAACTCCAGGGCCACCATCCCCCCGAGGCTTCCCCCGATGAGGGTGGCCTTCTCCACCCCCAGGTGGTCCAGAAGCCTCGCCTGGGCCCGGGCCAGGTCGCGGAGGGTGAGGGGAGGGAAGGCCTTCCCGTAGGGGCGGCCCGTGCGGGGGTCTAGGGAGAGGGGGCCCGTGGAGCCGTAGCAGCTTCCCAGGTGGTTGGCGGAGACCACGTAGTAGAGGGCGGGGTCCAGGATCCGCCCGGGGCCCACCAGGCTGTCCCACCACCCCTCTTTTCCGAAGGCCTTTTCCAGGGGGGAGAGGCCCTTGAAGGTCTCCTCGTCGTAGGTTCCCGCCAGGTGGGCGCTTCCCGTGAGGGCGTGGAAGACGAGGACGGCGTTATCCCGCCTGCGGGAGAGGGTCCCGTAGGTCTCAAAGCGGAGGCGCACCTCGGGGAGGTACCCCCCGAGCTCCGTGTAAAACCCCTCCCGCCTGGGGAAGAGTACGGCGGTGCGGGGCTTGGGCGGGGGGATGGAGAGGGGAGAGCGGGGGGGCTTGAGGAGGAGGGCCTCGTGCTCCCCCCAGGCCTCGAGGGCGATCTCGCTCATGCCAACGCCTCCTTGAGCTCGGCCTTCAGGTCCTCCACGTGCTCCAGGCCCACGCTAAGCCGCACCATCTCCGGCGAAACCCCAGCCTGGGCCTGCTCCTCTGGGGAGAGCTGGGAGTGGGTGGTGGAGGCGGGGTGGATGGCGAGGGTGCGGGTGTCCCCCACGTTCGCCAGGTGGGAGATGAGCTTGAGCCGGGAGATGAAGCGCTTCGCCGCCTCGTACCCGCCCTTCAGGCCGAAGGTGAGCACGGCCCCGGGCTTCCCCTTGAAGTACTTCTGGGCCCGGTCGTGGTGGGGGTGGTGGGGAAGCCCCGGGTAGTTCACCCAGGCCACCTGGGGCTGTTCCAGAAGCCAGTGGGCGAGGTGGAGGGCGTTTTCCACGTGGCGCTCGGCCCTTAAGGAGAGGGTTTCCATGCCGAGGAGGACCACCCAGGCCTCAAAGGGCCCTAGGGCCTGCCCTTGGTCGCGGAGGCCATCCACCCGGGCCTTGACGATGAAGGCGAGCTCCCCGAAGGCCTCGGTGAGCCTCAGGCCGTGGTAGCCGGGCTGGGGCTCCGTGAGGAGGGGGTAGCGGCCGTTGTCCCAGGGGAAGCTCCCCCCGTCCACGATGGCCCCGGCGATCACCGCCCCGTGCCCCCCCACCCACTTGGTGAGGGAGTGGGTGACCAGGGCCGCCCCCCATTCCAGGGGCTTAAGGAGGTAGCCCCCCATGCCGAAGGTGTTGTCCACGATGAGGGCCACCCCCTTCTCCCGGGCGGCCTGGGCTAAGGCCTCGAGGTCGGGGATGTTCAGGGCCGGGTTCCCGATGGACTCCACCCACCAGGCCCGAGTCCTCTCGTCGGTGAGGGCCAAAAACTCCTCGGGGCGCTCCTCGCGGGAGGTGAAGCGCACCTCTATGCCGAGCCTTTTCAGGGTCACCTTGAACTGGTTGAAGGTGCCCCCGTAGAGGTTCGGGGTGGAGACGAGGTTGTCCCCCGCCTCGGCCAAGGTGGTGAGGGCCAGGAACTGGGCGGCGTGGCCGCTGGCCGTGGCCAAGGCCGCCTTGCCCCCTTCCAGGGCGGCCAGGCGCTTTTCCAGCACGTCCACCGTGGGGTTCATGATGCGGGAGTAGATGTTCCCGAACTCCTTGAGGGCGAAGAGGTTCGCGGCGTGCTCGGGGCTTTTGAAGACGTAGCTCGTGGTGGGGTAGATGGGCACCTGGCGGCTTAGCGTGGTGGGCTCAGGCGTGTAGCCCGCGTGGAGCTGCAGGGTCTCAAAGCGCATCTCGGCCTCCTTTCCAAGTCCCGGCCTGGGGCGCTTGGCCTTGGAAGGGGCCGTAAAAAGCCCCTTCCCGGCAAGACCGTTCTCTCGCCAAGAAGGGGTTGGGCGTGGCGCTTACCCCCCTCTCTTATCGTCCCCGGGCGTTTCCCCCGCCCGGGCCGGCCTTGGCACCAGCCCCGCCCGCATCCGGCCATGGAACGGAAGGGGCGGGAGGTTGCCGCGGTTTCACAGGGCCGTACCCTCCACCGCTCTGGATAAGAGAACGGGCTGGTTTTCGCCGCGCCCCGGCGCGGTTAGGGGCCAGTGTAGAAAACCCTGGGGAGGGTGTCAACCCCTTTGACCTTTGGGCCTTCCTCCCCTATACTGGACTCCGCTACGGGGAGTAGCGCAGCCCGGTAGCGCACCTCGTTCGGGACGAGGGGGTCGCTGGTTCAAATCCAGTCTCCCCGACCACGGGCCGGCCTTCGGGCCGGTTTCTCTTATACTTTCCCCGTGCGCTTCCTGGCGGGCCTGGCCCTGTTCTTTTTGGGCCTTCACCTGGTTTCCGAGGCCCTTGCGGGCTGGAAGGGGCGCCGCTCCCTCATGGCCCGGGCGCTGGGGTCGCCCCCGGGGGCCCTGGCCTACGGCCTCCTCCTGGGGGCCCTTTCCGGGAGCGGCTCGGGGCTTGGGCTTTTGGCCCTGGCCCTTTTGGAGGTGGGGGTGCTGGGGCACGCCCAGGCGGCCCTCCTCTCCTTGGCGGCCACCGCCGGGGCGGGGGTTTGGGTGGGGCTTCTGGCCTTGGCCAAGGAGGAGGTGCGGGAGGTCCTTCTGGCCCTGGGGCTTGGCCTTTACCTGGTGCCCGCCTGGCGCAGGGGGGGCTTTCTCGCCCTCGGCCTTGGCCTCCTCTTCCTGGGCTTCGGGGAGATGGCCGCCGGGGTGGAGCCCTGGCTTTCCCTGGGGCCAAGGGCGGCGACTCCCTTGGCCGCCTACGGGCTTGGCCTCCTCCTGGGGGGGGTTTTGGGCTCGGCCAACGCCGTGGCCGCCCTGGCCCTCCTCCTCTCGGACCGGGTGGCCCCCGGGGTGGCGGCGGCCTTGGTCTTGGGGGCCGGGGTGGGCACCACGGCCACCTTCTTCTGGGCGGCCCTGGCGGGGCGGAAGGAGGCCTTGCGCCTCGCCTTCCCCCTTTTCCTCCACCGCCTGGGCCTTTCCCTGGGGCTCTTGCCCTTCGCCGGATGGGGCCTTGGGGTTCTTCCCTGGCACCTTCTGAGCCACCTCCTCTACGCCCTCCTCTACTGGCCCCTGGGCGGGGTTTACGCCGCCTTGGCCGAGAGGCTTTTCCCAGAGGGCAAGGTGGTGCCCAAGTACCTCCGGTGGGAGGCCCTGGACTCGCCCCTCCTGGCCCTGGCCCTGGCCCGGCGGGAGCTCGCCCGGGTGGCGGACGCCGTCCGGGAGATGCTGGTCCGGGCCGTCCGGATCCTGGCCCAGGAGGAGGGGGGCGAGGCCTCCTTGCAGGCCCTGGAGGAGAAGGTGGACGCCCTCACCCGGGAGCTGGTGCTGTACACCTCGGAGCTCGCCAGCCGCACCCAGGAGGAGAAAGCGGTGAAGCTCTTCATGGCCGCTTCGGAGCTTGAGCGCCTGGGGGACCTGGTGCGCCGGGTGGTGCGCCAGGGGGAGAAGCTTTGGGCCCAGGGGCTCACCTTCAGCCAGGAGGGCAAGGAGGAGCTCCTCGAGGCAGCAGGCCGCCTCTTGGGGCGGCTGGAGCGGCTTGCGGCGGCCTTGGCCACCGGGGAGAAGGCCTTGGCGGAGGAGCTCCTTCGGGAGGACCTAAGCGGATACTTCCAGGCCCTGAAACGGGCCCACCTCCACCGCCTCGAGGCCGGCCTCAGGGAAAGCCGGGCCAGCACCCTGGCCCACCTGGACGTCCTCCTCACCCTGGAGGCCCTGGACCAAGGCCTCGTGCGCCTGGCCCAGCTGGTCCTGGAGCTTTAGTAAGCTAAGAGGCGTGCTGAGGATCCTGGGCGGCAAGGCCAAAGGCGTGCCCCTGAAGGTGCCGGCCTCGGCCAGGCCCTCCCCGGTGCGCCTGCGCAAGGCCCTCTTTGACCACCTCCGCCTCCGCTACCCCCGCAGGGGGCGGTTTCTGGACCTCTACGCGGGCAGCGGGGCGGTGGGCCTCGAGGCGGCCAGCGAAGGGTGGGAGGCCACCCTGGTGGAGAAGGACCCCGAGGCCATCGCCCTCCTTAAGGAAAACGCCCGCCGCGCGGGCCTTTCCGTGCGCATCGTGCCCCTTCCGGTGGAGGTCTTCCTCCCCGAGGCCAAGGCCAAAGGGGAGCGCTACACCGTGGCCTTCATGGCCCCCCCGTACCCCATGGACCTGGTGGCGGCCTTCCAGGCCCTCCTGGAAAGCGGCCTGGTGGAAAAAGGGGGGCTTTACATCCTCCAGCACCCCAAGGACCTGCACCTTCCCCTGGGGGAGCGCCGGGTCTACGGGGAAAACGCCCTCACCCTGGTGGAGGTCTAGATGCACGTGGTCTACCCCGGAAGCTTTGACCCCCTCACCAACGGCCATTTGGACGTGATCCAGCGGGCAAGCCGCCTCTTCTCCAAGGTCACGGTGGCCGTCCTGGAAAACCCCAACAAGCGGGGCCAGTACCTCTTTACCGCCGAGGAGCGCCTCCAGATCGTCCGCGAGGCCACGGCCCACCTGCAAAACGTGGAGGCCGCCACCTTTTCCGGGCTCCTGGTGGACTTCGTCAAGCGGGTGGGGGCCCAGGCCATCGTCAAGGGCCTGCGGGCCGTCTCCGACTACGAGTACGAGCTGCAGATGGCCCACCTGAACCGCCAGCTCCTGCCGGGCCTGGAGACCCTCTTCATCCTGGCCGCCACCCGCTACGCCTTCATCTCCAGCACCATGGTCAAGGAGATCGCCCGCTACGGGGGCGACGTCTCCAAGCTGGTGCCCCCCGCCACCTTAAGGGCCCTGAAGGCCAAGTTCGGTGAGCCCCCTTCCAGGTAAAATGCCCCCGGAGGTCACCATGAAGGCTTTCGCCAGCAAGTACGGCAACGCCTTGGAGTTCGGCCACCTCATCGGGGGCGAGGAGGTCTACGAGGGGCAAACCCTGGAGCGCAAAAACCCCTCGGACCTCGAGGACCTGGTGGCCCGCTTCCCCGAGGGCACCAAGGACACCCTGCGCAAGGCGGCCCTCAAGGCCCGGGAGGCCTTCGCCGAGTGGAGCCGCACCCCGGCCCCCGTTCGGGGCCAGGTGCTCTTCAACCTGGCCAAGATCCTGGAGCGGGAGAAGCCCACCCTCACCCGCCTCATGGTGCGGGAGGTGGGGAAGACCCCCAAGGAGGCCGCGGGGGACGTGCAGGAGGCCATAGACACCGCCATCTTCTTCGCCTCCGAGGGGCGGAGGCTCTACGGCCAGACCGTCCCCAGCGAGATGCGGGACAAGGAGCTCTTCACCTTCCGGAGGCCCTTGGGAGTGGTGGGGATGATCACCGCGGGCAACTTCCCCATCGCCGTGCCCAGCTGGAAGCTCATCCCCGCGGTGCTTGCGGGGAACACGGTGGTCTGGAAGCCCTCCGACGACTCCCCCACCCTCTCCTACGTCTTCGTCAAGCTCTTTGAGGAGGCGGGCCTTCTCCCCGGGGTCATCAACGTGGTCTTTGGCGGCGGCAAGGACTCCACCGGGCAGTGGCTGGTGGAGCTCATGGACGAGGGCCTCCTAAACAAGTTCGCCTTCACCGGCTCCACCAAGGTGGGGCGCTGGATCGGGGAGGTGGCGGGGCGGAACCTCATTCGGCCCACCCTGGAGCTTGGCGGGAAGAACCCTTTGGTGGTGATGCGGGACGCCGACCTGGACCTCGCCGTGGAGGGGGCGTGGTGGAGCGCCTTCGCCACGGGAGGCCAGCGGTGCACCTCCGCGGGGAACATCCTGGTGGACGCCCCCATCTACGAGGAGTTCAAGCGGCGCTTCCTGGAGAAGGTGGAGGCCACCAAGGTGGGGAACCCCCTCCTCCACCCCGAGGTCACCTACGGCCCCTTCCTCAACGAGCGGCTTTTCCGGCGCTGGCTGGAGCACTACGCCTGGGGGGAGGAGGACGGGGCCCGGCTCCTCTTCGGCCGGGGGCGCATCACCCGGGAGAACCCCTACCCCCGCTTCCTGGGGGACCCCGAGGCCGGGCTTTACGGCTGGCCCACGGTCTGGGAGGCCAAGCCGGGGATGCGCCAGTTCCAGGAGGAGATCTTCGGTCCCACCATCAACCTGGTGAAGGTGGACGGCATTGAGGAGGCCATTGAGGTGGCCAACAGCACCCCCTACGGCCTCTCCAGCGCCATCTACACCAACCACCGCCACTGGGCCTACCTCTTCAAGGTGGGGATCCGCGCCGGCATGACCAGCATCAACAACACCACCGTGGGGGCCGAGGCCCACCTCCCCTTCGGCGGGGTGAAGGCGAGCGGCAACGGGGCCCGGGAGTCGGGGATCTGGGTGATTGAGGAGTACACCTACTGGCACGCGGTGAACGAAGAGTACTCGGGCCGCCTGCAGCTCGCCCAGATGGACACGGGCTACGTGCGCCCCAAGGCGCCCACGCCTTGGGAGGAGGTGTTGGGATGAGGGCGCTGGGTCTCCCCTTTCTCCTCCTTCCGGCCCTGGCCCAGACCCTGGCCCCGGCCTTTCAACTGGACTGCCGCTTCCGGGGGGAGGCCAGGCCCGCCCAGGTCCTCTGGGACGGGAGCCCCTTGGGGACCTGCCCCCTCGAGGTCCGGGCCGCTCCGGGCCGCCACCTTCTCCGCCTGCGCCTCGAGGAGCCCGGGGGGACCTACCTGGCCTACGAGGCCCGGGTGGAGGTGGGGGAGGGGGGCCTGGGGGCCCTTACCGCCGAACTCCTGCGCTATGACCCCCGGGGGGAGGCCCTGAAGGGGGGCAAGGGCTTGGTCTACGCCCTGGCCTACGGCCCCAAGGGGGTCTTGGCCCTGGGGGACGCGGCCGGGCAGGTCCGCCTCCTCCCCCCGGGCCGCCCCCCCTTGGACCTCAAGGGGCACGCCTCCTACGTGCGCGACCTGGCCTTCAGCCCCGACGGCCGCTACCTTGCCTCGGCCTCGGGGGATGGGACGGTGCGCCTCTACGAGGCCCAGGGCCGCTTCCTCCGGGCTTTGGGCAAGGGCCCGGCCTTCCTCAAGGTGGGCTTTGACGCCCAGGGCCGCCTCTTTGGCCTCCAGCTCCGGGGGAACCTCACCCTGTTTGACCCCGCCACGGGCAAGGTCCTGGCCGCCCGCTCCCTAAGCCCCTACCTCTTCTCCGCGGCCCAGAGCCCCGGGGGGAGGGTCCTCGCTTTGGGGCTTTCCGTGGGCCGGGTGGAGGTGTGGGACCTCGCCCTCCCGGGGAAGCGGGGGGAGGTCCGGGTCCCGGGAGGCCCCGTCTACGCCTTGGCCTTCAGCCCCGACGGCCGCTACCTCGCCGTGGGTTCGGCGGACGGGGGGGTGAGGCTTTTGGACCTCCTGGCCCCGGGCGGGCCCGAACCCCGGCTCCTCTACGCCCACAAGGACCTGCCCCTGGGCCTGGCCTTCAGCCCCGACGGCCGCTATTTGGCCTCCGGAGGGCAGGACCGGGAGGTGCGCCTCTACGACCTCGAGGCGGGCCTTTTGGAACGGGTTTACGTGGGGCATACCGGTGCGGTGTACGGGCTGGACTTTAACCCTCAAACCCCCGCCCTGGCCACGGGCGGGGGGGAGGGTCGGGTCCTCCTTTTCCGCCTGCCCTAGGCTTATACCCTACAGGAGTTTTCACCCCATATGCATTTCCGATGAGGAACGGACCCCCTGACCGACCTCCTTGCCAGAAGGCCGGTCAGTAAGGTATCCGTGCGAGGTGTCCAATCCCGCATCCGCCAGTCTAACCCACTTCACCCAGGCCTACATCTCCGGCCTTCTCCTCAGCCAAAGGAAAACCCCCCACGCCATGTGGGAAGAAAGTCTCCTCCCCTTCACCCCAAGCCGCACCAGCCCCCTCATGGCCCAAGACCCTCACCCCTACGGGGTCAACCTCCCCAAAAGGCTTCATACCCTTTCTTGTTGTATTCTTCGTCCATGACCGTGGCCGACCACCTGACCCTGAACGAGCTGTGGCGGAGGGTCAAGAAGGCCAAGGACCCGATAGAGAAGCATCGCTTCCTGGCCGTCTACCACGCCAAGCGGGGACTCGCCGCCAAGGAGATCGCCAAAATCACCCTCAGCTCCACCCGCTGGGTCCAGGAGACGGTGCGGCGCTACAACCGGGAAGGGCCGGAGGGCTTGAAGGACAAGCGGCACCAGAACCCGGGCCAGAAGCCCAAGCTGACCCCGGAGGAGCAGAGGAGGGTCCTGGAGGCCCTCCAGGGCCCCCCACCCGACGGGGGCCTGT
>NZ_FNBC01000042.1 GCF_900102145.1 Thermus arciformis | reverse complement strand
TCCAGAACCGTCTGCAGAACCTCGGCTACTGTCTCCCGCACCGCTTCCCTCAGCAAGATCCGCAAGGTATCCTGGTCCACGGGGCACCTCCTCGTTCCAAGGTGTGCCCCCCTATTAAACACGGACCCTTACACATAAATCCTTACACGACCCCCCGCCGCCTACTGGGTGCCCTTCTTCTACTTCTCCAGCTACCTCTTCTTCCCCGCTCGGAAAGCGGTACGCCTGGCCCTCCTCTACCTCATGGCTCTTTTCCTCCTGGCCCTACTGGGCACCTTCCGAGGGCACTTCCAGGCCATCCACCTCAACGCCTTAGCCCAGTTCTTCGGGGCCAACCTGGCCTACGTGGGCCTCCTCTACCTGCTGGTGCGCATGAAGGAAGAGTACATGGAGGCCCAGCTGGACGCCTACACCGACTTCCTCACCGGGCTCAGGAACCGCCGCTATTTAGAGATCGTTCTGGAAAGAGAGCTCTTCCGCCTAGGCCGCTACGGCCGTCCCCTCTCCCTCATCCTCCTGGACCTGGACGGCTTCAAGGCGGTGAACGACGCCCACGGGCACGACGTGGGGGACCGGGTCCTCCGGGCCCTCGCCCAATGCCTCGAGGCCCACGTGCGCCAAAGCGACCGCGCCGTGCGCCTGGGGGGCGAGGAGTTCGCCGTGGTCCTCCCGGAAACAGAGCTTCCCCAGGCCCTCCAGCTGGCCGAGCGCCTGCGCCAGGAGGTGGGCCGCCTCGAGGTGCCCCCGGTTCAACGCCTTTCCGCAAGCTTTGGCGTGGCCCAGGCCCACCCCACGGACTCCCCCCTCTCCCTCCTCAAGCGGGCGGACGAAGCCATGTACCGGGCCAAGCGCAAGGGGAAAAACCGGGTGGAGGCGGCCCCCAAATAGGTACCCCACCGCGGCTTTCGCCGCGGTGGGGGCCCCAAAAGAGCCTTCGCAAAGCCCTATCTCCAGCGTCCCATGTGGCGAAATCAAGGTGCGGGCACTTAAGCGCGCGGACGCTTACCCCCATGCTGGCCTAAGCCCGCATGGGGTGGCCTCAAAGCCCCGCCTCCCGCCTCAGGGCCTCCACCCGGTCCGTCTCCTCCCAGGGGAAGCCCGGGCGGCCGAAGTGGCCGTAGGCCGAGGTGGGGGTGTAGATGGGCCGCAGGAGGTCCAGCTCCTCAATGATGGCGAGGGGCCTCGGGTCAAAGACCTTCTTGGCGATCTCCGTGAGCTTCTCGTCAGGCAGGACCCCGGTGCCGAAGGTCTCCACCCTGAGGGACACGGGCCGCGCCTTGCCGATGGCGTAGGCGAGCTCCACGAGGGCCCTCCTCGCAAGGCCCGCCGCCACCAGGTTCTTCGCCATGTAGCGGGCGTAATAGCTGGCGGAGCGGTCCACCTTGGTGGGGTCCTTGCCGCTGAAGGCCCCGCCCCCGTGGGGCACCGCCCCCCCGTAGGTGTCCACGATGATCTTGCGGCCCGTGAGGCCGGTGTCCGCGTGGGGCCCGCCCAGGATGAAGCGGCCCGAGGGGTTGATGAGGTACTCCGTCTCCCCCTCCTTCAGGTACTCCGGGGGGATGGCCTGGCGCACCACCTCCCGGATGAGGTCCTCCCTAAGCTGGTCCTGCTCCACCTCGGGGGAGTGCTGGGCGGAGACCACCACGGTCTTGACGTAAAGGGGCTTGTCCCCCTCGTAGAGCACGGTGACCTGGGCCTTGCCGTCGGGACGCAAGTAGGGGAGAAGCCCCGTCTTCCGCACCTCGGCCAGACGCATGGTGAGGCGGTGGGCCAGGGTGATGGGAAGGGGCATGAGCTCGGGGGTCTCGTCGGTGGCGTAGCCGAACATGAGGCCCTGGTCCCCCGCCCCCACCCGGTCCAGGGGGTCCGTGGACTTGAGCACCCGCCACTCGTAGGAGAGGTTGACCCCGCCCGCGATGTCCGGGGACTGCTCGTCTATGGCGGTGAGCACGGCGCAGGTGTCGGCGTCAAAGCCGTACTTGGCCCGGGTGTAGCCCACCTCCCGCACCGTCTTGCGCACCAGACCGGGGATGTCCACGTACCCCTCGGTGGTGATCTCCCCCGCCACGAAGACGAGCCCGGTGGTCACCAGGGTCTCCGCCGCCACCCGGGCCTTCTTGTCCTGGGCGATGAGGGCGTCCAGGATGGCGTCGGAAATCCGGTCCGCCAGCTTGTCCGGGTGTCCCTCGGTTACCGACTCAGACGTGACCAGCCTCAACGCAGGCACCTCCTTCGCGCCCCCATCGGGGCAACCCTGATAGTATAGCACCCCCCCCTTTCCGTCCAGGTATGATGGCGGGCCGTGAAGGACCGGAGAAGGCCCATCGGGGTTTTTGATTCGGGGGTGGGCGGGCTCACGGTGCTTTCCGCCCTCCGCCAGGCCCTCCCCCGGGAAGACTTCCTTTACTTTGGCGACACCGCCCGCGTCCCCTACGGGGGAAAACCCCTCGCCATGGTGCGGCGCTTCGCCTGGGAGATCGCGGGCTTCCTCCTGAGGGAGGGGGTGAAGGCCATCGTGGTGGCCTGCAACACAGCGAGCTCCGCCGCCCTCCCGGACCTCGCCGAGGACCTCTCCGTGCCCGTCTTCGGGGTCTTGGAGCCCGCGGCGGAGGAGGCCAGGGGCTACGGGAAAGTGGGCCTCATCGGCACCCAGGCCACGGTGGAAAGCCGGGCCTACGAGCGCCACCTGCCCCTGGCCTGGGCCAAGGCCTGCCCCCTCTTCGTCCCCCTGGTGGAGGAGGGCCTATGGGACGACCCCGTGGCCCTCCTGGTGGCCCGGCACTACCTCGAGGACGCCCCGGAGGACCTCGAGGCCCTCATCCTGGGCTGCACCCACTACCCCTTCCTGAAGAACACCCTGGCCCGGGTCCTCCCCGGGGTGCGCCTCATTGACTCCGCGGAGGCCACGGCCAGGCGGGTGGCCGAGGCCCTAGGGCGCGAGGGGCTTTTGAACCCCGCGGGCTCGGGGCGGGTGGTCCACTACGTCACCGGGGACCCGGAAAGCTACAAGGCCCTGGCGGAGCGCCTGGGGGAGCGGGTTTTGGACCTCAGGCGGGTGAGCCTGGAGGAACTCTAAGTACCCCCGCAGCTTTCTCCGGCATGGGATGTCTTGGTCAAGGCCGCAGAGAAACCTTATTGGGGCCCCCGCTCTAGCGAAAGCCAGAGCGGGGTACTTAAGCTAGGGCCATGCCCAAGAAGCGCCTCATTGACCAGCTCCACCACGAGGACAGCTGGCGGCTTTTCCGCATCCTGGCGGAGTTCGTGGAGGGGTTTGAGACCCTTTCGGAGATCCAGGTGCCCCTGGTCTCCGTCTTCGGCTCGGCCCGCTTCTCCGAGGGCCACCCGGCCTACGCTCTCGGCTACCGCTTGGGCCGGGCCCTGGCGGAGGCGGGCTTCGGGGTGGTGACGGGGGGCGGCCCCGGGGTCATGGAGGCGGTGAACCGGGGGGCTTACGAGGCGGGCGGGGTGAGCGTGGGGCTCAACATAGAACTTCCCCACGAGCAAAAGCCCAACCCCTACCAGACCCACGCCCTCTCCTTGCGCTACTTCTTCGTGCGCAAGGTGCTCTTTGTGCGCTACGCCGTGGGCTTCGTCTTCCTGCCCGGGGGATTTGGGACGCTGGACGAGCTCTCCGAGGTCCTGGTCCTCATCCAGACGGAAAAGGTCCACCCCTTCCCGGTCTTCGCCCTGGACCGGGCTTACTGGGAAGGCCTCCTCTCCTGGATGGCCTTCCTCAAGGACCAGGGGGCCATAGACCCCAAGGACCTCGCCCTCCTCACCCCCTTGGACACCCCTGAGGAGGTGGTGGCCGCCCTCAAGGCGGTATCCTAGAGGGGATGCGCCTCGTCCTGGCCACCTCCAACCCCGGGAAGGTGCGGGAGCTCAAGGAGGGCCTCGCCCCCCTGGGCTGGACGCTGCTTTCCCTGGCCGACTTCCCCTTGCGCATGCCCAAGGAGGAAGGGGCCACCTTCCTGGAAAACGCCCTCCTCAAGGCGGCCTACGTGGCGAAGGCCACGGGGCTTCCCGCCCTGGCGGACGACTCGGGCCTCGAGGTGCCGGCCCTGGGGGGGGAGCCCGGGGTCTACTCCGCCCGCTACGGGGGGAGGGCCACGGACCGGGAGCGGAACGTCTACCTCCTGGAGAGGATGCGCCACCTCAAGGGGGAGGAGCGGAAGGCCCGCTTCGTGGCCGTCCTGGTCCTGGCCTACCCCGACGGGCACGCCGAGGCCTACGAGGGGAGCGTGGAGGGGGTGATCCTCGAGGCCCCCCGGGGGGAGGGGGGCTTCGGCTACGACCCCCTCTTCTACGTGCCGGAGGTGGGCAAGACCTTCGCCGAGATGACCCTGGAGGAGAAGACCCGCTACTCCCACCGGGGAAAGGCCCTAAAGGCCCTCCTGGAGGCCTACAAGGAGGGGCCCCCTCCCCGGGAGATTTCCAGGCTGGAATGAACGTCCTCTCTCCCCACATCGCCCTCTACCGCCTCTTTGACCTCGCGGACGAGATTGACCTCTCCCGCCTTTCCACCCCCCGCCTCCGCCTCTCCCGGGCGCGGCTTGGGGCGGTGCGCTTTGAGAACCCCCCGGCGGAGCTGGAGCTTGGCGTGCGGAGCGTGGAGGGGCTTTCCGGCCTCCTCACCGCCCGGCTCTACGAGTTCGGGGTGGTCTCCCTCTCCTTCCGCATCCACCTGGGGGAGCGGGTGCCCTGGGAGGCCTTCTTGGAGAAGGGCCTCGAGGTCCCCGAGCTTCCCTTCTGGGAGGGGTTTTTCCTGGCGGAGCTCGCCGCCCTCGAGCCCTACCTCCAAGGGGCCCTCCTCCGCCCCGAGGAGAAGCGCCTCTTTGAGGAGTTCACCGTCTACCACGCCCTTGGCCTGGAAGGGGCCAAGGCCCACCAGCCCCCGGTGGACCTCACCCCCCTCTGGATGGGGGCCCGGGAGGAGTTCGCCCCCGAGGTCCGGCGGGAGATGGAGCGCTACCGCTACAGCTACTCTACGGAGGACCTGGCCCTCTTGGGCTTTGACCGGGTGCTCGTCCTGGACTCCGAAGACATCTGGGACGTGGCCGACCTGGTGGAGTTCGTGCACGCCCAGCTTTTGGAGCTCTCCTACTACGACCGGTTGCTCACCGAGGAGCTGGAGCTGGTGCCCCAGGTGCTCAGGCAACGGGGGCTTTGGGGGTACGGGAGGCTCCAGCGCCTCCGCCGCCGCCTCATGGCCCGGCACGCGGAGATCGCCGACGTGAAGGCCCGGATGGAGGGGGCCTTGCGCATCACCGAGGACCTCTTCTACGCCAAGATCTACCGGGCCGCCCTGGAGCTTTACGGGGCCCACGAGCTGGAAAGGAGCGTGGAGGAGAAGCTTAGGGCCCTCGAGGCCACCTACGAGATGGTGACGGAGGAGGTGGTCCACCTGAGGAGCCAGGCGGTGGAGGTGGGCATCCTGGCCCTCATCGCCTTTGAGGTGGTGCGGGCCCTCCTTTGAGGGCCCTTGTCCTTGTGGGGGAAGTGGTAGATTAAGGGGGCAGGGCGCGAAAAGGTAAAGCGGAAACGCTACCACGCGTCCGGAGGTGGGATATGAAAAAAGCGCTGGCCCTTCTCTCCCTCGGCCTTTCCCTGGCCCTAGCCCAGGGGAAGCTCACCGTCTGGACCCACTTCGGCGGTCCTGAGCTGGAGTGGCTCAAGGCCCAGGCCAAGACCTTTGAAAGGACCTCCGGCACCAAGGTGGAGGTGGTGGAGGTTCCCTTCGGGGACATCAAGCAGAAGTTCCTCCTGGGGGCCCCCCAGGGGCAGGCGGCGGACCTCGTGGTCTCCATCCCCCACGACTGGCTCGGGGAGATGGCCCAGGCCGGGGTGCTGGAGCCCATGGGCAAGTACGTGACCCAAAACTACCTCTCCGACCTCCAGCCCGTGGCCCTGGAGGCCTTCACCTTCGGGGGGAAGCTTTTCGGCCTTCCCGCCTTCGCCGAGAGCGTGGCCCTCATCTACAACAAGAAGTACGTGAAGGAAGCCCCCAAGACCTGGGAGGAGTTCCTGGCCCTGGCGCAGAAGCTCACCACGGGCTCCACCTTCGGCTTCCTCTACAACATCGGCGACCCCTACTTTAACTTCGGCTTCTTCAAGGCCTTCGGGGCGGAAAACGTCTTCGGCAAGGACGCCAAGGGCAACCTGGACCCCGCTAAGCTCCTCATCGGGGGCGAGGCCGGGGAGAAGGCCCTCCAGTTCATCAAGGACCTCCGCTTCAAGTACAACCTGGTGCCCGAGGGGGTGGACTACGGCGTGGCCGACGGGGCCTTCAAGGACGGGGCCTTGGCCATGATCCTCAACGGCCCCTGGGCCCTGGGGGACTACAAGAAGGCCAAGATAGATTTCGGCATCGCCCCCTTCCCCACCCCGCCCGGGGCCAAGGGGCCCTGGGGGCCCTTCCTGGGCGTGCAGGGGGTGGTGGTGAACGCCTACTCCAAGAACAAGACCCAGGCGGTGAACTTCGCCAAGACCCTGGTGTCCGGCAAGGCCCTGGTCTCCTTCAACCAGGCGGGGGGCCGCATCCCCGTCTCCAAGAGCGCGGTGAAGCAGCTGGAGAAAGACCCCGTGGTGGCGGGCTTCTCCAAGGTCTTCCCCTTGGGCACCCCCATGCCCAACATCCCCGAGATGGGCAAGGTCTGGGGCCCCTGGGGGAACGCCATCAGCCTCGCCATCCAAAAGCCCGACTCCAACGTGAAGAAGATCGTGGAGGACATGGTGGCCGAGATCAAGAAGGCCATCGGCAAGTAAGGCCCATGCCCGCCCCCCACGGGACCTCCTTCCCCCGTGGGGGGCGTATCTTTAGACCATGAAGCACCCTCCCGGACTCAGAGGCTTCCTCTTGGCCATGGGGCTCCTCCTGGGGCTTCTCCTCTTCTCCACGGGGGTGGGCCTCCTGGCCTACTTCCTCCTGGAGGCCCGCTTCGCCCCACCGGGCTGGACCATCCTGGTGGTGGCCCTCCTGGTCCTGGTCCCGGGGGCGGTGGGGGTGGGAAGGCTCTTCCCCTGGCTTTCCGACTGGTACTACTTCCTCCCCGCCCTGGCCTTCCTCCTGGTCTTCACCCTCTACCCCGTGGGCCTCACCGTGTACCTGGCCTTCACGGACTACTCGGGCCAGCGGAACGGCTTCCCCGACCGCTCCACCGAAACCCGGGTGGTGGGGCAGGAAGGCCCCAGGTTCCTCCTGGAAGCACCGGTAAGGGAGGCCCTGCGCTGCGACCCCTGCCAGGGGGTGCCCGTGGAGGTCTACGCCCAAGGGCACCGGATGCGGGCCCGGGTCCTCGAGGCCAAAGGGGAGGCCCTCCTCCTTGACCGCACTCCCCCCTTCCGCGCGGAGTTCGTGGCCAAGGTGAACGCCTTCCGCTTCGTGGGCCTCAAGAACTTCGCCTTCATCCTCTCCCAGGCGAGCCAGGCCCTCTTCCCCGTCTTCCTCTGGAACGTGACCTTCGCCACGGCCACCGTGCTCCTCAACGCCCTCGTGGGCCTTCTCCTGGGCCTCATCCTCAACAACAAGGGCCTTAAGCTTCGGAACTTCTACCGCACGGCCCTCATCGTCTCCTGGGCCCTGCCCGGCGTGATCACCGTCCAGGTCTGGGTAGCCCTTTTGAACTACAACTTCGGGGCCATCAACCGGCTTCTCGGGGTCTTGGGCCTCTACCCCATCCCCTGGCTCAACGACCCCGACTGGGCCAAGGTGGCCATCCTTCTCGTCAACCTCTGGCTCGGCTTCCCCTACATGATGACCGCCACCCTGGGGGCCCTTTCCACCATCCCCGACGAGCTCTACGAGGCGGCCAAGGTGGACGGGGCCACCCCTTGGCAGGCCCTCCTCCGCATCACCCTGCCCCTTTTGGAGAAGCCCATGGTGCCCATCCTCCTCTCCTCCTTCGCCTTCAACTTCAACAACTTCTACATCATCTACCTCCTCACCGGGGGCGGCCCGGCGCAGGAGGGGAGGCTCGCCACCGCCCAGGCCACGGACATCCTCATCTCCTGGGCCTACAAGACGGCCTTCAGCGCCGAGGGGCAGTCGGCCTACGGCCTGGGGGCGGCCATCAGCCTCCTCATCTTCGCCATCACCGTGGCCATCAGCCTGGTGAACTTCCGGGTGACCGGGGCGCTGAGGGAGGTGAAGTAGGTGCGCAAGCTCGTGGCCTTTCTCCTCACGGGCCTCGCCCTCTACGGGGTCTACTGGTTCGCGGCGAACCGCCTCTTTGACGAGGCCTCCTACCGGAGGCAGGTGGCCTTCGGGAGCGTCTTCGTGCCCTATGGTTGGGCCTACGCCCTGGGCTTCCTCCTGGCCCTGGTCCTCCTCGTCCTCCTCTATAGCCTCCTCTACACCGCCCTCGTAAACCGCCTCCGGGGAAGGCGGAAAAGCCCCTGGCCCCTTTTCCTCCAGGGGGTGACCCACCTCTTCCTCTGGGTCCTGATCCTCCTCGTCTACTACCCGGTGGTCCAGGTGGTGGCGGCGAGCTTTGACCCCACCAACAACCTCTTCAGCTTCAAGAGGCCGGAAACGGGCTTCCTCCTCCTGGACGCCAAGGTCATCCCCTACCTGCCCAACCCCTCCCTGGAAAACTACGCCAAGCTGGTGGAAGGGGTGGTCCTCTACCCTTACCAGGTGGTCCTCGCCCTCCTCGCGGGCCTAGCCCTCCTGGGGGTGGGGGTCGTGGGCCTTCTCCGCAGGCTTCTTGCCCCCGAGGCGTGGATGGACCTCTGGCAGGGGAGGCTCCTTTTCCTCATGGCCCTTTCCGTCTTCGCCCTCGCCCTCTCCCTCTCGCCCAGGCAGTTCACCGGGCAGGGCACGGAGACCAAGTTCCTCCTCTGGGTGCGGAACACCTTCCTCATCTCCGGCCTCACGGGGCTTCTCGCCGTCCTCCTCACCGCCACGGCGGGCTACGCCTTCGCCCGCTTCCGCCACCTGCCCGGCCGCTACCCCATGCTCCTCTTCTTCATCTTCGTGCAGATGTTCCCGGGGTTCTTGGCCTTGGTGGCCATCTACTACCTCCTCTCCCGGCTGGACCTCCTGAACACCTTCACCGGGCTCGTCCTGGCCTACTCCGGGGGGATCATCAGCTTCGGCACCTGGGTCTACAAGGGCTATCTGGAGAGCATTAGCCCGAGCCTCGAGGAGGCGGCCATGGTGGACGGGGCCACGAGGTGGCAGGTCTTCACCAAGATCCTCCTTCCCCTCTCCGCCCCCATGTTCGTCTTCATCTTCCTCCTGCAGTTCGTGGGCACCTACTCGGAGTTCGTCCTGGCCAACCTGGTCCTCACGGGGGTGGAGAGCTGGAACGTGGGCGTGGGCTTAAGGAGCTTCACCACGGGGCAGTTCCAGACCAAGTGGGGGGTCTTCGCCGCGGCGAGCGTCTTGGGCTCCTTACCCATCCTCTTCCTCTTCTACGGGTTCCAGCAGTACTTCGTCTCCGGCTACACCGCGGGGGCCGTGAAAGAATAAGGGCGTGGACCTGGAAGCCCTCAGGACCAGGAGGGAGGCCATCCTCAGCCTCTGCGCCCGCCACGGGGCGGTGAGGGTGCGGGTCTTTGGCTCGGTGGCCCGGGGGGAAGCCCGAGGAGACAGCGACCTGGACCTCCTGGTGGTCTTTGAGGAGGGGCGCACCCTTCTGGACCACGCCCGCCTAAAGCTGGCCCTGGAGGGGCTTTTGGGGGTGCGGGTAGACGTGGTGAGCGAGAGGGGCCTGGCCCCTAGGCTCCGGGAGCAGGTCCTGCGGGAGGCCATCCCTCTATGAGGGAACCCAGGGAGAGGCTTCTGGACATCCTGGAGGCCATCGCCCGGATTGAGCGGTACGCTGCCCTGGGGAAGGCGCGCTTTTTGGAAGACGAGCTCGTTCAGGTCTGGATCGTGCACCACCTAGAGCGCATCGGGGAGGCCGCGGCCAGGCTGGGACGGGAGTTTCACGAGGCCCACCCACACATTCCTTGGCGGGAGATGGTGGCCATGCGCAACCTCCTTGTCCACGAGTACTTCAGCGTGGACTTGGAAGAGGTTTGGTCTACTGTAGTCCGGGATTTGCCCGCACTGAAGGTTCAGGTACAGGCCCTCTTGGAGGTTGATCCTTGAACCCCCACGACCTGGAACACGTTGACCCTCCCTTCCCCGAGCTCGGGGAAGAGGTGGAGCTTTTCCTGGAAACCGAGGCCCGGGAGGGGCTTCTCCTCTACGAGCGGGACGGGGAGCTCCACGAGAAGCCCATGGAGCCCTGGGAAAGGGGCCTCAGGGCGCGGGTTCCCGTCCACGCTAGTCCCTTCCGCTACGTCTTCCGCCTCCCCCAAGGCTACCTGGGCAGCCACGGCCTGGAGAAGACCCTTCCCCGCTACGACCGCTTCTTCCACCTCCTCGCCAAGCCCCTTCCCCCGGAGTGGGCCCTGGGGACGGTCTTCTACCAGATCTTCCCCGACCGCTTCCGCCAAGGGCGCCCGGAGCTCGCCCCCAAGGAGGGGGCCTGGCTTTACGGGGGGAGGCCCATCCGCAAAAAGGCCTGGAATGAACCCCCCGGGGAGGACGGGGCCCGGGAGTTCTACGGGGGGGACCTTTGGGGGGTTCTGGAAGCCCTTCCCCACCTCGAGGCCCTGGGGGTGGAGGCCCTCTACCTCACCCCCATCTTCCAAAGCCCCTCCAGCCACCGCTACGACACCGAGGACTACCGCCGGGTGGACCCCCACCTGGGCGGGGAGGAGGCGCTTAGGGCGCTCTACGAGGCCCTCGAGGCCCGGGGGATGAAGCTCATCCTGGACGGGGTCTTCAACCACGTGGGGGCGACCCACCCCTGGTTCCAGAAGGCCCTTGAGGACCCCTCCTCCCCCGAGCGGGGGATGTTCACCTTTTACCCCGACGGCACCTACGCCAGCTTCTGGGGGGTGAGGCACATGCCCAAGCTGGACTACGCCTCCGCCCTCACCCAGGAGCGCTTCGTCTTCGGCAAGGAGGCCCCCATCCGCCACTGGATGCGCCTCGCCCACGGCTGGCGGCTGGACGTGGCCCACTCCATCGGGGAAGGGGGGACGAACCGGAAGAACGCCCGCTGGCTCAGGGCCCTGGCCCGGGCCGCCAAGGAGGAGCGGGAGGACGCCCTGGTCTTCGGGGAGCTCTCCTACGACACCGTTCCCACCCTAAGGGCCCACACCCTGGACGGGGCCATGCACTACGCCGGCTTCGCCCACCCGGTGATGGCGTGGCTTTCGGGGCGGGACCTCCACGGAAACCCCGTGGAGCTGGAGGCCGAGGACCTTTGGCGGGTCCTTTGGGACCACTACGCCGCCCTTCCCCTCCAGCTCCGCCACAGCATGTACACCCTCCTCTCCTCCCACGACATCCCCCGGGCCCTCTGGCGCCTTAGGGGGGACAAGGAGCGTTTCAAGACCGCTTATGCCCTCCTCTTCGCCTTCCCCGGAAGCCCCGCCGTCTACTACGGGGACGAGGTGGGCCTCTCCCAGCCCAACCCCTACGAGGTCTGGCGGGGGGACCCCTACTGCCGCGCCCCCTTCCCCTGGGACGAGGCCCTTTGGGACAAGGACCTCCTCGCCTTCCTCCGGCGCCTCATCCTCCTTAAGAAGACCCACCCCGCCTTGAGGCTCGGGGGGCTCCTCCCCCTCAAGGCCCCCCCGGGGGTCCTGGCCTTCAGGCGGCGCCACCGGGGGAAGGAGGTCTGGGCCTTCTTCGCCAAGGAAGGGATGCGCCTTTCCCTTCCCCGGGGGGTGGACCTCCTTTCGGGAAGGGAGGTGGCGGGGGAGGTGGAGGCGCGGTACCTCCTCCTGGAACCTTTAGAATGAAGGGGATGCGCCTTAAACGGTTTAAGGGGAAGGTGCGGCGGGTGGTGCGAAAGAAGGTTGAGACCCCGGTGGACCTCCTTGCTGAAGCGGAGGCCCTCCATAAGGAGGGCGCCGGTGCGCAGGGCTTTCTGGAACGGCTACGTGCCCTGATGAAAGGGGTTCAGCGCCGCTGGGAGGCCCTAAGCCTCGAGGAGAGGGAGCGACTGCTCTCCCAGATCACGGCCCTCCTGGCCCTGCTTCCCGCTGGGAGGCTTGGCCAGCTGGGCCTTCTGGTGGCCACGGGGGCAAAGCTTGGGACGAATAAGGAGGTTCTTTCCCTGCTCTTTAAGCTCCTGAAACGCTAAGCCCGGGGTATACTCTTTCTTTGTGCGGGACGTCCTCGAGGTCCTGGAATTCCCCCGGGTGCGGGCCCTCCTGGCGGAGAGGGCCAAGACCCCCTTGGGCCGGGAGCTCGCCCTGGCCCTCGCCCCCCTTTCCCGAGAAGAGGCGGAGCGGCGGCACGGGCTCACGGGGGAAGCCCTCCTCTACCCCTACGCCCTCCCCGAGGCGGGGGCCTTAAGGGAGGCCTACGGGAGGGCCCTCGCGGGGGCGAGGCTTTCCGGCCTCGAGCTCCTGAGGGCGGCCAAGGCCCTGGAGGAGGCCATGGCCCTAAAAGAGGAGCTCCTTCCCCTGCGAAACGCCCTAAGCCAGGTGGCGGAGGGCATCGGGGACCACACCCCCTTCCTGGAGCGGGTGCGGAAGGCCCTGGACGAGGAGGGGGCGGTGAAGGACGAGGCGAGCCCGAGGCTCGCCGAGATCCGCAAGGAGCTTAGGCCCCTCCGCCAAAAGATCCTGGACCACCTCTACGCCCTCATAGACCGCCACCGGGAGGCCTTCCAGGACCGCTTCGTCACCTTAAGGCGGGAGCGCTACTGCGTCCCCGTGAGGGCGGGGATGGCCCAGAAGGTGCCGGGGATCCTCCTGGACGAGTCCGAGTCGGGGGCGACCCTCTTCATAGAGCCCTTCTCCGTGGTCAAGCTCAACAACCGCCTCCAGGCCCTGAGGCTCAAGGAGGAGGAGGAGGTGAACCGCATCCTCCGGGACCTCTCCGAGAAGCTCGCTAAGGACGAGGGGGTGCCGAAGACCCTGGAGGCCCTGGGCCTTTTGGACCTCGTCCAGGCCCAGGCCGCCTTGGCCCGGGACCTGGGGCTTTCCCGCCCCGCTTTCGGGGAGCGGTACGAGCTCCACCGGGCCTTTCACCCCCTGATCCCAAACCCCGTGCGGAACTCCTTCGCCCTGGACGGGAAGAACCGCATCCTCCTCATCTCCGGGCCCAACATGGGGGGGAAGACCGCCCTCCTCAAGACCCTGGGCCTCGCCGTCCTCATGGCCCAGTCGGGCCTCTTCGTGGCGGCGGAGAAGGCCCTTTTGGCCTGGCCCGACCGGGTCTATGCCGACATCGGGGACGAGCAGTCCCTCCAGGAGAACCTCTCCACCTTCGCCGGGCACTTAAGGCGCCTCAAGGAGATGCTGGAAGAGGCCACCCCCAATAGCCTCGTCCTCATTGACGAGCTCGGAAGCGGCACCGACCCCGAGGAGGGGGCGGCCCTTTCCCAGGCCATCCTCGAGGCCCTCCTGGAGAGGGGGGTCAAGGGGATGGTCACCACCCACCTCTCCCCCCTGAAGGCCTTCGCCCAGGGGAGGGAGGGGATCGGGAACGCCTCCATGCGCTTTGACCTCGAGGCCCTCCGCCCCACCTACGAGCTCGTCCTCGGGGTGCCGGGGCGGAGCTACGCCCTGGCCATCGCGAGAAGGCTCGCCCTCCCCGAGGAGGTCCTTAAGCGGGCCGAGGCCCTTTTGCCCGAAGGGGGGCACCTGGAGGCCCTTCTGGAGAGGCTCGAGGCCGAGCGCCTGGCCCTGGAGGCGGAGCGGGAGCGCCTGAGGCGGGAGCTTTCCCAGGTGGAGAGGCTGCGCAAGGCCCTAGCCGAGCGGGAGGCCCGCTTTGAGGAGGAGCGCCAGGAGCGCCTAAGGGCCCTGGAGGAGGAGGTGCGGTCCCGGCTCCTCAAGGTGGAGGCCGAGCTCAAGGCCCTCAAGGAGAAGGCCAGGGCCGAGGGCAAGCGGGACGCCCTGCGGGAGCTTATGGCCCTGAAGGAGCGCTACGCCCCCAAAGCCCCGCCCCCGCCCCCACCCCCCGGGCTTTCCCCGGGCCAGGCGGTGGAGGTCCCCTCCTTGGGGAAGCGGGGCCGGGTGGTGGAGCTTAGGGGGGAGGAGGCCTTGGTGCAGGTGGGCCCCCTGAAGCTCAGCCTGAAGGCCAAGGAGCTCAAGCCCCTTCCCCAGGAGGAGGCCCCAAGGCCCCTCCTCGCCAAGCCCCGCCGCGAGGTGCGGGAGGTGGACCTCCGGGGCCTCACCGTGGAAGAAGCCCTCCTGGAGGTGGACCAGGCCCTGGAGGAGGCCCGGGCCCTGGGCCTTCCCACCCTCCGCCTCCTCCACGGCAAGGGGACGGGGGCCCTCAGGCAGGCCATCCGGGAGGCCCTCCGCCGGGACAAGCGGGTGGAAAGCTTCGCCGACGCCCCGCCCCACGAGGGGGGGCACGGGGTCACGGTGGTGGTCCTAAAGGGCTCAGCTAGCGAAAAAGGGTGAGAACCCCAAGAACCACCGCAATCGCCGTGAAGTAGAGCATGGCCTTGTTGAAGGCCGTGTTGATCTCGGCCTTCACCTCCTGGCGAAGGCCGTTGAACTTCTCCTCCATCTCCTGGCGGAGCCCACCGATCTCCGCCTTCACCTCTTGGCGAAGGCCAGCGACCTCCGCCTTCACCTCCTGGCGGAGGCCAGCGATCTCGGCTCTCACCTCCTGGCGGAGGCCGTTGAACCTCTCCTCCATCTCTTGACGGAGCCCGCCGAGCTCTGCCTTCACCTCTTGGCGGAGAGCGCCGATCTCCGATTTGACCTCCTGGCGGAGCCCGGCGATCTCCGCCTTCACCTCCTGGCGGAGGAGGTCCATCCTCGCCTCCAGGGCCGAAACCCGGTCGGGGAGGACGGCCATCACCCCCTCCACGATGCCCTCCAGCTTGTAGAGGCGTTCCTCTACGGTCATCCGGATTTCAGGATAGCAGACTCAAGGCCCTCCTGAACCGCCCTCGAGGGGCACCTCAGAAAGGGGCCTTCCCTCCACCTCGGCGATGCGGGCCCGGATCGCCTGGGGCAAGGGGGCGGGGCGGCCCCCTTCCAGCCAAACCTGCACCGTCCGGCCCCGGGCCGCCTCCTCTCCCCGGGCTTCCACCCGGTACTCCATGTCAAAGCTGGAGCGGCCGATCCGCACCACCCGCACCCCCACCTCCACGGGGTCCTCGAGGTGGATGGGCCTCAGGAAGTCCACCTCGGCCCGGGCCAGGATGAAGTGGCCCCGCGCCACCCAGTCCTCCTCCAGCCTCCGGAAGTAGGCAGCCCGGGCCACCTCAAAGTAGGTGAGGTAGACGGCGTTGTTCACGTGGCCCAAGGCGTCCAGATCGCGGAAGCGCACCTGCACGGAAACCTTTACGGGAAAGCCCTCCATGCCCCAAGCTTACCCCGCCTTTGGGGCTATCCTGAAGGGTGTACCTCCACCGCCCAAGGCTTCACCGGGCCCTGGAGGAGGCCCTTCCCGAAGGGGTCCTGGTCCACGCACCCCCCGGCTTCGGCAAGACCCTCCTCCTTAAGGGCTTCGCCGAGGCCAAGGGGCTCCCCTACCGCCGGGACTGGAGCCCGGAGCCGGGCTGCTACGACCTGAGGGAGCCCCCGCCCGAGGTCCTCCCGGGCCAGGTGGTGGCCGCCCGAAAAGCCCGGCTTCCCCCCCTCCACCGCTTGGGCCCGGAAGATCTGGCCTTCACCCCCGAGGAGGTGGGGGAGCTCGCCCGCCGCTTGGGGAAGAAGGAGCTTGCCGGGCCCGTCCACGCCCTCTTCGGGGGCTGGCCCCACCTCACCCGGAAGGCCCTGGAAAAGGGGGAGGCCGCCTGGACCCCTGAGCTTCGCGCCTTCCTGGAGGGGACGCTCCCCCCCTTGGACCTCCGCCCCTTCCGCCTCCCCCTGCCCGAGGCTGCCTTCCGCAAGGTGGGGCTGGGCCGGGCGGTGGACGCGCTCCTGGAAGGCGCCCTGGCCGGGGGGGTGCCCTTCCGCCTCCTCCCCGCCCTGGCGGCCTACCTACGGGCCACCCATCCCCTGCCGCCCCCGGAGCTGGCAGGACCGCTCCTGGAGGCGACCCTGGCCCTTGGCGCCGGGGAGGAGGCCCTGGCCGCGGCAAGCCTCTACGGAGGGGAGCTTCTCCTTCAAACCCTGGAGCGGGCGGGAAGACCCCTCCTGGAACGGGGCCAGGTGGAGGCGTTTTTCCGCTACGCCGAGGGGGTGGCGCACCCCTCCCCCCGCCTCCGCCTCCTCCTCGCCCTGGGGCACCGGATGCGGGGGGAGCTGGACCGGGGCCTGGCCGTCCTGGAAGGGTTCCCGGAGGAAGACCCCGCCTTGCTTGCCGAGGCCCTCCTCGCCAAAGGCACCCTCCTCGGGTTGAAAGGGGAGCACCGGGAGGCCGAACGGGTCTTCTCCCAAGGGGTGGCCCTGGGGGAGACCCCCTTGCGGGCCCGCTTCCTCACCAGCCGGGGGGCGGCCCGCATCCGCCTCTCCCGCTACCGGGAGGCGGCGGAGGACCTGGAGGAGGCCCTGGCCCTCTCCCGGAGCGCAAGGCAGCGGGAGGTGGAGGCCCTGGCCCTCCACAACCTGGCCGTGGCCCGGCACCACATGGGGAAGCTTTCCGAGGCGGTGGGCCTCTACCGGGAGGTTCTCCCCTTCAAGACCACCCCCCTCTCCCGGGCCTACACCCTGCTCTCCCTGGGGGAAGCCCTGCGGTACCTGGGGCGGTTTTTGGAGGCCAAAGGGACCCTCCTCGAGGCCCAGAAGGAAGCCCAGGCCTCCGGGGACTACCGCGCCTTGGGCTATACCCTCTTAAACCTCGCCGACCTCTACCGGGAGGCCCACCTGCCGGAGGCGGCAAGCCTTTACCGGGAAGCGGAGGCCACCCTGGAAAGGGCCCGCGACCCCTACGCCCTGGGCCTGGTCCACCTGGGCCTGGCCCAGCTTGGGGCCAAGGGAAGCCTGGAACGGGCCAAGGACTTTTTCCAAGAGGGGGGCGGCCCCGGGGAGATGGCGGAGTGGCACCTGGTGGCGGGGAGGCTCTCCGGGAGGCCCGAGCACTTCCATGAGGCCTTGCGCCTGGCGGAGAAGGCGGGGGCGGGAAGGCTTCTTCTCCTCGCCCAGCTGGAGCTTTTTTTGAAAGATCCTTCTCCCAGAGAGGCCAAGGCCCTGGCCCGGGAGGTCCTAAAGGCGGGCTTCCAGGACTTCTGGCTCTGGGAAAGGCTCTTTCCCCTCCCCCTCTTCGCCTTCGCCGCCGGGGAGGAAGGCCTCCTGGAAGCCCTCCTCGCCGGCGTGGGGTGGCTTCGGGTGCGGAGCCTAAAAGCCCTCGAGGCCCGCACCGAGGAAGGCCCCCTCCCCCTTCCCTCCCGGAAGGAGCTTTTGCTCCTCCTCCTCCTCTGGCACCGGGGAGCCCTGGAGGCCGAAGCCCTCGCCCACCTCCTTTTCCCCGGGAGCAAAAACCCCAAGAAGCGCCTGCAGGTGGCGGTCCACCACCTCCGCGAGGCCCTGGACCCCGAGCTCGTCCGCCTGGAGGGGGGGACCTACCGGGCCTACCTCCCCCCCGGGGTCTGGTGGGACGCCCGCGTCAAGGAAGGCCTCCTCCGCTGGGCCCGGCGCCTTAGCCTCCCCCAGGCCCAAGCCCGGGTGGAGGAGGCCCTTCCGGGAAGGTTTTCCCCGCGGGCTCACTTAACCGAACCTTAACCAGGCCTGTGCTATAGGTGGGGTGAGGTCCAAAAGCCAGGGCCTCGAGCAGAGGAAGGTGATGGCGCATGCGCAAGGCTTGGGTTTTATTGCTTCTCGGCCTCGGCCTTCTCCTCACCGCCTGCGGCGGGCAGACGGGTGGTGGCGGTGGCGGCGGCGGTGGCGGTGGCGGTGGGTCTACTCCCAGCATCGCCGGGGTGTGGGAAGGAAACTGGACCTCCACCCAGCTCCAAAACACCAACGGCACTTTCTGCATCAAGATCACCCAAAACGGCAACCAAATCTCCGGGCCCCTCTACAGGAATGGCGTCTACTTTGGAGATGCGAGCGGCACCCTAAACGGCAACCAGATCACCTTCGGCGCGGTCCCTGCAGGAAGCTACGAGATTCGGTTTACCGGAACCGTCAGCGGGAATAGCGCCAGCGGGCACTACACCCTCAATCGGTCGTGTAAGGATTTATGTGTAAGGGTCCGTGTTTAATAGGGGGGCACACCTTGGAACGAGGAGGTGCCCCGTGGACCAGGATACCTTGCGGATCTTGCTGAGGGAAGCGGTGCGGGAGACAGTAGCCGAGGTTCTGCAGACGGTTCTGGAGCTGGACCGGACAGCCTTCTTGCAGGTGCACGGGGGGCGCAGGAACGGCTACTACCCCCGCAAGCTGGAGACCACCTTCGGCCAGGTGGACCTGAAGGTCCCTAGGGATCGGGAATCTCGGTATTACCCGGCTTTCCTTAAGCCCTACGCCCGCCGCCTGGTGGACGTGGGGGAAGTAG
>NZ_FNBC01000038.1 GCF_900102145.1 Thermus arciformis | reverse complement strand
GGAGGGGGTAGAGGGCGTGGAGCCTGCGGTTGAAGCGGCTTGGGGAGGGGACGTGGGTGAAGAGGCCGAGGTCTTTGGCGAGGGCCAGGGCCTTGTTGTGCTTGCCGCCGAACTCTAGGGCGGCAAGGAGGGCGAGGGTGAGGATGGCGGAGGCGGGCGTTTTGGCTTGGGGGTCATCCTTGTAGCCCATGGCTTGCAGGGCGTCGTCTATAATGCAAAAGGCCGCTATGAGACGGGAAAGCATAGCGGCCACTATTTTTTCAGATCCAGGGGATAGGTAGCAACTTGGGTTAAGGTATGATGGGGCGATGAGGATCGCCTTCCAAGGCACGGAAGGGGCCTACAGCGAGGAGGCCCTGCTCAAGGCCTTTCCCGAGGCCACGCCCCTCGGCTTCCCCACCTTCCACCAGGTCTTTGAGGCGGTGGAGTCGGGGGAGGCCGAGCTCGGGGTGGTGCCGGTGGAAAACACCACCGCCGGGAGCATCAACCAGACCTACGACCTCCTCCTGGAAAGCGACCTCCACGTGGTGGGGGAGGTGGTTCACCGGGTGGAGCACTGCCTCCTGGCTCCCAAGGGCACGGGGCTAAAGGACCTCAAGGCCGTGAAGAGCCACCCCCAGGCCCTGGCCCAGTGCGACGGCTTCCTGGCCCGGATGCGCCTCTCCCCCATCCCCGTCTTTGACACCGCGGGGGCCGCCCGGGCCCTGGCGGAGAACCCTGAGCCCGGGGTGGGGGCCATCGCCTCGAGGCGGGCCGCCGAGCTCTACGGCCTGGAGGTCCTGGCGGAGAACATTGAGGACTACCCCCACAACTACACCCGCTTCTTCGTCATCGGGCGCGAGGAGGCGAAAAAGGGGGAGGGACCCCACAAGACCAGCATCGTCTTCGCGGTGCGCCACCGCCCGGGAGGGCTTTTGGAGGCCCTTTCCGTCTTCGCCGAGGCCGGGGTCAACCTCACCAAGCTGGAGTCCAGGCCGCGCCGGGACAAGCCCTTCAGCTACCTCTTCTACCTGGACCTCGAGGGCCACCTGGAAGACCCCGGGCCCGCCCAGGCCCTCTTGGGCCTCCTGCGGCGGGCGGCCTTCCTCAAGGTCCTGGGCTCCTACCCTGCCTACCAGAACGGAACGTAAGTACCCCACCGCGGCTTTCGCCGCGGTGGGGGCCCCAAAAGGACCTTCCCAAGCCTTATTTCGGGCAACCCGTGTTGCGACGTGCAGCCACTTAGCCGGGGCGGACGTCCACCACCTTCTCCCCCGCGGCCCGCAGGCGGTCGGGGACCCTCTCCACATCCTCCCCCACCACCCGCATCACCAGGCGCTGGTAGCCGGGAAGGTGGGCCGCGGTGGCGATGGAGACGATGTTGGCCGGGGGAACGGCCTGGGCCATCTGGGCCAGGGCCCCGGGCACATCGGGGATGTCCACGGTGATGCGGAGGCCCCCAAGCTTCAGGCCCAAGACCTCAATGAAGGCCCGCAGCACATCGGTCACGGTGATGATGCCCACCAGCTTCCCCCCCTCCATCACCGGGAGACCGCCGATCTTCTTCTCCTCCATGAGGAGGGCCGCCTTCTCCAGGGGCTCGTCGGCCTCCACGGTCACCACGGGCTTGGCCATCACCTCCTGCACGGTGAGCTTGGAGAGGAGGTAGTTCATCTCCCACACCGAGAGGGTGGTGGCCTTGGAGGGCATGGCGTCTTTAAGGTCCTTGTCCGTGACCAGGCCGACGAGCTTCCCGTCCTTCACCACGGGAAGGCGGCGAAAGCCCTTGTTCTTCAGGAGGTTAATGGCCTCCAACACGGGGGTATCGGGGGCCACGGTGAGGGGGTCTTGGGTCATCCAGTCCCTGACCAGCACGGGGATCACCTCCGGACCCCAGTTTATCCCGAGAAAAAGGGAAAGATGTCCCCCGTCCAGATGGCCTGAACGGGGGAAGGGTCTTGGGCCTAACCGCCCGCACGGGTTTCGCCACGCGGAAGGGTTGCGGGGAAGCCTTTAGAGCCCTTAGCGCAGGTTGGCCCCGATCACCGTGCGCCCGAAGCGGCCCGGGCTTCCAAAGGGGTAGAAGTACTCCCCGTCCAGGAAAAGCCCGGTGCGGGGGTCCAGAAGGAACTCCACCCCCAAGGAGAGCTGGAGGCCCACCTCTCCCGCGCCCGCAAAGTACCCGGCGAGCCCCCCGCCGAAGTAGGGCCGGATGCCCCTCAGGTCCCGGTCCAACTGGCCCAGGTCGGGCTTAAAGAGGACCTCCCCGGCCACCAGGACGCCGGGCCCCCCGGGGAAGAGGTCCCCAAAGACCCGGAAGGCCAGGTTCCGCTCCAGGGGCGCCTCGAGGCCCAAACCCAGCCCCGCCGGGGGCAGGGAGAGGCGGAAGGAAATCGCCCGCTGGGCCAAGGCCCCCGTCCCCAAAACGGCCAGCAAAAGAAGCAACACCGCTTTGCGCATCGCCTCACCTCCTCGGGGGAGGATACCCCTTCTCAGGCCAAAGGGAAAGGGGCTTTTCTCTCACGTACGCTTCACCCTGGGGCGTTAGGCTTCTTCCCATGAAGCGCTTCCCCTTAGCCGCCCTCTTCCTGGCCCTCGGCGCCCTCCTCACCCCCATGCTGGCCCAGAACAAGAACGTGGCCACCCGGGTGGGCTTCGTGGACGCCGACGCCCTGGTCCAGGCCCACCCCGACTACAAGAAGGTCCAGGACCTCCAGGCCCAGGCCCGCAAGGAGCTCGCCCCCCTGGAGGAGAAGCTCAAGCCCCTGGACCAGAAGGTCCGCTCCGGCCAGGCCACGGCCAAGGAGCGGCAGGACTACGAGGCCCTGGCCAAGACCTACCAGGACACCCTCAAGAAGTGGCAGGACCGGCAGAACCCCGTGCTCAAGCCCATCCTGGAGGACGTGGACCAGGCCATCGCCAAGGTGGCCAAGGCCCAGGGCTTCGCGGTGGTCATGAGCCGCCAGGTGGCGGCCCAGTCGGGCCTGGTGGTCTACGCCGACGAGGACACCGACCTCACCCAGGCGGTCATCAAGGAACTCAAGCGCTAAGGGCGCCCCCTTGTTTCCACCCCATGTTGGCTCGGGCCGGCATGGGGGCTTGCCTTTCCAAGCACCCAAGGCCGGGGCTACGGAAAGACTTTGAACCCCCACCGCGGCGAAGGAGCTCCGCCTTCCCTGGGGCGAAGGGGCCCTATAATGGCTCCGATGGCCAAGCGGAAGCCCGCCGCCAAACCCCTTCCCAACCGCGACCTCGAGGCCTGGTCCGCCGTGGTGGGGGGGGTGGGGTTCTTCCTCCTCGCCCCCTTGGGGGTTCCCACGGGGGCCCTGGGGGCCTTCCTCAAGGAGCACTTCTACGGCCTCCTGGGGCTTCCCGCCTACCTCCTGGCCTTAAGCTTCTTCCCCCTGGCCTACGCCCTCTACCGCCGCAAGGCCTTAAAGCCCCTCCTGCGCCACCTCCTCTTCCTCCACCTCCTGGCCTTCAGCCTCCTTCCCCTCCTGGGGCCGCTTTCCGGGAAGCTTGGCGGAGAGTGGAAGGCGGCCCTGGAGGCCAAGGCCGGCCTCCTGGGGCTTTCCCTTCCCCTCCTATTGGCCTCCGTGGTGGCGGACCTCTGGCGGGGGCGTCCTCCCTTCCACCTCCTCCTCTCGGGCTTCCGCCTCGGGGTGGAGGGGGTGCGCAAGGCGCGCCAGGGGCTCAAAACCCTCTTCCTGCGGCAGACGATCCGGACCCTCGCCCGCCTCTACCCCGAGCACGCCGCCCTCAAGGCCCTGGCCCAAAGCCTGGGCCCCAAGGAGCTTCCGGAGGTGGAAAAGGCCCTAAGGGGCTTCCTCCAGGAACGCGCGGCGGAACTGGAAAGGCGCCTGGCCGAGGAGGAGCGGCCCCTCCTTCCCCGGCTCCAGGCCCTCCTCCAGGGGCTAAGCCGCCCCCTGGCGGGGGAAGGCCCCCTGCGGGACGCCCTGGAGGAGAGGCGGGCCGCGCTTTTCCTCGAGGCCCAGGCCCTCCTCGCCCGGGTCAAGGGCCTGGGGGAACCCGTCCGGGTGCGGCCGAGCCTCAAGGGCCTCCTCCGGGGGAGGAGGCTCCTTCTGGAAAGGCAGGCCCGGTGGGAGGAGGCCTCAGGGCTTCTGGAGGACCTGGAGGCCCGCTTCCAGGACTTCTCCCGCTGGCTTCGCTTCCTGGAAGCCCACCCCGAGGCCCAGCGGGAAGGCCTGAGGGCCCTCCTCACCGGCGCCCCTCCCCCCGAGGCCCCATCTCCGGCCACGCCCGAGCCCCCGGCGGACCTGGACTTGGACCTGATCTTCCCCGAACCCCCCAAGGAAACCCCCAAACCCCTGGAGCCGAAGCCCCCACCCCCTTCCCCCAGCACCGCCCTCGCCCTCCCCACCCCCGACCTCCTGGACCCCCCGGAGCCCAAGGAGCGAAACCGGGCCCTGGAGGAGGAGGCCGAGCGCCTGAAGAGGGCCATCGGGGAAACCTTGAAGCAGTTCGGCGTCCAGGCGGAGGTGGTGGGCCACGCCCGGGGGCCCAGCGTCACCCGCTACGAGCTCCTGCCCGCCCCGGGGGAGAAGATCAGCCGCATCCAGAGCCTGCAAAACGACCTGGCCCGGGCCCTGGCGGTGGGGGCGGTGCGCATTGAGGCCCCCATCCCCGGGAAGAACACCGTGGGCCTCGAGGTGCCCAACCCCAAGCGGGAGCTCGTCCGCTTCTCCGAGGCCGTCCTCTCCCCCGCCTACGGGAACGCCAAGGCCCTCCTCCCCCTGGTCCTGGGGAAGAGCATTGAGGGGGAGGTCTGGGTGCGGGACCTGGCGAAGATGCCCCACCTCCTCATCGCCGGCTCCACGGGAAGCGGCAAGAGCGTGGCCATCAACGTCCTCATCCAAAGCCTCCTCTTCAAGCACCTGCCCACCGCCTTGCGCCTACTCCTCATTGACCCCAAGATGGTGGAGCTCACCCCCTACGAGGGCATCCCCCACCTGGTGCGGCCCGTGGTCACGAGCCCCGAGGAGGCCGCGGGGGTCCTGCAGGGGGCCGTGGCCCACATGGAACGGCGCTACCGCCTGATGAGCCAGGTGGGGGCCCGGAACCTGGAGCAGTACAACGCCAAGGTGGGCCCCGAGGAGGCCCTGCCCTACCTGGTCATCGTGGTGGACGAGCTCGCCGACCTGATGATGACCGCCCCCAAGGAGGTGGAGGCGGCCATTTTGCGCCTCGCCCAGATGGCCCGGGCCACGGGGATGCACCTCATCCTCGCCACCCAGCGGCCCAGCGTGGACATCCTCACCTCCCTCATCAAGGTGAACATCCCCGCCCGCCTGGCCTTCGCCGTCTCCAGCGGCTTTGACTCCCGCACCATCCTGGACACCCAGGGGGCGGAGAAGCTCATCGGCCAGGGGGACGCCCTCTTCTACCAGCCGGGCATGCCCAAGCCCGTGCGCCTCCAGGTGCCCTACCTCTCCGAGGAGGAGGTGGCCCGGGTGGCGGGGTTCCTCCGGGCGCAAAGCCACGAGGACCGCTTCGCCGAGGCCTACGGCGCCGACTTTGAGCCCCCGAAGGCCGCGGAAGGGGGAGGCCCCGGGGAGGTGGACTTCTCCGACCCCCTCCTGAAGAAGGCGGCGGAGATCGTGGTGGAGGAGGGGTACGGCTCGGTGAGCCGCCTGCAGCGGAGGCTTTCCGTGGGCCACGCCCGCGCGGGGAAGCTCATGGACGCCCTCGAGGCCATGGGCATCGTGGGCCCGCCCCGGGGCTCCAAGCCCCGGGAGGTCCTCGTCACCAAGGACCAGCTCAAGGACTTCTTCGGCTAAGGGGCTTGCCCCCCCTCCCCCGGGGGGCTATGATAGGCCCTTGTGGAAGCGGTGCCGGGCGGGCGCTGGGTAGCGGAGATCTACGGGTGCGACCTCTCCGTGTTGGAAAACCCCAAGATGGTGGAAGCGGCCCTTCTGGACGCGGTGATGCGCCTCGGGGCTCCCCGGGATTCGGCCCAGTCGGTGGTCTACAAGTTCCACCCCCAGGGGCTCTCGGCCGCGGTGGTGAGCCCCGTGGCCGCGGTGATGATCCACACCTGGCCGGAGGACAACGCCTCCGCCACCCTGGACCTCTACTTCTACCGGGACGGGGTGGACCCGGAGGAGGTGCTCAAAGGCCTCACCCGGGCCTTCGGGGCCAAGGAGGAGTCCGCCTTCCGCTACTGGCGGGGCACGGAGCACGCCATCAAGCGCCGGGCCTTCGGCGCGGAGCAAGGAGGTTAGGCCATGGACTACGGCATGTACTTCTTTGAGCACATCACCCCTTACGAAACCATGGTGCGCCGCATGGAGCGGGTCATCGCCTCGGGCAAGACCCCCTTCCAGGACTACTTCCTCTTTGAAACCCAGGGCTTCGGCAAGGTGCTGGTCCTGGACAAGGACGTGCAGAGCACGGAAAGGGACGAGTACATCTACCACGAGACCCTGGTCCACCCCGCCATGCTCACCCACCCCGAGCCCAAGCGGGTCCTCATCGTGGGAGGCGGGGAGGGGGCCACCTTAAGGGAGGTCCTCAAGCACCCCACGGTGGAGAAGGCGGTGATGGTGGACATTGACGGGGAGCTGGTGGAGGTGGCCAAGCGGCACATGCCCGAGTGGCACCAGGGGGCCTTTGACGACCCGAGGGCCGTCCTCGTCATTGACGACGCCCGGGCCTACCTGGAGCGCACGGAGGAGCGGTACGACGTCATCCTCATTGACCTCACCGACCCCGTGGGGGAGGACAACCCCGCCAGGCTCCTCTACACCGTGGAGTTCTACCGCCTGGTGAAGGCCCACCTGAACCCGGGCGGGGTCATGGGGATGCAGGCGGGGATGATCATGCTCACCCACCACCGGGTCCACCCCGTGGTCCACCGCACGGTGCGGGAGGCCTTCCGCTACGTGCGGAGCTACAAGAACCACATCCCGGGCTTCTTCCTGAACTTCGGCTTCCTCCTGGCCTCGGACGCCTTTGACCCCGCGGCCTTCTCCGAGGGGATCCTCGAGGCCCGGATCCGGGAGCGGAACCTCCCCCTGCGCCACCTCACCGCCCCCTACCTCGAGGCCATGTTCGTCCTGCCCAAGGACCTCCTCGAGGCCATAGAGCGGGAAACCCTGGTCTCCACCGACCAAAACCCCTTCTACCTCACCCCGGAGGGGAAGGCCCGCCAGGCCCCTTACAAGGGCTGAAGCCTTCTCACCTTGGGCCGTGGTAGAGTGAGCCCATGCCGCGCGCTATAGTTCTCGTAGTGGTGGCCCTGGCCCTCTTGGGTCTGGGCTGGATCCTCTGGGGGCCCAAGGGCAAGGCCGGGCTGGACCCGGCGCAAGGGGCCCGCTTCGCCCTGGGGCGGGAGGACGCCCCCGTCGTGGTCGTGGACTTCTCCAACTACCTCTGCCCCCACTGCCAAAACCACGCCCTAAACGTCCTCCCCCGGCTTAAAGCGGAGTACATGGACACGGGGAAGGTGCGCTACCTCTTCCGCGACTTCCCCTTCCCCGGGCAGGCGAACGTGATCCGGGCGAGCGAGGCGGCCGCCTGCGCTGCCGAGCAGGGCCGCTACTACGAGTACCACGAGGTCCTCTTCCGGGCGGCGGCGGGCTGGGGAAGCCTCTCGGGGGAGGCCCTGGACCGCTACCTCGTGGACCTCGCCGGGCAGATGGGCCTGGACACCCAGGCCTTCGCCCAGTGCCTCGCCTCAGGCCGGCACCGGGAGGCGGTCCTCGCCGACCAGAAGCTCGCCACGGACCTCGGCCTCACCGGCACCCCCACCTTCTTCATCGCCGGGGAAAAGCGCACGGGCTTCCTCCCCTACAAGGAGTGGAAGGCCCTCCTGGATAAAGCCCTGGAAAAGGCCAAGGCCCCCTAGAGAGGCCTTCCCCTGAAGCCCTCTCTGCTACCCTTGGGGCATGGAAGCCCTCTGGGTCGCCCTGGCCTTCACCCTAGGCCTCCTGGCCCATCGCCTAGGACTTCCCCCCTTGGTGGGCTACCTGGGGGCGGGGTTCCTCCTCCACGGCCTGGGCTTTCGGGAAACGGCCTTCCTGGCCCAGGCGGCGGAGATCGGGGTCTTGCTCCTCCTCTTTAGCGTGGGGCTCAAGCTCCGCCTCAAGGACCTCCTGGACCCCCGGGTCTTAGGGGTGGGGGGCGCCCACCTCCTCGCCTTCGCCCTCCTGGCCTCCCTCCTGGTGGGAAGTCTCCCCCTCGCCCTGGCCTTGGCCTTCTCCAGCACGGTGCTGGTGGCCAAGCTGCTGGAGGACAAGAAGGAACTCACCACCTACCACGGGAGGCTGGCCATCGGGATCCTGGTGCTGCAGGACCTGGTGGCCGTGGGGCTTTTGGGGCTTTACGGGGCCAAGGAAGTTAGCCCCTGGGCGGGGCTTCTCCTCCTTCTCCCCCTCCTTAGGGCGGGGGTGGGCTGGCTTCTGGAAAGGAGCGGACACGAGGAGCTTCTGGTCCTCTTCGGGCTGGGCTTGGCCCTCCTCGGCGGGGAGGGCTTCCGCCAGGTGGGGCTTTCCCCCGAGCTTGGGGCCCTCCTCTCCGGGGCCCTCCTCGCAGGCCACGCCAAGGGAGCGGAGATGGGCCGGGCCCTTTGGAGCCTGAAGGAGGCCTTTCTGGTGGCCTTCTTTCTGGAGATCGGCATGCGCCAGGGCCTCCAGGGGGTGGAGTTTGGCCTTCTCTTGGGACTCCTTCTCCTCTCCCTCCTCAAGGCCCCCCTTTTCCTCGCCCTCTTTCTCCTCTCGGGCCTGAGGGCCAGGACGGGCTTCGTGGCGGGGCTCTACCTGGGGAACTACTCGGAGTTCGCCCTCATCGTGGGGGTGGCCCTGGGAAAGGCGGGCCTCCTCCCCCTGGGCCTCGGCACCCTGGCCCTCCTGGTGGCCCTCTCCATGGCCCTCTCCGCCCCCCTCGCCCGCGCAAGCCACACCCTCTACAAGCGCCTGGAACCCTTCCTCCTCCGCCTGGAGCGCCCGGGGCGCCACCCGGACCAGGAACCGGAAAGGCTGGACAGGGCCACGGCCTTGGTGGTGGGGATGGGGCGCACGGGGGGAGCGGTCTACCGGGTGCTGGAGGCCAGGGGGGAAAGGCCCTTCGGCCTGGACGCCGACCCCGAGAAGGTGGAGCGCCACCGGGCCAAGGGCAGGCGGGTGCTCTACGGGGACGCGGAGGACCCGGAGCTTTGGGAGCGCTTAGACCTCTCGGGGCTTAAGGCGGTGGTCCTCGCCCTGCCGGACCTCGAGGCCAAGCTCCTCGCCGCCCGCTGGCTGAAGGAGCGGGGGTTTTCCGGGGTCCTCGCCGCCACCAGCTTCCACCTGGAGGAAGACCCCGCCCTAAGGGCCGCCGGGGTGAACCTCGTCTTCCACCCCTTCCGGGAAGCCGGGGAGCGCCTGGCGGAAAGGGTGCTGGAGGAGCTGGCTATAATGGGGGAGGTGAGCCATGGCCGGTCATAGCAAGTGGGCACAGATCAAGCGCAAGAAGGCCGCCAACGACCTCAAGCGCGGCAAGATCATCTCCAAGCACCTCCGGGCCATCCAGGCTGCGGCCCGGGCCGGAGGAAGCCCCTACCCCGAGGCCAACGTGCAGCTCCGGAACGCCATTGAGGCCGCCCGGGCCGACGACGTGCCCATGGAGAACATTGAACGCCTCCTGCAGAAGCTCCAGGGGGGCGGGGAAGGCGCCGAGCAGTACGAGGAGATCGTCTACGAGGGCTACGCCCCGGGAGGGGTGGCGGTGCTGGTCTACGCCCTCACGGACAACCGCAACCGCACCGCGGGCGAGGTGCGCCACGTCTTCGGCAAGTACGGGGGCTCCTTGGGCACCACGGGGAGCGTGGCCTGGCAGTTTGAGCGCAAGGGGGTCCTGGTCTGCGAGAACAGCGAAGCGGCCCAGGAGGCGGCCATTGAGCTTGGGGCCTTGGACCTCGAGGAGGAAGGGACAAGCCTCACCGTCTACACCGACCCCGCCGAGGCCTACCGCCTCGCCGAGGCCCTCAAGGCCCGGGGGGTCCGGGTGGAGGCGGTGGAGGTGGTCCAGCACCCCCAGAACGTGGTGGCCCTAAGCCCCGAGGAGGCCGCCAAGGTGATGCGCCTGGTGGAGGCCCTGGAGGACCTGGACGACGTGCAGCACGTCTACACCAACCTAGACCCAGAAAGCCTCCAGGTGGAGGCCTAACCCTACTCCTTCTTGCGTTTTTTCTCCTCCCGCATCAGGCGGCGGCGCTCCGCCCGGGAGAGGCCCGGCTGGGGAGGCGGGGTGGACCGCTTCTTCTCCACGAAGGCCCCGGCCTCCTTGGGCTTAGGCTCGGGCACCGGAACGTAAGGCGCCTCCCGCACGGGCCGCACGGGCTCGGCCTCCACCTTGAGCCGGAAGAGGAACTTGGCCACCTCGCCCTTGATGAAGGCCACCATCTCGTTGAAGAGGCGGGTGGCCTCAATCTTGTACTCCTGGAAGGGGTCCTTCTGGCCGTAGCCCCGGAGGAAGATCCCCTGGCGGAGGACGTCCAGGTTGTGGAGGTGCTCCTTCCAGGCGGAGTCCACCACGTTGAGGATCACGAAGCGCTCCACGGCCCGCATGAGGGGCGGGGAAAGCTCGGCCTCCCGGGCCTCGTAGGCCTCGAGGGCGGCCTCCACGAGCCTCTCCACCGCCTCCTCGGCCTTCAAGCCCCTAAGCTCCGCAAAGGGGAAGTCCTGAAGCTGGGGCACGGTGTCCAGAAGGGTGGCCTTGAGGCCCTCGAGGTCCCAGTCCTCGGGGTGGACCTCGGGGTTCAGGAAGTTCTCCGCCAAAGAAGCCACCGTCTCCTCCACCATGCCGATGGCGGCCTCCTTCACCTCCTCGTCCTTGCCGAGGAGGATCAGGCGGCGCTGGGCGTAGATCACCTCCCGCTGGCGGCTTAGGACGTCGTCAAACTGGAGAAGCTGCTTCCTGATGGCGAAGTTCCGGTCCTCCACCCGCTTCTGGGCCCGTTCAATGGAGCGGGTCACCATGGGGTGCTCAATGGGCTCGGAGTCGTCAAAGCCCATCCGGTCCAGCATGGCGATGACCCGGTCGGAGGCGAAGAGGCGCATGAGGTCGTCGTCAAAGGAGACGTAGAAGCGGCTTCCCCCGGGGTCCCCCTGGCGCCCGGCGCGGCCGCGGAGCTGGTTGTCTATGCGGCGGGACTCGTGCCGCTCGGTGCCGATGATGAAAAGCCCCCCCAGAGCCCGGACCCGCTCCTCGTCTTGCTTGCACTCCTCGCGGATCTCGCGGATCCTTTCCAGAAGCTCCTCCCGGATCCCGAGCTCCTGGGCGAGGGCCCTGGCCTCCTCCTCCTTCCCCGCCACCATCTTCTTGATGAAGAGCTCCACCTTCCACTCGTACCGGTCAAAGCCTTCCTTCTCCAGGAGGGCGGCGGCCAGGTACTCGGGGTTCCCCCCGAGCTTGATGTCCGTGCCCCGCCCCGCCATGTTGGTGGCGATGGTGACCGTCTTGCTCCGCCCCGCCTGGGCCACGATCTCCGCCTCCTTGGCGTGGTGCTTGGCGTTTAGGACCTGGTGGGGGATCCCCTGGCGGAGGACGGCGAGGGTGTGCACCGCCCGCTTCAGGCCCTCCCAGGCCGTCCTCAGGTTCCCCTTCGGCGGGATGAGCCCCTCAAAGGGGGCGAGGTCCTCGTCCTTGAGCTGGGCGGGCCTTTCCAAAAGCTTCCTGAGCCTCTCCCACTCCGGGCCCTGCTGCTTCTGGCTCGCCTTCTTGAAGAGCTCCAGGCGCATCTCCAGCCGGGGGAGGTAAAGCCTGGGCTCCTTGAGCATCTGGGAAAGCCTTTCGGATTTCTCAATGCTGATGGTGCCCACGAGGACGGGCTGGCCCCGCTCGTACTTCTCGGCGATCTCCTCCACCACGGCGAAGAACTTCCCCTTCTCCGTGCGGTAGACCACGTCGGGGTAGTCCTTGCGGATCATGGGGCGGTTGGTGGGCACCACCACCACGTCCATGCCGTAGATCTCCTGGAACTCCTTCTCCTCGGTCTTGGCGGTGCCGGTCATGCCCGCCCGCTTCTCGTAAAGGCGGAAGAAGTTCTGGTAGGTGATGGTGGCCAGGGTCTGGTTTTCCCGCTCGATCTTGACCCCCTCCTTGGCCTCAATGGCCTGGTGGAGGCCCTCCCCGTAGCGGCGGCCCGGCATGAGGCGGCCCGTGAACTCGTCCACGATGATGACCTGGCCGTCTTGGACGATGTAGTCCCGGTCCCGGTGGTAGAGCTCCTTGGCCCGGATGGCCTGGATGAGCATGTGGGCGAGCTCCATGTTCTCCGGGCTGAAGAGGCCCTCAATGCCGAGGAGCTTCTCCGCCTTGGCGATGCCCTGGAGGGTGAGGTGGACGGAGCGGTTCTTCTCCTCAATGGTGTAGTCCCCCGTGGGCTCCTTGCGCACCCCGGGCTCGGCGGGCAGGCCCCTTTCCAGCTTCTTGGCGATCTCCGCCATCTTGTAGTAGAGGTCGGTGGCCTTCTCCGCGGGGCCAGAGATGATGAGGGGGGTGCGGGCCTCGTCAATGAGGATGGAGTCCACCTCGTCAATGATGGCGTAGTGGAGGGGGTGGTCGTGGCGGAGGACGAGCTGGTCGGGGCTTATGGCCATGTTGTCCCGCAGGTAGTCAAAGCCGAGCTCGGCGTTGGTCACGTAGGTGACGTCGGCGAGGTAGGCCTTGCGGCGCTCCTCGGGGGTGGAGGCGTGCTGGATCACCCCCACGGAGAGGCCCAGGCCCCGGTAGACGGGCCCCATCCACTCGGCGTCGCGCCGGGCCAGGTAGTCGTTCACCGTGACCACGTGAACGCCCTTCCCCGTGAGGGCGTTCAGGGCCACGGCCAAGGTGGCCACCAGGGTCTTGCCCTCGCCGGTCTTCATCTCGGCGATCTTGCCCTCGTGGAGGACGGCCCCGCCGATGAGCTGCACGTCAAAGTGGCGCATGCCCAGGTAGCGCTTGGCCGACTCCCGGGTGAGGGCGAAGGCCATGGGGAGGAGCTCGTCCAGGGAGGCCCCCTTCTCGTGCTTCTCCTTGAGCTCCCGGTAGGCGGCGGCGAGGTCGGGGAGCTTCTCCACCTCGGCCTCGAGGCGGTTCACCGGCTCCACCACCTGCTTGTAGTAGCGGGCGATCTCGCGCTCGTTGTTGTCAAAGAGCCTGCGCAAAAGACCTAGCATCCTAAAAGGGATTGTACCCCTTCGGGATGAGAAACCCCTTTATACCACCCCATGCTGGCTTGCGCCAGCATGGGGGCCCCGGTAAAGGGACCTCGTGCCCCAATCTCGGACCCTTCAGGGGGAAAACGGGGAGAAAGAGCCTCAGGCCTCCTCCAAGGGCCAGTAGGCCGTGGCCCCCAAGGAGAGGGGGCTTGGGGGAAAGCCTCCCTTGTAGCGGCGCCAGGCGGCGAGGGCGATCATGGCCCCGTTGTCCTGGGAAAGGCCCTTGGGAGGGAAATACACCTTTAGGCCCGCCTCCTTAAAGCGCTCCTGGAGCGCCCGGTTCGCCGCCACCCCCCCGGCCACGAGGAGGACCCGGTGGCCCGTGTCCTTCGCCGCCTTCAGGACCACCTCGGCGAGGTGAGCGATGGCCGCCTCCTGAAAGCCCTTGGCGAGGGCGGCCTTGGGAAGGCCCTTCTCCACCAGGTGGAGGGCCTTGGTCTTGAGCCCGGAGAAGCTGAAGTCGTACCCCTCCTGTCCCCTTAAGGGCACGGGGAAGGGAATGGCTTCCTCCGCCTCCTCGGCCAGGCGCTCCACCTCGGGCCCCCCGGGGAAGCCGAGGCCCAAGAGCCTCGCCACCTTGTCAAAGGCCTCCCCGGCGGCGTCGTCCCGGGTGGCCCCGAGGAGGCGGTAGCGGCCGAGGTCCAGGACCTCGTAGAGGTGGGTGTGCCCCCCCGAGGCCACCAGGGCGAGGAAGGGGGGGGTTAGCCCTTCGGGCCAGGCGGCGGCGATGTGGCCCTCCAGATGGTGGATGGCGTAAAAGGGGCGTTCCAGGGCGAAGGCCATCCCCTTGGCGAAGGTGTAGCCCACGAGGAGAGCCCCGATGAGGCCGGGCCCCCGGGTGGCGGCCACGAGGTCTAAGTCCTTTGGCCTAAGGCCCGCCTCGGCCAAAGCCCTTTCCACGAGGAGGGGGAGGGCCTTTAAGTGCTCGCGGCTTGCGAGCTCCGGCACCACGCCGCCAAAGGCCTCGTGCAGGCGCACCTGGCTTGCCACCAGGTTCACCACCACCTCCCCGTCCCGCACGAGGCCCACCCCGGTGTCGTCGCAGGAGGTGTCAATCCCCAAGACCCACACCGCCCTCACTCTAGCAGGGGTAGCCTTAGAGCAGGGTGCTTTGGCTTCTCCTTCCCGTCCTCCTTCTGGTCTACCTCCTCTACCGGAGGCGGGCCCCTAGGGCGAGGCCCTGGGCCGGGGTGTGGCTTTGGAAGAGGGGGCGGGCGAGGCGCTTCCGACCCAGGCTTGACCTAAGGCTTCTTTTCCTCCTCCTGGGGGCGGCCCTCATGGTCCTCGCCCTCGAGGACCCCCCCCTCGCCCCAGGCCCCTTGGTCCTGGTGGTGGACGCCTCGGCCAGCATGGCGGCCAAGGAGGGGAGGGGGACCCGGCTGGACCTGGCCAAGGAAAGGCTTCTTCCCCTTTTGGAAAGGGCGCCCGAGGCGGTCTTGGTTCGGGCCGGGGAGAGGCCCGAGGCCTTCGGCCCCGCCCCCGGAATCGCCCTAAAGGAGAGGCTCCTCGCCCTGGAGGCCGGGGACCGGGAGGCCCGGCTGGAGGAGGCCATCGCTTTGGGAAGGAGGCTCCTCAAGACCCCGGTGGTGGTGGCCACGGACGGCCCCCCGCCCCCCGGGGTGGAGGGGTACGTGGGCGTGGGAAGCCCTAGGGAGAACCTGGGGATCGTGGCGGTGGCGGCGGGGTTTTTGGCCCTGGGAAACGGCGCAGGCCGCCCCCTACTGGCCCAGGTGGAGGTGGGGGGGAAGACTTTCCGGGTAGAAGTCCCCCCCCGGGGCTACACCTCCCTTCAGGGCCTCCCCCAAAGCTTTTCCGCCAGGCTCCTGGGGCAAGACGCCTTAGGCCTGGACGACGAGGCGGGCTTTGGCCTGAGGCACCTCGGGGTGGACTACCCGAGGCTTCCCGCCCTGGAGAGGCTTTTCCGCCTCCTGGACGCCCTCCCTGGAAGCGAGGTCCGGGTGCGCCTCGCCACGCCCCAAGGCGCCCCCGAAGGCCCCACCCTCTACCTCGCCCCCGAAGGGGGAAGCCCCCTTCCCGTCCTCCTCACCGCCCCCCACCCCCTCCTGGAGGGGGTGGCCCTCCTGGGGGAGAGGCTCCCCCCGCCCCCGCCCCCCAAAGGCCCCTGGCGGCCCCTGGCCGAGGGGGAAGGAGGGGTGGGGCTCCTCTACGCCGCCGAGGGTGGCCTCTACCTTCCGCCTCTCGTGGCCATCCAGGACCGCCCCTTCTTCCCCCTCCTCGTCTACAACTTCCTCAAGCCCCACCGGGAGGCGCGCACCGGCCTTTTGGCCCCGGAGGAGACCCTCCTCCCTACCCCCGAGGCAAGCTTCCTTCCCCGGGAACGGGGGGGCGGGGGGCGGCTTTTCGCCCTCCTCGCCGCCCTGGTCCTCCTCCTCGAGGCCTTGCGCTTCGGCAGGAGGGCATAATGGGGCCATGCGCTTCCGCCCCTTCACCGAGGAAGACCTGGACCGGCTTAACCAGCTAGCGGGAAAAAGGCCCGTAAGCCTCGGCGCCCTCCGCTTCTTCGCCCGCACGGGCCACTCCTTTCTCGCCGAGGAGGGGGAGGAGCCCATGGGCTTCGCCCTGGCCCAGGCGGTGTGGCAAGGGGAGGCCGCCACGGTCCTCGTCACCCGGATTGAGGGAAGGAGCGTGGAGGCCCTAAGGGGCCTCCTCCGGGCGGTGGTGAAGAGCGCCTACGACGCCGGGGTCTACGAGGTGGCCCTCCACCTGGACCCCGGGCGCAAGGAGCTGGAGGAGGCCTTAAGGGAGGAGGGCTTCGCCCTCGGCCCCCTGGTCCTCGCGGTGCGGGTCCTGGGAAGCCGGGGCGCGCGGGGCGAGACCCGGGGCGTCCTAGAATAGGGGTATGAACCGCGTGCTCATCGGCATCCGGGGGGAGCCCACCCCCGAGGGGATGGAGAGGATCCTAGAGGCCCTGAGGGGCCTGGAAGGGGTGAGCCAGGCCCAGGCCACGGGGCCCGCCCAGATCCTGGTGGAGTACGACCCCCAGACCCTCACCGTCATGGACCTCATCCGCACCCTCCGGGAGGAGGGCTTTTTGGCGGGGATGCTCTAAGCCCAAGGCCCCGTGTTGTGGGGCCAGAAGCGGGCGCTTAGACTTAGGGCATGCTGGACTTCTACGCCCTGGAAGACCTCCTCACCCCGGAGGAGAAGGAGGTCCAGAAGGCCGCCCGCCGCTTCCTGGAGAAGGAGGCCCTGCCCCATATCCGCGACTGGTGGGAAGAGGGGGTCTTCCCCACCCACCTCATCCCCAGGTTCGCCGAGCTCGGCTTCCTAGGCCCCACCCTCCCCCCCGAGTACGGGGGGGCGGGGGTGAGTAGCGCCGCCTACGGCCTCATCGCCTACGAGCTGGAGCGGGTGGACTCGGGGCTCAGGAGCTTCGTGAGCGTGCAAAGCTCCCTGGTCATGTACCCCATCTACGCCTACGGGAGCGAGGAGCAAAAGCGGGCGTTCCTCCCGAGGCTCGCCCGCGGGGAGATGGTGGGCTGCTTCGGCCTCACCGAGCCCGACGGGGGCTCGGACCCCTACGGCAACATGAAGACCCGGGCCAGGCGCGAGGGGGACACCTGGGTCCTGAACGGCACCAAGATGTGGATCACCAACGGCAACCTGGCCCACATCGCCCTCATCTGGGCCAAGGACGAGGAGGGCAGGGTTCTGGGCTTTATCGTCCCCACCGACACCAAGGGCTTCCAGGCCCGGGAGGTGAAGCGCAAGATGTCCCTCCGCGCTTCGGTGACGAGCGAGCTCGTCCTGGAGGACGTCCGGGTACCCGAGTCCCTGCGCCTCCCCAAGGCGGAAGGCCTGAAGGCGCCCCTTTCCTGCCTCACCCAGGCCCGCTTCGGCATCGCCTGGGGGGTCTTGGGCGCCCTGGAAGCCGTCTACACCGAGGCCGTGGAGTTCGCCAAAAGCCGCGCCACCTTCGGCGAGCCCATCGCCAAGAAGCAGCTCGTCCAGGCCAAGCTCGCCGAGATGCTCGCCTGGCACACGGAGGGCCTCCTCCTCGCCTGGCGGCTTGCCCGGCTCAAGGACGAAGGGAAGCTCACCCCCGCCCAGGTCTCCCTGGCCAAAAGGCAGAACGTCTGGAAGGCCCTCCAGGCCGCCCGCATGGCCCGGGACATCCTGGGAGGGAGCGGCATCACCCTGGAGTACCACGCCATCCGCCACATGCTGAACCTGGAAACGGTCTACACCTACGAGGGCACCCACGACGTCCACACCCTGGTCTTGGGCCGGGAGATCACCGGCCTGAACGCCTTCTAAAGGCCCGCCGGGGCCTTCGGCAGGCCCTTAAGCCATGGTCATCGCCTTCACCGGCGACCCCTTTCTGGCGCGGGAGGCCCTCCTCCAGGAGGCGCGGCTTAGGGGGCTTTCCCGCTTCACCGAGCCCACCCCGGAGGCCCTGGCCCAGGCCCTCGCCCCGGGGCTTTTCGGGGGCGGGGGGGCGATGCTGTACCTGAGGGAGGTGGGGGAGGCGGAGTGGAAGGCCCTAAAGCCCCTTTTGGAGGGCGCGCCCGAGGGCGTTCCCGTCCTCCTCCTGGACCCCAAGCCGAGCCCCTCCCGGGCGGCCTTCTACCGGAACCGGGAAAGGCGGGACTTCCCCACCCCCAAGGGGAAAGACCTCGTAAGGCACATAGAACACCGGGCCAAGCGCCTAGGGCTCAGGCTCCCGGGCGGGGTGGTCCAGTACCTGGCCTCCCTGGAGGGGGACCTCGAGGCCCTGGAGCGGGAGCTGGAGAAGCTTTCCCTCCTCTCCCCGCCCCTCACCCTGGAGAAGGTGGAGAAGGTGGTGGCCCTGAGGCCCCCCCTCACGGGCTTTGACCTGGTGCGCGCCGTCCTGGAGAAGAACGCCAAGGAGGCCCTCCTGCGCCTCAGGCGCCTCAAGGAGGAGGGGGAGGAGCCGCTGAGGCTCCTCGGGGCCCTCTCCTGGCAGTTCGCCCTCCTCGCCCGGGCCTTCCTCCTCCTCCGGGAAAACCCCCGGCCCAAGGAGGAGGACCTCGCCCGCCTAAAGGCCCACCCCTACGCCGCCAAAAAGGCCCTGGAGGCGGCGAGGCCCCTGGGGGAAGAGGCCCTCAAGGAGGCCCTGGACGCCCTCGTGGAGGCGGAAAAGCGGGCCAAGGGGGGGAAGGACCCGTGGCTCGCCCTGGAGGCGGCGGTCCTCCGCCTCGCCCGTTGACCCGTGGGTCAGGGGCGGGTAGACTCGGGGCATGCTCAAACCCGAGCTGGTGGAGGCGGTGCTCGCGCGGGCCCTGAAGGGCGGAGCCGACTTCGCCGAGGTCTACGCCGAGCGCGCCAAAAAGCGCCGGATGAAGGTCCGCTCCGGCGGGCTGGAGGAGGCCCTCTCCGGCCTGGACTACGGGGCGGGGGTGCGGCTTTTCTTCGGCACCGAGGTGGTCTACGCCTACACCAACGACCTCACCCAAGAAGGCCTCATGGAGGCCCTGGAGACCCTCCTCCGGGCCAAGGGCGCCCTGGGAAAGGTGGACGAAGGGGGAAAGGGCGGCCTGGACTTCCGCAAGGCCATCCCCAAGGGCCTCCACGCCCCCAAGGTGGCCTACGGGGAGAAGGACAAGCGCTACCGCCTGGAAAGGCTCTTGGAGGCCGAGGCCGGGGCCCGGATCGCCCCCGCCATCAAGGAGGTGGAGGCGAGCCTTTTGGAGTGGGAGGAGGAGGTCCTCGTGGCCAACACCGAGGGGGTGTGGGCCGAGGAAAGGAGGGTGCGCACGAGGCTTTTCGTCCTCGCCGTGGCCCAGGAGGGCAGCGAGGTGCAGACGGGCTACAGCGCCCCCGGGAAGAGCGTGGGCCTGGAGCTCTTTGACCTCTACCCCCCGAAGGCCGTGGGGGAAAAGGCCGCCCGCCAGGCCCTCACCAACCTCAAGGCCAGGCCCGCCCCCGCGGGCACCTTCCCCGTGGTGGTGGGGCCGGGCTTCGGCGGGGTCCTCTTCCACGAGGCCGTGGGCCACCTCCTGGAGACCACCAGCGTGGCCAAGAAGGCGAGCGTCCTCGCGGATAGGCTCGGGGAGGTGGTGGCGAGCCCCGCCGTCACCTACATTGACGACGGCACCCTGCCCCACGCCTGGGGCTCCACGGAGGTGGACGACGAGGGCCGCCCCACGGAGCGCACCGTGCTGATAGAAGGAGGCGTCCTCAAAAGCTACATGGTGGACCGCCTGGGCCACCTCCTCACGGGCTACCCCATGACGGGCTCGGGCCGCCGCCAGGACTACACCTTCGCCCCCACCTCCCGCATGCGGAACACCTTCATCGCCCCCGGGGAGGCCCGGGTGGAAGACCTCTTCGCCGGGATAGAATTCGGGCTCTACGCCAAGGAGATGGGGGGTGGGCAGGTGAAGCCGGGAAGCGGGGAGTACAACTTCGCCGTGCAGGAGGGGTACATCATCCGAAAGGGGCGGATAGAGGAGCCCGTGCGCGGGGCGATGCTGGTGGGCAAGGGCCCCGAGACCCTCATGCGGGTGGTGGCCGCGGCCCAGGACCTGGAGAACGCCCCCGGCATGTGCGGAAGCCTCTCCGGGGCCGTCCCCGTGGAGGTGGGCCAGCCCCACGTGCTGGTCTCGGAGATCGTGGTGGGGGGTAGGGCATGACCCTGGAAGAAGCCAAGCGCTACCTGCTTTGGCGGGCCAAGGAGCTTGGCCTCGAGGCCGAGGTCCTCTTCCAGGAGGCAAGGGAGCTTTCCTTAAGGGCCCGGGAAGGCGCCCTGGAGGAGATCAAGGAGGCCAGGCAAGGGGGCCTCGGCCTCCGGGTGGTGGCGGAGGGGAAGGTGGGCTACGCCTACACGGAGGAGCTCTCCCCCGAGGCCCTGGACTGGGCCCTGGAGGAGGCCCAGGAAAACGCCCTCCTCTCCGCCAAGGAGGGCGCCTTACCCCCGGGGAAGGCCTTGGGAAGCCACGACCTCCTGGGGGAGGGGCTTTCCGCCCCCCTGGAGCGGAAGAAGGAGGCGGTCCTCGCCCTGGAGGAGGCCTTGCGGGAAGACCCCCGGGTGAAGAGCGTCCTCATGGGGGGCTACCTGGAGCGGGAGGTCCGGGTGGCCCTCAAAAGCACCCAAGGGGCGGAAGGAAGCTTCCGCACGGGCTTCGCCGCCCTCATGGGAAGCTTCGTCATGGCCCAGGGGAAAAGCGTCAAGCAGGGGTGGGACTTCAAGGCGGGCAAGGAGTTCCACGCCCTGGAGCCGGGGCGCACCGCCTTGGAGTTCCGGGAGAAGACGGCGAGGCTCCTAGAGGCCAAGCCCCTGAGGACGGGCCGCTACCGGGCCTACCTGGAGCCTGAGGCCATGGCCATGCTCCTTTCCGTTCTCGCCAAAGCCCTCTCCGGCAAGAACGCCCTGGAGGGGAAAAGCCGCCTCCTGGGGAGGCTTGGGGAGAGGATCGCAAGCCCCCTCGTGACCCTCGTGGACGACCCCACCCTGGAGAAGGGCCTCCTCTCCCGCCCCTTTGACGCCGAGGGCACCCCCACGGCCCGCACCGTGGTGGTGGAGAAGGGGGTCTTCAAGACCTTCCTCCACAACCTGGAGACGGCCAAGGCCCTGGGCCAGAGGAACACGGGCCACGCCGCCCGGTCCTACCGGGGGACCCTCGAGGTGGCCCCCACCAACCTCTACCTGGAGCCCGTGGGGAACCTCGCCCTCACGGAAGGGGTGGTGGTCACGGAGTTCATGGGCCTCCACGCCGGGGCAAATCCCGTGACCCTGGACTTCTCCTTACAGGCCCTGGGGCTTTGGGTGGAGGAGGGAGAGGTGCGGCACGCCGTGGAGAACTTCGCCGTCTCCGGAAACCTCCTGGAACTCCTCCAAGGGGTGGAGGCGGTGGGGGACGACCTGGACTGGCTCCTCCTGGACGCCGCCTACGGGAGCCCCACGGTGGCGGTGGCCGAGCTCTCCTTCGCCGGGGCGTGATACCACCCCATGCGGGCTTGCGCCCGCACGGGGGCCCCGGTAAAAAGGGGCATGAAGGTCTTCGTCACCCGCACCCTTCCCGGGAAGGCCCTGGAGCGGCTTGAGGAGCGGGGCCTACAGGTGGAGGTCCACCGGGGGCTCTTCCTCCCCCGGGAGGAGCTCCTAAGGGGGGTGGAGGGGGCGGTGGGCCTCATCCCCACGGTGGAGGACCGCATAGACGCCGAGGTGATGGACCGGGCCAAGGGCCTCAAGGTCATCGCCTGCTACAGCGTGGGGGTGGACCACGTGGACCTCGAGGCGGCCCAGAAGAGGGGCATCCGGGTCACGAACACCCCCGGGGTCCTCACCGAGGCCACCGCCGACCTCACCCTGGCCCTCCTCCTCGCCGTGGCCAGGCGGGTGGAGGAGGGGGCGGCCTACGCCCGGGATGGGCTCTGGAGGGCCTGGCACCCCGAGCTCCTTTTGGGCCTGGACCTCCAGGGCCTGACCCTCGGCCTCATCGGCATGGGCCGCATCGGCCAGGCGGTGGCCAAGAGGGCCTTGGCCTTCGGGATGCGGGTGGTCTACCACGCCCGCACCCCCAAGCCCCTCCCCTACCCCTTCCTCTCCCTGGAGGAGCTCCTTAAGGAGGCGGACATCGTCTCCCTCCACACCCCCCTCACCCCGGAAACCCATAGGCTTTTAAACCGGGAACGGCTCTTCGCCATGAAGCGGGGGGCCATCCTCCTCAACACCGCCCGGGGGGCCCTGGTGGACACCGAGGCCCTGGTGGAGGCCTTAAGGAGCCACCTCTTCGGGGCGGGCCTGGACGTCACCGACCCCGAGCCCCTGCCCCAGGACCACCCCCTCTACCGCCTCCCCAACGCCCTCGTCACCCCCCACATCGGCTCGGCGGGGAGAACGACCCGGGAGCGCATGGCCGAGGTGGCGGTGGAAAACCTCCTCGCCGTCCTAGAGGGGAGGGAGCCGCCAAACCCGGTAGTATAACCCAAGTTGCTACCTATCCCCTGGATCTGAAAAAATAGTGGCCGCTATGCTTTCCCGTCTCATAGCGGCCTTTTGCATTATAGACGACGCCCTGCAAGCCATGGGCTACAAGGATGACCCCCAAGCCAAAACGCCCGCCTCCGCCATCCTCACCCTCGCCCTCCTTGCCGCCCTAGAGTTCGGCGGCAAGCACAACAAGGCCCTGGCCCTCGCCAAAGACCTCGGCCTCTTCACCCACGTCCCCTCCCCAAGCCGCTTCAACCGCAGGCTCCACGCCCTCTACCCCCTCCTTCTCCCCCTCCTCCACCTCCTGGCCCAGGTCTGGAAGCACCTCCACC
>NZ_FNBC01000039.1:7072-21635 GCF_900102145.1 Thermus arciformis | reverse complement strand
GCTTCTTCCCTGGGGCTGGAGCTTGAGGTGGTGGCCCGTCCCTACGCGGGGGTGCGAGGGGTCTGGGTGCGGGAGGGGGAAGAGGCGCCGGAGCTTCCGCGGGAGAGGGGGTTCAAGCCCTTGCCCAAGCGGTGGGTGGTGGAGCGGACCTTCGCCTGGCTGGGGCGGAATCGGCGGCTCGCCAAGGACTATGAAGCCAACCCTGGGGTGAGCGAGGCCTGGGTGTATCTGGGCATGCTACGCTTGTTGGTGAAGCGGCTGGCCAGGGCCGCGTAGCTGGCCGTGGAGGGGTTTTACGACAGCCTCTAAGGTGTGCAGGGTGGAGAGGACCAGGTGCCCCGTCTGGGCGGCCATGAGGGCGGCTTCCACCGTCTCCTTGTCCCGCATCTCCCCGATGAGGATCACGTCCGGGTCCTGGCGCATGGCGTACTTGACCCCGGAGTAGAAGCTTTCCGTGTCCAGGCCCACCTCCCGCTGGACCACCAGGCTCTTCTTGTGCTTGTGCAGGAACTCAATGGGGTCCTCAATGGTGATGATGTTCTTGGCGTAGTGGAGGTTGATGTGGTCCACGAGGGCCGCCAGGGTGGTGCTCTTGCCGCTCCCCGTGGGCCCCGTGACCAGGATGAGGCCCCGCTCCTTGGCGGCGAGGCCCTCCATCACCTCCCGGGGAAGGCCCAGGGCCTCAAAGCTCGGGATCACCTCGGCCACCACCCGCATCACCAGGCCGAAGCTTCCCCGCTGCCTTAGGAGGTTGCAGCGGAAGCGGGCCACCCCGGGGATGGTGTAGGCGAAGTCCATCTCCTTGCGGTACTCCATCTCCTCCCACTGCTCGGGGGTGAGGAGGGCCCGGGCGATGGCCTCGGTGTCCCTGGGGGTGAGGGGGCGGCTACCGAAGGGGCGGAGCTTGCCGTCTATCCGGACGGTGGGCGGGGCCCCCGCCTGCAGGTGGATGTCCGAGGCCCGGGCTTGGACCATGGCCTTGAGCATCTCCACCAGGCTCGCCTTGCCTTCCGGATGGGCCTCGCTCATGGATAGACCTCCAGGTTGTCTATAAGCCGCGCCTCGGGGAACCTCCCGGCCACGATCCCCCTGGCCCCGGGAACCCAGCGGGAGATGGGAAGGAGCGTCTCGGGGTGGACGATGGCCAGGTAGTCCTTGCGGAACTCGGGCACCCCCGCCAAGACCTCCTCCCCCGCCTCGAGGGCCTCGGCTACGCCTCCCCCCCGCCGCGCCACCTCCCGCATGGCCAGGAGGGCCCGGTAGAGCACGGGGGCCTTCTTGCGGGTCTTGGGGGAGAGGTAGACGTTGCGGCTGGAAAGGGCGAGGCCGTCTTCCTCCCGCACCGTGGGCACCCCCACCACCTCCAGGGGAAAGCCCAGGTCCCGGACCATCTTCCGGATCACCAAAAGCTGCTGGTAGTCCTTCTCCCCGAAGTAGGCCCGCTCAGGCCGGACCAGGAGGAAAAGCCGCGCCACCACCGTGGCCACCCCCTGGAAGTGCCCCGGGCGCACCGCGCCCTCCCAAAGGGCGGTGAGGGGGCCTTCCACCTGGACCCGGGTGGCGAAGCCCTCGGGGTAGATCTCCTCCACGCCGGGGGCGAAGAGGAGGTCCACCCCCGCCGCCTCCAAAAGGGCCCGGTCCCGCTCCAAATCCCGGGGGTAGCGGTGGTAGTCCTCCCCGGGGCCAAACTGCAAGGGGTTGACGAAGATGGAGACCACCACGAAGGGGTTTTCCCTCCGGGCCCTTTCCACCAGGGCCAGGTGCCCCCGGTGGAGGTAGCCCATGGTGGGCACGAAGCCCACCCCCTCCCGGGGCAGGGCCTGGCGGAGCTCGGCCACGGCGCTCACGGTTCTCACGGGAGCCAGTATACTTGGCCCCGTGGGGAAGAAGAAACGGGAGGAAAAGCTGAAGAAAAAGGCCCTCAAGGAGTGGGAGGCCCGAAGGCCCAAGACCCTGCGGGAAGCCCTCCGCTACTTCCCCGGGGTCTTCCTGCGCACCGCCTTGGTGATGATGGGGGCGGTGGCCCTCCTCCTTCTCCTCGGCGCCTTAGGGGTGGGCCTCGCGGGGAGCTTCTGGTTCCAGCTTCTCGTCTACCTGGGGTTTTACCTGGCCTTCCAGCGGTTCATCATGGGGCCCTTGGCTCCCCCCCGGGTCAAGTAGGGCCCTAAATCCTCTCCGCGTCGGCCCAGAAGCCCTCGAGGTCGTAGTACTCCCGGGCCTCCGGGGTCATGAGGTGGACCACCACCTCGCCGTAGTCCAGCACCACCCAGCGGGGGCTTTGCCCCTCCGTGGGCCGGGGGCGGAGGCCCTCCTCCTCCAGCTTTTCCAAAAGGTGCCGCTCCAAGGCCTGAAGGTGGGGGGCGCTGGTGGCGCTGGCCAGGACGAAGTAGTCCAGGCTCTCGGAGACCTTGCGCAGGTCCAAGGCCACCACGTCCTCCGCCTTCTTTTCCCAAAGGAGATCCTTGATGTGCCCGATGAGATCCAGCGCCTCCTTAGGCTTCACCATCTGAGCTCATTGTAGCAGGTCCGGCCCGAGCTCCACCACCACCCCCTCCAGGGGCCTGTGGGGGGCGAGGAGGGGCAGGTGAAAGAGGTCGGCGAAGTAGGCCCCGGCCTCGGGGTCTTGGCTGTAGACGGCGCTTCGGACCACCGGGGCCACCTCCTCCTCGGCCCTCACCCCCTCCCGGGCCAGGAAGAGGCGGGCCCAAGCAAGAAGCTCGGCCTCTCCCTTAAGGCGCACCGCCACCTGGGGAGGGGAAGAAGGGGGGCTTGCGCCGAAGAAGGCGGAGAGGAAGCGGGCCCTGGCCTCCTCGTCCACGTAGAGGAAGGTCCCCGGGCCCTCCCGGGTGGGCAGGGTGGCCAGGAAAAGCTTCAGCCCCCGCACCGCGGGCAGGTAGGCCAGGACCTCCTCCAGGGTGAGGTCGGTGTCCAGCTCCCGCCAGGCCTCCTTAAGGGCCAGGGTGAGGGCGGGCCAGGTCCTGGGGTCCTGGGCCTTCTTCAGAACCTGGCCCACCACCCCCTTGATCCGGTCCAGCCGGGCGTAGTCCCCCAGGGCGTCGTGGCGGAAGCGCATGTACCTCACCGCCTCCTCCCCCGAAAGGTGCAGGCGGCCCGCGGGAAAGTCAATGTAGAGCTTCGCCGCCCGGTCGGTGTAGCGCATGGGCCTTTCCAGGTAGACCTCCACCCCTCCCACCGCGTCCACCACCCGGGCCACGCTCTCCAGGGTGAGGACGAGGTGCCTTTCCGCCACCAAGCCCGTGGCCTCCTCCACGGCCTTTTTGAGCAGTTCCGCCCCGCCCCGCCCGTAGGCGGCGTTGACCTTGCCCCCCACCAGGGGGCTGTAGAGGTCCCGGGGGATGGCCACCCCCCTCACCTCTCCCCCCTGGAGGCGCAGGTAAAAGATGGTGTCCGTGCGGCTCCCGGGGCCGCAGGGGGTGTGGTACCCGCAGTACTCAATGTCCCGGGCGGCCACCACCACCCCCATCTCCGGCAGGGGGCCGAGGCGCACGGGGCGGACCTCCCCCTGGGAGGGGGGCTGGGGCCAGGAGAGCACCCCCCCCAGGGCGAAGAGGGCCAGGGCCAAGAGGAGAAAGGAAGGCCTAGGGCGCATGGAAGCTCTGGTAGACCGCCAGGGTCTTGGGGTGGACGGGGACGCCCTTGGCGGAGAGGTAGCGGACCTTGTTCGCCACCGCCATCCTGTAGGCCTCCAGGAGGCCTCCCCTTAAGGCGAGCTCCCGGATCTCCCCGTTCACCCCCCTTCCCGGCTCGGAGATGTCGGCGATGTAGAGGGCCATACCGATGGCGTTTTCGGGGTCCACCCCGTAAACGTGGCCCTCTACGGCCTCCAGCACCTCCGGGTCCTCCACCCCCCAGGCCTCGGCCAAGCGGCGGGCGGCCCGGCCGTGGAGGGCGAGGGGATGGGCCTCCTCCACCGCGTTCTCCGGGGGGGCGAGCCGCTTAAGCTCCTCCTCGGGGAGGTCCCGGGCGGCGTCGTGGAGGAGGCCGGCGAGGTAGGCCCGCTCCCCGTCCAGGCCGTTTGCCTCGGCGATCTCCCGGGCCAAGGCCGCCACCCGGAGGATGTGCTCCAGGCGCTCGGGGCGCACCAGGGCCTTGACCCTCTCCAAGAGCTCAGCGGTAGAGACCGTGCTTTTCAAGGTACACCTCCACGGGGCGGGGGACCCAGTAGCGGACGCTCAGGCCCTCCCTAAGGCGCCTGCGGATCTCCGTGCTGGAGATGCCCACCTCCGGCACCACCAGGGGCACCACCGGAAGGGGCATCCCTTCCAGGGGGTAGCCGGGGCGGGCCACGGCCACCAGGGTGGCGAGCTCGGGAAGCCTCCGCCCCTCCTTCCAGGTGAGGACGTCCCGGTAGGCGTCGGCCCCGGTGATGAAGAAGAGCTCGTCCCCGGGGAAAAGCCTCCGGGCCTCCTCCAGGGTGTCCACGGTGTAGCTCGGCCCCGGGCGGTCCAGCTCCAGCCTCGAGGCCAAAAACCGCCTCTCCTCCGCCGTGGCCAGGAGGACCATCTCGTAGCGGGCCTCGGGGGGGGCCACCGGGGTCTTGTGGGGCGGGCGGGCGGCCACCACGAAGAGCACCCGGTCCAGGCCGAGGGCGCTCGCCGCCTCGCTGGCGGCGATGAGGTGCCCCAGGTGGACGGGGTCAAAGCTTCCGCCGAAGAGGCCGATGCGCACCTACCCCTCCGGGATGTACTCAAACTCCAGGCCCGCCAGGCGCACCACGTCCCCCGCCCTCACCCCCTTAGCCCTGAGGGCGGCCTCCACCCCGTGGCGCTTGAACACCTCCTGGAGGTAGCCCGCGGCCTCGGAGAGGTCCCCCTTGAGGCGCCTGAGGTACCGCTCCACCTCGGGGGCCCGCACCTCAAACACCCCCTCCTCCACCGGCACCACCTCCACCCCCGCCTTCACCAGGGTCCTGGGGGTGGGCTTTGGAAGCTCAGGGGCGGGGGTGGCCCGCACCAGGGCGTGGAGGGCCTCAAGAAGCTCAGGAAGCCCTTCCCCGGTGAGGGCGCTCACCGGGAGCACGGGAAGCCCTTCTTGGGCGAGCTCCGCCACCTTGGCCCGCGCCTCCTCCGGGGAGAGGAGGTCCACCTTGTTGAGGGCCACGAGGCTCGGCCTTAGGAGGAGGCCCCGGTCGTAGGCCCCCACCTCCTGGCGAAGGGTGCGCAAGGCGGAAAGGGGGTCCTCCAGGGCGTCCAGGACGTAAAGGAGGACCCGGGTGCGGGCGATGTGGCGCAGAAACTCCAGGCCCAGGCCCTTCCCCTGGCTCGCCCCTTCAATGATCCCCGGGATGTCCGCCAGGGTGAAGCGCTCCCCTTCGGAGACCTCCACCACCCCCAGGTTGGGGCTCAAGGTGGTGAAGGGGTACGGGGCGATCTTGGGATGGGCGTTGGTGGTGGCGGCGAGGAGGCTGGACTTGCCGGCGTTGGGGTAGCCCACCAGGCCCACGTCGGCGATGAGCATGAGCTCCAGCCTGAGCCTACGCCGCTCCCCCTCCTCCCCCGCCTCGGCGAAGCGGGGGGCCTGGCGGGTGGGGGTGACGAAGTGGACGTTCCCCCGCCCCCCTTCCCCGCCCCGGGCCACCAGGACCGTCTGCCCCTCCTCCGTGAGGTCGGCGAGGAGCTCCCCGGTGTCCGCGTCAAAGACCCGGGTGCCCCGGGGCACCTCAATGTAGAGGTCCTCCCCGGCGCGGCCGTGCTGGCCGCTCCCCTTGCCGTGCTCCCCGTCTTTGGCCTTGTAGGTGCGCTTGGAAAGCTCCGAAAGGGAGTCCACGCTCCCCTTGGCCCGGAGGTATACGTGCCCCCCGCGGCCCCCATCCCCCCCGTCCGGACCCCCCTTGGGCACGAACTTCTCCCGGCGGAAGGAAACGGCGCCGTCGCCACCCCTCCCGGCGGCGACGGTGATGAGGAGAACGTCCTGGAAGGCCAAGACCCCTTAGCTCAAGGGGCGCACGTGCACGTAGCGGCCCAGCCGCCCCTTGTCCTGGAACTCCACCACCCCGTCCACAAGGGCGAAGAGGGTGAAGTCCCGGCCCATGCCCACGTTCTTCCCGGGCTTGAAGCGGGTGCCCCGCTGGCGGACCAGGATGTTGCCCGCCCGCACCACCTGGCCGCCGAACCGCTTCACCCCCAGGCGCTTGGACTGGGAGTCGCGGCCGTTCTTCGTGGAACCAAGTCCCTTTTTATGCGCCATGGCTCACCCCTGGATCTCCTTGATGAGGATCTCGGTGTAGGGCTGGCGGTGCCCCTTCTTGCGGCGGTACTGCACCTTGGCCTTGAACTTGGCGATGGTGACCTTCTTGCCCCGGCCGTGGCCCAGAACCTCGGCCACCACCTTGGCCCCCTCCACGTAGGGCGCCCCCACCGCCGTCTTCTCGCCCCCCAGGAAGAGGACGGGAAGCTCCACCTGGCTTCCGGGCTCGGCCGCAAGCTTCTCCACCTTGAGCTTGAGCCCGGGCTCCACCCGGTACTGCTTTCCACCCGTCTTGACGATCGCGAACATGGCCTCCCCTTCGGGGCCCTTAGGCCCTACCGGTCTTCCACTATACCCAAAACCCCAGGCCTTCCGCAAGCCGAAGCCCCCCTTTCGGGGGGCTTTTGGTGGAGCCGAGGGGATTCGAACCCCTGACCTCCTCAATGCCATTGAGGCGCGCTCCCAACTGCGCCACGGCCCCAGGCAACGCCTATGGTACCGGGGGGAGGGCTTCTTGTCAACGGGGCCAGAGGCCGATGAGGAGGGCCAAGGCGGCGAAGACCGCCCCCAGGATCACGGTGAGGCGGTAAAGGCCCCCGGTGACGCCCCGGGCGGAGAAGAGGTCGGCGGAGCCGCCCATGAGGTCCCCCGCCCCCTGCTTGGGCTCCTGCACCAGGACCAGGTAGACCAAAAGCCCCGCCACGCCGAGGTAAAGGAGGATGACCAGGGTGTAGAGGAAGTCCATACCTCCCCCACTTTAGCGCGGGGAAGCGGGAGTGTCCACCTGGCAAGATGGGGGCATGGACCTGGCCGAGATCCACGCCGCCTTCCGGCGCATCGCCCCCTACACCCACCGCACCCCCCTCCTCACCTCCGGCCTCCTGGACGAGCTCCTTGGCAAGCGCCTTCTCCTCAAGGCCGAGCACCTGCAGAAGACGGGGAGCTTCAAGGCCCGGGGAGCCCTCTCCAAGGCCCTCGCCCTGGAAAACCCCAAGGGGCTTCTGGCGGTCTCCAGCGGCAACCACGCCCAGGGGGTGGCCTACGCCGCCAAGGTGCTCGGGGTGAAGGCCCTGGTGGTGATGCCCGAGGACGCAAGCCCCTACAAGAAGGCCTCCGCCCGGGCCTACGGGGCCGAGGTGGTGGACCGGGGGGTGACGGCGAAGAACCGGGAGGAGGTGGCCCGGGCCCTGCAGGAGGAGACGGGCTACGCCCTCATCCACCCCTTTGACGACCCCCTGGTCATCGCCGGGCAGGGGACGGCGGGGCTTGAGCTTCTGGCCCAGGCGGGGAAGCGGGGGGTCTTCCTCGAGGCCGTCCTCGCCCCCGTGGGGGGCGGGGGGCTCCTCGCCGGCCTGGCCACGGCGATAAAGGCCCTCTCCCCCCAAACCCTCGTCCTCGGGGTGGAGCCCGAGGGGGCGGAGGACGCCAAGAGGAGCCTGGAAGCGGGAAGGATCCTCCGCCTAGAGGCGCCCCCCAGGATCCGGGCGGACGGGGTGCGAACGCTAAGCCTGGGGGAGCGCACCTTCCCCATCCTCAAGGAGAAGGCGGACGGGATCCTTGTGGTGAGCGAAGAGGCGATCTTGGAGGCCGAGCGCCTCCTTTTCACCCGCACCAAGCAGGTGGTGGAGCCCACGGGCGCCCTCCCCCTGGCCGCGGTGCTGGAGCACGGGGCGGGCCTTCCCAAGACCCTCGCCCTCCTCCTTTCCGGGGGCAACCGGGACTTCTCTCCCTAGGGGGGCGGGGTAAGCTGACCCCGTGATCGTCAAGGAGAGCCTCCTACCCATAGAGGAAGTGGCGGCGAAGCTCGGCCTGGGCCGGGACCGGCTCTACCTCTACGGCCCCCACATGGCCAAGGTGCTGGGGGAGCCCCCAAAGCCCAGGGGCAGGCTGGTCCTCGTCACGGCCATCACCCCCACCCCGGCGGGGGAAGGCAAGACCACCACGGCCATCGGCCTGGTGGACGCCCTCTGGCGCCTGGGGAAGCGGGCGGCCTTAGCCCTGAGGGAGCCCTCCCTGGGGCCCGTCTTCGGGGTCAAGGGCGGGGCCACGGGGGGCGGGAAGGCCCGCCTCGAGCCCCGGCACGAGATCAACCTCCACTTCACCGGGGACTTCCACGCGGTGACCAGCGCCGTGAACCTCCTGAACGCCCTCCTGGACAACCACCTGCACCAGGGGAACGAGCTCGGCATAGACCCCAGGCGCGTGGAGCTCAAGCGGGCCATAGACATGAACGACCGCGCCCTGAGGCACATCGTCTTGGGCCTGGGGGGCAAGGCCCACGGGGTGCCCCGGGAAGGGGGGTTTGAGCTCACCGTGGCCAGCGAGGTCATGGCCCTCATGAGCCTGGCCCAAGACTTCCAGGACCTGAAGCGGCGCCTGGGCCGGATGCGGGTGGCCTTCACCTACGAGGGGAAGCCCGTCTACGCCGTGGACCTTCAGGCGGTGGGGGCCATGGCCGCCCTCCTCCGGCAGGCCTTCCTCCCCAACCTGGTGCAGACCGCCGAGGGCAACCCCGCCTTCGTCCACATGGGGCCCTTCGGCAACATCGCCCACGGGACGAACTCCCTAAGGGCGAGCCTCTTCGCCTTGGGCCTTGCGGACCTCGTGGTGCAGGAGGCGGGCTTCGCCACGGACCTCGGGATGGAGAAGTTCATGAACGTGGTGGCCCGCACCGGGGGCCTGGTGCCCGAAGCGGTGGTCCTGGTGGCCACCCTAAGGGCCCTCCGCTACCACGGGGGGCAGGACGCCTGTGGGATGCCGGACCCCAAGGCGGTGAAGGAGGGCCTCGCCAACCTGGAAAAGCACGTGGAGAACGTGGAGCTTTTCGGGTACAAGCCCGTGATCGCCCTAAACCGCTTTCCCGGGGATACCCCGGAGGAGATCGCCCTGGTGCGGGCCTTCGCCGAGGAACGGGGCTTCCCCTTCGCCCTGAGCGAGGTCTACGCCAAGGGGGGCGAGGGGGGCCTGGAGCTCGCCGAGCGGGTCCTGGAGGCCCTCGCCCTGCCCCACGCCTACCGCCCCCTCTACCCCCTGGAAGCCCCCCTGGAGGAGAAGGTTTTGGCCATCGCCACCCGGGTCTACGGGGCGGAAGGGGTGGAGTGGAGCGAGGAGGCCAAAAGGGCCCTCAAGGCCGCCAAGAAGGAGGGGTGCGAGGCCCTCCCCGTGGTCGTGGCCAAGGCCGCCACCTCCCTCTCCGACAACCCCAGGCTCCGGGGCAGGCCCCGGGGCTTCACCGTGCGGGTCACGGACCTCCGCTGCCGCCTGGGGGCGGGCTTCGTGGTGGTCTACATGGGGGGGATAGAGACCCTCCCCGGCCTCCCCAAGACCCCCCAGGCCTTCGGGATTGACGTGGACGAGGAGGGGAACATCCGGGGGATGGACTACTGAAAGACCCCAGGAAACCTTTTGCCGGGGCCCCCATGCTGGCTTGGGCCAGCATGGGGTGGTATCAGATCCCGTGCTGGTCCGCCCGTTGCTTCTCCACGGGAAGCCCCGTGGCCCCGTGGAAGGCCTCCACCTCCTCCAGGAAGCGGCGGAAGAGGTAGAGGGCGTCGTGGGGCCCGGGGGCGGCCTCGGGGTGGTACTGGACGGAGAAGACGGGGTAGCGGGCGTGGGCCATGCCCTCGAGGGTCCCGTCGTTCAGGTTCACGTGGGTGGGGCGGAAGTCCTTGAGGGAGTCAATGTCCACGGCGTAGCCGTGGTTCTGGCTGGTGATCTCCACCTTCCCCGTCTGCAGGTTCTTCACCGGGTGGTTCGCCCCCCGGTGGCCGAACTTCATCTTGAAGGTCCGCCCCCCCGCCGCCAGGGCCAAGAGCTGGTGCCCCAGGCAGATGCCGAAGGTGGGCAGAAGCCCCATGAGCTTCCAGATGGTCTCGTGGGCGTAGCGGGGCATGGTGGGGTCGCCGGGCCCGTTGGAGATGAGGAGGCCGTGGGGCTCCAGGGCCATGATCTGGTGGGCCGGGGTCTTCCCGGGGACCACGATGACCTCAAAGCCGAGGGCGGCCAGGTTCTCCACGATGGCGTGCTTGATGCCGAAGTCCATGACCACGATGCGCCGCCCCGACTTCAGGGTGGGCCAGGCGTAGGGCAGGGGCGTGGAGACCTCGGGGGTCATGTCCCGGCCATCTATGTCCGTCCAGGCCTGGGCCTCCCGGCGGAGGGCCTCGAGGTCCTCCGGGGTGAAGGCGTGGTCGGGGGCGCCGAAGAGGCTCGCGTGGGCGATGGTCCCCTTCAGCACCCCGCCTTCCCGGATCTTCCGCACCAGGGCCCTCGTGTCTATGCCCTCAATCCCCACCACCCCGTAGAACTCCATGAACTCCCCCAGGGTCTGCTGGGCCCGGGGGTTGGAGGCCACGCGGCTGAACTCCTTGGCCACGAAGCCCTTCACCCAAGGGCGGTTGGACTGCATGTCGTAGACGTTCACCCCGTAGTTGCCCTGGTGAGGGTAGGTCATGACCACGATCTGCCCGTGGTAGCTGGGGTCGGTCATGATCTCCTGGTAGCCGGTCTGGGCGGTGTTGAAGACCACCTCCCCCACCGTCTTCCCCCGGGCGCCGAAGGCGTAGCCGTGGTAGACGGTGCCGTCCTCCAGGACCAAAACGGCGCGCTCCTTCACTCCAGCCATTCCTCCTCCTCTATCCCCGCTTGCCTCAGGATGCGCTTTAGAAGGTCCACACCAATCTCTCCCCGGTGGGGATTGGGCAGGACCAAGCGCACGGAACCTCGCACCATGAACTGGTGCCGTCCCCCTGTGTAGGGTCCGGAAAAACCCAAGGACTTAAGCCTGGCCACGAGCTCCCTCCGGGAAACCGGCCTAAGCCGCCTCGCCATGGGGGAGCTCAATGCGGACCTCGCCCAAGGGCGGGGGCGTCTCACCCCGGGAGAGCAGAAAGAGAAGCCAGTCCTCCAGGGCGGCCTGCAGGTTGGCCTCGCACGCCTTCAGGCTCTTCCCCGTGGCCCAGACCCCGGGGAGGTCGGGGATCTCCCCATAATAGGGCTCCTCATCGGCGATGAGCTCGTAGCGGGCCCGGGCCATGGCCTCCTCCAGATAGCGGGTTAGGGTACCCATCCCGCCCATTCTAGCCCCTGGAAGCCCCCGGGGAAAACTCCTTGATGACGGCGATCTCCCGGCAGTTCTCGTAGAAGGGGCAGGCGTTGCACTCGCTCCAGACCTTCGGGGGGAGGGCCTCCCGGGTGGTCACCCGGTAACCCAGGCCCCGGAAGAAGTTCACCTGGAGGGTCCAGGCGAAGACCCGGGGAAGCCCCAGGTCCCGCGCCTCCCGCTCCGCCCCCAGGACGAGCCAGCGGCCAAGGCCCTGGCCCTGCCTTGTGGGGTGGACGGCGAGGCCCCGGATCTCGGCGAGGTCCCGCCAGAGGACGTGGAGGGCCACGGTGCCCACGATCTGGCCGTCCTCGTCCTGAAGGACCTGGAAGTCCCGGATGTTCTCGTAGAGGTGGCTGTGGCTCCGCACCAGCATCAGGCCCTTTTCCGCCCAGTAGCGGATGAGCCAGTAGATGGCGTCCACGTCCTCTAGCCGCGCCTTCCTAAGCTCCACCCCCGCTTCGGGGCGCACCTCGGGGAGGACTACCGGGGAAAGGGAAAGCCCCCTCACCTCAGTCAAGCCCCACCTCCTTTCTGGCCTCCTCTAGCCTCTCCCGCACCGCCAGGGGGGCCGTGCCGCCGTAGGAGCGGCGCCTATGGATGGCGGTCTCCAGGCGGAGGAGGGGGAGGGCGTCCTCGGCGAAGAGGGGGTGGTGGGCCCTAAGCTCCTCCAGGGTGAGGTCCTTGAGGGCCCGCCCCTCCTCCACAAGCCTCCGCACGAGCCTCCCCACCACGTGGTGGGCCTCCCGGAAGGGAAGCCCCTTTTCCGCCAGGTAGTCGGCGAGCTCCGTGGCGAGGGCAAAGCCCTCCTCCGCCGCCCGCCACATCCTCTCCCGGTGCCACTTGAGCCCGGGGAGGAGGGCGGCGAGGAGCCTGAGGCTATCCCGGTAGGTGGCGAGGGCGTCCAGGAGGGGCTCCTTGTCCTCCTGGAGGTCCTTGTTGTAGGCGAGGGGAAGGCCCTTCACCACCGCCGAAAGCCCCACCAAGGCCCCGAGCACCCTCCCCGCCTTGGCCCGGATGAGCTCCAGGATGTCCGGGTTCTTCTTCTGGGGCATGATGGAAGACCCGGTGGCGAAGGCGTCCGGCACCTCCACGAAGCCGAACTCCTCGGTGCTATAGAGGATGAGCTCCTCCGCCATGCGGGAGAGGTGGAGCATGCCGATGTTCAAGGCGGAGAGGACCTCCAGGGCGAAGTCCCGGGAGGCCACCGCGTCCAGGGAGTTCCGCATGGGGGCCTTGAAGCCAAGCTCCCTGGCGGTGAAGTGGCGGTCTATGGGGAAGCCCGTCCCCGCGAGGGCGGCCGCCCCCAGGGGGCTTTCGTTGAGGCGCTCTTTGGCGTCCTCCAAGCGCCCTGCGTCCCGCCCAAGCATCTCGTAGTAGGCGAGGAACCAGTGGGCAAGGAGCACGGGCTGGGCCCGCTGGAGGTGGGTGTAGCCGGGAAGGACGTAAAGGGGGTCCAGGTGCTTCTCCGCCTCCCGCACCAGGACCCGCCGGAGCTCTAAAAGGAGGGCCAGGAGCTCGTCTATGGCCGCCCGTAGATAAAGCCTCAAGTCCGTGGCCACCTGGTCGTTGCGGCTCCGGGCGGTGTGGAGCTTCCCCCCAGGGGGCCCGATGAGCTCGGTGAGGCGGGCCTCGAGGTTCATGTGGACGTCCTCCAGCTCCTCCCGCCAGGGGAAGGTGCCCGCCCCGATCTCCTCCTCTATCCGGTCCAGGCCCTCGAGGATGGCCTCAAGCTCCTCCGCGCTCAGGAGGCCCACGGCGTGGAGCATGCGGGCGTGGACCCGGTTCTGCCAAAGGTCCTCCCGCCAGAGGGCCCGGTCAAAGGGGAGGGAGGCGTTGAAACGGGCCGCAAGGGCGTCCGGCCCCTCCCCGAAGCGCCCCCCCCAGGTCCTATGCGCCATGGCCCTCCCTCTCCAAAAGGGCCCGCACCCGGAGGCGCAGGGCCTGGATCTTGATGAAGCCCTCGGCGTCCTTCTGGTCGTAGCCGCCCGCCTCGTCAAAGGAAACCAGGTCCTTGCGGTAGAGGCTCTTCGGGGCCTTCCTTCCCACCACGTAGACGTTCCCCTTATAGAGCTTGAGCCGGGCCACGCCGGTGACGCTTCTCGCCACGTGGTCAAAGTAGGCCTGGAGGGCCTCCCGTTCGGGAGCGTACCAGAAGCCGTAGTAGACGAGCTCGGCGTACTTGGGGGAGAGCAGGTCCCTTTGGTGGAGGACCTCGCGGTCCAGGGTGAGGCTTTCCACCGCCCGCCTGGCGTGGTAAAGGATCGTCCCCCCCGGGGTCTCGTAGACCCCCCGGGACTTCATGCCCACGAAGCGGTTCTCCACAATGTCCACCCGGCCCACCCCGTGCCGCCCCCCGATCTCGTTGAGCCTCTGCAGGAGGGCCGCCGGAGAAAGCCTCTCCCCGTTCACCGCCACGGGGTCGCCCTGGAAAAACTCCACCTCCACGTACTCCGGGGCGTCGGGAGCCTCCTCGGGGTCTCGGGTCATGCGGAACATCCCCTTGGGGGGCTCGGCCCAGGGGTCCTCGAGGACTCCCCCCTCGTAGGAAATATGCAGGAGGTTGGCGTCCATGGAGTAGGGCTTCTCCTGGGTCACGGGGACGGGAATGCCGTGGGCCTCGGCGTAGGCGATCATCTCCTGGCGGCCCTGGAAGCTCCACTCCCGCCAGGGGGCGATGACCCGGATCTCGGGCTTCAGGGCATAGGCGGTGAGCTCAAAGCGCACCTGGTCGTTCCCCTTCCCCGTGGCCCCGTGGGCGATGGCCTCCGCCCCCTCCTCCTCGGCGATCCGCACGAGGTGCTTGGCGATCAAGGGCCTGGCGATGGCGGTGCCGAGGAGGTAGTAGCCCTCGTACACCGCGCCGGCCCGCATCATGGGGAAGACGAAGTCACGGACGAACTCCTCCTTGAGGTCCAGGGCGATGGCCTTGAAAGCGCCCGTCCTCAGGGCCTTCTCCCGGGCCTCCTCCACCTCCTCCCCTTGGCCGATGTCCGCGGTGAAGGCGATGACCTCGGCCCGATAGGTCTCCTTGAGCCACTTGAGGATGATGCTGGTGTCCAGTCCGCCGGAGTAGGCCAAGACGATCTTCATGTCCCTCCCAGTCTACCCCCTCGAGGAGGCGTGCATAAGTATACATGAACAAACCCGCGCCATGGCCTACCCCTGGGCTTGCCTAGTAAATTGCCTTGTACCCCGGAGGGGGCGGGAGAAGGGAGAGAAGAACCCTAAGGCCGTAGGCGATGAGCTCCAAAA
>NZ_FNBC01000039.1:0-6027 GCF_900102145.1 Thermus arciformis | reverse complement strand
TAAATGACCCCTTCCCGCTTCTCCTCCTCGTAGAGCCTCTCCAGCACGAACTCCTTGAGGAGGGTCTGGTAGCCCTTGCCCTTCCTCCTCGCCATGGCCTTGAGCCGCCGCAGGAGGTCCTCGTCCAGGCGCAGGGAGATGGCCCGCGTCCTGGGGCGAGGAGGGGGCAGGAGGCCTTCCGGGGGCGGGGCCATGGCCTCCAGGAGGGGCTCGCCCAGTTCGTGCTCCCCCCAGAAGCGGGCCTCCTCCGCTTCGCTCCCGAACTCGGGGATCTCCTCCAGGCTTTGCACCTTGCGCTTTTTCCTCATCTACTTCCCCCTTCTCCGGTACCGCCGCTTCTCCCCGGGGGTGGCGTCCCGGGCGGTGATGACCCGTACCCTGCCCCGCCTCCGAGTGAAGACCAGGAAGAGGACCCGGCCCCCTTCCGTGGCTCCCAGGGCCGCCCAGCGCTCCTCCCCCCGCTGGGAGCGGGTCTTGAGGACCAGGCGGAGGGGGTCGGTGAGGGCCTCCTCGGCCTCCCAGGGGCGCACCCCGTGCCGGGCAATGTGGGCGACGTTGGCCTCGTCCCAGTCAAACTCCAGGGGGTGGCCTCCTATTTCCAGTATATACCAAGGCATACACGGGAGGGAGGGATGACCGCTGGAACCCACCTGGCCGGGGCGGCCCTCACGGCGAGCCTCCTTAGGGGCTTTGGGGTGGAGATGGGTCCACGGCCCTCCACGCCACCCCTTTTTCTCTACCGCTCTCCGCCGAGAGAGGGCCTGCCGTCGGCCCGGTGGCCTAGGCCGCGCGCCTGCGGACCCATGAGGCATGCGACCATCCATAGCCCGGGGGAAACGGCTGCGGTGCACCGCTTTGGGAAGGATCCAGGTCCTGGGTTTTCCGGCCAGGGCCCGGCCTGCCCTAGGCGCCGCGGCAACGAGAACGAACGCCGGTAGCATGTACACGCCCCGGCGAGCCTCTACCCCTTCCGCCGGGGCGGCGGAGGTGCGATGCTCAGCGCGTCCCTGTGGTGGGTGGTGCCCCCCGAGGGGGGAGCCAAGGCCGTGGTGGGGCGAGCCTCCGGAGTAGGCACGGACCCCCCTCGGACCTCGGTGGGGATTCTGGGCAAGGGGCAGGATTTTGGGCGAACCCGCTTGCCCAAAATACTCCCCTTCCTAAAGGGGCTTTCTCCGGTTTCGGGCGGGTGGTTGTTCACTTCAAAGCTCCCTCGGCATCTCACCCTTGGGGGGGAAGAAGAGGTGGACCGTGGGGGTGAGGCGGCTGACCCTCCCCTCCGAACCCCCGAGGGTGGGCTGGGGAGTGGAGGGCCTCTTTCCCCGGGGCCACGCGAGCCTGTTGTGGGCTTCACAGGGCCAGGGAAAGGTCCTGATGGGCTTCCTGGCTGTGCAGGCGGCCCGCCCCGAGGGAAAGGGATCCCTTGCCGAACGCCCAGTGCGGCATGGACGGACGCTCCTCCTGGACGCCGAGGATCCTAAGGGGTGGGGCTACATCCTCTGGGTAAACCGTTTTCTCAACGCCCATCCGGACGCCGACCGGGGGCTCGTGGACCTCCGGGCGGTGGAGCGAGGCCTCACCCCGGAGGACGTGGCGGCCCTGGAGGCCGAGCTCAAGGGGAATCCCCCCGCCTTCCTCGTTCTGGACGGTGTCAGCAACGCCCTCCTGGGGGTGGACGCGGGGAGCCCCCGCCGGGCGGCCGCCACCCTGCGGGCCCCCGCCGCCCTGGCTCAAGATCTAGACCTTACCCTCCTGCTCCTTGAGGAGAAGGACCGGCCTTCTTCTGGTGCTTTTTCAAGGGGACTTCTGGGTGAGGCGCTTAGGGCGGCTTCCCCTGCGGCCCTGTTTTCCCTAGAGCGGGTGCCGCCTAGGGAGGCCGAGGGGAGGGAGGTGGTGCGCCTGGTAGCCCTAACGCAGCGCTACGCTCCCCTTCCCTCACCCCTGGGGCTGGAACTGGTGGAGGGCCACGGGGGGGAGGGATGGTCCCTCGAGCCCTACCCCCTGCTGGAGGGAAAAACCCTGGTGGCCAGGGCCGAGGCCGCCATCCTCCGCGCCCTCCGGGAGGCAGGGGAAGAGGGCCTCCCCCGGAAGGTCCTCCTCGAGGACGTCATGGCCCAGGCCAGCGTGAGCGAGAGGACCGCCAAAACCGCCCTGGCGCACCTGAGGACCCGGGGGAAGGTGAAGGAGGTGGCGCTCGGAGGGCGGGGGAACCCCAAGGCCTACCGTCTGGTCGATTCCAAGTACTTCTTTGCCCAAAAGGGGGAAAGCGCCCTCAGGAGCGGTGCTGATTTTGGGCAGAGCCCCTTGCCCCAAAGGGTGGGCGAAGCCGATCCCGGGGAAGGTCGCGGGACGCTTGAGCCCCTCGAGGAAGAGGCGGGTTCTGAGTGGGAGGTGGAGCTGTGACCGCCTGGGGCGCCCTCCGGGCCCGCCTCCCGGATCTAGCCGCCAAGCTGCGGGCTCTCCGGCCTCCCAGGCTCAGGGTCACGGTGGACGGCCGGGTGGTCCACGGGGCCTTGGCCGTCCCGGAGGAGGGGGACCTGGAGGCCCACTTTGCCCGCTTTGGCGGGCCCTCCCGCCTCAAGGTAGCCCTTTCAGGGCTGACCGAGGGGTGGCTGCTGGAGTACCTGGCCCTGCTGGAGGAGAGGTTCCCCGGGGCCCGGGAGGTGGAGCTCCTCGGGGTGTGGGCCGGCAACCCGCCGCGCCTGGAGGTCATCGCCCGGGTGAGGCCCCGGTCCCCTTCCCCGTGACCGCCCCTGCGTGGAAGAAGCCCGGGTAGACCTCAGCGGCCCCAGATCCTTTCAATGAATTTCCAAACGGGGTCTGGTGTGCGTTCTATAAGCTCTGCGACGCACCCCATTTCCTCTAGGGCGTCCTCGAGCTCTTCTGGTTCCAGACCGCCTTCGTAGTAGTAGACGATAAGGCCCAGGGCCACCACCTTGCCTCGCTCTTTGGCGCTGAGCTCCTTAAACCGCTGAAGAACCCCCTCCCGAGCCCTCACCTGTACCGGTTCGCTGGCCTCCCCTGGCTCGAGGGGCTCCTGGCCCAGCCGCCGAGCCCGGACGTCTCTGGCGATCCGCTGCAGGTGCGTACCATGTGGCATAGCTCCAGTGTAGGAGGGTGGCAGAGTTCTGCCAATAAGGCCTAGGCCGTCTATAATCCGTTATCACCCCCACCTCAAATAGGCCTTCCGCTACCCCGCCGCCCTTGTGAAAGCCATCGCGAGGCCACATGGACCTCGTCCTGGACGTGCTTGGCAGAGGTCTGCCAGCTGTGACAGGAAGGGGGGGTGGGAAAAGAGCGCCTCAGCTGTGTTAGGGACGTGCCTGGCAGAGGTCTGCCATTTTTCGACCTTAGGGTTTCAGAGTCGCCAGAGGGCCTCGAGGGGGAGGGCGTGGAGGTCCTTGGCGAAGGGAACGGTCTCCCGCCCCAGGTAGAGGACCACGCCCCGGTGGAAGCGGGGGCCAAGGGCCTGGGCGAGGGACTTCAGGCCCCGCAGGTCCTCCGGGCGGAGGCTCCCCCGGGCCTTCACCTCCACCCCCACCACCTTCCCCCCCGGTCCCTCCAACACCAGGTCCACCTCCTCCCCGGAGTGGCTCCGGTAGTGGAAAACCTCCACCGCCACTCCGGCGTAGCCCGCCTGTTTCACCACCTCCATGGCCACGAAAGCCTCCAGGTACTTCCCCAGAAGGATGGGGTTCCCCTCGAGGCGGGTTTCGTCAAGCCCCGCGGCGTGGAGGGCAAGGCCCGGGTCCGTGGGCAGGATCTTGGGGCTTTTGGTCAGGCGCTTACCCAGGTTGGCCTGCCAGGGGGGCAGGGTCCGCACCAGGTAGAGGGCCTCCAGTAGGGCGAAGTAGCGCTTGAGGGTGGTGGCGGGGAGGCTTAGGGTGCGGGAAAGCTCGGCCCAGTTGAGGAGCTGGGCGGGCCTCGCCGCCAGGAGGGCATAGAGCCTCGGAAGCTCGCCAAGCCGCTCCACCTGGCTCAGCTCCCGCACCTCGCGGGCCAGGACCGTGGCCAGGTAGTCGCGGAACCAAGCCCCGCGCCTTTCGGGGGGAAGGAGCACCGCCTCGGGGTAGCCGCCCCGGAGGAGCCGCTCCAGGGGCAACCTCCCCTCCCCCTGCACGGGCGGCACCTCCTCGGCGAAGAGGGCGGACAGGAACCCCTCCTTCCGGCCCTCCAGCTCCCCCTGGGAGAGGGGCCAGAGGGTGAAAGGGCCATGCGGCCCACCAGGTGCTCGGCGGCCCGGGGCAGAGCCAGGACGTTGGCCGAGCCCGTGAGGAGGAAGCGCCCGGGGCGCCGCTCCCGGTCCACCAGGGCCTTCAGGGGGAGGAAGAGGCCCGGGGCCCGCTGCACCTCGTCCAGGACCACCCGGCCTTGGAGGCCCGAGAGGAACCCCTGGGGGTCCAGCTGGGCGGCGGCGAGGAGGGTCAGGTCGTCCAGGGTGAGGTAGCGGTCCAGGCGCCCTTCCGCCACCTGGGCCTGGGCCAGAGTGGACTTCCCCGCCTGCCTCCCCCCGAGGAGGAGGACCACGGGGCGGTCCTCGAGGGCGCGCTTAACGGGGTCTGCCAGATACCTGGGAAACACGGCCCATCTTAGCCGAGTCTTGGCTGAAAATCAACCGCGTCACGGCTGAAATTCCACCATACCCCGGAGGCCGACTCGGGGGACCGGAGCAGGGTGAAGGCGAACCCCACCCTCATCCACGTGGCCCAGCTCCTAGTGGGCCGCTGCCCGAGGCGGCTTCTTCAAGGCCTGTTGCGCCGGGTGGAAAGGGCTAAGGGCCCGGGCCCTGGCGAGGAGCTGGGGGAGGCCCATCACTGGGAGGTGGACCGCCTCCTCGCCCTCTACCGCGAGCGGGGCTACTGGGCCAGGGCCCGGCTGGAGCTCTGCTTCCCCCAGGCCGTGGTTCGGGCCCAGCTGGACGGGCTCCTCCTGGGTCGGGCGAGGCGGTGGGGCTCAAGTGGGTGGGAACGGCGAACCCCAAGGGGGGCGCCCTCGATGCCCTAGCGTTTGGCCTCCAAAGCTTCGCCCAGAGGAACGGCCTCCGCCCCCGCCTCCTCCTAGTAACGCCTCACCGTGCCCTCCCCCACGCCCTGGCCCCCGTGGGAAGCTCCGCTTACCGGCGGACGGGGAAAGCCCTTCGGCGGGCGGTAGAAGCCCTACGCCAAGGCGTCCCGGTGGCCGGCCGGGGGTGCAGGGGCTGCCCCCTCCGCCACAGGTGTCCCGCCCAGGCCACCTAGGGGGCCCCGGAGAGGGCGGGGGTGGAACCGGCTCCCCGCCCTCTCCCCTAGGAACCCCAACGGCGGTGCCCACGGCCGGGAAGCGGGACCGGCTTGGGTTATACTGAAACAAGTGACCTACTCCGTAGGCCCCAAGGGGCAAGTGGTCATCGCCAAGGAGATCCGGGAGCGCCTGGGGATCCGCCCGGACTGGCGGGTGGTCCAGCGCCTGGTGGGGGACCACGTGGAGCTCTACTTCCTCCCCCCGCCCCATAAGACCTCCCTCAAAGGGCTCCTCCGGGACCAGATCCGGGGCACCGTTTCCGAGGAGGCCTGGCCACAGGCGCGGGAGAGGGCCTGGCGGGCCTCCTGGGAGGAAGTGTGAATAGACTGGGCTTGCCTAGTAAATTGCCTTGTACCCCGGAGGGGGCGGGAGAAGGGAGAGAAGAACCCTAAGGCCGTAGGCGATGAGCTCCAAAAAGGCCTGGAGCATCGCCGTCCAAGGCTTCCGCTCCAAAAGGTACCCCCCACCCAGCCGCGTCTTCATCCCCCCAAACACTCCCTCCACCACCCCGCGAAACCGGTACACCTCGGGGTCCCACCCCTCCTTCCCGTCAAACCCCGCGTCCGCCAAAAGCCACCCCCGGGAAGGAGGAAACCGCTTCAAGATGTTCTCCTGACGGAGAAGCAACAGCACCTCCCCCCCAAGCCGGGGGTCTGGGGCGTAGCCCTCCCCCACCACTCCACCCCAGGGCCACAAGAGCCGCCTCTCCCTATCCCACCGCATCAGGGCCAGAAGCCGCGCGTGCCCCCG
>NZ_FNBC01000037.1 GCF_900102145.1 Thermus arciformis | reverse complement strand
AGGAGGGGGCCTTGGTAGAGGGCCAGGGCCCCCTCCAGGTCCCCCCGGGAGAGGGCCTTAAGGAAGGCTCCGAGGTCCGAGGGGGGAGGGTTTTCCAAGCGGTAAGGGGAACAGGAGATGCGGAAGCCCTTCTCCCGCAGGCGGTGGAGGAGGGCCTTCAGGGCCCCCAGGTTGGGCTCCCCGTAAAGCGCCTCCCCCAGGGCCTCTCCCGACAGGCCTGCCTCGTGGGCGAGGAGGAGGGCCAGGGCCTCCGTGCCCCTGGGGCCCAGGGAGGGGAGGGGGCCTCCCCCGAGGAAGCGAAGGAGAGGGGTTCCGGCCTCTCCCAAAAGGAGGGCCCGGGCCTCCGGGCGGAGGGCGGGGGCGAGCCTGGGGGCCAGGGGGTCTTCCACCCCCACCCCGAGGGCCTCCAGGCGGGCCTCGGAGAGGAGGGCGTAGAGCGCCCCGTCCTCCCGCAGGAGGCCGTGGGCGGCGAGGAGGTGGGCCTCATCCCCCTCCTGAAGCCCCCGGGCGAGGAGGTAGAAGCCCCAGGGCCAGCCCTCCCGGGGGAGGAAAGCCTTAGCCCCTTCCAGGAGGAGCCGGACCTCGGGGGGGTCCAGGGCCAGGGCCCCAAGGACGAGGAAGTTCGCAAGGCTTGGCGGCTCCAGGAGGGGGAGGAGGCCCCGGAGGAGGTTTTTGGCCCGCCTTGGGCTTCCCCGGAAGAGGTGAGTAAGGGCCAGGGTGTGCCCCGCCAGCATCCGCACTCCCGGGAAGGGGTGGGGCAGGAAGGGCTCCGCCTCCTCCAGGACCTCCGGGAGGGGCTTCGTGCCGAAGAGGAGCTCCAGGCGCAGGTGGTGGAGGACGTTCCAGGGGGAGGGGTCCTTAAGGCGGGCGAGGGCGGCGTGGGCCAGGGCCTCGGGCCGGCCCAGGCGCTCCAGGGCCACGGCCAGGGCCAGGTGGAGCCGGGCCTCCCCCTTGGCGTCCCCCTGGAAGCGGTGGAGGGCCTCCTCCAGGGCCAAGGCCCCCGCCTTTGGGGGCAGGGCGAGGCCCAGGTGGTAGAGGGTGAAGGGGGTCTGGGCCCTTTGGGCGGCCTCCAGGGCCAGGGCGCGGTAGGCCTGAAGGTTTCCCCGCCTCGCCTCCACGAAGCCGAGAAGGGCGAGGCGCTCCGCCTCCAAAGGGCCCTCCTGGGGAGGAAGGAGAAAGGCCAGGGCTTCCCGGTCCCGCCCTTCCTCCAGGAGGCGGAGGGCCGTGGCGGGGAGGGGCTCGCCCATAGGGGAAGCCTACAGGCCCCCTCTTTCCTTGGGAGGGAAGGAAGCCACATTGGAAGGGCGCCCCTTGGCCTTGCGTCCGGGCCCGATCACGGCGCGGTTGCCTGGCTTTCCTTAGCGTCGGGAAGGAGGCGCTCCACCTCCCGCACCCCGGGAAAGAGGTAGCCGGAAAGCCCCCAAAGCACCCCCAGGCTCCCGAAGAGGAGGAGCATGAGGGTGATGCCTTCCCCCTGCCCGTACCGGGGGCCGAAGACCCGGTCGGCCAGCGGCCCCGCAAGGAGCATGGCCAGGGGGTTGGCGAACCAGGCGATCATGCGCCTCGCGGCGAAGACCTTCCCCTGCACGGAAAGGGGCACCTTGGCCTGCCAGATGGCCTGGTTGGACCCGTTGAGCACCGGAATAAAGAAGCTTTCCAGGAAAGCCAGGGCCGCCCACGCGGAAGGCCCCTCCACCGCCCCCATGAGGGCCAGGGCCAGGCTGGAGAGGGCCATGCCCAGGAAGACCCCGTGGACCCGCTTTTTGGGGCCGCCCCAAAGGGAGAGGAGAAGCCCCCCGGCCACCCCGCCAAGCCCGGCGGCGGAGCGCACCAGGGCCAAGGCCGCCTCCGACAGCCCCGTCTTGGCCAGGACCATGGCGGGCAGGACGGTGGCGGCTAAGGTGGTGAGGAAGTTGATGCCGAAGAACATGAGCTGGAGGCCGAGGAGGGGCGGCCTTTCCAGGATGAAGCGGAAGCCGAAGAGGGCTTCCCCTATCCAGGAGGTCTTCTCCCGGGCCTCGAGCCCCGGGTTGGGGATGGGCACCAGGAGGAGGCTAAGGACGGCGGCGCCCGCCCCCAGGAGGTCCAGGGCGAAGATCCCCCCGAGGCCCAGGGGCTTCAAGAGGGCCGCGGCCAGGACGGGGGCCCCCACCCCGGCCAGGGACTCCGCCAGGCTCATCATGCCGCTTGCCCGGGCGTAGTCCCTCTTCTCCAGCATGGCGGACAGGGCGGCGGAGAGGGCGGGCCAGTGGAGGCTGGAGAGGGCCCCCGTGAGGGCGGAGACCAGGTAGAGGTGGACGACCTCGAGGCGCCCCAGGAGGTAAAGGGATAAGAGAAACCCCGTGGCCACCCCCCCGCCGAGGTCGGCCACAAGCATGGCCCACTTCCTCGGGTAGCGGTCCACCAAAGCCCCGGCCAGGGGGGAGAGGAGGATGAGGGGGAGGAAGTGGGAAAACCCCAGGAGGGAGAGGGTGGTGGCCTGGCCCGTCTTCCCGTAGGCGTAAAGGGTGAGGGCGAACCAGGTCATCTCCCGGCCTAGAAGGGCCAGGGCCTGGCCCAGCCAGAGGAGGCGGAAGGCGGCAAGCCCCTGCACCCCTACACCTTTGGCCCCCTTCTACTCTAGGGGCAAGCGGGGATTTAGAATAAAGCCATGGCCTTCCTGGTGGAAAACCCTCTGGCGGCCCGTCTCCTGGCGGACCCGGACCTGGCGGTCTCTTTGAAGCCCTTCATGAAGGGCCCGGCCACGGTGAAGGACCTCGCCCAGGCCCAAGGGCTTTCCCTGCAACAGGCCCACTACCGGGTGGGGCTTTTCCTGAAGGCGGGCCTCCTTAAGCCCGTGGGGGTCAGGAGGCGCCGGGGCAGGCCCGTCCGGCTTTACCAGGCGGTGGACACGGACTTCCGCATTCCCCGGGAGCTGGTGCCGGAGAGGGTGCTGCGGGCCCTCGAGGCCGCCCAGAGCTGGCAGGAGGAGTGGCAAAAGGCCCTCGAGGCCCACGACCCCGGCTACGGGGCGGTCTTGCGGGTCTTCCTCAACCCGGAGGGGCTTTTGGAGTTCGGCGCCGAGGAGGAGCCCGACCTCCTGGCCGAGGACTTTCCCCCTTTAGTGAACCTCTGGAGCGCCGGGCTTTACCTGAGGCGGGAGGAGGCCAAGGCCCTCCAGCGGGAACTGCTGGCGCTTTACCATCGCTACGCCGCCTTGGCGGAGGCCCGCAAGGAAGAGGGCCAGGCCCGCTACCTCCTCCACCTGGGCCTGGCCCCAGCGCCTTAAGTACCCCGCTCTGGCGCAAGCCAGAGCAGGGGCCCCAAAAGAGCCTTCGCAGAGCCCTACCCCTGGCGTCCCATGTGGCGCAATCAAGGTGCGGACACTTAGGCTTCGCCTTTTAGGATGGCCTCAATCTTCTCCAGGGCCTCCTTCGGCAGGTCCACCCCCGCCGCTCCCAGGCTCTCCCGGATCTGCTCTGGGCGGGTCGCCCCGGTGATGGCGCTAGAGATCCCGGGAAGCCTCAGCACCCAGGCCAGGGCAAGCTGGGTGCGGGTGAGGCCGAGTTCGTCCGCCACCTCCTTGAGCTTGAGGACCTTCTGCCGGTTTTCCTCGGTGAGGAAGCGCTCGGCGAACTGGGGGTAGCGGGCGAAGCGGCTTTCCTCGGGGATGCCCCCGTCGTACCGCCCCGTGAGCATGCCCATGGCCAGGGGGCTCCAGACCACAAGGCCCATCCCGAAGCGCTCCGCCTCCGGGAGGATCTCCCCTTCCACCCGCTCCCGGTAGAGCATGGAGTACTGGGGCTGCTCCACCACGGGGGGGTGGAGGCCGTTCGCCTTGGCGAAGGCCACGGCCTCGGCGATCCTTGCGGCGGGCCACTCCGAGGTGCCCCAGTAGAGGGCGTAGCCCTTCTCCACGATGGCGTGCATGGCGTAGACGATCTCCTCCATGGGGACCTCGGGGTCAAAGCGGTGGGCGAAGAAGAGGTCCACGTAGTCGGTCTTGAGCCGCTTGAGGCTTTTCGTGATGCTCTCCAGGAGGTGCTTGCGGCTTAGGCCCCGGTCGTTCGGGTCCTCGGACATGGGCCAGTAGGCCTTGGTGGAGAGGACCAGGGTGTGCCGGGGGAACTCCTTGAGGACCTCCCCCATGATCTCCTCGGCGAGGCCCTTGGCGTAGACGTCGGCGTTGTCAAAGAAGTTCACGCCCCCTTCGTAGGCGATCTTGACGATCTCCCGGACGGTCTCCTTGTCCTTCACCACGTCCCCGAAGGTGACCCAGGCCCCGAGGGAGATCTCGGAGACCTTCAGGCCCCACTTGCCCAGTTTGCGGTAGCGCATCTCACCCATGGCCCCCGCAGTCTACCCCTTTTGGCCGGGATTGACCAGCGGGTCAGTCGCCTTCCACCTCCAAGACCCCGCCCGGGGCCTGGAAGCCGATCCGCTTGTGGGTGCCGTCGCAGAAGGGCTTGTTCCCCGAGCCCCCGCAGCGGCAGAGGAAGACCCGGGGGCGCTCCAGGACCTCCTCCTTCTCCCCCACGCGCACCGCGAAGCGCTTCCCCTCCACCCGGATGGGGCCGTTTTCCAGAAACTCCAGCCGCATGCCCCCACTCTACCTGAGAAGCCGGGCGAGGAGGGGGACGAGGAGGAAGAGGGCGAGGACGCGCACCGTGTGGAAGACCCCCACCAGGGCGGGGCTTCCCCCCTCGGCCTGGCTCAGGGGCCCCCCCGGGGGCCAGGGCGAAGAGGAGGGCCTTTGCGGGCTGGCCCAGGGGCTTGGCGAGGAGGAAGGCGAGGGGCTGGGCGAGGCCCGTGCCCAGCATGGCCCCCACCACGGCCCCGCCCGGAAGGCCCAGGCGGTGGAAGAGAAGCCCGAGAAGAACTCCACTTAAGGAGGCCCGCAGGAGGTCTATGGGGTCTATGGTATGCTTCCTCCTGACCATGAAGCGCTTCCTGCGGGGGCTCGCCTGGCTTTTGGGCTTGGGGCTTTTCCTCGTCCTCTTCCTCGGCTTCTCGGGGTACGTCTACCTGCGCTCCTCCCTGCCCCAAGGGGAGGGCCGCATCGCCCTGGAGGGGCTTTCCGCTCCCGTAGAGGTGCGGCGGGACGCCCAGGGGGTGGTGCGCATCCGGGCGGCCACGCTCAAGGACCTCTTCTTCGCCCAGGGCTTCGTCCACGCCCAGGAGCGGCTTTGGCAGATGGAGTTCCAGCGCCGGGTGGGCCAGGGGCGCTTGAGCGAGATCCTGGGGGAGGCCACGCTTCCCCAGGACCGGTTCCTCCGCACCTGGGGCTTCTACCGGGCGGCCCAGGCGGCCTACGGGAGGCTCTACCCCGAGGAGAAGGAGGCGGTGGACGCCTACGCCGCCGGGGTAAACGCCTTCTTGGCCTCTGGGGCCCCCCTGCCGCCCGAGTTCAGGCTCCTCGGCTTCCGCCCCGAGCCCTGGACGGGTCCCGACGTCCTGGTCTGGGCCAAGATGATGAGCTACGACCTCTCGGGGAACTGGGAGGAGGAGCTAAAGCGCCACCGCCTTCTCGCCCGGGGGATAAGCCCGGAGCGGCTCCTTGAGCTCATGCCCCCCTACCCCGAGGACGCCCCCACCATCCTTTCCGCCGAGGACCTGAGTCTTCCTCTAAAGCGGGAGGAGGCCCCAAGCGCCCTCCTCCGGATGGCCCCGCCCCGCCAGATGGAGGCCAGCAACAACTGGGTGGTGGCGGGAAGCCGCACCGAAACGGGCAAGCCTTTCCTCGCCAACGACCCCCACCTCGCCCTCCAGGCCCCGAGCCTCTGGTTCCTCATGGCCCTCGAGGCCCCAGGTCTTAAGGCCATGGGGGCGACCCTTCCCGGGGTGCCCGGCGTCGTCATCGGCCGGAACGAGCGCATCGCCTGGGGGGTGACCAACGTGGGGGCGGACGTGCAGGACCTCTACCTCCTGGAGGAGGTGGAAGGAAGGGGCTACCGCTACCGGGGCGGGGTCCTGCCCTACGGGGTGCGGGAGGAGGTGATCCGGGTCAAGGGGGGTAAGGAAGAGGTCCTCAAGGTGCGGGAGACGGTCTACGGGCCCGTCATCACCGACGCCCTGCAAGACCCCCCCAAGGCCCCCATGGCCCTCCGCTGGGTGAGCCTGGACCCGGAAGACCACATCCTCATGGCCTTCCTGGGGGTGAACCGGGCGGGGAACTGGGAGGAGTTTAAAAAGGCCCTGGAGGTCTACTCCGCCCCAAGCCAGAACTTCGTCTACGCCGACATGGACGGCAACATCGGCTACATCGCCCCGGGGAAGTTCCCCGTTCGCAAGGAGGGGCACACGGGCATGGTGCCGGTGCCTGGGGACGGGACCTGGGACTGGCTGGGCTACCGGAAGCCCGAGGAGTGGCCCCAGGCCTTTAACCCCCCTAGGGGCTACCTCGTCACCGCCAACCACAAGGTGACCCCCAAGGGCTTCCCCTACGCCCTCACCTACGACTGGGCCGAGCCCTACCGGGCGGAGCGCATAGAGGAACTCCTCCTCGCCAAGGAGAGGCTTTCCCTCGAGGACATGAAGGCCATCCAGCAGGACCAGAAGAGCCTCCTCTACCGGGACTTCCGCCCCACCTTGGAGCTCCTTACCCCCCTTTCCGAGAGGGCCCGCACCTGGCGGGATCGGCTCCTCGCCTGGGACGGGACCATGGCCTTAGGCTCCGAGGAGGCCCTGGTCTTCGCCCTCTGGTACACCGAGCTCACCCGGCTTCCCCAGAAGGAGGTGGGGGAGGCCTACTGGGACGAGCCCCGCTACCTCCTGAAGGCCCTGAAGGAGGGGGACAAAAACTGCGACCAGCCGGAGACCGAGTACCGGGAGTCCTGCCTGGACTACGCCGCCCTCGCCCTGGAACGGGCCCTGGACCGGAAGGAGGCCTTGGGGGCCAGGACTTGGGGGGAGGCCCACCGGGCGCGCTTTCCCCACGCCGTCCTCACCCACACCCCCCTAAAGCGCCTCTCCGACCGGGAGGTGGCCTTCGGCGGCGACCGGTACACGGTGAACGTGGGGCCCTTTGACCCCGAGACCCTCGCCATGGGCCACGGGCCGAGCTACCGCCAGATCGTGGACCTTTCGGATATGGAAAACTCCCTCTTCATTCACCCCATGGGCCAGTCGGGCCACTTCCTTTCCCCCCACTACGCCGACCTCCTCTCCTTTTGGCGGCGCGGGGACTACCTCCCCATGCGCTTCGCGGGGGAGGGGAGGAAGCTCATCCTGGAGCCTGGGCGCTAGGGTGTCCCGCCGCGGTGGGGGCTCCAAAACGCCTTAAGCCCGGCCGGGACCTTCCGTGTGGGCCCTCAGCTTTTCTCCCCGTCCCCGTTCTCCAGCTTCTGGAAGTGCTCCAGGGCCTCCCGCACCTTCTCGTGCACCCAGTAGGCCTTGCGCCCGAAGAGGAGCTCCACCGCCTCGTCCACCTCCTCCACGGCGAAGAGGTGGAAGCGCCCCTTTTCCAATGCCTCCACCACCTCCTCCCGCAGGGTGAGGTGAGGGAGGTTGGCCTTGGGGAGGACCACCCCCTGGGTGCCGGTGAGGCCCAGGGTCTGGCAGACGCGGAAGAAGCCCTCCACCTTCTCCGCCACCCGGCCCACGGCGAGGACCCTCCCCGTCTGGTCAATGGCCCCGGTCACCGCCAGGTCCTGCCTTAAGGGGAGGCCGGAGAGGGCCGAAAGCACCGCCAGAAGCTCGGCGAGGCCCGCCGAGTCCCCCTCGAGGCTCCCGTAGCTTTGCTCAAAGACCAGGCTCACCGTGGCCGAGAGGGCCCCAAGCTGGGCGTAGGTGCCCCGGAGGTAGCCCGCCAAGGTGAGGACGGCCTTGTGGAAGACCTGCCCCCCGAGGCCCACCTCCCGGTCAATGGAGAGCACCCCTTCCCGCCCCGGGCCCGCCTGGGCGGTGATGCGCACGGGGCGGCCCGTGGGGAGGGGGCCCTCCACCACCACCAGGCCGTTCACCTCCCCCACCCGCTCCCCCGCCACCTCCAGGGCCACCACCCCCTGGCGGATCTCCTCCAGGTAGAGCTCCTCCTCGAGGCCGAAGCGCTCCTCCCTGCCCCGCACCGCCTCCCGCACCGCCTCCCCGTCCACGGGGCTCCTCAGGCTCTGGGCTTCCCGGGCCAGGTCCAAGAGGCGGTAGAGCCGGGCGTCCAGGCGCTCCCGGTGGCCCGCCAGGCGCCTGGCCTCGTCGGCGAGGGCGGCCAGGCCCTCGGGGGTGAGGGAAACGCCCTCGGCCTCCAAGAACCCCCCCAGGTAGGCCACGTTCTCCTCGGTGTAGGGAATCTCGGGACTGAACTCCACCCGGAAGGGGAAAAGCTCCAAAAACTCCTCGTCCTCCTCCAGGAAGGCCACCACCTCCGGGGGCCCCACCAGGAAGACCTGGGCCTTAAGGGGAGCGGGCTTGAGCCTGGGGCCCTTCACCTCCGGCCTTGGGGTGAGGGGCTCCACCTCCCCTGTGGCCAGGGCCCGCTTGAGGAGGGGGTAGCTTCCGAGCTCCAGCACCCGGTGGGCCTCCAGGACCAGCACCCCCCCCGTGGCCCGGTGCAGGGCCCCGGGGCGGAGGAGGCCCAGGTGGGTGGTGAGGACCCCTTCCCGGGCCTCGTACTCCAGGTGGCCGAAGAGCCGTTCCGGGGTGGGGTTGGGCTCGTAGACCACCCGGTCCTCCCCCGCCACCAGGAGGTGGGGGAGGAGGCCTGGGGCCTCCGGCTCCTCCTCCAAGGCGGCGGCCCTGAGGAGGGTTTCCAGCACCCAGTCCACGTAGGCCCGGGCCTCGGGGAAGCGCTCCTTGAGCCTTTCCGCCTTGGGAACGAAGAAGCGCTCGGCGAAGCCCCGCCTCAGGGCGGCCACCTCCGCCTGGGCCTTCTGCCGGGCCTCCAGGTAGGCCAGGACCGTCTCCTCCAGCCTGGCGGAGAGCTCCGGGGGCAGGGGGCCTTGGCCGGAAAGCTTCAGGCTCTCCTCCCCCTCCTCCAGGGCGAAGCCGTGGGCCTCGGCCTCCTCGCTTAGGGCCTCGAGGAGGGCCTCGGCCTCCTTCTGGTAGCGGGCTTCCACCAGGCTTTTGGCGTAGAGAAAGCCCTTCTCCCGGAAGAGGGCCGGGGTGAACTCGGAGAGGAGGGCCTCCACCTCCTCCAAAAGGGCCCGGCCCTTCCCCTCGGGCAGGAGGAGGGGGAAGGCCTCCTCCCCCAGGGGGAGGTAGACGAGCTCCTCCTTCGGGAAGGGGCGCCCCTTCAGGTAGGCGAGGAGGCGCTTGCGCTTCCCCAGGCCGCTCGGCCCCACCAGATACCCGTGCCCCCCCTGGCGGAAGGCGGCCTCGAGGGCCCTAAGCGCCCGCTCCTGGCCGAAAAAGGGCGGGGCGGGCTTGGGCTTGGTGGGGGGGGCGGACCAGCGAAGGGCGACCACCTTCATCCCGCCCACTATACCCGGGCTTCAGCCCCGGGGGCCCTGGGGTAAACTACCCCCAAAGGGGGACGGCATGGTCAAGGTGGAGGTTCTGGGAATGATTCTGGCCGGGGGGCAAGGGAGCCGCCTCTACCCCCTCACGGCCAAGCGGGCCAAGCCCGCGGTGCCCTTCGGGGCCAAGTACCGCATCATTGACTTCGTCCTCAACAACTTCGTGAACTCTGGCATCTACGCCATCTACGTCCTCACCCAGTACAAGGCCCAGTCCCTCACGGAGCACATCCAGCGTTACTGGCGCTTCGGGGCCTTTCTGGAGGACCACTTCATCCTCCTGGTGCCCGCCCAGATGTACCGCTACGAGGAGCTCGGGCCCGTCTGGTACCGGGGCACGGCGGACGCCATCTACCAGAACCTCCACCTGGTGCAAAACCACGCCCCCGAGGCGGTGGCCGTCTTCGGGGGGGACCACATCTTCAAGATGAACGTCCGCCACATGGTGGAGTACCACCAGGACAAGCGGGCGGACATCACCATCGCCGCCTACCCCGTGCCCGTGGAGGAGGCGAACCGCTTCGGCGTTTTGCAGGTGGACGACGAGTGGCGCATCACCGAGTTCCAGGAGAAGCCCAAGGCCCCCAAGCCCATCCCGGGAAAGCCCCACCTGGCCCTGGCCTCCATGGGGAACTACATCTTCCGCACCGAGGCCCTCTTTGAGCTTCTGGAGGCGGACGCCAAGGACGAGACCAGCGCCCACGACTTCGGCAAGGACGTCATCCCCCGGGCCCTCAAGGAGGGGTACAGGGTCTACGCCTACGACTTCCACCGCAACCCCATCCCCGGCCAGGAGGGCCCCAACCTCTACTGGCGGGACGTGGGGACCCTGGACGCTTATTACGAGGCCAGCATGGACCTGGTGAAGGTGGTCCCCGAGTTTGACCTCTTCAACCCCGAGTGGCCCCTCCGCACCGCCAACCTCTTCAGCCCCCCGGCCAAGTTCGTCCACGAGACCGGGGAGCGGGTGGGGCGGGCCTTAAATAGCCTCCTCGCGGGCGGGGTCATCGTGAGCGGGGGGACGGTGCGGGAGTCCGTCCTCTTCCGGCGGGTGCGGGTGAACTCCTACAGCCTGGTGGAGCGCTCCGTGCTCTTTGACGACGTGGAGGTGGGGCGCTACTGCCGCATCCGGAACGCCATCGTGGACAAGAACGTGAAGATCCCTCCCCACACGGAAATCGGCTACGACCTGGAGCAGGACCGGGCCCGGGGCTTCACCGTCACCCCCGAGGGCGTGGTGGTGGTGCCCAAGGGCTACCGCTTTTAGCCGTGGAGAAGCATCCAGGCAAGCTCTTCTATCGCCTCACCCGCTTGCGCCCGGGGGACGAGCTCCCCTTGCGGCGGAAGCCCCGGGCCAAGGTCTACGCCAACCCCCTGGAGACCCAGGCCCTGCCCCCTTTCCGCCAGGACGGGGGGCCTCCCCTCTTCCGGGCCATGGCCCACCTGAGGCCCCTCCTTCCCGAGGTGGGGGCCTCTCTCACCCTGAAGGACCTTTCCCAGGTCCTCTACCCCCTGGCCGAGCGGGAGGGGCGGCGGGGCTTCCCCTCGGCGGGGGAGGCCTACCCCCTCGAGGCCTACCTGGTGGCCTTCCGGGTGGAGGGGGTCTTCCCCGGGGTCTACCACTACTTTCCCAAGGAGCACCAGCTTTTCCAGATCTCCCCCCGCGCGGAGGTGGCCCCCTGGTCGGAGGCCCTCATGGGCCTTGGCCTGGAAGGGGCGGCGGCCCTCCTCGCCCTCACCCTGGTGCCCGAGCGGAGCGAGGCCTTGTACGGCCTCAGGGGGTACCGGTATGCTCTTTTAGAGGCAGGCTACGCCGCTTCCCTCGCCTTGCTTGCCGCGGTGGGCCAGGGTCTTGCCGCTTACCCTGCGGAGACCTTCCACGACGAGGAGGTGGCGCGGCTTCTGGGGTTGCCGGAGGGGGAGTATCCCGGGGTGGTTCTGGTTTTGGGTCGGTGAGTATTCGGGGAAGCATTATGGGAAAGATTCTCTTGGTGGAGGACGACCCCCAGGTGGGTGAGCTGGTGAAGCGCTTTTTGGAGAAGGAGGGGCTCGGGGTGGACTGGGTCCGCTCGGGGAGGGAGGCCCTGGACCGGGTGTGGGAGGGGGGAAGACCTGACCTGGTGGTGCTGGACCGGGGCCTGCCGGATAGGGAGGGCTTGGAGGTCCTGAAGGAGCTCCGCGGGCTGGACCCCCTTCTCCCCGTCCTCCTCCTCACGGGCCGCGCCGACGAGGACAGCCGGGTGGAGGGGCTTCTGGAGGGAGCGGACGACTACCTGGGCAAGCCTTTCTCCCTCAAGGAGCTCCTCGCCCGCATCAAGGCCCTCCTCCGCCGGGCGGGGAAGGAGGGACGGAGGCGCTTCGGGCCCTTGGAGGTGGACCTGGAGGGGCGGAAGGCCTACCTGGAAGGGGAGCCCCTCAAGCTTTCCCCCACGGAGATGAGCCTCCTCTTGGTCTTCGCCCAGGCCCCGGGGCGGGTCTTCAGCCGCGAGGAGCTTTTGGAGAGGGTCTGGGGGCCGGAGTTTGGGGGAAGCGAGCGGGTGGTGGACGCCTACGTCCGCCTCCTCCGCAAGAAGCTCAAGGACGACCCCCTGGCCCCCCGCTTCATTGAGACCGTGGTGGGGTTGGGGTACCGCTTCCTCGGGGATTGAGGACCCCGCCTTGGCGGGGCGCTTGGATGGAGGCCGTCTTCGTCTACGGGACCCTGAAGCGGGGGGAGCGGAACCACCCTTTGGTGCGCCCCTACCTCCACCGGGTCCTTCCCGGCTTCGTGGAGGGGTTTCGCCTCTACCACCTGCCCCAGGGCCCTCACCGCCCCTACGCCTACCCGGGCATGGTGCCGGGGGAGGGGCGGGTCTTTGGGGAGGTGCTCTTCCTCCGGCCCGAGGCCTTACCCCTTCTGGACGCCCTGGAGGACGAGGGGGAGGAGTACAGGCGGGTGAGGGTGCGGGTGGAGACGGAGGAAGGCCCTCTGGAGGCCTGGGCCTACCTCTACCTGGGAAGCCTCGAGGGGGCCCTGCCCCTTCCCCAGGGGGTCTGGAAGGGGTAGCATGGGCGTTATGCGCGTGCTCCACGTGGCCCCCGAGGCCTACCCTCTGGCCAAGGTGGGGGGGCTTGCCGACGTGGTGGGGGCCCTCCCCAAGGCCCTGAAGCCTTTGGGGGTGGAGGCCCATATCCTCCTCCCCTGGCACGGGGGGTTGGAGGCCAGGCGGGTGGGGGAGGTGGCCTTTCCCTTCTTCGGGCGGGAGGAGAGGGCCCCCTTGGGGGAGCGGGTAGCGGGGAGGGTGCGGTTTCTCCTCCTCGGGGTGGAGGGGTTTGGGCGGGAGCGGATTTACGGCTACCCCGACGACGCCGAGCGCTACCTCCGCTTCGCCCTGGCGGCCAAGGAGGTGGCGAGGGGCTACGACCTCGTCCACGCCCACGACTGGACCGCGGCCCTCCTCGCCCTCTACGCCCCCACGGTCTACACCATCCACAACCTGGCCCACCAGGGCCTCGTGGACCCGGGGCTCTTCTTTTCCTGGACCGGGCTTCCCTGGAGCCTCTTCCACATGGAGGCCCTGGAGTTCCACGGCCAGGTGAACCTGATGAAGGGGGGGATCGTCTTCGCCCGCCGGGTCACCACGGTGAGCCCCTCCTACGCCGAGGAGATCCAGACCCCCGAGTTCGGCATGGGCCTGGACGGGGTCTTGAGGAGGCACGCCGGGAAGCTCAGGGGCATCCTGAACGGCCTGGACACGGAGGTCTTTGACCCCGGCAAAGACCCCCACCTCCCCGCCCCCTACACCCGGGAGGACCCCTCGGGGAAGGCCCTGGCCAAGGAGGCCTTCCGGGAGCGGACGGGGCTTAGGCCTCCCGTCCTCGCCTATATAGGCCGCCTGGACTCCCAGAAGGGCCTGGACCTCCTCCTAAAGGCCCTTCCCCGCCTCCTGGAGATGGGCTTTCGCCTCTACGTCCAAGGCGTGGGGGACGAGGGGCTTCAGGAGGCGCTCCGCCGGGCGCAGGAGGAAAACCCCGAAGGGGTCCGCTTCCTCCCCGCCTACGACGAGGCCATGGCCCGCCTGGCCTACGCCGGGGCGGAGGCGGTCTTGGTCCCGAGCCGCTTTGAGCCCTGCGGCCTGGTGCAGATGATCGCAAGCCGCTACGGCACCCCTCCCGTGGCCCGGGCGGTGGGGGGGCTCAAGGACACCGTGGAGGACGGGAGGACCGGGGTCCTCTTTGAGACCTACCACCCGGAGGGCCTCCTTTACGGCGTGCTCCGCCTCTTCCGCCTGGGGGCGGAGGAGATGGGCCTTAGGGCCATGGAGAAGGACTTCTCCTGGGAGGGCCCGGCGCGGGCCTACCGGGAGGTGTACCGGGAGGCCCTGGGCTAGGGGCCCCTTAAGATGGGGGAGTGGTACCGGACGAGGCGTTGCGTCGCTTCCTTACCCTTCTCCGGCGCAAGGACTACGCCGGGGCGCGGGCCTACGCCGAGGGCTTCCCCGAGGGGGAGAGGGAGCGGCTTTTAAGGGGGCTTTCCCTTCTGGAGGAGGACCCCGAGGCCCTGGACGACCCCCTCTTCGCCGCCGAGAAGGAGGTGGTCCTGGGGGTGAAGGCGGTGCGGGAGGGGCGGCGGGAGGAGGCGGAGGCCCGCTTCAAAAGGGCCCTCGCCTTGGACCCCGCGCACCACCGGGCCCTCGCCAACCTGGGGACCCTCCACCTGGAGGGGGGGAGGCTAGAGGAGGCCTTGGCCCTCTACCAAGAGGCCCTCAAGCTCGCCCCCGAGGACCCCCTCCTCCACGAGAACCTGGCCGCCCTCTACAAGCGTAAGGGGGACCTGGACAAGATGGTGGCCCACATGAAGCGGGCGACCCGCCTGAAGATGGCCCCGCCCCCCTCCTTAGACCCCCTCACGGGCAAGCCCAGGCGCCCTTTCCGCCTGCCCCTTTGGGCCTGGCTTCTCCTTTTCGCCCTCCTCGCCTACCTCTTCCTCTATAAGCCGTAGGGCCCGGTCCAGGGCCTGGAGGGAGCGGCCCTCGCCCAAAAGCCTCCGCCAGAGCCTCCCCTTGGGCCTTCCCCGGAAGAGGTTGAGCATGTGCCTCAGGACCGCCCAAGGGGGCGTGCCCTTTAGGGCCTCCTCTTCCAGGTAGGCCCGCATCCTCCAGGCCACATCGAGGCGGCTTGGACGGCGGGGGAGGCCAAAGACCCTCCGGTCCGCCTCCTCCAAGACGAAGGGGTCCTCGTAGACCGCCCGCCCCAACATCACCCCGTCTACCTTCTCCAGGTGGGAGAGGGCCTCCTCCAGGCTCCTGATCCCCCCGTTGGTGACGAAGGTGAGCTGAGGGAAGTCCCCTTTGAGCCGGTGGACCCAGTCGTGGCGCAAGGGGGGGACCTCCCGGTTCGCCTTCGTGGAGAGGGCGAGGAGGGCGCTCCTCGCGTGGACCACGAAGACCTTGACCCCGGCCTCCGCCATGGCCTCCACGGCCTGGGCAAGCCCCCGGTAGGTCTCCCTCCCCTCGAGGCCCAGGCGCAGCTTCACCGTCACGGGGACGCGGACGGCCTCCCCCATGGCCTTCAGGATCTCCTGCACCCGCACGAGGTCCAAGAGGAGGCAGGCCCCATACCCCCCTTCCTGGGCCTTCTCCGAGGGGCAGCCTAGGTTGAGGTTGATCTCGTCGTAGCCGAAGGCCTCGCCGATCCTCGCCGCCTCCGCCAGGCTCTTTGGGTCGGAACCCGCAAGCTGGAGGGCGAGGGGGTGCTCCTCGGGGCGGAAGGCGAGGAGGCGCTCCCGGTTTCCCCTCAGCACCGCCTGGTCCACGGTCATCTCCGTGTAGAGCCTTACCCCCAGGCTCACCTGCCGCACCAGGAAGCGGAAGTGCCGGTCGGTGCGGTCCACCATGGGGGCCACGGAAAGCCTCAGGTCAAGCACCCTTCAGGACCTCCTCGGGGGCGAGGGGCCTGGGCTCCCGGAAGCTGATGGCCTCCCATTCCCCCTCCTCCACCACCTCCAGCCCCGGGCTTAGGGCCTTGAGGCGGGCCACCACTCCTTGCACCAGGTCCTCGGGGGTGCTGGCGGCGGAGGTGATCCCCAGGCTTTCCACCCCCTCCAGCCACTCGGGCCTAAGCTCCTCCGGGCGCTCCAGCCGGTAGGCCCGGCCCACCAGGCTCTGGGCCAGCTCCAAAAGGCGCATCCCGTTGGAGGAGTGGGGGCTCGTGAGGACCAGGAAGGCCTCCACCTTGGGGGCGATCCGCTTCACCGCCTCCTGGCGGTTCTGGGTGGCGTAGCAGAGGTCCTTGCGGGAGGGGACCACCAGCTTGGGGAAGCGCCTTTTGAGGATCTCTATGGTGGCCAGGGTGTCGTCCACGCTCAAGGTGGTCTGGGTGAGGACCACCACCCGCTCGGGGTCCGGCACCTCCACGGTGCGGGGGTCGGCCAGGTGGGGGTCCTTGCCCACGTGGGTGTGCACTGCCACCAGGAGGGTCCTTTCTGGGGCCTCCCCGTAGGTGCCCTTGATCTCCTGGTGGTCGGCGGAGTCCCCGATGAGGAGGATCCAGTACCCCTCCTCGGCGTAGCGCCTCGCCTCGGTGTGCACCTTGGTCACCAGGGGGCAGGTGGCGTCCAGGACGGTGAGGCCCATCTCCGCCGCCTGGCGGCGGACCGCGGGGGGGTGGCCGTGGGCCGAGAAGACCACGGTGTCCGCGAGGCGCCTTTCCCGCCTCAGCCTTTCCACCTCGGCCAGGTCCTCCACGAAGTGGACCCCCTTGGCCTTGAGGCGTTCCACCACCACCCGGTTGTGGACGATCTCGTGGTAGACCACGAGGTCTCCCTTCTCCCTCAGGGCCTCCGCCCAGCGCTCCACCGCCTCAATGGCCATCACCACCCCGGCGCAGAAGCCCCGGGGCCGGGCCAGGTAGACCCGCCGAAGCCCCGTCATCCCCCCATTCTACGGGCCCGGGGCCTCGGGGTCTGTGGCGGGGGAGAGGATCCTTTCCGCCACCTCCCGGACGAAGGGGGTCTGGGCCCGCCTGAGGGCCTTCTGCGCCGTGGCCTTCCCCTTGCCCCCGGGGCGGAAGCCTTCCTGGGCCTGGGCGAGGAGGGCGAGGGCGGCGGCGGGGAAGGGGAGGCCTTCTCCCTCCAGGAGGCCCAGGGCCTCCCCGTAGCGGTGAAGCGCCTCCCGGGGGTTTCCCTCCAGAAGGGCCCGGCTTCCCGCCTGGAAGAGGCGGGCCGCCTTAAGAAGCCCATCCCCGTCCACCAAAGGCTCGCCCGCCTCCGCCGAGCGGAAGGCCGCCTCCACGAGCCGCTCCAAGGCGAGGGTCCGCTCCTCTTCGGGGAGAAGGGGGGAGTACTGGGCCTGGAAGAGGGGGGCGAACCAGGAGAGGCGGAGGGGCTTGGCGAGCCTAAAGGTTTCGCCCCGCGCCTCCACCTCCTCCCCCAGGGCTTTGAGGAGGGGCACGAGCCGGGGAAACCGGGCCCGCACCTCCTCCCGCTTGGCCTCGCCCCGGAGGGCGAGGAAGAAGAGGAAGGCCTCTACTCCTTCCACGCCTCCACTTCCTTGTACTGCACCAGGACGGCGAAGAGGGGAGAGGGGCCCTCGGCCACGGCGAACTTCACGTCCACGAGGACCACATCCTCGGAAAGGTCCTCCACGAAGCGGTTCAGGCGCTCTTGGAGGATGTCGGGGTCGTTGGCGGTGATGACCCGGAAGCGCACCCCCTGCATGGCCCCATTATGCCCTGCGCTCCACCAAGGCGGTAAGGAGGCCCTGGAGGTGGCCCAGGGCCTCCTTCCCCGGGAGGTCCTCCAGGGCGGGGCGGAGGGCTTGGAACGCTTCCTCTTTGAGCCTCCTGGCCGTGGCCTTGCTCCAGGAAAGGGCCTGGGAGGCCAAGAGCCTTTCCCAAAGCCAGCGCACCTCCTCCGCGGGCTTTTCCTCCCGGGGAAGGCGGAGGAGGCGTTCCGCCCGGGCCCTCTCCTCGGGGGGGGCTTCCTCTAGGAAGCGGAGGAGGATGAGGGTGCGCTTGCCCTCGTAGAGGTCTCCGGCCCGCTCCTTGCCGTAGGCCTCGTCCCCCTCGAGGTTCAGGATGTCGTCCACGATCTGGAAGGCCATGCCGAGCTTTAGCCCCCCCTCCTCGTAGGCGGCGGGCGGGGTCTTCCCGGCGAGGAGGGCCCCGAGGCGCAAGGGGGCCACGGCGGTGTAGTAGGCGGCCTTGTGGGCCACCATGCGGAAGTAGTCCTCCGGCCTCAGGTCAAAGGTCCCGCTTAGGGTCCAGAGGAGGTCCAGGTGCTGGCCGTAGGCGGTGCGCCGCACCACCTCGTGGAACTCCAAGAGGACCTCCGGGGGGAAAAGCCCCCGGGCGAGGCCTTCCGCGAGGAGGCCCCACATCTCGGCGTGCAGGGCGTCCCCCGCGTTCAGGGCCAGGGGCATGGGGTGGAGGCGGTGGAGGGCGGGCCGGCCCCGGCGCTCCTCGGAGCCGTCCTCAATGTCGTCGTGGATCAGGACCCAGTTCTGGAAGAGCTCCAGGGCGGTGGCGGCCTCGAGGCCCGCTTCCAAGGGCGCCCCGTGGGCCAAGGCGCTGTACACGGTGAGGAGGCCCCGGAGCATCTTCCCCCCCCGCCTGGGGTAGTCCTGGAGGAGGTCCCGGTAAAGGGGGTCGGGGTGGTCCAGGCGGGCGAGGAGCCTTTCTTGGAGGGCCTGCCGGATGGCCTCGGGCGTGGGCACCATGCCTTACACTTTAGGCCATGCGCGGCTACGCCCTGGGCCTTCTTGCCCTGAACCTCCTCACCCTCCTCTGGGGCACCACCTTCGTGGTGGTGAAGGGCGCCGTGGAGGCCATGCCCGCAAGCGCCCTGGTCTTCCTCCGCTTCCTGGTGGCGAGCCTCTTCTTCCTCCCCTGGCTTGCGCGCCTTCCCAGGGGGGCTTGGGGGCCGGGGATGGAGCTCGCCTTCTGGCTCCTCCTGGGGTACGCCAGCCAGGCCATCGGCCTCCAGTCCACCTCCGCCAGCCGGAGCGCCTTTATCACCGCCTTGAACGTGGTCCTGGTGCCCCTCCTCCTCTCCCTGGCCGGGAGGAGGGTGGGGCGGGCGGGGGTGGCGGCGCTTCTCGCCTTTTTGGGGGTGGGGCTCCTCTCCTACGATCCCAACCAGCCTCCCTTCAACGTGGGGGACCTCTGGACCCTGGTCACGGCGGTGACCTATGCCCTTTACATCGTCCGCCTCGAGGTCCACGCCAAGGCCATCCCCTCCTTGCCCCTCACCGCGGTCCAGGTGGTGGGCACGGCCCTCCTCGCCGGGCCCTGGGCCCTTTGGGAGGGGGGGCTTTCCTGGGAAGTCCCCTGGGGAGCGGTGCTCTACCTGGGGGTGGTGGCCACGGCCCTCACCACCTGGCTCCAGACCTGGGGGCAGAGGCACGTCCCCGCGCCCCAGGCGGCCATCCTCTACACCCTGGAGCCGGTCTGGGCCACCCTCTTCGCCTTCCTCCTCCTGGGGGAGCGCATGGGCCTTACGGGGGCCCTGGGGGCTTTTCTGGTGATCGGGGCCACCCTGCAGGCTATCCGCCGATCCCCAGCATGACCCGCTTGCGCAGGGTGGGCAGGGTGTTGCCGAAGGCGGGCTTGCGGTTCGTGGCGATGAGGATGGCGTCCACCAGGGCCTCCACGGGCTCGGGGGCGGCGAAGGCCCAGGCGATGTCCATCTCCAGGTCCGTAAGGAGGCAGGGCCTGAGCTTCTTGTCCGAGGTGAGGCGAAGCCTGGAGCAGTTGGAGCAAAAGGGTTCCGTCACCGGGTTGATGAAGCCCACCGTCCCCTGGGCCCCGGGGACCTTGAAGACCCGGGCCGGGGAGGTGGGGTCGTGGGGGACGGGCTCCAGGGGGCCGTAGACCGCCTCAATCCGGGCCCGGGTCTCTTTGCCGGGGACGAAGCGGCGGCGGTACTCCTCGGGGTCGGAGTTGTCCAGGTGCATGTACTCAATGAAGCGCACGTGGAGGGGCCGGTCCAGGGAAAGCCCCGCCAGGGGCACCACCTCCTCCTCGTTCATCCCCCGGATCACCACGGCGTTGACCTTCACGGGGTGGAGGCCGAGCTCCATGGCCTTCTCTATGGCCTCGAGGACCCGCTCTACCTTTCCTCCCCGGGTGATGCGGGCGAAGACCTCGGGGGTGAGGGCGTCTAAGGAGATGTTCACCCGGTTAAGCCCCGCCTCCACGAGCTCCTTGGCCCGCTTGGCGAAGAGGAGGCCGTTGGTGGTGATGGCCACGTCCTCAACGCCTTCCTTGCTCCGGGCCCGTTCAATCATCCGGGGAAGCTCCTTGCGCACCAGGGGTTCGCCCCCGGTGAAACGCACGGCGGAGAGGCCGAGGAGGGAGGCGGCCTCGAGGAAGTGGTCCACTTCCTCCACGGTGAGGGTGCCCGGGGGCTCGGCCATCTCCAGGCCCAGGGGATGGCAATAAAGGCAGTGCAGGTTGCACCGGGGAGTGACGGAGATGCGAAGGTCTTTGATAACGCGCCCGTAGTTGTCCAGTAGCTTCATGCCCTTTCCCCCTTTGGGGCACCATACTACGCCCCGGGGCAGAGGGCAAGGGATAAAAAAACAAAACCCCCCAGGGCAGGTCCTGGGGGTTTTTGTTGGAGCGGGAGACGGGACTTGAACCCGCGACCCCGACCTTGGCAAGGTCGTGCTCTACCGACTGAGCTACTCCCGCGAAGGAAAAATCCCCCGCGCCGACCTACTCTTCCGGGACCCTGCGGTCCCAGTACCATGGGCGCTGGCGCGTTTCACTTCCGTGTTCGGAATGGGAACGGGTGGTTCCACGCCGCTATGGGCACGGGGGATTTTGGTGTTTTGGTTTTTCAAAGTTCGCGGCTGCGATGAGGGCGGCGGGGGCTGGGGTGGGGTATGAGTGCGTGGAGGGTCAAGACCTCGGACGATTGGGACCGGTCAGCTCAACGCCTCGCGGCGCTTACACTTCCGGCCCATTGACCGGGTAGTCTTCCCGGGTCCTTACCGGCTTAACGCCGTGGGAGGCCTTATCTTGGGGCGGGTTTCCCGCTTAGATGCTTTCAGCGGTTATCCCTTCCGCACATGGCTACCCAGCGTATGCCCCTGGAGGGACAGCTGGGAAACCAGAGGTGCGTCCCTTCCGGTCCTCTCGTACTAGGAAGGGGTCCCCTCAAGCCTCCTGCGCCCGTGGCGGATAGAGACCGAACTGTCTCACGACGTTCTGAACCCAGCTCGCGTGCCGCTTTAATGGGCGAACAGCCCAACCCTTGGGACCTTCTTCAGCCCCAGGATGCGACGAGCCGACATCGAGGTGCCAAACCTCCCCGCCGCTGTGGACGCTCGGGGGAGATCAGCCTGTTATCCCCGGGGTAACTTTTATCCGTTGATCGATGGCCCTTCCACACGGGACCACCGGTTCACTAGGCCCGGCTTTCGCCCCTGCTCGGCATGCCCGCCTCACAGTCAGGCCCCCTTTTACCCTTGCGCTCTCCGGCGGATTTCCGACCCGCCTGAGGGGACCTTTGGGCGCCTCCGTTACGTTTTAGGAGGCGACCGCCCCAGTCAAACTGCCTACCAAGCGCTGTTCCCTTTTAGGGTTAGGCTCCCAGCCGCGCCAGGGTGGTATTTCACTGGCGCCTCCCCCCCACCCGGAGGCGGGGGTTCGCGGGCTCCCACCTATTCTACGCAGGCGCGACCAAGAGCCAACGCCAGGCTGCAGTAAAGCTCCACGGGGTCTTTTCGTCCTGCCACGGGTAGGCTGCATCTTCACAGCCAGTTCAATTTCACCGGGTCCCTCGCCGAGACAGCGCTCCGGTCGTTACGCTTTTCGTGCAGGTCGGAACTTACCCGACAAGGAATTTCGCTACCTTAGGACCGTTATAGTTACGGCCGCCGTTCACCGGGGCTTCGGTTTGGGGCTTGCACCCCTCCCCTTGACCTTCCGGCACCGGGCAAGCGTCGCTCCCTATACGTCCTCTTGCGAGTTAGCAGAGAGCTGTGTTTTTGGTAAACAGTCGCCAGAGCCTGTTCACTGCGGCTCGCCTGAGGCGAGCACCCCTTCTCCCGAGGTTACGGGGCCAGTTTGCAGAGTTCCTTGGCGAGGGTTCTCCCGCGCGCCTGAGTGCACTTGCACCCGCCCACCTGTGTCGGTTTGCGGTACGGGTTCCCGCAGGTTGAGCTTAGAGGCTTTTCTTGGCTCCGTGGCTTTGGGGGGTTATCACCCGTACGGGCTTCCCCACCACGCAGGGTTTGTGGGGGGCGGATTTGCCTACCTCCCGCCCTGCGCTTCTGGCCGGGCACGTCCATGGCTCCGGTCCCCCTAGCCTAGAGCGTCCCCCCATCGCACCTGCGGGAAGGGCCGGAATATTAACCGGCTGTCCATCGGCTACGCCTTTCGGCCTCACCTTAGGTCCCGCCTAACCCTACGCTGACGACCATAGCGTAGGAACCCTTGGGCTTACGGCGACAGGGATTCTCACCCTGTTTATCGTTACTCATGCCGGCATTCGCACTTCCCGTACCTCCAGCCGCCCTCACGGGTCGGCCTTCAACGGCATAGGGAACGCTCCCCTACCGCCTGGTTTAGGCCAGGCCCGCAGCTTCGGTGCTGGGCTTAAGCCCCGATCATTTTCGGCGCGGCGCCACTCGACCAGTGAGCTATTACGCACTCTTTAAAGGGTGGCTGCTTCTAAGCCAACCTCCTGGCTGTCTGTGCGGCGCCACATCCTTTACCACTTAGCCCAGACTTAGGGACCTTAGCTGGCGGTCTCGGTTGTTCCCGCGCTTGGACGCGGACGTTATCGCTCGCGCCCTCACTCCCAGGCTGCGCCTGAGGTCCTTCGGAGTTTGACAGGGTTTGGTAGGCTGGTGGGCCCCCTAGCCCTATCAGTGCTCTACGGGCCTCAGTCAGCGCCTGAGGCTGACCCTAAAGTCATTTCGGGGAGAACCAGCTATCTCCGGGTTCGGTTAGCTTTTCACTCCTAGCCCCAGCTCATCCGAGGGGTTTTCATCCCCCACCGGTTCGGGCCTCCACTGGGTGTTACCCCAGCTTCACCCTGGCCAGGGCTAGCTCACCCGGTTTCGGGTCCACGGTCGCGGACTTTGCGCCCTATTCGGACTTGGTTTCCCTACGCCTTCGCCTTGCGGCTTAAGCTTGCCCGCGGCCGTGAGTCGCCGGCTCATGCTTCAATAGGCACGCCACAACCCCTGGTGGGGCCGTGACTGCTTGTAAGCCCACGGTTTCAGGTTCTATTTCACTCCCCTCTCGGGGTTCTTTTCACCTTTCCCTCACGGTACTGGTGCGCTATCGGTCACCCGGAGTACTTAGCCTTAGGCGGTGGTCCGCCCGGATTCCCCCATGGCTCCACGAACCACGGGGTACTCGGGTACCCTCACCTATCCCGTTGCCTTTTGCCTACGGGGCTTTCACCCTCTTTGGCGCCGCTTTCCAGCGGCTTCGGCTAGGCTAGGGATTTGGTGTTTGAGGGCCCCACGACCCCGCCCGGGCGAGCCGGGCGGTTTAGGCTGGTCCCCTTTCGCTCGCCGCTACTGAGGGAGTCGATTTCTCTTTCTTTTCCTCTGGGTACTGAGATGTTTCAGTTCCCCAGGTTCCCTCCGCGCGGATGCGCGGTGACCGGCGTTCAGGCCGGCCGGGTTACCCCATTCGGAGATCCAGGGATCGCTGCCTGCTACCGGCTCCTCCTGGCTTATCGCAGGTAGCCACGTCCTTCATCGGCTCGGGTGCCGAGGCATCCACCGTGGGCCCTTAGTATCTTGACCCTCTTGAAGGCCAAGCGGTGGCTTGGCCTTGGTGTTCATGCTCCACCCCAGCTTTCAAGGTCCCCCGCCGCCCTCTGGGCAGCGCAAAGAAGAATCTACCAAACCCCAAGGGAACTGTCAAGGGGGGTGGGGCTTGCCT
>NZ_FNBC01000013.1 GCF_900102145.1 Thermus arciformis | reverse complement strand
GTCGCAATCCCCTTACGGGGCTCAATCCCTTGCAACGGTACCCCCCAAAGAACCCCGTCCTGGACGGCACCGCCAGAGGGGGGGTTTGTGAGAAAGATGAAGCTTGGAATATGCACACGGCGAATAACGGGGGTTTTCGGGGGTTTGTGCCGATAGTAAGCCACAGGAGAAAGGGGCGATGAGAAAGGGAAAACGCATATTCGCCTTCGGCAAGGGGAAAACTGGCTTTCAAGGTCCCCGTCCGGAGGTCCGGACAAGGGCATTATAGCATCTCAGGGCAACGGTGGACCGGGTTTATTTTGGAGCAGAAAAGCCCTTGAAAAAGGAAACTAGTAAATGAGAAAGCGATTAACGTGCCTTCGCCCGGCAATTTCGCGCATAGGTGTAGTTACTAGTGCTTCCGCAAGTAAAGGGGCGCGTACCCCTCCCGCCCCCAAGGCCCACCTTGGCCGCCGGGTGGGGACGCGGTAAGCTTAACCCCCAAAGGGGGAAAGCCATGGACTCCCAGAGGCTCATTCTTTCCTTTCTGGGAACGGGCAACTACCAGCCCGCCAAGTACCCGCTGGACGGCGAGGAGTACGAGACGCCCTACACGCAGGAGGCCATCCTGCGCCGCTACCAGGAGGAGGGGTACGCTTTAAAGGTCCTGATGACCAAGGAGGCGGAGGCAAAGCACGGAGCGTCCCTGAGAGAGCGGGTGGAGTACGAGCCCGTGCCCATCCCCTCGGGGCACACCGAAGAAGAGCTCTGGGAGATCTTCAACACCATCGTGGACAACGTACCCGAGGGAGCGGAGCTCATCATGGACGTCTCCCACGGCTTTCGCTCCCAACCCATCCTCGCCCTCGCGGTCCTGCACTTCTTGCAGGCCACCAAGGGGGTGAAGGTGCGCCGCATCCTGTACGGCTTTTACGACCCAGGAACCCGGGAGGCGGCCTTCTTTGACCTCACCCCTTTCCTGGCCCTAATGGAGTGGACCCAAGCGACCCGCGACCTCCTGGAGCACGGGGAGGGGTTGCACCTGCGGGAGTTGCTGAGGGAGATTCACCGGCAAAGCTACCAGGTGGATGGCCCCAAGGCGAAGAAACTCTCCAGCGTAGGGGAGTTCCTGGACAGGGTTGAGGACACCCTGGACCTCCTCCGGGTGAAGGAAACCCTGGAGTCGGCCAAGGAGCTTCTGAAGCACCTGGAGGCCGCCGCCCAGGACGTGGCCCAGCTTCCCCGCTCCAGGCCCCTTGGGTTACTTTTGGATAAGATCCAGGAACGATACCACCCCCTGGCCGCGGAGGACCCCTTCAGCCCCGAAGGCCTCAGGGCCCAGGGGGAGATGATGCACCTCCTCCTCCAGACCCGGAGGTACACCCAGGCCATCACCCTCGCCCGGGAGCTCCTGGTAACCCTCGCCTGCCTCCAGAAGGGCTGGGACCCCCTGGAAGAGCGGGAGGTGGCGGAAAGGTGGCTCACCACCAAAACCAAGAACAAGAAGTCCGCCGCGAAAGACCCCCAGGCCCTTTCCTTGGTCTCCCTCTGGGAGGAGACCGCCAACCTGCGCAACGACGTGGCCCACGCGGCCATGCGGGAAAACCCCGCCCGCACCGGGCGCCTCAAGGAGGCGATAGAGAAGGTTTGCGCCCGGACGCAGGCCCTTCTGGAAGCCCACCTCTCCCAGGGAGCGGAAGGCTAGGCCAAAAGGCCCAGCTTGGCCAGGACCCCTTCCAGACCGGGGTGCTCCTTGCGCCAGCGCTTAAGGTCGGCCGGGTTGCGGAGGAAGCCCCGCTCCTCCAGGGCCCGGCGAAGGGCCTCGGCCTCCTCCGCCGAGAGGCCCAGGATGGCCTCCGCCTGGGCGGCCAGGAAGCGGGGCACCTCCTTGTAGGAGAGGGCGCGGGCCCGGGTGAGGAGGTCCTGGAGGACCGGGCTTGGCCCTGGCGCCGGGGGCTTTTCCCCTTGGGACACGGGCTCCTCCAGGGCCATGCGCCCGTACCCCGAGGAGGTCTTGGCCCCCACCCCTTCCTCCCTCAAGGCCCAGGCCAGGATCTGCCAGGCGGCCCGAAGCCATGGGCCAGCTTCCTCGGGAGAAACCCCGGGGGCCGGGGAGAGGGCGAGGAGGAAGGTGCCCGTGGCGGAGAGGAAAGGGACTGGGACGGGGCTGTCCCAGTCCGCGGGGGGAGCCTCCCCGCTCCCGTAGTAGTCGGGGTGGTGGGGGTTCAGAATGTCGGGGTGGAGCTTCCACTTCCCGGGAAGGGGGAGGGCGTCCCAGAAGACCACCAGGCCCTGCTCCTCCGTGGTGCCGAAAAGCCCCGCCTGGGCCTCGCCCCGCTGGAAGCGGGCCAGGTCGCGCCGCCAAGCCTCGCCCTCCAGGTAGAGGTGGGCGTAGCGGCTCGCCAGGCCCTTCAGGGCCGAGCCCGGGATGTAGGGCACCCCGTAGGCGCGGTGAAGGGTGAGGGCCGTCTCCAGCACCCCTTCCCCACCCAAGCCCACCACCAGGCGGGAGAGGGTCCTGGCCTGGCGGAGCTCGGCCCCCAGGGCCTCCAGGGCCTTGCGGTACCGTCCGAAAAACGCCCGGTACTCCCCGGGTTCGGGGACCCCCGCCGCCTCCCGGACCAGAACCCGCTTGGCCTCGGTGTCCTCCCGCCTCGCCGACCTCAAGAACTTGTCCAGCCAAAGGCCCCGGTGAGGCTCTTTCCCCTGGGGGAGGCGGACGCCCTCAAGCGCGGATCGGCGGCCCATGGCTACTCCTCTATGAGGGCCTGGGCGAAGCGCTTGAACCACTCCGCCACGGCCAGGACCTCCCGGGTGAGGCGAAGGTACTGGAGGAGCTCGGCCTGGCGAGCCGCCTCCGCCAACTCCCGGAGGTCCCGGTAGCCCAGCACCTGGGCCAGGTGGTTCCCCAGGGCCCTGTGGGCGTCCTTCCCCCGGGAGTCCACGAAGGCCAGGGCCTGGGAAAGCCCCGCCTGGCGCACCAGGACGGGAAGCTTTAGGGCCATGTCCCGGTACTCGCCCCGGCCCTCGCCCCTGGCCGCCTCCCGGACCTTCTCGTAGGCCTTCTGGGCCCACACCTGCGAGCGGGCGCGCACGGCCTACCTCCCCACCACGATGCGGCAGAGCCCCCGGCCCACGGTGGCCTTGCCCCCAAGCTGAAGCACTCCCCCGCCCTCCTCCAAGACGCCCCGGAAGAGGCCCCAGACGCTCTCCGGGGGAAGCTCCTTCCCCTTGCGGAAGGAGCGGTCGGCCCGCACCAGGGCGTAGAGGAGGCTTTCCGCGGGGAGGCTTTCCTCGTACCAGAGGGCCCCCTTGGCCACGGTCTTGGTCTCGTCGTCCAGGCGGATGCGGGCCACCACCTCCGTGGCCGTCTCCAGGAGGAAGCCCATGAGGTCGTCGTGCACCACGGCGAGCCTCCCCTGGACCGGGGCCTCCGTGCGCTCAGCAAGCCACCGCTCCCAGGCGGCGACCCTCTCCTCCCCGCGGACCTTCAGGTCCAGGTCCTCCAGGTAGACCTTCTCCCCGTCCCCCAAAAGCCGGGACCCCGGGGCCAGGAGGGCCCCTTCGCGGTCCGGAGCCTGGGGGGCCTCCGGGGCCTCGAGGCCCGCCATGAGGGCCTCACGGCGGAAGCGCTCCAGGAGGTAGGGGCTTGTGACCAGGGCGAAGACGCCGTAGAGGCTCCGCACGGGGAGGAGGAGGAGCTTGGCGTCCCCCACCTGCACCGCCCCGGCGTGCTCCGAGGCGCTTTCCGTGTCGGGCCCGAAGACGGCGAAGAGGGTGTCCTTGTCCCAGGCGGAAGCCCGGTCCCGGAGCACCCCCTTGAGGGAGCTTCCCGGGAGGTAGGGGATGCCCGTGGCCTTCTCCCGGGCGATGGGCAGGTCTATGGCCCCGATGCCCTGCCCTGTCCCCGCGTGCAGGGGGGAGAGGGCGTGCAGGAAAAGAAGCTTGGCATGGCTCATTCCGGAACCTCCTTCCTATAAGCTTTTCACGAAGGCCAAGACGGGGTCCACCTCACCCCCAAGCACCGGGATCTTTTGGGCCTCCTCGGGGGTGAGCCAGGGGTCCACGTCCCAAGTGCGGCCGTTCCTCTTATCCTCCAAGATCAGCTTTCCTCCGGGAAACCTGGCTCCCTCCAGGACCGCCACCACGCAGGGCTTCTGCCCTTCCCCAAGCGGGCGGAAGAGGAGGGGGCTCGCCCGGCGCTCGGCCTCCTCGAGCTGGAGGGTGGTGTCGGGGGGGTCTCCCTTGTCCTTGAAGTGGAAGATGATGGGCAGGCCGAAGTGGGCCCGGGGGAACTTGCGCACGGGGTGCCTGGGCGGGTGGTTGGGGGCGTGCCGCCCCGTGAGGCGCCGCACCTCGTCGGGCTCGGGCCAGTAGGAGCGGCCCGGGCTTTTGGAGTTCCCTCCGGGACGGGCCTGGCGGAAGTCCTGGTAGCGCTCGGCGAGCTCTCTCCAGGAGAGGGGCACCACCCGCACGAGGCTTTTGGGGGTGAGGTGGGGCACCCCTTCGGGCCACCCCGCCTCGCGGCTGTAGCGGCGAAGCCTCTTCCGGACCTCCTCCTCCGTGGGGGGCCTGACCTCCTGGGGCAGGAGGGCGCCAAAGCCCCTCCGGGTCCGGGCCCCGATCCCCCCGAAGGTCTCCCAGGCCCAGAGGGCGGCCTCGAGCTCTTCCCTCAGGTCCAACCCCCCCACCCTTTCGGAGAAGCGGAGGCGGAGGCGGAAGGCCACGCCCACGCGCACGGGGTAGTTCCTGGGGTCCTGCTCCGTGCGCCGCAGGGGGAAGGCCAGGTAGGGATGGGCCACCTCCCGGTTGGCCTGGGGGAACTTCTTTCCGGGAACGTCCGTGAACGGGTAGGCCTCCTGGCCCCTCTCCAGAACCTCCACCTCCACGCTCAAGGGCGAGGCCCCGCCTTCCCCCGCGTGGCCGAACAAGGCGGACTCCAGCTCCCAAAGCCTCTCCGGCGAACCCCCTGCCCGCCAGCCCCTCACGGCCCGCCACCAGAAGCGGAGGTGCCCCCGCACCGCCGTGGCCCGGACCACGCTCACCGGGTCCGCCTCCCTGGGCTCCACCCCGCCCCCGAAGAGGGGGGTGAGGAGCGTGTAGGTGCGCTCCCAGGTGAGGACCCGCGCCCCGTCCCGGCGCACCAGGGCCCCTCCCTCCTCCTTCCGCCTCGGCGAAAACGCCTCCTGAAACGCCCTTCTCATGCCTCCTCCCAACGCCTGGGCTTCCCGTCCCAAAGGCCTAAGGCGGCCAGGCCGAACCCGTCCCGCCGGTCCTGCTCCTCCTCGGAGAGGTTCTGGAACCAGACCTTCTTCGCCCAATCCCCGATTTCCCTTTCTCCCCAGCCCTCCGGGAACCGGAGGAAGTAGACGCTCCCCGCGGGCACGGCCCGGCGGCTCGGCTTGGGCTTCCCCTCCTTGAGGTTCCAGCCCGAGACCGGAAGCGGCCTCCCCACCACCGCGGCCTCCACGGAAGCCCCCAGGAAAGCCCTCCCCTTGGGGAGGTAAGCCTCCCCCAAGAAAGCGGGGGTGAGGAAGACGAGGCGGGCCGCCCGGTGGCGGAGAAGCCCCGCCACCACCTCTTCGGGCAGGGGGGGAACCCCGGGCCCGCCCTTCCGCCAGAAGGCGAGGCGCCTCTCCCCCCCTAGGGGGAAGACCCCCTCAAGCTCCGGCTCCTCGGCCCAGAGGACCAAGGCGAGGCGGCGCCTCCCGCGGGCGAACTCCAGCCCCGAGGTCTGGAAGAGGAACCCCTCCCGGGCCGTCTGGGCCTTGGGGTCCAGGGCCACGTGGGTGCGCGTCTCCGGGGTGGGCCCCTCGTGCCCCTCGGGGGCGAAATCCGCCGGGGCGTCCTGAAGGAGCCATCCCAGGAAGCTCTCCCAGTACCAGAAGGCGGGCAGGGGGGCGGGCTTCTCCTTGAGGGCGGGGCTGGGAAGGCCCACGGGGGAAAGCCCCTCCGGCAGGTTGGTCCCGGCCCCTTGGGGAAGCTCCAGGGGCCGGAGGGGGTAGACGGCCTCCCCGAGCTTCAGGGCGTCCAGAGGCCGGGGCGCCATAAGCCGCCACCGCCCTTCCCCCTCCTCGGCGAGGAGGGGCCCCCGGAGGCCCCACCGGAGGACCTCCTCCGCCTTCTCGGGGAGGGGGAGGCCCTCCTGGAGGGCGCGGCGGGTGCGGTAGGCCCCGGCCAGGGTCTGGGGAAAGGGGAAGGGAAGGCTTCTCGCCCGGGCCCCGGGGCTATTGGTGAAGGGCCTGCCGTCCCGGGCAATCAAAGGGTCTCTGGGCTCAATGAGCATCCCACACCTCCCGGCTCTCCACGGGCACGCCCGCCTGGTCCAGGGCCTCGGCGAAGGGCCGGGCAAGGAGGAGCTCCTCCGCCAGGCGGCGCACGTTCTCCCCGGTCCGGAGCCAGGCCTCGAGCTCCTCCCGGTAGGCCCCCTTCATCTCCTTCCTCCCCAGGATCCGCAGGGCCTCGGCCGCCAGGGCCTCCCCGGGAAGGGCCTCCCCCACTTCCCGGACCAGGGCCAGAAGCTCGTAGGCGGCCCTGGAGGGCACCTCCCCCGCCCGCAGGAGGTCGGCGTAGCGGAGGAGGCGGCGGGTGAGGGGGGGGTCCTCGTCCCACCGGCCCCGCACCATCCGCTCCGCCCCCGAGCGGGGGCTATAGGCCACGCAGAGGGCGTTGCGCTTGGGCTCACCCTCCTTGGCCCGCTTCTCCGCCCGGCGGGCCAGGTCCAGGGCGTCCTGCAGAGGCTCCAGGTGGTGGACCACCGCGAGGCCCACGGAGAGGCTCGGCGCCCGGCCCTCCCGGCCGAAGGGGGCCATGGTCTCCCGGAAGCGCTCCGCCAGGGCCTTTGCGGCCTCGAGGGCCCTGTGGAGGGGAAGCAGGGCCAAGACGTCGTCCCCCCCGGAGTAGACCAGCCCGCCCCCGTGGGCCTCCACGATGTCCTTGACCCGGGCGGCGAACCCCAGGGCCAGGGCGTTGGAGAAGCGGCGGCGGGCCTCGGGGGACGGAAGGCCGTCCAGGGTCTCCCCCATCCGGTCCCCGTCGGCGTGGAGGAGGGCGTAGTAGGCCCCCGGGGGCACCTTCACCTTGGGGGAAAGCCTCCGCCAAAGCGCCCTCAGGCGGTCCCGCGCCTCTTCCAGAAGCCCGGGGTCCTCGGCGAGGGAGGGGAACTCCTCGAGGCGGCTCTCGTAGAGGAGGCGCACGTCCCACTCCGCAAAGGGGGTGTCCCGCAGGGCGGGGTGGTGGACCTCCGCCCGCGCCTCCTCCCCCACGAGGCCCCCAAGTTCCTCCAGGGCCTCCCTCAGGACCGCCTCCAGGCCCGCCCGCCTGACCCCTTCCCAGAAGGGCCGGGCCGCCATGTGGGTGGTGCTGGGGAAGCCGTGGGGGGTCTCCCACCACCGCTTGAGGAGGTCCGGGCCGGAGAGGTACTCCCCCGGGCGCAGGCCGAGCCGCACCCGGAGGCGGTCCGCTTCCCCTTGGGGCAGGCGGAGGACGCTCTCCCGAGCCCCGTCCAGGGAACTCTTGTAGGCCTCACTCCCCCAGGGGACGGGGGCGAAGTCCCGGGTGTTCTTGCGGGCGGCCAGGAGGGCCATGAGCCGTTCCCGGGCCCGGGGATAGCCGCCCTCCAAGGGAAGGTAGGCGTAGTAGCCCTCCAGGAGGTCCTCCACCTGGGCCAGGGCCTCGTCCCAGAGGAGGTGTTCCCTTCGGCGGGCGAAGACCTCTTCCGCCTTCCCCCGGAGGTAGGCCCGGGCGGCCTCTAGGGCCTTCTCCCCCAGGGCCTTGGGGTCTTTGCCCTCCGGAACCCGCACCAGGAGGACGTTGGGGATGCCTGCCCCGGCGAGCTTTTCCAGCTCCTCTGGGTCTTGGGGCGCGGGGAAGATGAGGCCCTCCGCCCCCACCTCGGAGAGCAGGGCCCTTGCGGCCTCCGCTGCCGCCTCCGAGAGGAGGCGGCTTCCCGCGTAGAGGTCCCGGGTCCTGCGGGCGGTGGCGATGAAGTCCTGGACCGGGCCTAGGGCGATAGCGAGAAGGTGTTCCATAGTGCCCCCTCTTTGAGGGGGATTATAAGGGGCGGACGGCCCGGGGCAAGGGGAAAGTCTGTATACAGGGGCCCGTGCAAACCTCACACGGAAACGGCCAGGCCGGAAGAAAATGGGGCCTAGCCATGCTTTGGCGGCGCGTGAACCCTGAGGAGGCCCGGGCGCGGCTTGCTCTGCTGAGGGAAGGGGTGGGGAAGAAGGTGAGGGCCCTCGAGGCCCAGCTCGCCAAGAAGAAAGCGCCCCTGGAAAAGGCCCTCCAGGAGTACCGGGGGGCGCTTGAGCACCTGAGGCGCCTGGAGGGGGAGGGCCGCTACCCCGAGGCCGTCCTCCGCCCCGCCCTGGCCCGGGAGGAGCTTCGCATCCGCTATGTGGAGGGGGAGATCGCCCGCCTCGAGGAGGCCCACCGGCAGGCCGTGGCCCAGCTCGTGAGCCAGGTCCGCCTCAAGGCCGCCCGGCTCGCCGCCTTGGCCCAGATGGAGGAGGCCTTGGACCGCTTCTTCCCCCTGCCCGAGATCAAGGAGGAGGCCCATGCTTAATGGCTTCAGGGTGCTGCGTTCCTACTGGGTGGGACGCCGGGACGGAAAGGCCCTTTCCCGGAAGCACGCCAGCCTCGCCTACCTCACCCCCAACCCCTACCCCGAGCAGCTCAAGGAATGGTTCCGCCGCTGGATGGAGGGCGTGGCGCGCCGCTATCTGGCCAGGCGGGCCAAGCTGGAGGAGCGGCTCGCCCTCTTCCGCCACCAGCGCAAGGCCCTGGAGAAGGTGGTGGGGCAGGACGAGCCCACCCCCGAGGTGTTCGGGGGGTACGCCGCGCGCTACGGGTTCCTAGGGTTGGTCTTCCTAGGGGAGGCCTACTACAACAAGATGGCCATGGACACCCTGGAGATGAACCAGTTGGAAGCCTTCATCATCGGCGCCGTGGCCACCGTCGGCCTGTTCTGGCTAGGGCACGCCGCTGGGAACGAGTACCGCAAGGGCAACCTGCCCCTGAGCCTTATCCTGGGTATCCTGCCCCTTCTCGTGGTGATCCTCTTCGCCGCCTTGCGCTTCTCCTGGACCCAGCGTATGGCGGCCATCCACGGGAACCCCGCCCATTCCATCTACGGCCTCCTGGCCTTGATGGCCGTCGGCCTGTTGCTGGTGGGCCTCACCTTCTACCTGGGCTACCGCAGCCCCCACGAACGAGAGGTGCTCCTCCGCAGGCTCTTCCTCGCGGCCCAGAAGGAAAGGCGGGTCTGGCAGCGCCTCTTGGCCCTAAACCGCAACGCGGAGCGCGCCCTGGACCACCTCCTCGCCCACTACCGGGAGAACGTGGCCGCCTACTGGCGGGGCTTCGCCCGCGCCTGGCCCCAGTGGGACCCGGCCCCCGAGTTCGTGGGCCACATCCCGCCCCTGAACCGGCCTGCCCTCCCGCCCCTGGACCTCGAGGCCCCCAGCGACCCCCTCACCCAGGAAAGCGCCCATGACCGCATGGCTCCTGAGCCTCGCCCTTAGCCTGCCCTTCCTGGGAGGGGCCGAGGAGTACCAGGTCCTGGTGGCCCTGGGGTGCAGCGCCCCCCGGCACGTGCAAAACGGCTACCGGGAGATGCTGGCCCACGAGGTCCTCCCCCGGCTCATGGAGAAGGTGGTCACCACCCAGGTCCGCCTCACCCTTGCCCCCATCAGCGGGAGGAGCTACACCGCCCCCGCCCGGGTCTTGGAGACGCCCAACCCTCTCTCCACCCCGCGCTTTCAGCTGGAGGAAGCCAAGAAGGCCTTCCAGAAGGAGGTGCTGAAGGCCTTTGACGAGCTTCGCAAGCGGACCGCCGCCGAGTGCAGCCGGGGGACGGAGATCATCGGGGCCCTGAAGGCGGCGGGGGAGCGGGCCCGGAAGCCCGGCCGCATCCTCGTCCTGGCCCACGGGTTTGAGCAGTCCGAGCTCATGAACCTCTACGACTACCGCCTCAAGCTGGAGAAGCGGGAGGTGCGGCAAGGCCTTCTCCAGCGGGTGAAGGCCCGCCTGGGCCTGCCCAACCTCGAGGACCAGGAGGTCTGCATCGCCGGGATCACGGCGGGGGACGACAACAACGCCAACGCCCGGCTCACCACCTCCATCAAGACCTTCTGGGAGGAGCTGATTCAGGCCTCAAGGGGCAGGCTGGTGGGGTACGGCACCACCCCCCGGGTCTGCCCCTTCCTCTAGCGCCATGGAAGCCCTCTGGCAGCGCACCGGAGACCCCTTGGGGGACTTCATCCGTCTCGTCCTCCTTCTGGAGGAGCTTTTGGAGCGCCTGGGGGCCCCCAAGGAGGACACCCTAGGGGCCAAACTCCGTTCGGGGGCGGCGGAGGCCTTCTTCCAGAGCCACTCCGACGGCCCAGCCCTCCGGGAGAGGCTTTGGCGGCTCGTGGAGCTGAGGAACGCCGTGTTGCACGATAGGGCCGAGGTGCCCTCCTGGGCCTTCGCCGAGGGAAGGGCCCTCGTGGCCCGGCTCCTCGCCGCCGTGGAGCGCCAAGGGTTCTACAGCCGGGAGGAGTGGAAGGCCAGGATGACCTTTCTGGAAGCCCCTCCTCCCCCCACCCCCCTGGCCTTCCCCGAGGTCATTCCCCCGGAAAAGGCCAAGGCCCCGGAGGCCGAGGAGCGCCCCCCGGGGGCCTGGAAAACCCTTCCCTTCCCCCGGAGGCCCCTGGCGAAAAGGACCCTAGCCCCTCCGCGGCGCCGGATCCCGTGAGAGGACCTCGCCCAGATCCTGGGGGAAGCGGTAGACCCCGGGGACGCCTTCGCCTCCCTCTAAGGCCATGTAGACCAGGTTGGGGCTCGCCGGAGGCGGGGCTTCCCGCCAACGCCGGGCCACCATGAGCCCCCTGGCCCCCACCCCACCCACGGAGCGCACCAGCTCGCCCATGAGGAGGGCCCGCTCCCGTAGGCCCTCGTCCCTAGGCTTGCACTCCACGAGCCAGAGGGCGCCCCGGTAGAAGAAGACCCCGTCCACCTCCGTGGACTGGGGGGCCAGGGCCTCGTTGCCCCCCAGGGGCACCAGGTGCCCGCCCATGCGGGCCCGGCCTCCTCTTGGGGCCAGGTGGGCGTTCAGGTGGCTGTAGACCGCGTACTCCAGGGGAAGCCCCTTGAGCCCGGAAAGGCGTTCCGGGGGAAAGGCCTGGCCGAAGCGCTTCCTCCAGAGGCCGAAGAACCTCCCCACCAAGGGCGAGGCCTCCCAGGAGGCCTGCACCTCGTCCCATCGCTCCAGGATCTCCTCGGCCAGGGCGAGGAGCCCGGGGTTGGGCCGGGCCCCGGGGTGGTTCTCCTCGAGGCGGTACCCCCTCAGGGCGAGAAGGTCCTCCGGGGCCCCCTCCTCCCAGGGCACCTCAGCCTCCCCTCCGTCCAGAAGGAAGAGGCGATCCCCGTCCAGGTAGTGGGCCTGGGCCCCCTCCTCCAGGGCCAGGTAGAGGCCCAAGGCCATGGCCGTGGTCCCGCCGTTCAGGTTGGCGTGCATGGGGAAGCCCTTGCTCAGGGCCTCCCTCACCACGGGGGCCAGGAGGTCCCGCACCTCCTTCAGGGCCCAGGGCCCGGGGACGAAGCTCCTATGCACCCGCACCCCCTTGCCCCGGAAGAAGGCCTCCGCCCAGCGGAGGCGGCTTTCCATCTCGGGGGTGGTGAGGAGGTAGACCTCCCGGGGCCGGGCGTGGAGGTGGGCCGCGTAGAGGGGAACGGCCTGCTCGGAAACCAGGGCCAGGAGAAGGGGCCCCTCCTGGGGAAGGGGCAAGGCCTTCTTGGAGGCCTTCCCTTTGGTTTGGGAGGCCATCACCTCCTCCAAAGGCCTGCCCGGGTCCACCAGGAACACCCCGTACTCCCTGGCCCAGGCTTTCCAGCGGGCGAGGACCTTCTCCCGCTCCCTAGGGTGGCGGGAGCGGAGGTGCGCCCTGTGGTAGGGCACCACGGGCAGGCAGAGCTGGCCCCCAAGACGCTTGGCCTCACCGGAGAAGGCGGAAAGAGCCTTCCGGGACATGTCCTTGGCCTCGTCCCCCAGGTGGGGCCGCACCCAGTAGGGAAGGCCCCGGTGGACCACGAACACCCCGCCCTCTCGGCTGGGAAGGCGGGCCGCCTGGGCTCTAGGGGGGAAGGCCCCGGGCGGGGGAACCCGCTCCCAGGCTTCCCCCAGGGGCTCCAGGTAGAGCTTGGCGTACTCCTCCAGGGTGAGGGCTTCCCCCTCTAGGGAAAGCTCCTCCTCCCGGGGCCAGAGGAAAAGGGCCCTGGGCGCCTCGAGGACGCGGTGGCCCTCCACGAGGAAGACCCGGGCGCCGGGCCGCCGCCAGCGCCCGAAGAATCTGACCGCCCAGAGCTTGGCCCCTCCCGTGAGGTTCACCCAGACCTCCCGGGCCTCCGCCTCTCCCAGCCCCTCTTCCAGGGGCCTCTCCTCGTGGGGGACGCCCTTTTCGGAAAGGAGGCGGAAAAGGGCCTGGCGCTTTTTCCTGTACTCCTCGTTCCACTCCGGGAAGGAGTAAAAGACGGCCTTCGCCACCCTCCCCGCCTTCCGCTCCACCAGCTTCAGGCCGAGGTAGGCGGGGGCCGGGTCGTTGCCCAGAAGGCACAGGTACACCGGGGCCTGCATGGACGCCTCCTAGGGAAAAGATACAAGCCCCCGCCCGAGGCAATCTCCTTACGGGGCTCAACCTCTTGCAACTTCCACCTAAGGGACCTCATCCGCCTCTCCTCGGACGCGCCGTCGCAATCCCCTTACGGGGCTCAAGCTCTTGCAACCCTAAACCTAGGCCCTGCCCGGCATGGGCGGCTACCGGGGTCGCATGTATCTTGCCCCCTGAGGGAGGCCCTACCGCCCTGGTTGCCGGGCACCCACGCCCGCGGGATTGATGGGTAGCCACCCGCCCCGGCCTCCCCGCCGCACAGTATCCCGGTCGTGCAAGACCGCATCCACATGGAAGGCCCACGGGGTCGGGTGGCCACCTCCCTCAGCTTACCAAAAAGGAGAGAGCCCATGACCTTCGCCGGTATTGACGTCAGCAAACCCCACCTGGACCTGGCCCTGGTCTCCAACTCCCCCAAACCCACCCGCCTCCGCTTCCCCAACACCCCCGAAGGCCGTCAAGCCCTCCTCGCCGCCCTCCCCGAGGCGGAAGTCCTGATGGCCCTGCCCGGGGTGGGGCCCCAGGTGGCGGCGGCGGTGCTGGCCCTCCTGCCGCCAGAGCTTTGGGGCCGGGCGAAGGCGGCGGCCTCCTACGCGGGGCTCATCCCCGAGCGGGAGGAGTCGGGGAAGAGCGTGGAGAGGGGTCGGCTTTCCAGGAAGGGGCCTCCCCTTTTGCGGCGGAAGCTCTACATGGGGGCTTTGGTGGCGGTGCGGCATGACCCAGAGATGCGGGCCTTCTACCACCGTTTGCTTTCCCGAGGGAAGACAAAAAAGCAGGCGCTCTTGGCCGTGGCCCACAAGCTCCTCAGGCGGATGATGGGGCGGCTCAGGGAGTACTACGCCGGTCAGCCAGCCCAAGGGGTGGCTTGACAGGCAAGACAGTATCAATCCCCTTACGGGGCTCAAGCTCTTGCAACCATGTTGGTTCGCAGGCTTGGGGCAGACCCGGAGTTTGAGTCGCAATCCCCTTACGGGGCTCAAGCTCTTGCAACTAGAGGGAGACGGGCTCGGGGGCGCGCACCAGGTCCAGGGTGGTCGCAATCCCCTTACGGGGCTCAAGCTCTTGCAACACGATATAGAAGTCGTTGAGGGGGAGATTGTCTATCCCGAGTCGCAATCCCCTTACGGGGCTCAAGCTCTTGCAACCATGTTGGTTCGCAGGCTTGGGGCAGACCCGGAGTTTGAGTCGCAATCCCCTTACGGGGCTCAAGCTCTTGCAACAAGCGACCTGGCTCCGCCTCAGGCCGCACCCAATCTAATGGAGTCGCAATCCCCTTACGGGGCTCAAGCTCTTGCAACACTCTACCCCCCTCAGAACCCCGTCCTGGACGGCGCCGCCAGAGGGGGGGTTTGTGAGAAAGATGAAGCTTGGAATATGCACACGGCGAATAACGGGGGTTTTTGAGGGTTTACACCGATAGAAAGCCACAAGAGGAAGGGGCGATGAAAAGAAAAAGCGCATATTCGCCTTCCGCAAGGGAAAAACCGGCTTTCAAGATCCCCGTCCGGAGGTCCGGACAAAGGCATTATAGCATCTCGCTGAAACGGTGTACCCCGTCCAAAATTGCCCCAAAAAGCCCCTTTTCCACCTTACTTCGCTTTGTGAAAGCGTAAAAAACGCCCGTTCCGTCGTGTCAAGTACCCCCTAGCCCCGAAGGTAAAAGGGCGTGTACTCCCCCCGCCCCAAAAGGGCCGCCTTCAGCCGCTGAGCCTGCACCTCAATCGTCTCCCCCAGGGGCTTGCGGAAGCCCAAAGGGTGGCTCACCTCCTCCAACAAGCGCTCCTCAAAGAGCTGGATGAGCCGCCTCCGCCCCTCCTCGTTCAGGTACACGCCCCCCTCCCGCGCCTCAGCGTGGGATGGGGTGAGGAGGCCCCGCCGGAAGGCGGAGAGGACCACCTGGTCCACGGCGGGCACCCGGAACTCCTCCATGAGGTCCAAAGCGAGGGCGGGGCTTCGCCGCCCCTCGGCGTGGAGAAAGCCCACCTCAGGGTGGAGCCCGGCGAGCCGCACCGCCACAAGAACCCTCCCCAGGAGGAGGGCGTACCCGTAGGAGAGGGCGGCGTTCACCGGGTCCCTTGGGGGCCTCCGGGTGCGGCCCCCGAAGCCGTAGGGGCCGAGGAGTCGGGCAAGGCCCTGGAAGTAGGCCCGGCTCCCCTCCCCTTCCGCCCCCCTGAGGCGCTCAAGCTCCAAAGCCCCCTCGGCCCGGGCCAGGGCCTCCGCCACGCCTCCCGCCTCGGGCAGGCGGTGGCGCTCCAGAAGGGCCAGAGCCGAGCGAAGCTTCCCCACCACGAAGGCGCGGGCCAGGGGAAGGCCTTCCGCGGCGAACTGGGCCCGGAGGTGGTCCGGGTGGGGGTCGGGGTAGGCCCCCGCCACCCCGTGGAGAAACCCCTCCAGGGAGTAAAAGAACACCGGGACCCCCTGCCGCAGGAGGAAGACGAGGGCGGGGGTGGAAAGCCGCACGTTCCCCCAAAGGGCCACGGAGCGCACCTGCCGGGCGGGGAAGCCCGCCACCTCCCGCCCCTCCTCCTCCAAAAGGAGCCTTCCCTGGCGGAGGCGCAAGGTGGCCCCTTGGCGGGTGAGGTGCAGGGTCATGGCCTAGAACCTGGGCCAGGGGGGAAGGGGCCTCAGACGCTCGTCCAGCCTCATGAGGAAGTCCCGCAGGGCAGCGTAGTCCTCTTCCCCCACGGGCCTCGTGCCGTGGGCCAGGATGCTTTCGTGCCGCCTTTGGAGGAGGGCCTGGAGGCGGTTTTTCGCCCCGTAGAGGCGCTGGGCCAGGGTGCCCTGCTCCCCAAAGGCCAGGTCCAGGTCAAAGGCGGCGTCCAAAAGGTCCATGAGGCCCCGGGGCTTGAGAATGCGCTCCCTCAGGCCCTCCGGAAAGCCCTCGGGCCAGGTCCTGGGGTCCTTCAGGAAGAAGCCCAGCCTCTCGTGGACGTCCGCCTCCACGGCGAGCTCCAGGGCGCGGTAGAGCCTCGCCAGGGCGTCGTCAAAGCGGCCCAAGGCGGCGCGGCGCTCGGCGTTGGCCAAAAGGTCCTGGAGGAGGAGGAAGGTGGGCTTTAGCCCGGCCTCCACGATGCCCTTCAGGTGGGGAAGGAAGGCTTCCAGCCCCTTCAGGACCCGCACCTTGGCCCCGTGCCCCCAGGCCTCGGCCACCGCCAGGGCCAGGGGAAGGTGGACGGAGAGGCGCGCCCAGGCCTCCCGGTGCCGGAAGCGGTCCCACTCCATGAGCCCCTCCACCACCCCCTTCATCGCCCCGTAGAAGCGGGCCTCCGAGGGGGAGAGGTCCCGCCTCAAGAGGCTTTCCAGCTCGGCCAGGGCCATGCCCAGGTTCAGGGCGTTCCAGGCCCGGGTGAAGCCCGCCCACTCCTTAAGGCCGAGCCGGGCCGTGGGGTCCTCCAGGAGCCTGAGCCGCTCCTTCCCGGCAAGGACCCGGCCCGTGCCGGGGTCGCGGGCCTCCCCGCCCACGTAGCTGAAGACCACGCCCCGCCCCGTGAGGGCGAGGACGAGGCCCGCGGCCATGGGCTTGGTGCCCCCGGTGAGGTCGGCGACGATGGCCGTGGCCTCCCACTCCAGGGCCTTCCTCAGGGCCAGGAGGGCCTTCTGGTAGGCCTCCATGAGGCTTTCGGCGTCCTCGAGGAGAAGGGTGTGGTGCCGGAAAGACCCGCCGTAGTCCCGAACGAGCTCCGCCGCCACCGGGTGGGAGGCCTGGCTCGCCAGGAAGACCACCCCTTGGGGGGGATGCTCCGCCAGGGCCACCTCCAGGGGTTCCCGGGTGGTGCCCACGGTGAGGATGAGGACCTTCATGGGCCCATTATCCCGGGCCTCAGCAAAGCCCCGGAAGACCATCCTCGGCCTCGGCGAGGCGCAGGGCCCGCTCCCTCTCGTCCCAGCCGAGAAGCCCTCCCATGAGCTCCACCACCTTTGGCAGGGCCTCCCGGGCCTTCGCTTGGTCCAAAAAGGCGAGGCCCATCCGCCGCGCCAGGACGTCCAGGGGCTTCCTGGCAAGCTCCCGCCGCACCGCATAGACCACCTCCCCCTCCAGGTAGGGAAGCCCGGGGAGGAGGGGCCTATCCCCCAGGGCCAGGACCTCGAGGGCCAGGGTGCCGTAGGTCTCCCAGAGCCGCCGCGCCGTCTCCTCGGGCAAGGGAAGCTCGGGCCTCGGCCCCGCCCCGAGGAGGGGCGTGACGTGGCTTTTGGAGGGCGGAAGGGCGAGGCCCAGGTCCTTGGCGAGGCGCTCCACGAGGTCCAAGGCCATGAGGCGGAAGGTGGTCCACTTTCCCCCTACCAACGTGTAGAGGCCCCGCCTTTCCTCTATGTAGTGGTCCCGGACCAGAAGCTTCGTCTCCCCCTTCCCCACGAGGGGCCTCAGGCCCGACCAGACCGCCCGCACCCGGCCCGAGACGTCCCCCAGGTAGGGCCTTATCTCCTCCAGGAGGTAGGCCACCTCCTCCTCCCGGGGAAGGGGGCAGGAGGCGGGCTCGGCGGGGAGGTCCGTGGTGCCGAGGAGGGCCATGCCCCGGTAGGGGAGGAGGAAGAGGACGCGGCCGTCCCTGGTCTTGGGGACGAGGAGGCCCGCCTCGAGGGGGTAGTCCAGGACGAGGTGGACCCCGCTGGAGGCGGTGAGGAGGGGGGGAAGCCCTGGGTCCAGGAGGCGGCGCACCCGGTCGGCGAGGGGCCCGGTGGCGTTCACCACCGCCTTGGCCCGGACCTCCACCTCCTTCCCCGAAAGCCCGTCCCGCACCACCGCCCCCCGCACCCTGCCCCTCTCCAGGAGGAGGGCCTTGGCCTCGGCGTAGTTCAGGGCCACCGCCCCCCGCTCCAGGGCGGAGAGAATGAGGGCGAGGTTTAGGCGGAAGTCGGCGAACTGCCCGTCCTGGTAGGCCACGCCCCCCAGGGTCTTTGGCAGGTCCGGGAAGAGCCGCGCCACCTCCTCAGGGGGAAGGTAGCGGCTTGGGGCGAGGCGCCTTTTCCCGGCGAGGAGGTCGTAGAGCTTCAGGCCCAGGGTGTAGTAGGGGATCTCCAGAGGGCGGAAGAGGGGGGTGACGAGGGTTAAGGGCTTCGCCAGGTGGGGGGCGAGGTCCATCACCACCTTGCGCTCGTGGAGGGCGTCCACCACCAGCTTGAGCTGGCGGCGGTCTAAGCGCTTGAAGGCGAGCTCCAGGTACCGCACCCCCCCGTGGAGGAGCTTGGTGGAGCGGGAGCTCGTCCCCGAGGCGAAGTCCCTCGCCTCCACCAGGGCGGCCTTCAGGCCCCTAAGTGTGGCCTCCCACAGGACCCCGGCCCCCGTGGCCCCGCCCCCCAAAATGAGGAGGTCAAAGGGCTCCCTTAGCCGCTCCCAAAGGGCCTCCCGGTCCGTCATCCCTCCTCCTTTGCCCAGCCCCGGGCCCGTTCCACCGCCTCCCGCCACCTCCGGTAGAGGGCTTCCCGCCTCCCCTCGGGCATCGTGGGGAAAAACCTTTCCGCCTCGCGGTAGCGCCCCGCCACCTCCTCCGGGGAAAGGGCCCCCGCCCCCACCCCGGCCATGAGGGCCGCCCCCAAGGCGGTGGTCTCCGTCACCTCCGGCACCGCCACCGGCACCCCGAGGAAGTCCGCCTGGAGCTTGAGGAAGAGGCGGTTTTGCGCCATGCCCCCGTCCGCCTTGAGGACCTTGAGCCGGACCCCGGCCTCCTCCTCCATGGCCAGGACCACGTCCCGCACCTGGAAGGCCACCCCCTCCAGGGCCGCCCGGGCCAGGTGGGCCCGCGTGGTCCCCCGGGTGAGGCCGAGGAGGGTTCCCCGGGCGTAGGGGTCCCAGTAGGGAGCGCCAAGCCCGGTGAAGGCGGGGACGAAGTAGACGTCCCCCGCGTCCTCCACGCCCTCCGCCAGGGCTTCCACCTCGGCGCTTTCCCGGATGAGGCCCACCTCCTTGAGCCACCCCACCGCGGCCCCCGCCACGAAGAGGCTTCCTTCCAGGGCGTAGGTGGCCCTCCCCCCAAGGCTCCAGGCCACCGTGGTAAGGAGGCCCTTTTCGGAGAGGAGGGGCCTTCCCCCCGTGTTCAAGAGGAGGAAGGCCCCGGTGCCGTAGGTGCACTTCCCCTCCCCCTCCCCTAGGGCCGCCTGGCCGAAGAGGGCCGCCTGCTGGTCCCCCAAGACCCCCCGTATGGGGACGGGCGCCCCCAGGAGCTCGGGGAGGGTTTCCCCGAAGTCCCCGTCCGAGGGCCGCACCTCCGGGAGGAGGGCGGCGGGGATCCCGAGGGCCTCGAGGAGCTCCGGGTCCCAGGCGAGGGTGTGGAGGTTGAAGAACAAGGTGCGGCTCGCGTTGGTGGGGTCGGTGGCGAAGACCTTTCCCCCCGTGAGGTTCCAGATGAGCCAGGTGTCCACGGTGCCGAAGCAGACCTCTCCCCTTTCCGCCCGCGCCCTCAGACCGGGCACGTTCTCCAAGAGCCACAAAAGCTTCGTTCCCGAGAAGTAGGGGTCAAAGAGGAGCCTGGTGCGCTCCCGGAAAAGGGGTTCCAGGCCCCGCGCCCTCAAGGCCTCGCACAGGGGGGCCGTCCTCCGGTCCTGCCAGACGATGGCGTTATGGAGGGGCTTCCCCGTACTCCGGTCCCAGACGAGGGTGGTTTCCCGCTGGTTGGTGATCCCCAGGGCCAACACCTCCCCCGCCCCTACCCCGGCCTTCCCAAGGGCCTCCCGCGCCGCAAGGAGCGTGGTCTCCCAGAGCTCCAGGGGGTCGTGCTCCACCCAGCCCGGCCTCGGGTAAAGCTGCCGGAACTCCCGCTGGGCCACCGCCACAGGCCTCCCCTCCAGGGTGAAGAGGAGGGCCCGGCTGCTGGTGGTGCCTTGGTCCAGGGCCAGAAGATACCTCATAGAACCTCCCTAAGCTTTTTGGCCGTCTCCTCGGGCAGGGCGTCCACCACGAAGGTCCCCGCCCCAAGCTCCGTCCCCGCCAGGAACTTGAGCTTGTCCCGGGTGCGCCTTGGGGGGTAGAACTCCACGTGGAAGTGGAAGGTGCGCTCCTCCCCCAAGGGCGCGGCGTGGAAGACCATAACGTAAGGGAAAGGCTCCCCATAGAGGGCGTCGTACCGGGCCACCACCCGGCCCAAAAGCCTGGCGAAGGCCGCCATCTCCCCCTCGGAGAAGGTCCAGGGGCCGGGGTGCCTCTCCACGGGGGCCACCCAGACCTCAAAGGGGTAGCGGGCGAAGGGGGGGACGAAGGCGAGGAAGCCCCCTTCCTCGTCCACCAGGTAGGGCCCAAGCTTGGGGAAAAGCTCAAGGAGCACGGGCCTTTCCCGGAAGGCCTGGCCCTCCCGCTCCAGGACGGGGGGCACGAAGGGGTAGGCGTAGATCTGGCCGTGGGGGTGGTGGAGGGTCACCCCCACCGCCTCCCCCCGGTTCTCAAAGGGCATGACGAAGCGCACCCCGGGAAGGGCGTAGAGGGCCTGGTAGCGGTCTCGCCAGGCCCAGGCGAGGAGGAGCCGCTCTTCCTCCCCAAGGGTGGCGAGGCTTCCCACGTGGGCCGGGGTGTAGACCACCACCTCGCACCGCCCCATAGCCTCCCCCACAGGCACGGGAAGCCCCTCGGGAGGGGGAGGGGCCTCCCCCACGAAGGAGGGGAAGCGGTTCTCAAAGACGGCCACCTGGAAAGAGGGGAAGGGGATCTCCGTGGGGAAGCCCCCCTCCCGGCTCGGGCACAAGGGGCAGTGCTCCTTGGGAGGGAGGAAGGTGCGCTCCTGGCGGTGGGCGGCATAGACCACCCACTCCCCTCTCAAGGGGTGGTAGCGGAGGTGGGGGGCGGGGCGGAAGGGCTCGGCGTGTTCGGGGAGAGGGGGGTCCTCGAGGGGGTTCAGGCTGTAGAGGAGGAGTTCCCTCCCGTCGGCCTTCCTGTGGAGGCGCTTATAGAAGGGCGGCATAGTCTACCTCCTCCTCCCCTACCCTAAAGCGGTAGGGACCGAGGCGCCGCGCCGGGACCTCCCGGGCGAGGAAGGCCTGAAGGCGCGCCATCTCCTCCGCAAGAAGCCACGAGGGCGGATCGGAAGTGGCCTTGAAGCCCGTGATGTGGGCCAAAGCCTCCTGGAGGCGCATCTCCTCGGGCTTAAGCAAGTTGAAGCGCGTGCGGAAGTAGGCCACGTCGGGGTCCACGTGGACGTTCTCCATGAGCCAGAGGCGGTGGAGGGTGGAGCGGAGGGCGTTCTTGAGGCCGGGCCCCGTGGGGTCGGAAAGCCATATGGAGCGGTCCTCGTTGTCCCAGTAGGGGGCCACGTCCGGGCCTACCCGGAGGCCATCGGCGAGGCCCAGGGAGGCGAGGACGGGGGCCCCGCAGAAGAGGAGGTAGGCCTCTTTCGCCGCCTCCCGCAGGCGGGCCATGGCCCTCCGGTAGCGGGCCTCCCCCTCGGCCCCCGGGAGGGCGGCGGCGTAGAGGAAGTCCAGCTTTAAGTAGTCGTAGCCCCAGGCGAGGGCCTTGCGCACGAGGCCCGCAGCCCACTCCACCACCTCCTCCTTCCCCGCGTCCAGGGCGTAGAGGGGCTTCCCCCAGTTGAAGCCCGCCCGCACGGGCCTCCCCTCCTCGTCCCGAAGAACCCAGTCAGGCCGCCTTTGGAAGAGGGGGCTATCCGCCGTGACCAGGAAGGGGGCGAGCCAAAGCCCAGCCCTCAAGCCCCTTTCCCGGACCCGCTGGGCCAGGTAGGCCATGCCCCGGGGAAAGCGCTCGTTGGGCTCCCAGTCCCCCAGGGCCCACTGCCAGCCGTCGTCTATCTGGAAGACCTCAAAAGGAAAGGCCGCCACCTCGTCCAGAACCCGAAGAAGGAGGTCCTCGCTAATCCCCGTGTAGAAGCTGTACCAGGAGCACCACACCCTGGGGGGCCTCCCGGAAAGGCGCCTGGGGAGAAGCCGGGCGTAGGCGGAAAAGACCTCCTCTTCCTCGCCGTAGGCCAGGAACCAGGCCCCGCCTTCCCCGGCGTAGCGGCCAAGGAGGAGGTCCCCCCGGCCCAGGACCCGCGCCCCCACGTCCAGGGCGCCGAGGAGGAGCACCCTCCCATCGGGCCCCCTAAGGGCCCCCAGGCCGCTTCCCCACCACGCCCCGGCCTCCAGCAGGAAGGGGTCGTCCGCCTGGGGGCGGCGCGCCTCGGGGAGGAGGGGCGTGGGGGCCCGAGCGGGGTCCACCCAGGCGGCGAGGCTCCAGCTCTGCCAGCCGTGGCGGAAGAACCCCTTGGCGGGAAAAGGGGGAAAGACCCGCACCTCCCTGCCCCAAAGGCGCACTCCCCCCGGGGCCTCCTCCAGGCCCTCCGCCGTGAGGAACACCTCCAGTTCCCCTAGGCTTAGCCTCATGCCTCCTCCCAGACGGCGAGGTCATAAGGGCCTACCCGCTTACCCCCCAGGAGGAACCGGGCCCCTTCCGGGGCAGGGGCCTCCACCGCCTCCGGGCCGTAGTTGAAGGCGAAGACCCAGGGCCCCCGGCGCCTGAGCCTTAGGCCCTCCGGCAGAAAAACGGGACGCAACCCGGCCTCCTGGGCCAAGCCAACCAGGAGGACCCCCAAAAGCTCCGGGGAAGGCCAGGCGGCGAGGTACAGGTACCGCCCCTCCCGGTAAAGGGCCCCGCCCCCGTCGGCAAAGGCCAACCAGGGCCTAAGGGGGCTTTCCACCCACTCCCGCCAAAGCCCCAGGGAGAAGCGGCCCATAGGCCCCTCCGCCACCTCCAGGAGGCCCGGGGGAAGGCTTTCCACCCGCACCACTTTAAGAGGAAGGAGGGCCTGTAGGGGGCCAGGGGGGAGCTCTCTGGGGATCTGGAAGGTCTCCGTCTTGCTTCCCGAGCGGGGACCGAAGAGGACGATTCCCTCGGCCTCCTGGAAGGCCTTTAGGGCCTCCCCCCGGACGATGGGGAGGCTTGGGACCACGGTTAGGGCGTAGCCCCTTAAGGAAGCCCCCGGGGGCACCACGTCCACGTCCAGCCCAAGCCGCCGGAGGGCGCTGTAAAAGAGGTAGACGAGGCCCAGGTAGCTCCACTCCGCCCCCTGGGGCTGGACCTCGTAGACCCAGGCGGCCTCGTAGTCAAAGACCAGGGCCACGGGGGCCTGGGCCACGGGGGGCAGGGCGAGGGCGGCGAGCTCCTCGGCCACCCGCTTCGCCTCAAAGAGGCCCTGGTCCGGGGCGTCATCGGGCCGGTGAAGCCCGGCGTGCATCTGCTCCTGGGCGAAGGGCACCTGGCGCCAGCGGAAGTAGGAGACCACCTCCGCCCCGTGGGCCAGGGCCTCCCAGGTCCAAAGCCGCACCATCCCGGGGGCGGGGCTCGGGTTGTGGGGGGCCCAGTTCACCGGGCCCGGCTGCTGCTCCATCACCCAGAACCGCCCCCGCCCCACCCCCCGGTAGAGGTCGTGGTGGAAGGCGGCCACGTCGGGGTGGCCGGTGCGGGCGTAGCGGAGCTTCTCCTCCGGGGGTAGGGGCATGAGGTCGGTGAAGCCCAGGGGATAGCTGTCCCAGCTCGCGAAGTCCAGGTCCTGGGCCAAGGCGAAGGCGTCCAAGTCGGTGAAGAAGCCCATGAAGTTGTGGGTGATGAACTTTCCCGGGGCATGGGCCCTTAGGATCTCCACCTGGAGGCGGTTAAAGGCCCTCACCTGGTCCGAGGCGAAGCGGTAGTAGTCCAGGAGGTGGCTCGGGTTGGGCTCGGCCACGGTGAGGTGGGGGAGCTCCACCTCGGCAAAGTTCCGATAACGCTGGCTCCAGAAGGCCGTGCCCCAGGCCTCGTTCAGGGCTTCAACGGTGCCGTACCGGGCCTTAAGCCAGCCCCGGAAGGCCTCCTGGCAGCGGGGGCAGTAGCAGCGCACGGTGCCGTGGCAGCCGTACTCGTTGTCGGTCTGGAAGCCCGCCACGGCCTCGAGGCCCCCGTAGCGCTCGGCAAGGAGGGTCACGATGCGCCGGGCCTCCTCCCGGTAAACGGGGCTGGAAAAGCAGTAGTGCCGCCGCCCCCCAAACCGCCGCCTCCGCCCTTCCCGGTCCACGGGGAGGACCTCCGGGTAGCGGTCCACGAGCCACTTGGGTGGGGTGGCCGTGGGCGTGCCCAGGACCACCTTAAGCCCCTCGGCGGCCAGGGTGGCGAGGGCTTCGTCCAGCCAACCCCACTCCAATCTCCCAGGTTCAGGTTCCAAAAGGGCCCAGGCGAACTCCCCCACGCGCACGTAGGAAAGCCCCGCCTCCCGCATGCGCCGGGCGTCCTCCTTCCAGCGCGCCTTGGGCCAGTGTTCGGGGTAGTAGCAGACTCCAAGCATAGTCCAAAAAATAGACCCCAGGGTACCCGGCTTCGGGAAACCCTAAGCTAGAAACACTAACGACCCAAAGCCTTCTGCAGCTCAACCATCAGATTGTTAACGATGCCCTTCACATCCGAGTCGGGGCGCTGAATGGCAAGCTGGATGGCATTGTTCCAGGGAGCCCAAACCTTGCCCATCTCGGGAATGTTGGGCATGGGCACCCCCAGGGGGAAAATCTTGGCGAACCCCGCCACCACAGGGTCTTTCTCCAAGCGCTTCACCGCACTCTTGGACACCGGTGTGCGTCCCCCTGCTTGGTTGAAGGCAACAAGGTTATCCTGCGACACCAGGAAACGGGCGAAGTCCAAAGCCAACGCCTTTCGGGGGGAAAAGGCATTGACCCCGATCCCATGTACACCCAAGAAGGGTCCCCAAGGACGCACGGCCCCCGGGGGCGAAGGCAGGGGCGCGATGCCGAAATCAATGCCGGCCTTCTTGTAATCGCCCAAAGCCCACGGGCCGTTTAGAATCATGGCTAAAGAACCGCTTTTGAAGGCGCCATCGGCCACCTCGTAGTTGGTCCCCTCGGGAATCAACCTGTACCGGAAACGGAGGTCCTTGAGGAGCTGCAGGACTCGCTCGCCCACAGCCCCGCCCAAGAGGATCCTTCGGGGATCGTAGCTACCGCTGGCGTCCTTGGCAAAAACGTTTTCCACGCCGTAGGCACGGTAAAAGCCGAAGTTGAAGTACCCTTCGTTGACGTTGTAGAGAAAGCCGAAGGTTTCCTTGGTCGTGTAGCGTTGGGCCAAGGCAAGGAACTCCGCCCAGCTCTTTGGAGCCCCCTTAACAAACTTCTTGTTGTAGATCAGAGCTACGCTTTCGGCGTACGCAGGAAACCCGAAGAGACGCCCCCTAAAGGAAAAGGCTTCGAGGGCCACCGGTTCCACATCCGCACGGTAGGCGGAGTCCACGTAGCGATCCAGGGGCTCCAAGACCCCGGCCTGGGCGAACTCCCCTATCCAATCGTGGGGCACGGTGAGAAAGAGATCTCCCGCGTGCCCCTGGGGTGCCGAAAGCAAGATCTTGTTGTGCATATCCCCCAGGGGCATCTCGCTGATGAGGACCTGAACCCCCTTGGCCTTCTGGTAGGCGCTGGCCTGCTGCTTCAACCACTCCAGCTCAGCCCCCTGAAAGTGCGTCCAGACCTCTATCCGGTTCTGAGCCCACCCCAGCCCTAAGGCCACAACCATACCCAAAAATACCTTTTCCAGTCCCCTTAGCCACATCCGCCTCACCTTCCCTCCTCGGCCTCACAGGGGGTTCCCAAGACCTGCCAGGGCGCTTCCCGCAGTTCCCCTGTGAAGTCCACCAAGGCCTGGTTTTCCCAAGGGTTGCCTTCCCCGCGCCTCCACCCCGCCCCGGGCACGGCCAACCACAAGGGCTCCCAGTAGATCCAACCCCACCCGTAGCCTTCGGGGAGGGCGCAGACAACCCCTTTAAGGGCCCGAAGGAAGGCTACCTGCCCTTCGGGCGTAGGAGGAAACCCCGCTCGGCGTGCCAACTCCTCGCTAGCGATGTTAGGGTAGCCGTCAGCATCCTCTAAGGTAAAGGGATAGGCGGTCTCCGCCACAAGGACCGGCTTGCGGTAACGGTCCACGATCTGCCGAAGGTTGGCCTCCAAGTCCCGAAGACTCCCGTGCCAGTAGGGGTAATAGGAAACCCCCACGGCGTCAAAGTCCTCGAGGCGAAGCCCGGCCACGAGAGCGCTGTCCAACCACCAGCGGTAAAGGGACCCATCCCCCCCGCGGCTCAGGTGGAGGACGACACCCACCCTTTTGCCAAAGACTTCCCGCACCGCGCGGATTCCCGCCTGGAGCAGAGGAATGAGGCGGGCAAAGCCTCCAGAACCCTCCCCCCAGGTTTTCCCTTCAGGCCAAAGGAGGCCCGCCTCGATCTCGTTACCAATCTGGACCAGGGTGGGAGCGACCCCCCGTTCCCCGAAGCGGAGCAGGACCGTCCGGGTGTAACCGTAGACCTGCTCCACCAAGGCCTCGTAACCCAGGCCCTGCCAAGCAGGGGGCTTCTCTTGGTGCTCCGGGTCCGCCCAGAAAGCCGAGTAGTGGAAGTTCAAAAACACCCCAAGCCCTGCCTGGTGCGCGCGCTCCGCTAAGGCTAAGGTGTAGCCCAAGCCGTAGCGGCCATCACCATCCGCCACCGGGTCCACCCAAAGCCTTAGACGGGCGGTGTTGAGGCCGCGGTCTTTCAGCCACACCAGAGGATCCACCACCTGTCCCTGAAAACGGAAAGTCCCTCCTCCGCACTCCACCAAGGCCAAGGTGGAGATGTCCACGCCCCTCACTCTTCCGTTAGCAGCCGCCAAACCCAGCATAACCAGCGCAAAGATCGCCCAGTAGAGCCCTAGAGCCTCCCCAAGGGAAACCGCCCACTACATTCCGGCCTCCAAGGAAAGGTTATCTTAGCTTTCTCTCTTTTGTCAATAGGCTCTATAAGTACAGGTTAAGTACAGATATCGCAAGAGATTGGTAGGCTTCCCGGGCTGGCATAATGGGTTCCATGCCCACCCTCGAGGCCCAGGCCCGGCGGGAAAGGATCCTTAGGCTCCTCAAGCAGGACGGCCAGGTGCGGGTGGCCGACCTGGCCAAGGCCCTCGGCGTCTCCCAGGTGACGGTGCGGGCCGACCTCGATGCCCTGGAGCGGGAGGGAAGGCTCCGGCGCCTAAGGGGTGGGGCTGTGCTCTGGGAGGCCCGGCGGTTTGAGCTCCCCCTCGAGGTCACCCGCACCCTCCACGCCAAGGAAAAGGAGGCCATCGGCAAGCGGGCGGCGGGGCTCGTCAAGGACGGGGACGTGGTGATCCTGGACGTGGGGAGCACCACCACCGAGATGGCCAAGGCCCTCTCCCCTACCCTTAAGGACGTGGTGGTCATCACCAGCGCCCTCAACATCGCTCTCCTTCTGGAAAACCATCCCGGCATCACGGTGATCGTCACCGGGGGAAGGCTCAGGCCCCTGCAGCACTCCCTGGTGAACCCCTTCGGCACCCTCCTCCTGGAGGAGCTGAACGCCGACAAGGCCTTCTTGGGGTGCAACGGGGTCCACCCCGAGCGGGGCTTCACCAACACCAACCTCGAGGAGGCGGAGATCAAGAAGGCCATGGTCCGGGCGGCCCGGGAGGTCTACTTCCTGGCGGACCACTCCAAGCTCCTCCAGGTGGCGGCGGCCAAGATCGCCCCCCTCTCCGCCGCCACGCGCCTCATCACCGACAAAAAGGCCCACCCCGAGGCCCTAAGGGCTCTGGAAGAGGCGGGGCTCCGGGTGGAGCTCGCCTAGGCGTTCCGAAAGAGGTCAGGCCTTTTCCTCCCCTCCACCTCCACCGTGGGCCAGAAGGGGTCCTCCGTGAGGTTCAGGAGGCCCCCCTCCCTGAGGAGAAAGGTGTCCTCCACCTTGGCCCCCGAAAGGCTCGGGTTCCACGCCAGGACCATCCCCGCCTCCAGCACCAAAGGATGCCCCGGCGTGGCGATGGCCTCCCGGGACCGATAACCCCCCACGCCCCCCTGGTGGTGCTCCTCCCAGGCCAGGGGAAACCCCACCCGCGCGTAAGCCCCCTGGAGCGCCGCGAACACCTCCCCCAAGGTGGCCCCAGGCCGGGAAGCCGAAAGGGCCGCCGCCTCCACCTCCAAGACCTTCCGGTACCGGGCCTCCACCTCCTCGTGGCCGAAGCTCGCCATCCGGGTGAGGTTCGCCACCAAGCCCCCCCGCTCCGCGCACGCCACCGCCATGAAGGCCCGCCCCAGGGGCTTCCCCTTGGGCAGGGGGTGGCGGTGCCGGAAAAGCCTCCCCTCCCCCGCCACCAAAAGGAGCAAGGGCCGGATCCCCCTCCCCCACAACGCCTCCGCCAAGGCCCCGGCGAGGGCGTACTCCGTCCATTCCGGCCGGGCCGAGCGCACCACCTCCCCCACCGCCATGGCCGCCTCCCGCCCGAGGTGGGCAAAGGCCTCCTGGGCCCCCCGGGAGAGGACAAGGCGAAGGGGCGTGAGGTCGTGCTCCAGGTCATTGGGGCTTGGGGGCGGGGGGAAGGCGTACCAGGGGTGGACCCGCACGGGAAGCCCCGGGGCTTCCTCCTCCACCATCCTCGGGTGCTCTATGGCGCTCGTGTGCAGGACCACCTCCTCCCCCACCTCCAGGTAGGCCACGCCCTCCCCCATCCCCAGGGTGTTCTCCCCGCCCACCAGCCAGGCGAAGTTCTCGGGCCGGGCCACGTAGAAGCGGGGGAAACCCCGCTGGACGAGGAAGCGGCTTAAGCGCTCCCAGGCTACCGGGTCCATGGCCCAAGCCTACCAGGAGCCCAAGCCTCCCCCGCCAGGCGGGAAGGGCCTCGAGGGGACTTCACAGGTGGGAAAGGCACTATTCCAGGGCCAGTTCCACCAACCGCCTCAAAAGCTCGGGGTAGGGCAGCCCCCCGGCCGCAAAGAGCCTGGGGAACATGCTGGTGGGGGTGAAGCCCGGGATGGTGTTCACCTCGTTCAGGTAAAGCTCTCCTTCCGCCAGGAAGAAGTCCACCCGGGCCATGCCCCGGAGGCCGAGGAGCTTGTAGGCCTTCAGGGCCAGCTCCTGGACGGTCTCCTGGGTGCCGGGGTCTAGGGGCGCGGGGATGAGGAGCTCGGCCCGGCCCGGGGTGTACTTGGTCTCGTAGTCGTAGAAGGGGGCCTGGTAGCGCACCTCCCCCACGGGGCTCACCTCCCCGAAGACGTTCCCCAGCACCCCCACCTCCAGCTCCCGCACCCCAGGAAGGGCCTTCTCCACCACCGCCTTAACATCGTGGCGGAAGGCCTCGGCCAGGGCCTCCTCCAGCTGGGCGTAGCCCTCCACCCGGGAGATGCCGATGCTGGAGCCGGTGTTGGCGGGCTTGACGAAGAAGGGGGGTTCAAAGGGGACCCAAGGGGCCTCGCCCCGGTAGAGGGCCACCCAAGGGACCACCGGGATGCCCGCCTGGGCCAGGACCCGCTTGGTGAGGTCCTTGTCCATACAGAGGGCGCTCGCCGCCACCCCCGCCCCCACGTAGGGCTTGCCCAGAAGCTCCAAAAACCCCTGGAGGGTGCCGTCCTCCCCAAAGCGGCCGTGGAGAAGGGGGAAGACCACGTCGTAGGCCCCCCAGTCCAAAGGCGGGGGGAAGGGGTGCGCCCCAGAAGGGGCCACCCCCTCCCTCAGGGCCTCCAAGGCCCCCTCCCCGAGGAGCCAACGCCCATCCTTGGCGATGACGGCGAGGTCCGTGGGGAAGGGCATGTGCTCCAAGACCCCCTGGGCGGAAAGGAAGGAGACCTCGTGCTCGAGGCTCCTCCCCCCGGCGATGAGAAGCACCCTGGGCGCCACCATGGCTAAAGCTTAGCCCCTTTCCCGGAGGTCCAGGCCGTTGTAGCGCCCCGCGCAGGGCAGAAGCCCCTCCGCCACCCAGCAGCGCACCGCCTCCTTGGCCACCTCCAGAACCCGCTCCACCACCGGCCACTCCTCCTCGGCGAAGGGGGAGAGGACGTAGGCCGCCCCCTCTTCCCGGCTTGGGGGCTTACCGATGCCGATCCTCAGGCGGTGGAAGGCCAGGGTGCCCAGGGCCAGGGCGATGGAGGCCACCCCCCGGTTGCCCGCGGGGCTTCCCCCGGCCTTAAAGCGCAACCGGCCCAGGGGCAGGTCCATCTCGTCGTGGACCACCAGGAGGCGCTCCGGGGGGATGCGGTAGAAGCGGACCAGGGGGGCCACCGCCTTCCCCGTGAGGTTGTAGTAGGTGAGGGGCTTGAGGAAAAACCCCCGCTCGCCCCCCATCTCCACCTCGGCCACAAGGGCCTCCCCCTTCCGCCGGAAGGGAAGCCCCAGGCGGTCCAGGACCATGAAGCCCACGTTGTGCCGGGTGCGGGCGTAGGCCTCCCCCGGGTTTCCTTGGCCCACCACCAAGAACATGCCTCCTCCTGGCAAAAGGCGGGGGCGACCGCCCCCGCCACCAGGGGCCTTGGGAAATCAGGCCTCCTCTTCCTTCTTGCCCTTCTTGATGACCTCGGGCTCGGCCGGGGCCTCGGCGGCCTCCGCCGCCAGGCGCTCCACGTCCTCAGGGGGCACCACGGCGGCGATGGTCTCCTCCGGGGGCATGGCGAGCTTCACCCCCTCGGGAAGCTTGAGCTCCGAGGCGTGGAGGCTGTCCCCGATGCCGAGGCCGGAGACGTCCACCTCAATGTACTCGGGGATGTTCCGAGGAGACACCCGCACCAGGATGTCCCGGTGCACCTCCTGGAGCACCCCGCCCTCCCGCACCCCCACGGGGGTGCCCACGAAGCGCAAGGGGACGTACATCTCCACGGGCTCGTCGGAGAGCACGTAGAAGTCCACGTGCTCGGGGCGGCGGCGGCGCTTGTCCAGGTTCACCTGGCGCACCAAGGTGGGGAACTCCCCGTCGGGAAGCTCCAGGACGATCACGTGGTGGATGGAAGCCTGGCGGAAGACCTTGTCAAACTCCCCGAGCTCCACGTAGACCTTGCGGTTCAGGTGCTTGTTGTACATCACCCCGGGGAGCCTGCCCGCCCGCCTAAGGGCGCTGGGCTTCTCCCCCTCCCGGTAGTAGGCCTTCAGGCGATACTCCATGGCTCCTCCCAAAGCGCAAACCTCGGCCCCTTAGGGGCACACAAAGAAAAGCTTACCACATCCCCCTAGATGAGGGCGCTCACCGACTGGTTGGTGTGCACGTGGCGGATGGCCTGGGCGAGAAGCTCGGCGGTGGAAAGCACCGTGTAGCCCCCGCCTTTTAAGGGGATGGTGTCGGTGAAGACCACTTCCTGGATGGCCGGGTGGGAGAGGTTCTCTCGGGCCTCCCCCACCAGGACGGCGTGGGTGGCCATGACCACCACCTGGGGAAGGGCCCCGGCCTTTAGGAGGGCCTCCACCCCCCGTCTAATCGTCCCCCCGGTGGAGACGATGTCGTCCACCAGGATGGGTCTTTTCCCCTCCACGTCCCCGATGACGTAGGTCACGGAGGTCTCCCGGGGCCCGTGGCGCCTTTTGGCCAGCATGGCGAAGGGAAGGCCGAGCCTTTCCGCAAGCCTCCTCGCCTCCTCGGCCCGGCCCGCGTCCGGGGAGACCACCACGGCGTTTTCCCCGAACCCCCTTTCCTGGAGGTAGCGGGCGAAGAGGCGCACGGCGGAGAGGTGGTCCACGGGGATGTCAAAGAAGCCCTGGATCTGGGGGGCGTGGAGGTCAATGGCGATGACCCGCTCCACCCCCACCTTCTCCAAAAGCCCCGCCACCAGCTTGGCGCTGATGGGCTCCCGGCCCTCCGTCTGCTTGTCCTGGCGGGCGTAGCCGAAGTAGGGGATGACGGCGTTGATGCGCCCCGCCGAGCTCCGCCTGGCGGCGTCCGCCAAGAGGAGGAGCTCCATCAGGTGGTCGTTCACCGGGGGCGAGGTGGGCTGGATGAGGTAGACGTCCTCCCCGCGGACGCTCTCTAGGAGCCTGACCCGCACCTCCCCGTCGGGAAAGCGGTCCACTAGGGCCTTCCCCAAGGGCACCCCCAGGGCCTCCGCCACCCGCCGGGCCAGGTCGGGGTGGGCGCTCCCCGAGAAGAGCCGGATTTCCATGCCGGACCCCCTCCTCACTCTACCAGGGCCCGGGCGAGGAGCCCAAGGCGCCTTGCGGCCTCCCGCAAAAAGGCCTGGAAGTCCAGGGCCGCGCCCTCCCCGGCCCCGTCCGTCACCGCCCGGAGGAGGGCCATGGGATGGCGGAAGCGCCAGGCCACCATGAGGGCCGCGGCCCCCTCCATCTCCACGGCGTCCGCCCCGTGGAGGGCGCGAAGCCTTTCCGCCTCCTCCCTTCGGGCCAGAAAGCGGTCCCCCGTGGCCACCACCCCCCGCCTGAAGGGGAGGCCCAAGGCCAGGGCAGCCTTCTCCGCCCGGGCGAGGAGGGCGGGGTCAGAAGGGAAGAAGCCCACCCCAAAGGCGGTCTCCCCGGGCTTGCGGCCGAAGGGGGTGAGGTCCACGTCCCACTGCACCGCCTTCTCCGCCAGGAGGAGGTCCAAGGCGCGAAGGGTAGGGTCTAAGGCCCCCGCCACCCCCAGGAAGAAGCTCTCCGAGGGGCGGAAGCGGGTAAGGACGTGGGCCACGGCCATGGCGGCCGCCACCTTCCCCACGCCCGTCTCCGCCACCAAGACCCCCTCGCCCCGGTGGAGGGGAAAGGGGGCCAGGAGGGCCTCCCCCGCCCCCAGGGCCTCCCGGAGGGCGGAGGCCTCCTCGGGCTCGGCGGCGAAGAAGGCGGTCATGCCCCCTCCAGGGGCACCGTGGCCTGCACCCTAAGCCCTTGGCGCAGGACCCGCTCCGCCCAGGCCTTGGCCCCAGGGAGGTCGTGGTCCCGGTAGTTGCCGCACTCCTTGAAGCTTGCCCCGGGGACCTCCCCCTCGTGAGCGAGGACGTCCTTCAAGGACTTGGCGAAGGCCTCGAGGACCTTTTCCTCCCCCACGGGGCCTTCCACCACCAGGTAAAAGCCCGTGCGGCAGCCCATGGGGGAGAGGTCAATAACCCCTTCCAGGTGGTCCCGCAGGTAGCCTGCCAGGAGGTGTTCCAGGGTATGCAGGGCGGCGGTGGGCAGGGCTTCCCGGTTGGGTTGGGCGAGCCTCAGGTCGTACTTCTCCACCACGCCCCCCGCGAGGGTCTTCCTCCCCGCCAGGCGCACGTAGGGAGCCCTTACCTTGGTGTGGTCCAGGCTGAAGCTCTCCACCTCGGCCATGCCCCTATTACACCAAAGCCCCGGGGCAAAATAGGAGTATGGACCAGCCTAGGCTGCAAAGCGCCATGGAGCTTTCCGCCAAGGCCCCGCCCCTGGAAGGGGTGCCCACGGGGGTGAAGGGCCTGGACGAGCTCTTCTTCACCCTGGACCCCAAGACCCTGAAGCCCAAACCCCTGGGAGGCTTCCCCCGGGGGGCGGCCGTCCACGTGACCGGGGTGTCGGACACGGGGAAAAGCCTCCTCGCCGAGCAGTTTGCCCTAAAGCAGGCAGAGCGGGGCGAAGGGGTGCTCTTCGTCACCACCGAGGCCCCGGCCCCCCTCCTGGTCCAGGGGCTGAAGCTTCGGGCCCGGGCCATGGGCCTTAAGGAGAGGGTGCTGGAACGGATCCTCATCGCAGACGCCGCCACCCACGCCGTGCTTCGGGAGGACCTCCCCACCCTCTTCGCCACCCTCGAGGAGGGGCTCCAAAGCGGGGCCCGGCACCTGGTGGTGGACTCCCTCACGGGCCTCTACGAGGCCAAGGAGATCGCCGCCCGCCAGGTGGTGCGCCAGGTCTACGCCTTCAGCAAGCGCTTCGGCCTCACTGCCCTCATGGTGAGCCAGAAGCGCTCCGGCCACGAGGAGCTCTCCGCCGAGGCGGCGGGCGGCTACGCCGTGAGCCACATCCTGGACGCCACCTTAGTCCTCGCCAAGGTCCTGGTGATGAGCCCCGCCCTGGCCAAGCTCTACCGGGTGGGCCTGGGGGAATTGGTCCGCCTCCTCCGCATAGACGGCTGCCGCCTCTCCGGGCACGACACCCGCACCCACCTCCTCTACATCCGGCCCGAGGGGCTTTTAGAGGTGGGCCCGCCCTTGGGTGAGCATTAGGAAGGCAAATTTCATGCTAATATAGGCCTAGGGAGGTGAGCGTATGGTGCTAACCCCTAGGCCCTTGGAGGAGCGGGACCTCGAGGCCACCGTCCTCCGCGTCTTCCTCAAGGTGATTGACCTGGTGGGCGGGCCCAAGGCCCTGGCGGAGAAGAAGCGCCTCACCTGGGCGGGAAGCCTGATGACCGCCGCCTACGCCGTGGTCCTCGCCCAGGAGGGGATGAAGGGGGAGGAGGCCATCGCCAAGGAGCTCGGCCTTTCCAGCGCCGCCGTGCGCCAGATCCTCCGGGCCGACCCCGAGGCGGCCTTGAAGCGAATCCAGGAGCTTGAGGAAGGGGAAAGGCTCAGGACGCACGTGGCCGGGGGGCTCGCCAAGGCGGCCTACCGGGCCATCCGCCAAGGGCAGGAGGAGCCCCGGGTCCTGGGCTACTTCTTGGAGCGCTTTGTGGAGATGATGGGCATCCCCTGGGCCGTCCTGGTCCTCAAGGCGGTGAAGGGCCTAGACTTCCCCGCGGACAAGGAGGCCCTTCTGGCCAGGCTCAAGGGCTTGCGCCTTTTGGACCAGCCCGCCGAGGCCCTCCTGGAGCGCCTGGAGTACCCGGTACGCAGCCCCGCCGACCTCCTGCACCAGCTCAGGCTCCACCTGGAGGCGTAGTAGACTCTTGGCGTGGTCCTGGTCCTGGATTTCGGCTCCCAGTACACGCGGCTCATCGCAAGGAGGCTTCGGGAGCTAAGGGCCTTCTCCCTTATCCTCCCCGGCGACGCCCCCCTGGAGGAGGTTCTGAGGCATAACCCCAAGGCCCTGATCCTCTCCGGGGGGCCAAGAAGCGTCTTTGAGCCCGATGCCCCCCGCCCCGACCCCAGGCTTTTCTCCTTGGGGCTTCCCATCCTGGGGATCTGCTACGGGATGCAGCTCCTCGCCCAGGAGCTTGGGGGGAGGGTGGAGCGCTCCGGTAGGGCCGAGTACGGCAAGGCCCTCCTCACCCGCCACGAGGGCTCCCTCTTCCGGGGATTGGAGGGGGAGGTCCAGGTCTGGATGAGCCACGCCGACGCCGTGACCGAGCTTCCCCCGGGCTGGCGGGTCTCGGCCTCCACCGAGGAAAACCCCGTGGCGGCCATGGAGGCCGAAGACGGCAAGGCCTTCGGGGTCCAGTTCCACCCCGAGGTGGCCCACACCCCCAAGGGGATCCAGATCCTGGAAAACTTTCTGGAGATCGCCCAGGTTCCCCGGGACTGGACCCCGGAGCACATCCTGGAAAGCCTCCTGAAGGAGGTGCGGGATCGGGTGGGGAAGGACCGGGTGCTCCTGGCGGTCTCGGGGGGGGTGGACTCCTCCACCCTGGCCCTCCTTTTGGCCCGGGCGGGGGTGGACCACCTGGCGGTCTTCGTGGACCACGGGCTTTTGCGCCTGGGGGAAAGGGAGGAGGTGGAAGGAGCCCTGAAGGCCCTTGGGGTGAACCTCCGGGTGGTGGACGCCAAGGAACGCTTCCTGAAGGCCTTAAAAGGCGTGGAGGACCCCGAGGAAAAGCGCAAGATCATCGGGCGGGAGTTCGTGGCGGTCTTCTCCGAGGTGGCCCAAAAGGAGGGGCCTTTCCGCTTCCTGGCCCAGGGCACCCTCTACCCCGATGTGATTGAGTCCGCCGGAGAGAAGGGGGCAGCCAAGATCAAGAGCCACCACAATGTGGGGGGGCTTCCCGAAGACCTCGGGTTTGAACTCTTGGAGCCCTTCCGCCTCCTCTTCAAGGACGAGGTGCGGGAGCAGGCCCTTCTCCTCGGCCTCCCCGACCCCATCCGCCTGCGCCACCCCTTCCCGGGGCCGGGGCTGGCGGTGCGGGTCCTGGGGGAGGTCACGGAGGAAAGGCTTTCCATCCTGCGCCAGGCGGACGACATCTTCATCAGCCTCCTGAGGGAGTGGAGGCTTTACGAGAAGGTGGCCCAGGCCCTGGCGGTCCTCACCCCCCTAAGGAGCGTGGGGGTGGCGGGGGACGAGCGCAAGTACGGCTACGTGCTGGCCCTCCGGGCGGTCACCACCGAGGACTTCATGACCGCCGACTGGGCCAGGCTCCCCCTGGAGTTCCTAGACGAGGTGGCCCGGCGCATCACCCGCCGGGTGCCCGAGGTGGGCCGGGTGGTCTACGACCTCACCTCCAAGCCCCCGGCCACCATAGAATGGGAGTGATGGGAGAACCCGCCCGGCTTAGGCGGCTTTCCCCCGAGGCATACTTGGAGGAGGAGGCCCGCTCTCCCATGAAGCGGGAGCTCGTGGAGGGGGTCCCTTACGCCATGGCCGGGGCGAGCCGGGCCCACAACCTCTTGGTGGGGAACCTCCACTACCTGCTTTACCCCCTGGCCCGGCGAAAGGGCTGCCGTCTCTACGTGGCGGACATGAAGCTTAGGGTGGGGGAGGCCACCTTCTACTACCCCGACCTCATGGTGGTTTGTGCCCCCCCTCCGGAAAACCCCTTTTACGAGGAGGCCCCTTGCCTTGTAGTGGAAGTCCTTTCCCCCTCCACCGAGGGCATAGACCGCCGGGAAAAGCTTGGGCGCTACCTGGCCCTTCCTTCCCTGGAGGGATACCTCCTGGTGGACACGACCGCCCGCCGGGCCGAGCTTTACCGGAAGGAGTCCGGGGAGGTTCTCTACGAGGCTTTCGTCGGGGGGGAGGTGCCCTTGCCCTGTCTGGGGGGTGCCCTCCCCTTGGAAGCGGTCTACGCCGGGGTGGAGCTGGAGGCCCGCCCGGGGTAGACTTAGGAGGAAAGGAGGAAGGATGCCCACCTTTATCGTCCTCAGCACCCTCACGGACGATGGCGCCGAGACCCTGGTGAAGAACCCCGAGCGCATCAAGGAGGTGAACGGGGAGTTGGAGCGGGACTTCGGGGTGAAGGTGGTGGCCCAGTACGCCGTGCTCGGGCCTTACGACTTCGTGAACATCGTGGAGGCGGAGGACGCCGCCAGCGTGGCCCGGGCCATGCTCCACCTGGCCTCGAGGGGAAGCGTGAAGACGATGACCCTGGAGGCCATCCCCGTGGCCGAGCTCATCGCCCGGCTCAAGTAGTGGAGGTTCTGGAAACTTCCGTCTACGCCGAGGACCTGGAGAAGGCCCGGGCCTTCTACGAAGGGGTCTTGGGCCTTCCCTGCTTCCAGTTCAAACCGCCCCGGCACGCCTTCTTCCGCGCTGGGCGGGGGGTGTTTTTGGTCTTCAACCCCAAGCTCACGGAAAAGGAAACCCACCTCCCTCCCCACGGGGCCAAAGGAAGCGTCCACGTGGCCTTCCGGGTGGAGGAGGAGGAGCTTCCCGCCTGGGAAGCGCGCCTCAAGGCGGCGGGCTACCCGGTGTGGTGGGCCGAGTGGCCCAAGGGGAAAAGCCTCTACACCCAAGACCCCGCGGGCAACCTGGTGGAGCTCGCCCCGGCGAGTATCTGGGAACCCTGAGGCCCAAGCCTAAAGGGCCAGGGCCTCCAGGAGGGCCCGCACCCGGAAGGCGAGAAGCGCCTCGGGGCCGTGGACCTGCTGGACCCGGTCGGCGAGGCCGGGCATTGGGGGCGTGAGGGTGAGGAGAGCGTGGAAGGGCTGGAGCCACTCCAGGGGAAGGCCGCCTCCCGCGTGGAGGAGGAGGTCGGCCTTCAGGGCTAAGGCGGTGGCCTCCTCCCGCCTCAAGGCCACGTGCCCCCTGGCCTTTGGGGGCAGGCGGGCGAGGAAGCCATCCCCCTCGGCGAAGCTCGGGGCCACCACGGAGACCTGGCCCAAGGCCCGGAGGAAGGGGGCCAAGGAGGGGCGCAAGGGGCCAAGCCAAAGGGCCCTGGCCCCGGGGAAGTGGGCGGAGAGGAAACGCTCCAGGGCGAGCCCCTCGGTGTAGTGGCTGTAAAGCCCCGAAAGGCCCGGCACCACCAGGTCCACCAGGCCCCCCGCCTCCGCCTCGGCCTCGAGGCGCACCCCTTTGGGCGGGGGCAGGGCCTCCTCCAGGGCGAGCCCGGCGAAGTCCAGGGGGGCGAGGCAGGAAAGCGCCGCCCAAGGGTCCCCCCCTGGGGGCACCTCCACGGGGTAGGGGAAGAGGGGCAGGCGCAGGGCGGCCACCTCCTCCACCAGGTGGTGGAAGAGGGGGGAGGCCCCCCGGTGGAGGACCGCCAGGGGCCGGGCTTTGGCGTAAGGAGGCAGGCCCAAGGCTTCCCCCTCAGGCCGGGCGGAGGTCGGCGTACTTGAGGGAGAGGCGCTTCAAGCCCACCCCCTCAAAGTGCACCGTGACCTCGTCCCCCGCCGCCGCCACCACGGTGCCGGGGCCGAAGCGGGGGTGGACCACCCTTTCCCCCCCCTTGAAGGCCCCGGGCAGGGCCCGGTGGGGGGGAGGGACGGGCTTGCGGTAGGGGTCATAGAGCTCGTAAAGGCCCTCCTCCACCTCCTCCAGGAAGCGGCTCGGCCGGGTGGCCTCGAGGCGGCCATAGACCTCCCGCTCCCGGGCATAGGCGAGGTAGAGCCGCTCCTGGGCCCGGGTCACCCCCACGTAGAAGAGGCGGCGCTCCTCCTCCAGGCCCTCCAAGATGTTCAAGGAGGAGCGGTGGGGCAGAAGCCCCTCCTCCACCCCCACCAGGAAGACCACGGGGAACTCCAGCCCCTTGGCGTTGTGCAGGGTCATGAGGGCCACCTTTCCCCCCGCTTCCCCCGGCTCCTCCGCCTTGGCGGTGAGGGCCACCCTGTCCAGGAAGTCCTGGAGGCCCTCCGCCTCCTTGGCGGCCCGGAGGAGCTCCTCCACGTTCTCCAGGCGGTCCTCGGCGTCCTCGGGGTAGGCCTCCTTGAGGTAGGCGAGGTAGTCCGTGGCCTCCAGGAGGTGGCGGAAAAAGGCCTCCGCCGAGTCCAGGGCCAGGTCGCGAAGCTCCTCCAGGAGGGCCAGGAAGTGGCGCACGGGCTCGGGCCGGGGAAGGAGGGGAAGGGCCTCCCGCAAGGCCTCCAGGAGGGGCAGGCCCCTTTCCCGGGCCAGGGCCTCCACCCTGGCCACCGTGGCCGGGCCGATGCCCCGGGGAGGCGTGTTCAGGACCCGCTTCAGGCTCACGGCGTCCAGGGGGTTGAGGGCGAGGCGGGCGTAGGCCAAAAGGTCCTTCACCTCGGCCCTTTCAAAGAACCCCACCCCTCCCACCACCCGCGCCGGGAGACCCCGCCCCGCCAAGGCCTGCTCCAAGAGGCGGCTTTGGGCGTTGGTGCGGTAGAGGACGGCGTACCGGTCCCAGGGAGGACCGAGCCGGGCGATCTCCTCGGCCACGAAGCGGGCCTCCTCCCGGGCGTCCCCCGCCCGGAAGAGGCGCACCGGCTCCCCGCCCCGCTTCACCGGGCGCAGGGTCTTCTCCAGGCGGAGGTTGTTCCTCACGATGACCGCGTTGGCGAAGCGCAGGATGGCCTCGGTGGAGCGGTAGTTTTCCTCGAGGCGGTAGACCCGGGCCTCGGGGTAGTCCCGGGTGAAGTCCAGGATGTTCCTTATGTCCGCCGCCCGGAAGGAGTAGATGCCCTGGTCCGGGTCCCCCACGGCCATGAGGTTGGCCTCCTCCCCGGCCAGGAGGCGGGTGAAGCGGTACTGCACGGGGTTCGTGTCCTGGTACTCGTCCACGTGGATGAAGCGGGCCCGCTTCCTGACCCGCCTCAGGACCTCGGGGTCCTGCTCCAGGAGCTTTAGGGCGTAAAGGAGGATGTCCCCAAAGTCCAAGGCCCCCTGGGCCAAAAGGGCCTCCTGGTAGCGGCGGAGGACGTCCAAAAGCTTCCCCCGGGAGAGGCCCGCGTAGAACTCGGGAAGCTCCGCGAGGAGGCCCTCCGGGGCCACCCCCTGGTTCTTGGCCCGGTCCAAAAGGGCCTTGATGGGCCCGGGCTTGGCGGAAAGGCCGAGCTCCTTGAGGACCTCCTTGAGGAGGGCCGTCTGGTCGTCCTCGTCGTAGACCACGAAGCCGGGCTTCAGGCCCACCCCTTCCCCGTAGACCCGGAGGATCCTCAGGGCGGCCGCGTGGAAGGTGGAGACCCAGACCTCCCCCGCCCCCTTCACCATGGCCTTGAGCCTTTCCCGCATCTCCTCGGCGGCCTTGTTGGTGAAGGTCACCGCCAGGATCTCCGAGGGGAAGACCCCGCGCCGGGCCATGAGGTAGGCCACCCGGTGGACCACGGTGCGGGTCTTGCCGCTCCCCGCCCCCGCCACCACCAAGGCGGGCCCCTCAAAGTGGAGCACCGCCTGGCGCTGGGCCTCGTTCAAGGAGGATAGGAGGGGCTCGTCCACGGGGGTGAGTCTACCACGGGGTAGACTCTAAGGCATGGAGCTCTACCCCACCCGAGAAGGGTTTCTGGGCGAGCTGGCCAAGGGCTTCACCTTCCTGGAGGTGGCCCGCATCGCCGCGGGCTTCGGCCAGAAGCTTCTGGAAGAGGGGAAGGGCGAGGTGGTGGTGGGCTACGATGCCCGCTTCCTCGCCCGGGAGATGGCCGAGGAGGCCGCGGGGGTGCTCTCGGGGATGGGCCTGAAGGCCCACCTCCTTCAGGGCCCCGCCCCCTTTCCCCTCTTCGGCTACGCCCTTTGGACCAAGAAGGCCGCGGGGCTCTACCTCACGGCAAGCCGCAAGCCCCCCCGCTTCCAGGGGGTGAAGCTCCGCCTCGAGGCGGGAAGGCCCCTCCCCGGGGAGGCCCTGGCCCTGCCCGAAGCCCCCCCCGAGGCCCGGGGCGGCTACGCCCTCCTGGACCTGAGGAAGGCGTACCTCGCCCACCTGGTGGAAAGCGCCGGGGAGCTAAAGGACCGGCCCGGGGTGGTCTACCTGGACGCCATGGGGGGGGCCGGCGGGGGGGTTTTGGGCAAGGCCCTCCAGGCCCTGGGGCTGAAGGCGGAGCTTCGCGAGCTCCACCCCCTTCCCCACCCCCTCTTCTACGGGGTGGACCCGGACCCCAGGCCGGAAAACCTCAAGACCCTCCTCGCCCTCCTCAAGGCCCAGGAGCCCCCGACCCTGGGCCTCGCCCTGGACGGGGACGCCGACCGGCTCGCCGTCTACCGGGCGGGAGGGGAGCCCGTGAGGGAGGAGGAGGTCCTCGAGGCCCTCCGGAAGGCTAGGGGCGAGGTCCAGGGGGACGGGGAGGGGGGCTTCCTCTTCCCCGGGCACCTCCCGGAGAAGGACCCCTACCTGGCGGCCCTTCTCCTCCTTGGGGTCCTGCTGTGAAGGAGCTCCTCCCCGGCCTCTACCTCCTTCCTGTCCCCATCCCCTACCCCCTGAAGACGGTGAACCTCTACCTCCTGAAGGGAAAGGGGGAGGTGGCCCTGGTGGACAGCGCCCTGGCCACCCGCACCGCCCGGGGCACCCTGGAGCTTTATTTGGCGGAGCTAGGCCTCTGCTTCGCCGACGTGAACGTTCTCCTCCTCACCCACCACCACCCGGACCACTACGGCCTGGGTGGGGTTTTTGAGGGCCTGGGGGCCAGGGTCTACCTCCACGAGGAGGAGTTCGCTCGGGGGCACCGCTTCTGGCTGGAGCCCGAGGCCTTTGAGGAGGCGAGCTGGCGGCTCTTCCTGGACCACGGCACCCCGGAGGAGGCCCTTTTGGGGATCCGGGAGACCATGGCCAAGACCCGGGAGCGGGTCCACCCGCCGCGACGCCCCGTTCCCCTGAAGGACGGGGAGGTGCTGGAAGTGGCGGGAAGGCGGCTAAGGGCCCTCTGGACCCCGGGCCACGCCGACGGGCACGTGGCCTTCTACCTGGAGGAAGAGGAGGTGCTGCTCGCGGGGGACGCCCTTTTGGAGCGGGTCTCCCCCAACGTGGGCCTTTGGGCCTATACCCGGGAGAACCCCTTGAAGGACTTCCTCGCCTCCTTGAAGCGCCTGGCGGAGCTCCCGATCCGGGTGGCCCACGCCGGGCACTTCGGGCCCATCGGGGACGTGCGCCAAAGGGCGGAGGAGCTCAAGGCCCACCACGAGGCCCGCCTTAAGGCCCTCCTCGCCCTCCTGGACCACCCCCAGGACGCCTGGTCCCTCTCCCTCAAGCTCTTCCCCCAGGAGCTGGACCCCGCGGGCCGCCGCTTCGCCTTCGCCGAGACCCTGGCCCACCTGGAGTACCTGCGCCAGGAAGGCCTCCTCCTGCGGGAAGGCCCTCCTTTCCGCTACCTGCGGGCCTAAAGCCCCTTGCGGGCCGCCCCGAGGGGGGAATAAACTTTGACGCGGTTCAAGGAGGTGGCATGAAGCCCTGGTACGCCCACTACGATCCCGGGGTCCCCCAAGAGGCCCCCAGGCCCAAGCCCTTGCCCCAGGCCCTGGAGGAAACCGCCACCCGCTTCCCCAACCGGGTGGCCTTGGAGTTCCTGGGGCGAAGTCTCACCTACAAGGAGCTTTGGCGGGAGGTGCAGGCCTTCGCCAAAGGGCTCCAGGCGGCGGGGGTGAAGCCGGGGGAGCGGGTGGCCCTCATGCTCCCCAACACGCCCCAGTTCGTCATCGCCTTTTACGGCACCCTCCTCGCCGGGGGCGTGGGGGTGAACGTGAACCCCATGTACACCCCGAGGGAGCTCCGCCACCAGCTTTTGGACGCCGGGGCCAAGGTCCTGGTGATCCTGGACCAGCTCCTTCCCCGCTACCAGGAGGTGAAGGGGGAGAGTGCGGTGGCCCTGGTGGTGCGCACGGGCATCCAGGACTACCTGCCCTTCCCCAAAAACCTCCTCTACCCCTGGGCGCTCAAGCGGAAGGGGCAGTGGCCCCGGGAGATGGAAGGCCTCCCCTGGCGCTCCTTCCTCAAGGGAGGCAAGCCCGAGCCCGTGCCCTTAGACCTGGACGACGTGGCCCTCTTGCAGTACACCGGGGGGACCACGGGGCTGGCCAAAGGGGCCATGCTCACCCACAAAAACCTCGCCAGCAACGCCCTGCAGGTGAGGGCCTGGATCCCCGACTTCCGGGAAGGGGAGGAGGTGGTCCTGGGGGCCATTCCCTTCTTCCACGTCTACGGGATGACCGTGGCCATGAATCTGGCCCTCCTGGGCGGGGCGAAGCTCGTCCTCCTCCCCAGGCCCGAGATCAAGGCCATCGTGGAGGCCATTGAAAAGCATCGGGTCACCCTCTTCCCCGGCGTCCCCACCCTCTACGTGGCCTTCAACAACTTCCCCGGCATAGAGGGGCGGAACCTCAAGAGCGTCCGGGCCTGCATCTCCGGCTCCGCCCCTTTGCCTTTGGAGGTGGCGGAGCGCTTTGAAAAGCTCACCGGGGCCAAGCTGGTGGAGGGCTATGGCCTCACGGAGGCGAGCCCTGTGACCCACTGCAACCCCCTCTACGGCGAACGGCGCCTGGGGAGCGTGGGCCTCCCCTTCCCCGGCGTGGAGGCCAAGGTGGTGGACGAGGAGGGCAAGGAACTCCCCCCGGGCGAGGTGGGCGAGCTCGCCATAAAAGGCCCCAACGTCATGAAAGGCTACTGGAACCGCCCCGAGGAGACGCAAAAGGCCCTCAGGGACGGCTGGCTCTTCACCGGCGACCTCGCCAAAATGGACCAAGACGGCTACTTCTACATCGTGGACCGCAAAAAGGACATGATCATCGCCGGAGGCTACAACATCTACCCCCGCGAGGTGGAAGAAGTCCTCTACCAGCACCCCGCCGTCCAGGAAGCCGCCGTGGTGGGCGTCCCAGACCCCTACCGCGGGGAGACCGTGGCCGCCTTCCTCGTCCTCAAGCCCGAGTACCGGGGCAAGGTCACGGAAAAGGACATAGAGGCCTTCTGCCGCCAAAACCTCGCCGCCTATAAGGTGCCCAGGATCGTTGTCTTCAAGGAAAGCCTCCCTAAGTCTGGCGTGGGCAAGATCCTCAAGCGGGAGCTTGCCAAGGAGGTGGGGCCCAGGCGGTAAACTGGGGGCATGGAAAAGGTGTACAAGAAGGTGACCCTGGTGGGGAGCAGCGAGGGGGGCCTCGAGGCCGCCATCCAGGCGGCCATCGCCCGGGCCCAGAAGACCCTTCGCCACGTGGAGTGGTTTGAGGTCAAGGAGATCCGGGGAAGCGTGGGGCCAGACGGGGTGCAGAGCTTCCAGGTGGTCCTGGAGGTGGGGTTCCGCTTGGAGGATTAAACGTTTTTGGCCCACGTGGCCCAGGAGCTGAAGACCCCCTCGGGCCCCGCCGTGGACCCCGAGGCCGCCGCCCAGGCGGTGTTTAAGGCGCTGGCTCAGAAGATCTCCGAGGGGGAGCTAGAGGACATCCGGGGCTTGCTGCCCAAGGAGGTCCGGGAGCTCTGGCCCCAGGCCTAATCCAACACGAAGCGGTCCTCGCTTTCGTGCAGGCGCACGCGGTGGACGATGCGCTGGTCCTGGCCGCTTTGGCCGTCCGTCATGGCCACCACGGTCACGTAGGGGCGCAAGGGGCTCCTTAGGACCTTCTTGGTGAGGGTCTCCTCCACCTGGAAGATCCCCGCGGAGTTGTTCATGAGCACCTGGATCTCCACCGGGTACTTCTCCCCCTTGAGGATGCGCACCTCGTCCACGGCCAGGGCGCTGATGGAGTGGATGTCAATGCTCCCCAGGGCGAAGGCCTTCCGCCCCCGGCCCTTGGTGATGTCGGTGCCGTCGGCCACGGCGGTGATGCCGGCCTCTATGGTGAGGGGCTCGGGGGCGAGGTCGTGGCTGTAGATGCTGTGAAGCATGAGGGCTCTTAGGGCGGTGCGCTGCTCGGGGTCGGGGTAGATCTTCTCCAGAATACGGTTGAGGATGGGGAGGGCCAGGGTGACGCCGAAGGCCTCGTGGTGGTGGCGGTGCACCTGGTTGCCCAGGTCGTGGAGCATGGTGGCGAGGAGGACCACCACGTAGGCGTCCTCCAGCTCCCCCGCCCCCGACTCCACGGTGTCCAAACGCACCCCGGCCTCGGCCAAAAGGCCCAGGATGGCCACGCCCGCCGCCCCGGTGAGGAGGGCGTGGACCCGGCCGTGGTCGTTGTAGCCCAGCTTGCGCATGGTGAGGTAGTTGGCCATGTTCCACCCGGCGCGGGCCTCGGGGTCTTGGATGAGGAGCTCGTAGGCCTTAAGGGCCTTGGGGAAGGGCTTTAGCCGCTCCCTTATGGCCTGGTCGGCCTCCGCGTAGAGCTTGGCCTTGGGGCTGGCCACGTGGACGATGCGTCCTTCCGTCATGGGCACCCCTCACCCTACACCGGCTGGGCCCAAGAGGCCCAGGACCGGCCTCACTCCCCCTTGAAGTTGGGGGGGCGCTTCTCCAAAAAGGCCCGCACCCCCTCCTTCATGTCCTCGGTGGCGGCGGCGTAGCCGAAGAGGTCGGCCTCAATCTCCAGGGCCTCGGCCAGGTCCAGCCCCTCCCCCCGCACCACGCTCTCCTTGGCCAGGGCCAGGGCCACGGGGGCGTTTTTCAGAATCTTTTGGGCGAGCTTCTTGGCCTCCTCCAAGGCGTCTTCCCCCACCCGGTTCACGAGCCCCAAAAAGAGGGCCTCTTCCGCGTCCACGTGCCGCCCGGTGAAGATGAGGTCCAAGGCCCGGCCCCGCCCGATGAGCCGGGGAAGCCGCTGGGTGCCGCCGAAGCCCGGGATGAGGCCCAGGCCCACCTCGGGAAGGCCGAGCTTGGCGCCCTTCGCGGCCACCCTGAGGTCGCAGGCCAGGGCAAGCTCCAGGCCGCCCCCAAGGGCGTAGCCGTTGATGGCGGCGATGGTGGGCACGGGCAAGGCGGCGATCTCGGCGAAGACCTGCTGGCCCAAAAGGGCGTACTCCCGGGCCATGAAGGGGTCCTTGAGGCCGGCGATCTCCTTGAGGTCCGCCCCCGCGGCGAAAGCCTTCCCCTCCCCGGTGAAGATGACGGCCCGGGCCTCGGGGTCCTGGGCGATGACCTCCGCCACCTCCGCCAGCTCCCGCAGGAGGTCCTGGGAAAGGGCGTTCAGGGCCTCAGGCCGCTTCAGGGTCACCAGGGCGATGCCCTCCTCCACCTCGTAGGCGAGGTGGTCAAACTCGGGGATCTCCAGGATGAACTCGTGCTCGTGTTCGTGCTCGTGGGCCATCTTCACACCTCCAAAAGGGCCTCGAGGGCCACCTCCACCATCCGCCGCACCCCCTCCTGCAAAACCTCCGGCGGGGCGAGCTCGGGGTCGCCGATGCGGTTGGAGACCACGAGGAGGGCCCCCGCCCGCACCCCCCGCATCCTCCCCAGGAGGAAGAGGGCGCTGGCCTCCATCTCAAAGGCGAGGACCCCGTACCTGGCCCAGGCCCGGGCGGCCTCGGGGGTGGTGGCGTAGAAGGCGTCCTCCGTGGCCACCAACCCCACGTGGTGGGGGTACCCCTTGGCCTCCGCCTGGGCCCAAAGGGCCCGGAAGAGGGCGGGATTGGGCACGGGGGCGTAGGGGCGGCCCTCCAGGTACTGGCGGGTGGCCCCGTCCAGGGGCACCGCCCCCTGGGCCACCACCAGGTCCCCGGGGGCCAGGGCCCCGTCCACCGCCCCGCAGGTGCCCACCCGCAGGAGGACCCTGGCCCCGAGCTGGATCAGCTCCTCGGCCACGATGCTGGCGGAAGGGGCCCCCATCCCCGTGGTCTGCACGGAGACGGGCCGGCCCTTGTAGCGCCCGGTGAAGCCGAGAAGCCCCCGGTAGGAGGTGTAGAGCACGGGGTCTTCCAGGAAGGTCTTGGCGATCCACTCCGCCCGGCCCGGGTCCCCCGGGAGGAGCACCCTTTCCGCCACCTGTCCCCGCTCACCCCGCACGTGGATGGGGCTCATACCGCCTAAGGATACACCAGGCGCAAGGCGGGAAGGCCCTCCACCAGGGCCTCGTCGTGGGTGGCCAGGACCAAGGCCGCCCCCACCTCCGAGGCGAGCCCCCGCATGAGCTTAAGGACCTCCCGGGCCTGGCGGCGGTCCAGGCTCGCCGTGGGCTCGTCCGCAAGGAGGAGGCGCGGCCTCAGGTAAAGGGCCCGGGCCACGGCCACCCGCTGCCTCTCCCCCCCGGAGAGCCGCTGGGGGAAGAAGTGGGCCCGCCCCTCGAGGCCAAGCCTCGCCAGAAGCTCCCAAGCCCAGGCCCGGTCCACCCGGCCCGCCAAATAGCCCGGGGCCAGGACGTTTTCCAGGGCCGTGAGCTCGGGGAAGAGGAAGTGGTGCTGGAAGACGAGGCCCAGGAAGCGAAGCCGCCTGGGGGCGAGGCGGGCCTCGGGAAGGTGGCGGATGGCCTCCCCCTCCCAGAGGACCTCGCCTTCCTGCAGGGGAAGAAGCCCGGCCAGGAGGTGCAAAAGGGTGGTCTTGCCGCTTCCCGAGGGGCCGAGCACGGCCAAAGCCTCCCCCGGGGCCAAGGCGAAGGACACCCCCCGGAAGAGGGCCCCGTTCCCATAGGCGAAGCCCAGCTCCCGCACCTCCAGCACCGGGCGCACCCTCTCATCCTCTAGGCAAAGGATGAAGCTTCGGTTAGAGTGGGGCCGATGAGCCCTAGCCCCCTTTTCCAGGACCTCGGCCCGGAGGAGGTGGCCCTGGCCCTGAGCTACTTCGTCCGCCTGGCCTACCCCAAGGGGAAGGTCCTCTTCCACCAGGGGGACCTGGGCCAGAGCCTCTACCTGGTGGAGGCGGGGCGGGTGCGGCTCTTCCGCACCCACCTGGGGGGGCAGGAGAAGACCCTGGGGGTGGTGGGGCCGGGGGGGGTTTTCGGGGAGATGAGCCTCCTGGACGGGGGCGAGCGGAGCGCGAGCGCCGTGGTGGAGGAGGAGGCCTCCCTGCTCGTCCTCCACCGGGAGGCCTACTTCGGCCTCCTCCGCCGCCTCCCCCTCTTCGGCCACAACCTGGCCCGCCTCCTGGCCCACCGCCTGCGGGAGGCGGACCTGGAGCTGGACCTTTTGGCCTTTGAGGAGGCGGGAAGCCGGGTGGCCTACGCCCTTTTGAAGCTCCTGAGGCAGGGCTACGGCCCAACGCTTCACCTGCGCCACCAGGACCTGGCCCACCTGGCGGGGGCGAGCCGGGAGACGGTCACCCGGGTCCTCCACGCCCTCCAGGAGCAGGGGGCGGTGCGCCTGGCCCCCGGGGTGGTGGAGGTGGTGAGCCCGGGCCTTCTGGAGGAGCTGGCCTTCGGGCTGGTGTAGGGAGGAAGCATGCGCCTACGGGTGGACCCTTTGCCCACGGAAACCCTGGTGTACCCCGACGTGGTCCTGGTGGTGGACGTGATCCGCTCCACCACCACCGCGGTGGCCCTCCTGGAGGCGGGGGCCGAGGCCCTTTACTGGGTGGCGGGCCTCGAGGCCGCCAAGGCCTTCAAGGACGCGGACGTCCTCCTGGCGGGGGAGGCGGGGGGGGTGAAGCCCCCGGGCTTTGACCTGGGGAACTCCCCCAGGGAGGCCCTGGAGGCCCCGGTGGGGGGAAAGGTGGTGGTGATGAGCACCACCAACGGCACCAAGGCCGCCCACGCCGCCGCGAAAACGGCCAAGCACGTCCTCCTGGCCTCCCTCTACAACGCCCACGCCGCCGCCCGCAAGGCCCTGGAGCTGGCCACGGAGGAGGTGGCCATCCTCTGCGCCGGGAAGGAGGGGCGGGTGGGGCTGGACGACCTCTATACCGCGGGAGTCTTGGCGGAGTACCTGGGGCTTTTGGGGGAGATGGAGCCCGAGGACGGGGCCCGCATCGCCTTGGCCCTCAGGCGGGCCTACCAGGACCCCCTGGAGGCCCTAAGCCTCTCCGCCGCGGCCCAGGCCCTCAAGGGGGTGGGCCTCGAGGCCGACGTCCCCTTCGCCGCCCAGGTGGCCAAAAGCCCCCTGGTCCCCGTCCTCTCCGGGCGGGTGGGGGAGGCCCTCATCTTCAAGGGGAGCTTGCCGGGCCAGGGCTAAGCCCCTCCTCCGCCAGGAGGCGGTGGAAGCGGCGGAGGGCGGCCACGCCCTTTTCCAGGTTCACGAGGTCCAGCTTCTCGTTGGGGGCGTGGAGGTTGTCGTCGGGAAGCCCGAGGCCCAAAAGGACGATGGGCGCCCCCAGGGCCTCCTGGAGCTCGGCCACCACGGGGATCGTCCCCCCTTCCCGGGCGTAGACGGGTGGGCGGCCCCAGACCTCCTCCAGGGCCCGGGCCATGAGGCGCATGGGGGGGCTAAAGGGGTCGGTGAGGACGGGCCTGCCCCCGTGGAGCCTCCGCACCTCCAGGGCGTAGCCCGGGGGGCAGACCGCCTTCAGGTGGGCCTCGGCCCGCTCCGCCACCTCCTCCGGGTCCTGGTCGGGCACCAGGCGCATGGAGAGCTTCATTCCCGCCTCGGCGGGGATCACCGTCTTGGAGCCCTCCCCCTGGTAGCCGCCCCAGATGCCGTTCGGGTCCAGGGTGGGCCGGGCCCAAAGCCTTTCCAGGGGGGCGTAGCCCTCCTCCCCCGGGAGGACCTCCACCCCGAGCTCCCGCTTCAGGGCCTCCTCGTCCAGGGCGGGCCAGAGGGCCTTTTCCTCCTCGGGGACGGGGCGCACCCTCTCGTAGAAGCCCGGGATCAGGACCCTCCCCGTCCTCTCGTCCTTCAGCCGGGCGAGGAGCCACCCCAGGGCCTGGATGGGGTTCGGGGCCACGCCCCCGAAGGCCCCCGAGTGGAGGTCCCGCCTCGCCCCCCTAAGGCGCACCTCCAGGTAGCAAAGCCCCCGGAGGCCGTAGGTGAGGGTCGGGGTGTGGGGGGCGAACATGGCCCCGTCGGAGATGAGGACGGCGTCCGCCCGGAGCTTCTCCCGGTTCGCCCGCACGAAAGGGGGGAGGTGGGGGCTTCCGATCTCCTCCTCCCCCTCCACCAGGAACTTCAGGTTGACCGGGGCCTCCTCCGCGGCGAGGACGTGGGCGAAGAGCTGCCCCTTGTCGTCGGAGGCCCCCCGGGCGTAGATCCGGCCCTCCCGCACCACGGGGGAGAAGGGGGGGCTTTCCCAAAGCTCCAGGGGGTCGGGGGGCTGGACGTCGTAGTGGCCGTAGACCAGGACCGTGGGGGCCTTCTCGTCCACGAGGCGCTCGGCGTAGAGGATGGGGTGGAGGGGGGTCTCGTGGAGCTCGGCGCGGAAGCCCAGGGCCTTAAGCCGCTCCGCAAGCCAAAGGGCCGCCCTACGCACGTCCTCCTTGCGGGCCGGGTCGGTGGAGACGGAGGGGATGGAGAGGAACTCCAAAAGGGGCGCTAGGTCCTTCACGCGCCCATGTTACCTTCTTGGAGAAGCCCCCTGCCCTCCTCCAGGAGGAGGAGCTTGAGCCTGGCCACCTCGGCCTCAAACCGGGCCTGCAGGGCCTCGAGCTCCGCCCGAAGCCGCATGATCTCCTCCACCCCCGCCAGGTTCACCCCCAGCTCCTGCGTCAGGCGGCGGATCTCCCGAAGCTTCTCAATGTCCCGCTCCGAGTAAAGCCGCGTCTTCCCGCTGGACCGCTTCGGCTTGATCAAACCCTTCCGCTCGTAAAGCCTTAGCGTCTGCGGGTGCATCTCCACAAGCTCCGCCGCCACCGAGATCACGTACACGGGGCGGTCCTTGGGGGAGGGCTTCTCCGTCTCCCCGGGGGCGGGGAGGGCGGGGCGCTCCAACTCTTGGAAGCGGTGGCCGATCTCCGCCTTGAGCCTGGCCACCTCGGCCTCAAACCGGGCCTGCAGGGCCTCGAGCTCCGCCCGAAGCCGCATGATCTCCTCCACCCCCGCCAGGTTCACCCCCAGCTCCTGCGTCAGGCGGCGGATCTCCCGAAGCTTCTCAATGTCCCGCTCCGAGTAAAGCCGCGTCTTCCCGCTGGACCGCTTCGGCTTGATCAAACCCTTCCGCTCGTAAAGCCGAAGCGTCTGCGGGTGCATCTCCACAAGCTCCGCCGCCACCGAGATCACGTACACGGGGCGGTCCTTGTCCACCACCTTGTCCATAAGCCCTTAGCTCCTCCCGCTAAGCCCCTCTATCCCCAAACATTATACCTCGCCTGTGTACCCGAGGCGCAGGGAAGCTCTTTGGGCCGCCTCCACCACCCGGGGGGCGAGGCGGTGGGCCTCCTCCAGGGAGAGGCGGCTTGCGGGGGCGGAGAGGGAGAGGGCCGCCACCACCTCGCCCTTAGGCCCGAAGACAGGGGCGGCCACGCACCGCACCCCGAGCTCCTTCTCCTCGTTGTCCAGGGCGTAGCCCCGCCCGCGCACCGCCTCAAGCTCCCGAAGGAGGTCGGGAAGCCGGGTGAGGGTGTGGGGGGTGTAGGGCGTGAGGCTAAGCCCCTCGGGCACCCCCAGATAGGCCAGGAAGACCTTCCCCACCCCGGTGGCGTGGAGGGGGGCCCGGGAGCCGGGGGCGGTGAAGAGGCGGACGAGCTTCGTCCCCTCCACCTGGTCCAGGTACAACGCCTCCCGCCCCAGGGGCACCGCCAGGTTCACGCTCTCCCCCGTCTCCCTCGCCAGGGCCTCCATCTCGGGGCGGACCGCCTGGGAAAGCGAACGCTTGGGGTAGGCCTGGCCCACGGCGAAGGCCTTGGGCCCCACCCGGTAGACCCCGCCCTCCTCCTCCACGAAGCCCGCCTGGGCCAGGGCCCTGAGGAGGCGGTAGAGGGTGCTCTTGGAAAGCCCCGTGCGCCCGGCGAGCTCCCCCAAGCCCGCCGCCTCCAAGGCCGCCAGGGCCTCGAGGACCCGAAGCCCCCTCTCCAGGGTCTTCACCGCCTGGGGCGGCTTCTCCCGCGGACGCGCCATGCCGCTTAGGGTAACGGGGGCGGCCTTGTTTTTCAAGATGCAAAAAATCTTTTTGCTTCTTGACAATCCCGCCCCGCCTCCCGTAAGCTCGGACCACCATGAAGGGCGTGGAGATCCGGAAAGACCACCCCCTCCTGAAGGAGGTCCTGACGGAGGAGGCCCTGGGGTTCGTGGTGGCGCTGCACCGAGAGTTCAACCCGGTGCGCAAGGCCCTCCTGGAGCGGCGTCAAGCGCTTTGGGAGCGGTACAAGGCCGGGGAGAAGCCGGACTTCCTCCAGGAGACCGCCTTCGTCCGGGGCGGGCCCTGGCAGGTGGCCGAGGCCCCCCCTGACCTCCAGGACCGCCGGGTGGAGATCACCGGCCCCGTGGACCGGAAGATGATCGTGAACGCCCTGAACTCGGGGGCCAAGGTCTTCATGGCGGACTTTGAGGACGCCCTCTCCCCCACCTGGGACAACGTCATCCGGGGCCAGAAGAACCTCTATGACGCCGTCCGCCGCCAGATTGACTTCGTCTCCCCTGAGGGCAAGGAGTATAAGCTCAAGGAGAAGACGGCCACCCTCCTGGTGCGCCCCAGGGGCTGGCACCTCGTGGAAAAGCACGTCCACGTGGACGGGGAGCCCATCTCGGCGAGCCTCTTTGACTTCGGCCTCTACTTCTTCCACAACGCCCACGAGCTCCTAAGGCGGGGAAGCGGGCCCTACTTCTACCTGCCCAAGCTGGAAAGCCACCTCGAGGCCCGCCTCTGGAACGAGGTCTTTAACTTCGCCCAGGACTACCTGGGCCTCCCCCGGGGCACCATCCGGGCCACGGTCCTCATTGAGACCATCCTGGCGGCCTTTGAGATGGAGGAGATCCTCTACGAGCTCAAGGAGCACGCCGCCGGGCTCAACGCCGGGAGGTGGGACTACATCTTCAGCTGCATCAAGAAGTTCGCCGCCACCGCCCCCATCTTCCCCGACCGGGCCCAGGTGACCATGACCGTGCCCTTCATGAAGGCCTACACCGAGCTTTTGGTCAAGTCCTGCCACATCCACGAGGCCCACGCCATCGGCGGGATGGCGGCCTTCATCCCGAGCCGCAAGGACCCCCAGGTGAACGAGCGCGCCTTCCAGCAGGTGCGGGCCGACAAGGAGCGGGAGGCTTCCCAGGGCTTTGACGGCACCTGGGTGGCCCACCCCGACCTGGTGCCCGTGGCCATGGAGGTCTTTGACCGCTATCTGGGGGAGAAGCCCCACCAGAAGCACGTGAAGCGGGAGGACGTCCGGGTGACCGCGGCGGACCTCCTGAACTTCCACGTCCCCGAGGGGAAGGTGACGGAGGCGGGGCTTCGCAACAACGTCTCCGTGGCCCTCCAGTACCTGAACCAGTGGCTTTTGGGCAACGGGGCCGCGGCCATCTTCAACCTCATGGAGGACGCCGCCACCGCCGAGATCAGCCGGGCCCAGCTTTGGCAGTGGGTGCACCGGGAGGCCCAGCTGGAAGACGGCCGCACCGTTACCCCGGAGCTTTACCAGAAGATTAAGGAGGAGGAGCTCGCCAAGCTCGGGGGCCGGGACAAGGAGCGCTACCGGGAGGCCGAGGAGATCCTGGACAAGCTCGTCCTCTCGGAGGAGTTCGTGGAGTTCCTGACCCTGGTGGCCTACGAGTACATTGACTAACCCCATGCTGGCTTGCGCCAGCATGGGGGCCCCAAAGGGAGGGGGAGAACTCCTCCCTTTTGCCCTAAAGTGGAGGGGAAAGGAGGTCAAGGGTGGGCTTCTTGGAGGAACTCAAGGCCCTGCTTCCCGGTCGGGTCCTCACGGGGGAGGCGGAGCTTGCCCCTTACGAGTCGGACGCCCTCACCGCCTACCGCAAAAGGCCCTTGGCGGTGGCCCTGCCGGAGAGGAAGGAGGAGGTCCTCGGGGCGGTGCGGCTTTGCCACCAATACGGCGTCCCCTTCGTGGCCCGGGGAAGCGGCACGAGCCTCTCCGGGGGCTCCCTCCCCGTGGAGGGCGGGGTGGTGATCGCCCTGAACCGGATGAACCGGATCCTGAGGCTGGACCCCAAGGCCCGGATCGCCGTGGTGGAGCCCGGGGTGGTGAACCTCAAGGTCTCCCAGGAGGCCGCTCCCTTCGGCCTCTACTACGCCCCGGACCCCTCCAGCCAGCCCATAAGCACCCTCGGGGGGAACGTGGCCTTCAACTCCGGGGGGGCCCACTGCCTGAAGTACGGGATGACGGCGAACCACGTCCTGGGCCTCGAGGTCGTCACCCCCACGGGGGAGGTGGTGCGCCTTGGGGGGGAAAGCCTAGAGGGCGTGGGCCCGGACCTCCACGGCTTCTTCGTGGGGACGGAAGGGCTTTTGGGGGTGGCGGTGGAGATCACCCTAAGGCTTCTCCCTAAGCCCGAGGCCTACCACACCGTCCTCGCCGCCTACCCGAGCCTCGAGGCGGCAGGGGAGGCGGTGAGCCGGGTGATCCGGGCAGGGCTTCTCCCCGGGGCCATGGAAATCATGGACCGCCTGAGCATAGAGGCGGCGGAGAAGGCGGTGAGAGCAGGCTACCCCCCGGTGGAGGGCCTCCTCATCGTGGAGCTTGAGGGCCCTAAGGAGGAGGTGGCCGAGGAGGCCCTGGTCCTGGAAGGGGTCTTAAGGGAAAGCGGCGCCTTGGAGCTAAGGGTGGCGCGGGACGAGGCCGAGCGCCAGGCCATCTGGAAAGGGCGCAAGGCGGCCTTCAGCGCCGTGGGAAGGCTCTCCCCCGACTACCTGGTCCAAGACGGGGTGGTGCCCCGCTCCCGGCTCGGGGAGGCCTTGAGGGAGATCCAGCGCCTCTCCCGGGAGTACGGCCTAAGGGTGGCCAACGTCTTCCACGCCGGGGACGGGAACCTCCACCCCCTGGTCCTCTACGACGGGAAGAAGCCCGGGGAGCTGGAACGGGCCGAGGCCTTGGCCGGGGAGATCCTGAGGCTTTGCGTGCGCTTAGGAGGGTCCCTCACGGGGGAGCACGGCATCGGGGTGGAGAAGAAGGGCTACATGCCGGAGATGTTCGCCCCGGAAGACCTCCTGGCCATGGAGGAGGTGAAGCGGGCCCTGGACTCCCAGGGCCTCGCCAACCGGGGCAAGGTCCTGCCGGAGGTGGTCCGTGCCGGCGCTTAGGCCGGAAAGCCCGGAAGAGGTCCAGGAGGCGGTGCGGGCCTACCCCCGGCTCCGGGCGCGGGGCGGGGGGACGAAGCCCGCCCTCTCCACCCCAAGGGAGGGGGAGGCCCTTTTGGACCTCTCCCGCCTCCGGGGCCTTTTGGCGTACGAGCCCGAGGAGTTCGTCTTCACCGCCTTCGCCGGGACGCCCGTCGCCGAGGTGGAGGAGGCCCTAAGGGCCCACGGCCAGTACCTGCCCTTCCACCCGCCCCTCGCGGGGAAGGGGGCCACCCTGGGGGGGACGGTGGCCGCGGGGCTATCCGGCCCCTTGCGCCACCGCTTTGGGGGCCTGAGGGACTTCCTCCTCGGGGTGCGCTTCGTGGACGGGGAGGGGAGGATGGTGCGGGGCGGGGGCAAGGTGGTGAAAAACGCCGCGGGCTTCCCCTTCCACCGCCTCATGGTGGGCTCCCTGGGGGCCTTCGGGGTCATGGTGGAGCTTTCCTTCAAGGTCTTCCCCAGGCCCCGGACCACCCGCACCCTCAGGGTGCGGCGGGAAAACTTGGAGGAGGCCCTCGCCGATCTAGAAAGGCTCAGGCTTCTCCCCCTAGACCTCCTCGCCCTGGACCTCGTCCCCCCGGCCACCTTGGAGCTTCGCCTGGGGGGGTTTGAAAGGAGCGTGGAGGCCCGCCTCAAGCGCCTCCAAGACCTCCTCGGGGAGGGAGAGGTCCTGGCGGAGGACGGGGCCCACTGGGAAGGGGTGCGGGACCTCGGCTTCCTGGAGGCAAGCCCCATCTGGGTCAAGGTGCCCGCCAAGCCCCACCTCATCCCCCGCCTCGAGGCCCTCCCCTTGGGCCCAAGGCGCTACCTGGACGGCGGGGAGGTGCTCTACGCCGGGGCCACGGAGGAGGGCCTAAAAGCGCTAAAGGAGGCGGGGCTTCCCCACCTGGTGCTAAGGGGGGCGGAAACGCCCCTCTTCCCCGAGCCCCAAGGGGCCTTCTTCGCCGGGGTCAAGAAGGCCCTGGACCCCAAGGGCCGCTTTCCCTTAGGGTGAGAGCATGCAGCACCAAATCCCCATACAAAAGCTGGGCAAGGAGGGGGAGGTGATGGCCCACGCCATTGAGGCCTGCGTGCACTGCGGCTTCTGCCTCCCCACCTGCCCCACCTACGTGGTGCTCCAGGAGGAGATGGACTCCCCCAGGGGGCGCATCTTCCTCATGAAGGAGGTCCTGGAGGGGAACCTCAAGCTGGAAGAAGCCCTCCCCTACCTGGACCGCTGCCTCGCCTGCCAGGCCTGCGTCACCGCCTGCCCAAGCGGCGTCCCCTACGGCGAGCTCATCGCCACCTTCCGCCTGTGGAGCGAGGAAAAGCGGCACCGCTTCCCCTTGGAGAGGACCTTCCGCCTGGGCCTCCTCCGCACCCTCCCCTACCCGGAGCGCTTCCGGCCCCTGGCGAAGCTCGGCGCCCGCCTGAAACCCCTCCTCAAGCCCCTCCCCCTCCCCAAGCCCCTGAAGGCCCCCCTCGCCCTCCTCCCGGACCGCCTTCCCGAGGAGGCCCCTTACCGGGAGGTCTACCCCGCCAAGGGGGAGAGGAAGGCCCGGGTGGGGATCCTTTTGGGGTGCGCCCAGAGGGTCTTGAGGCCCTCCATCAACCAGGCCACCATCCGGGTCCTCCAGGAAAACGGGGTGGAGGTGGTGGCGGTGCCGGAGCAGGCCTGCTGCGGCGCCCTAAACCTCCACGCCGGGGACAAGGAGGGGGCGAGGGCCCTCGCCCGGAAGAACCTGAAGGCCTTCCGGGACGTGGACTACGTGGTCACCAACGCCGCGGGGTGCGGCTCGGGGATGAAGGAATACCCCCTCCTCTTCCTGGGGGAGCCCGAGGAGGAGGAGGCCCGGGCCCTCGCCGCCAAGGTGAAGGACCTGAGCGTCCTCCTGGACGAGCTGGGCTTCATCCCGCCCCCACCCCCCAGCCGCCCCTTGCGGGTGGCCTACCACGACGCCTGCCACCTGGCCCACGCCCAAGGGATCAGGGAGGCCCCGAGAAGGCTTCTCAAGGCGGCGGGCCTCGAGGTGCTGGAGCCCAAGGAGTGGGAGCTCTGCTGCGGGAGCGCGGGCACCTACAACCTCTTCCAGCCGGAGATCGCCGAGGCCCTGGGGAGGAGGAAGGCGGAAAACCTCAAGGCCACGGGGGCGGACCTCGTGGCCACGGGGAACATCGGCTGCCTCACCCAGATCCAGGCCTACCTGGACCTCCCCGTGCTCCACACCGCCGAGCTTTTGGCCCTCCTCTACGAGGGGAAGGACCCTCTGGCTTGACCCGCATACTCTCTTGCAGCCATGCTTAAAGCATGGCCCTCACCATCCGCAACAAGGAGGTGGAGCGCCTGGCGGAGGAGGTGGCCCGCCTCGCCGGGGAGACCAAGACGGAGGCCGTGAGGAAGGCCCTGGAGATGCGCCTTAGGGAGCTCCAAAGGGAGCGGAACTTTGACCGGGTGATCTGCTTCCTAGAAGAGGAGGTCTGGCCCCAGATCCCCCCGGAGCTTCTGGGGAAGGGGATCCCCAAGGAAGAGATGGACGCCCTCTGGGAGGAGTAGATGGTGGTGGATTCCTCGGCCCTCCTGGCCCTTCTTCTACGGGAGCCCGACCACAGGCTCTACCTGAAAGCCATCCGCCAAGCCTCTAGGGCCAAGGTGGGCGCTCCCACCCTGGTAGAAACGGCGGTGGCCCTGGGACGACACCTGGGTTTCGACAAGGTCCACATGGTGGAGGCCCTCGTCAAAGAACTCGGCCTAGAGGTAGTCCCCTTCACCGAGGCCCACTACCGGGAAGCCGTGAGGGCCTACGCCCGTTATGGAAAAGGCCGCCACCCCGCCCGCCTAAACCTCGGGGACTGCTTAAGCTACGCCCTGGCCCGAGCCGAAGGGGAACCCCTCCTCTACAAGGGCCAGGACTTTGACCGGACGGACCTGGCGTGGAAGCCCTCCTGAAGGAAGCCTTCCTCGAGGCCCTGAAGGCCACGGACCCCTACCGCCTCACGGCGAGGCACCTCCCCCCTTGGCGGCCGGACCTCGTCCTGGCGGTGGGGAAGGCGGCGGCCCCCATGCTCCGGGCCGCCCTGGACCGCTACGGGGAGGTCCCCTACCACCTCACCCTGCCCAAGGGGCAAGAGGCCCCCGGGCTCAAGGCGGTCTTCGCCCGCCACCCCGTCCCCGACGAGGAGAGCGTCCGGGCGGCCGAGGAGGTCCTCGGCCTCCTCCAGGGGCTTTCCTCGAGGGCGCGGGTCCTAGCCCTCCTCTCGGGCGGGGGAAGCGCCCTGTGGTGCGCCCCCCTGGGGATCCCCTTGGAGGAGAAGCGGGCCCTCACCGAGGCCCTCCTCAAAAGCGGGGCGAGCATCCACGAGATAAACGCCCTTCGCAAGCACCTCTCCCGCATCAAAGGGGGAAGGGCCCTCCTCGCCACCAGGGCCAAGGTCCACGCCCTCCTCCTCTCCGACGTGCCCGGGGACGACCCCTCGGTCATCGCCTCCGGGCCCTTCCACCCGGACCCCACCACCTACGCCGAGGCCCTGGCCCTCTTGGACCGCTACGGCCTCGCCTTCCCCGGGGCCCGGGCCGTCCTCCGTCAGGGGGCGGAAGGGCGCCTCCCCGAGACCCTAAAGCCCCAAGACCCCGCCCTGAGGCGCCTCACCTGGCGCCTCGTGGGGACGAACCTCCACCTCCTCCGGGCGGCGCAGAGGTTCTTGCGGGCCCGGGGCTTCCGGGCGGCGATCCTTTCCGACCGCTTCGGGGGGGAGGCGAGGGCCCTCGCCCGCTTCCACGCCGAGCTCGTGGAGACCATCCGCGCCCACGGGGTGCCCTTCAGGAAGCCCCTCTTCCTCCTCTCCGGGGGAGAGGCCCAGGTGCGGGTGGTGGGGAGGGGAAGGGGCGGGCGGAACCTGGAGTTTCTCCTCGCCCTCTACGCCCACCTCAAAACCCCCCTCCACGCCCTCGCCGCCGACTCCGACGGCCTGGACGGCCCTAGCGGCGCCGCCGGGGCCCTCCTCACCCCGGCGGTGTGGGAAAAGGGGCTGGACCCCAGGCCCTTCCTGGAGGAAAACGACAGCCTCGGCTTCTTCCAAGAGGCGGGAACCCTTCTTAGGACCGGCCCCACGGGGACCAACCTCAACGATTTCCGGCTCCTCTTTGTAGACTGAGGGAGTGGAGTACCCGGAGCTTGCCCCGGTCCTCGAGGCCATCCTCAAGACCGTCCCGGCGCAAAAGGTCATCCTCTTCGGCAGCCGGGCGCGGGGGGAAGCCCCCCAGAAAGCGACCACGACCTCCTCGTGGTGGTGCCTCCCGAGTACAAGACCATGCGGGTGGGGAAGGACCTCCACCTGGCGGTGAGCAAGGCCAAACGGGGCTTCAGCCCGGACCTCCTTCTGGCCACCGAAGAGGACCTGGAAAAGTACCGGGACGCCTGGACCTCCCTTTACCCCAAGGTCCTGAGGGAAGGCCGGGTGCTCTATGCCGCGTGATACCCTTTCTTGTTGTATTCTTCGTCCATGACCGTGGCCGACCACCTGACCCTGAACGAGCTGTGGCGGAGGGTCAAGAAGGCCAAGGACC
>NZ_FNBC01000035.1 GCF_900102145.1 Thermus arciformis | reverse complement strand
GGAGGCTGGAGACCACCTTCGGCCAGGTGGACCTGAGGGTCCCCAGGGACAGGGAAGGCCGGTATTACCCCACCTTCCTCAGGCCCTACACCCGCCGTCTGGTGGACGTGGGGGGTCAGCCGAAGGCTACGTTCCAGTGGCGGTGGCTCTTTATGCTGCCGGGGTCAGTCAGCGCAAGGCGGCCGAGATACCGAGCCTGCTCCTGGGCCACCGCTACTTCCACGAGACCCTGAGCGCCCTGACGGACGAGGTCCTGGAGGCGGCGGGTCACGCCTGAAGGGCGTATCTTGAAGCCTTCCGCACCCGGCCTTTGCCTGAGGGGATGGCCTTGGTCTACCTGGACGGGCTCTCCCTCAAGGTTCTTAGGGACGGTGAGGGGATCGTGCGGGAAACCGTGTACGTGGCCCTGGGGGTCCCCCCTAGCGGGGAGAGGCGGGTCCTGGGGTTTTGGCTTTTGCCCACGGGGAGCGCCCTGGGATGGGAGGGGGTCCTGGGGGAGCTTTGGCAGCGGGGCCTGCGGCGGGTTTTGCTCTTTGTCACCGATGGGCTGCCCGGGCTTCCTGCTGCTTCGCCGTCAGGCGAACACCGAAAGGCGATCCGCAGGGTCTACCCTCAGGCGGAGTGGCCGCGGTGCGTGGTGAACGGGGTGGGGTGGAGCCTGTCCCAGGTGCGCTCCCGGGACCGGGCCCTGCTGGCGGAGGACCTTAGGCGGGTGTATGGGGCGGAGAGCCGGGGGGAGGCCCTGCGGGTCCTGGAGGAGGTGAAGGCGACCGCTTCTACGGGTACCCCAAGGTGCTTTGGCCGTACTTGCGGAGCACCAACCTGATGGAGCGGTTTATCCGGGAGGTGCGGCGTGGGACGAAGGTGCGGGACCACAAGTTTCCCAAGGCGGAGGCGGTATACAAGCTCCTTTACCTGGAGTCAGAGAGGCAAGAGGGGAGGTGGGCAGAACGGAAACTAAAGGGGTTCTCGGAGGTGGCGGAGGTGCTGGAGAAGATGCTTCAGGAGCGGTATGCCCCCCGTACACAGACTCTTACACATAACTCTTGACACGACCGGGACAGAATCCTAGGGGCCGTCGTCCTGCGCCCCAGAGCCTTTCCTTGACCCTCCTCTGACAGGTCTCCCCTATCAAGAGGGGCGTGAGACCCTGGCTGTTCCTCCTCCCCACCCTGGTCTTTCTCGCCGCCTTCACCTACGTCCCCGCCCTCCGCATCGCCATCGAGGGCCTCCCCGCCCTTCCCAAGCTCCTTGTGCCGGAGAACGCGAGCAGCCTCCGGGTCACCCTGCTCTACGTCCTCCTGAACGTGCCCCTTTCCATCCTTCTAGGCCTCCTTGCGGCCCTGGCCCTCGAGGGCAATGGCCGCCTCCGCCAATGGGTGCGGGTCCTGGTCTTCCACCCCGTGATCCTTCCCACGGTGGCCTTCGCCGCGGTCTTCCTCTACCTCCTCAACCCCCTGGGGCCCCTGCAGGGCCTCCTCCGGGGGCTTGGACTGCAAAACCCCCTGGGCGACCCCCTGGGGGCCTTCCTCGCCGTGGTCCTCGTGGGGGTTCTCAAGGACGCCGGGCTTTACATGCTCTACTACCTGGCGGGACTGCAGAACATCCCCAAGGAGCTCCTGGAGGCCGCCCAGGTGGATGGAGCGGGCCGGGCCCTCGCCTTCTTCAAGGTCACCTGGCCCCTCCTCACCCCCACCACCTTCTTCGTGGGGGTGATGGCCGCCCTGGGGGCCCTGCGCAACGTGGACCACATCTTCATCCTCACCAAGGGTGGGCCCACGGGGGCCACGGACCACGTGCTCTACCGGGTGTACACCCTGGGGTTCGAGTACTTCGACTTCCCCGCCGCCTCCGCCCTGAGCCTGGCCCTTCTGGCCTTCCTCGGCCTCCTCGCCCTGGTGGCCCTGCCCCGTCTGGAGAGGGGGGTGCACTATGACGCTTAGGGGGCTCCGGGGCTGGGCGGGGAGGGCGGCGAGGCCGGGCCTTCGGGTGGGGGGCCGCCTCCTGCGGGAAGTCCCTGCCCTGGCGGTCTCCCTTCCCTTCCTCGTCCCCGCGGCCTTTACTTTCCTCGCCGCCTTTACCCCCACGGCGAGCCTGAACCGGGGAGAGCTCGGCCCCTTCACCCTGGAGAACTTAAGGGTGGCCTGGGCCTCCGCCGACTTCCCGAGGCTTTACCTCAACACCCTCCTCTTCACCCTGGGCCTCCTCCTGATCCAGCTTTTCACCGTGACCACGGCGGGCTTCGCTCTCGCCCAGATCGCCCAAAGGGGGCGGGACTGGGCCTTCCGCCTGGTCCTGGTCCAGCTCTTCCTGCCCCCCACGGCCCTCATCCTCCCGAACTTCCTCGCCCTGAGGGGCCTGGGGCTTACGGACACCCTCACGGGCCTGGCCCTGCCCTACGTGGCCTCGGCCACCGGGGCCTTCCTCCTGCGGCAGGGGTTCCGGCAGGTCCCTAGGGAGCTCCTGGAGGCCGCCCTGGTGGACGGGGCCACCCCCTGGCAGGTCTTGACCCGGGTCCTCCTCCCCCTGGTGCGGCCGCACCTGGCGGCCTTCGGCCTGGTGAGCCTGGTCTACCACTGGAACGAGTTCCTTTGGCCCCTGGTGGTGATCCAAAGCCCGGAGAAGCGGGTGCTCTCCCTGGGCTTCGCGAGCTTCGCCCGCTCGGCCGAAAGCGGCATGGAGTGGGGGCTTATCGCCGCGGGGGCCCTGCTCGTGGGGCTTCCTATGCTCCTCGCCTTCGCCCTCTTCCAGAGGGCTTTCGTGGAGTCCTTCGCCCGAAGCGGGCTGAAGGGATAAGGAGGTGTTCGTCATGGCAAGGGACTGGCGAAAGCAGACGGTAGGACTGCTGGTGGCCCTCGGCTTGGCCTTCGGCCAGAAGACCACGATCACCTTTTACTACCCGGTGGGCGTGGCCGGCCCCTTGGCCCGGTTCATCGAGGCCTACGTGGCCGACTTTGAGAAGGCGAACCCCGATGTGGAGGTGAAAACCGTCTTCGGGGGGAACTACGAGGAGAACCAGGCCAAGGTGGTGGCGGCCATCAAGGCGGGTACGCCCCCCGACACCGCCATTCTCCTTTCCCAGCAGCTCTTCACCCTCCTTTCCATGGACGCTATAGAGCCCTTTGACCCCTACATCGCCCGGGACCCGGAGCTGAAGCAGGCGGTTTCGGACTTTTTCCCCGCCTTCATGATGAACTCCACCCTGGACGGGAAGGTTTACAGCCTCCCCTTCCAGCGTTCCACCCCCATCCTCTACTACAACAAGGAGGCCTTCCGTGAGGCGGGCCTAGACCCCAACAGGCCCCCGGCCACCTGGGACGAGCTGGTGGAGTACGCCAAGCGGCTCACCAAGCGGGACGCCCAGGGTAGGGTGGTGCGCTACGGGGTGGCCATCCCCACGGAGAACCGCTCCACCTGGCTCTTGGAGGGCCTCGTCATCCAGGCGGGGGGGCTCCTCTACGACCCCCAGGGCCGGGGGTGCAAGGTGCTGGTGAACACGGAGCCCGTGCGCCAGGCCATGCAGTTCAAGCGGGACCTGGCCGCGGTCCACAAGGTGAGCCCCGAGGGGGTGATCGCCTGGGGCACCACCCCGGGGGACTTCGCCGCGGGGAAGGTCGCCATGATCTACCACTCCACGGGCTCCTTGGGCTTCATCCGCGACAACGCCCGCTTTGAGTTCGGAACGGCCTTCCAACCCAAGAAGGTCCGCTACGGGGTGCCCACGGGCGGGGCCAACTTCTATCTCTTCAAAGGCTCCGACCCCAAGAAGCGGGAGGCCACGCTCCGCTTCATCAAGTTCATGACGAGCCCCGAGCTCCAGGCCCGCTGGTCCATAGACTCGGGGTACGTGGCCGCCCGCCGCGCGAGCTGGAGCCTGCCCATCATGAAGGAGTACGTAAAGAAGTGGCCCCAGGCCCTCACCGCCCGGGAGCAGCTGGCCTACGCCAAAGCCGAGCTGCCCGCGTACAACTTGCAGCAGGTGAAAGACATCATCGCCGAGGCGGAGCAGGCGGTGGTCCTGGGGCAGAAGGACGTGCGGGAGGTGGCTCGGGAGGCCCAGGCCCGGGTGGACCAGGCCCTCGCCCCTTTCTGCTCGCGCTAGCCTGCCCGCTCCTCGAGGCCGCCCCGCGGGGCGGCCTTGACCTTTCCCTGACAAGGTCCCCATACCTTGAGGGCGCTATGGGTGCGCAAAGGCTTCTCGGCGCCCTCCTCTTCCTTGGCCTCTCCCTGGCCCAGGGGACCCTGACCCTCTACACCTCCGAGGTGCTCGCGGACGTGAACGCTCTGGTGGAGGCCTTTCGCCGGGAGAAGCCGGGGGTGGAGGTCAAGGTCTTCCGCTCGGGCACGGGGGAGGTGGTGGCCAAGGTGCGGGCCGAGCTCCAGGCGGGCAACCCCCAGGCGGACCTCCTCTGGTTCGCCAACGAGGACTTCCTGAAGGAGCTCGCCTCCAAGGGGCTGTTGCGGCGGATCCCCCCCACGGTGCCCGGGTACCCGGTGCAGTACGCCCCCGGGGGAGGCCTTTACCACGAGGTGCGCCTGCTCTACAACGTCATTGGGCTGAACCGGCAGCGGATAGCGCGCCCTCCCGCCCTTTGGCAGGACCTCCTCCGACCGGAGTACCGGGGGCTTCTGGCCATGCCTGACCCCAACTTCTCCGGGGCGGCCTTGGCCACGGTGGGCACCCTGGGCGGCCGCTTTGGGATGGAGTTCTTCGCCCGGCTCAAGGAAAGCGGCCTCAAGGTGGAGCAGTCCAACCCCGTGCTCCAGCAGAAGCTCGCCCGTGGGGAGTATGGGGTGGCCATCACCACCGACTTCGGCCTGCGACAGGAGATCGCCAAGGGAGCGCCCTTGGAGATGGTCTACCCCCGGGATGGGGCCATCCTGGTCCCCACCCCCGTGGCCGTGCCCGCCTGGAGCAAAAGCCCTGAGCTCGCCTCCCGCTTCCTCCGCTTCCTCCTCTCCCCGGAGGCCCAGGCCATCTTCGCCGAGCGGGGCTACTACCCGGTGATGCCCGGGGCTCCAAGGCCCAAGGGCGCACCCGAGAGGGTGGTAGCCCTCCAGGGGCATTTCGCCGACGCCGCCACCTTGGAGCGCTTCAACGCCCTCTTCGGCCTTCGCCGATGAAGCGCGTGGCGCGAGGGGAGCCCCTCCCCTGGGGCCTCCTCCCCCTCGGGGCCCTCCTCCTCCCCTTCCTGGTCCTGGTGGCCCAGGGGATTCCCCGGCTGGGCGGGGCCCTGGCCGCTTGGGACGTGGCCCTAAATAGCCTCCTCCTGGCCCTCGTGGGGACCCTTCTGGTCCTGGCCTTAGGCCTCCTCCTCGCTGCCTTGGCCCTTTGGGGTGGGGTGGGGAGGGGCCTCGAGGCCCTCCTCTTCCTCTCCTTCTACATCCCCCCCTTCGTCACCGGGATGGGCCTCCTCTTCACCTTACAATCCTTCGGGGTGGCCCTTTACGGGGCGAAGGGGATCCTCCTCGCCTGGACCCTCCACTACGCCCCCATGGCCTACGCCCTGCTCCGCCCCGCCTTGGGGCCCCTCTGGCCCCTCCTCCGGGCGGCCCGGGTCCACGGGGTGGTGGGGGTGAGGCGGCTTCGGGTGCTCCTCCCGCCCCTCCTCCCAAGCCTCCTCTCCGCCGGGGGCCTGGTCTACCTGGCCCTCCTCGGCAACTTCGGCGTCCCCGCGGTCCTGGGGCTTCCCGCCCGGGTGTACGTCCTGCCCACCCTGGCCTACGCCCGCCTGAACAGCCCCCTGAGCCCGGACCCCATCGGCGAGGCGGCGGCCCTGGGCCTCCTCCTGGGCCTTCTTGCCCTCCCCGCCCTCCTCCTTAGGCCGAGGCCCCTCCTCGAGGCCGCCTCCGAGGGGCCGCCTTCCAGGAAGCCCCTTTACGCCCTCCTCTTCGCCCTTTACGCCCTCCTCTCCCTAGGGCTTGCCGCCTGGGGGCTTTTACGGGAGGCCCTCTTCAACCCCTACACCGGCGCCCTAGAGCCCGCCTTCGCCGCGGCCCTGGCCTTGCCCTTGGTGGTGAAAGGCCTCGGGAACTCGGCCTTCCTGGCCCTGGCGACCGCCTCCCTCCTCGCCCTCCTGGCCCTGGCCCTTCGCCCCTTCCCCCAAGCCCTGGCCCGGGCACGGCAGGCCCTGGACCTCCACCACACCCTTCCCGGCACCCTCCTCGCCCTGGGGCTCACCCTCCTCCTGGCCCCCACGCCCCTTTACGCCACCCCCTGGCTCCTCCTCCTGGCCTACCTCCTCAACTTCGCCAGCCCCGCCTTCCGCGCCCTCGAGGCCGGCCTCCGGGTGGAGGCCCAGGTGGCCGCGGCCCGGGTCCACGGCCTCCCCTTCTGGAGGGCCTGGCTACGGGTGGGCTACCCCCTCCTCCTCCCCCAGGCCCGGGGGGCCTTCTTCCTCATCTTCTCTCTAGCCCTCTCGGAGATCACCCTCTCCTCCCTCCTCTACGCCCCGGGGGCCGAGACCGTGGGGGTGGCGGTCCTCGGGGCCCTGAACGGGGGGCTCTACCGGGAGGCGGCGGCGGTGGGCCTTATCCTCGCGGCCCTCTCGGGCCTCGCCCTCCTGGCCCTCGGGAGGAGAGGATGGTGAGGCTTCAGGGGCTCACCAAGCGCTTTCCCGGGGGCGGGGGCGTCCTGGAGGTGGACCTGGAGGTCCCCCAAGGGGAGGTCCTGGTCCTCCTCGGGGCCTCGGGGAGCGGCAAGAGCACCCTCCTCAACCTGGTGGCCGGGCTCCTCCTGCCGGAGGCGGGCCGGGTGTTCCTCGGGGGGCGGGACGTGACCCGGCTGCCCCCGGAAAGGCGGGAGGTGGCCTACGTCTTCCAGGACCTGGGCCTATGGCCCCACCTCACCGCCTTGGAGCACCTCCTCCTGGTGATGCCCAGGCCCCACCGGGCCGAGGCCATGGCCCTGCTGGAGCGGGTGGGCCTGGGGGGCCTCGAGGGGCGCAGGCCCGGGGAGCTCTCCGGGGGGCAGCGGCAGCGGGTGGCCCTGGCCCGGGCCCTGGCCAGGCGGCCGAAGGTGCTCCTCCTGGACGAGCCCTACAGCGCCCTGGACCCCGTGCTGCGGGAGGGGCTCCGCCTGGAGGTGCGGGCCCTCCTCAAGCGGGAAGGGGTCACCGCCCTCCACGTGACCCACGACCCGGAGGAGGCCATGCTCCTGGGGGACCGGGTGGGGGTCATGGCGGGGGGAAGGCTTTTGGAGGTGGGGCCCCCGCGGCGGCTCTACGAGGCCCCCGCTTCCCTCGCCGCCTTCCTGGCCTTCGGCCGGGCCAACCTTCTCCCCGAAGGGGAGACCCTCCTCGCCTTCCGCTACGAGGAGGCGGTCCCCGGAGGCTCCCTCCCCGCCCGCGTCCTGGAGCGGCGGGAGGTGCGGGGGGAGGTGCTCTCCCGGGTCCTTCTCCCCCAGGGGGAGGCCTGGGTGCGCCTGGACGCCCCCCCGGGGGCGGAGCTCCGCCTGGCCCTTCCTCGAGCCCGGCGCTTCCATAGGGACGGCCACCTCCTCCCTGACCCTGGCCTGAAGGAAGGGGTTTAGCGTGCCCTGGGAGGTGGACGCCATGAGGACCCTTCTAGCCCTGGTCCTGGTCCTGGCCCCGGCCCTCGCCCAGGGGATCACCCTCCAGTACTGGCACATCAACACCGAGGCCTTCGGCCTCCCCGCGGTCCGGGAGCTCATCCGGGAGTTTGAGCGGCGAAACCCCGGGATCAAGAGGGTGGACGCGGTCACGGGGGGGAACCACTCCTTTGACCCTCCCGACCTGGAGGAGGTCCTCGGCCACCCGCGGGTGCTCAGGCCCCTTAACCACTCCCCCCTGGCCCCGGGGCGGGGGAGCCTCCTCCTGGAGAAGGGGGGCAAGCGCCTCCTCGTGGTCAACGTGGCGGGGCGGAGCGCCCTACCCCGGGCGGTGGAGGAACCCCTGCCCGCCTTGGAACGGCTCCTGGCCGAGGGGGAAGGGGTGCCCGTCCTGGTGGACTTCCACTCGGAGTCCGTCTTTGAGAAGATGGCGGCGGCCTACGCCCTGGACGGCCGCATCGCCGCCCTCCTTGGCACCCACACCCACGTGCCCACCGCCGACGCCCGCATCCTGCCCCGAGGCACGGCCTACGTGTCCGACGTGGGGATGGTGGGGGCTGAGGGGGGGTTGCAGGGGTACTACCCGGCCTTCCTGGTGGCCGCCTTCCGCCTGCGGCTTCCCCCCAAGGGCCTCCGCCTGGCCTACGCCGAGGGCCCCGCCCGGGTCTCCTACGTCTTCCTGGAGCTCGAGGGGGCGAGGGCCAAGGCCATCGTTCACGCCTCCTTCGTAGAGGAGGCCTTTTACTGAACTCGGGCTGGCGAAGCCCCTCAGGATGACCCTCTGAGGGATGAGGATGGGGCGGAAGCGTATGTGGACGTGGATGAGGCTCACCTGGGCCCTTTCGGCCCTGGCGGCCAAGATCGCCGTGTACCCCTCACGGCAGAACGGTACTCCTCGCCGGGCAGCGCTTTGACCTCAGGGTGAGGGTCCTCGAGGCCACGGAAGGGCCCTGGAACCGGGCCATCCTGGTGCCCATAGAGGCCTACCGGAGGGTGCACGGGGAGGGGGAAAGCAAGCGGGAAGTCACGGCCGTCCTCTACACCGGGAAGCGGCTTTCCGACGCCTACCAGGTGGCCCAAGAACTCCGTCGGGAAGGACTCGCTCAGGCGGTCTTCTCGGGCAGGTTTTCGCCCAGGTGCGGGACTTTCTCCAGGGGCACGCGCCCTACCGGGCCCTCTTCCTCCTCATCCTCCTCCTGGCGCCCCTCCTGGTGTGGCAGGGGGTGTACGCTGGGAGGCTGGAGCACCGCCGGAACACCGCCCTCCTCCGGTCCCTGGGTGCCCTCCAGGGTCTGGTCTTCGCCGTGGTCCCCTGGGAGACGGGGGGTGGAGGTGGTCTTGGGCTGGGGGCGGGCCCTGTCGGGAGCGGGTCTCCTGGGGCGCGGCCCGGGTTTTTTCTCCTACCCCGGGGCTCCTGGCTGCCCTCCGGCAAAGCCCCCTGGAGTTCCTGTAGCTGACCGGAGGCTGACACGCCGGGGGCATGCTGGGGCCATGGACGTCAGGCTGGCCTTCCCCCTTTCCCGGGCGGAGGAGGTCCTCCTTCGCCTGCAGGCCCTGGGCCTCGGGGCCGAGGTTTACCTGGACCCCGCCCTCTTGGAGGACGACGCCCCCTTCCAAAGCCTAAGGGGGCGGTTTCCCGGGAGGCTTTCCGTGCACCTTCCCTTCTGGAACCTGGACCTCCTCTCGCCGGACCCCGAGGTGAGGGGCCTCACGTTGCGCAGGCTCCTCTTCGGGCTGGACCGTGCGGCGGAGCTTGGGGCGGACCGGGCCGTCTTCCACTCGGGGATCCCCCACGGCCGCACCCCGGAGGAGGCCCTGGAGCGGGCCCTACCCCTGGCGGAGGCCCTGGGGCTGGTGGTGCGGCGGGCCCGCACCCTGGGGGTGCGCCTCCTCCTGGAGAACAGCCACGAGCCCTGCCCGGAGGTCCTGAGGCCGGTTTTGGAGGCCCATGCCGGGGAGCTTGGCTTCTGCTTTGACGCCGCCCACGCCCGGGTCTTCAGCCGGACCCCCGACCCCGGGCCCTGGCTTGCCCTGGGCCCCGAGCACCTGCACCTGAACGACACGGACGGGGTCTACGACCGCCACTGGAACCTGGGCCGGGGGGTCCTGAACCACGGGGAGTGGCTTCGTCCCTTCCTGGGGAACCCCCTAGTGCTGGAGGTGAGGGAAGACCCGGGGATCTCCCTCCTCTACCTCTCCGTGCTGAGGGGGGAAGGGGAGGGTAGCGTGACCCAGCTCACAGATACCCTACATGGGTAGGGTATAATCTGCCTGGACGAAAGTCCCTATATGGGAGGTGGTGCGTGTGAAAGGATTTAGGCCGTCGCTGGTTATTCTGCTGAGCGCCCTAACGGCTGGAGGCAGCGCCATGGCCCAGGGCCTCACCCTGGGAGAGCACCTGGTCCTCCGGGGCTACACGGGGCAGGCCTTCGGCCAGGCCATGGCCAACATCCTCGGCCTTAAGAGCGTCCACGTCCTCACCAACAACACCTCCATCTGCGCCGCCCTGGTGGGGGCCATGGGGGCGGGTTACCTGGACCCCCAGGGCCAGCGCCGGATGGTGTCCACCGCCCTCCCCTCGCCCCAGGAGGTGCCTCCCCTTAGCCCGGAGGAGGAGGCGGTGGCCCTCATCTTCGGGGGGCAGGCCACCCCGGAGACGAACTACGGCCTCACCCTGGAGGCCCTCCGCGCCCTGGCCCAGGCGAACTACCCCGGCGCCCTCTTCTTCCACCTCCGCATCTGGGCCCCGGGCTTCGTGGCCAGGGCCGCCCAGGAGAGCCCCGAGGTGGCCCGCTACCTGGCGGCCAAGGAGAACCTCTACGCCCCCGCGGCTGACCTCAACGCCAAGGTGGTCCGCCTCTGGCAGGTGTCGGTGAAGGACGGGAAGCAGGCCACGGTGAAGGAGGTGGGCGTCATCCCCCTGAACCCCATCTGGGAGGACCTCCTGCGCCGCTCCCTGTAGGGGAAGCCCCTGCCAAGGGCCCCGGGAAAGCCCGGGGCCCTTGGCCTTTGGCCTACCTTGACACTCCCCTGACGGGGGCCCCGTAGGGTTAGCCCCGGTATGGCCTTGGTCTTGGCGCGCAAAGGGGTGGGGAGGAAGGGAGAGCCCTGGTCCGCCCTTCCCTTCCTCCTCCCCGCCTACGGCCTTTTCCTCCTCTTCATGGTCCTGCCGGTGCTGGAGGCCCTTTGGCTCTCCCTCCACCGGGAGGACCTCTTCGGCCGGGGAAGGGAGTGGGTGGGCCTGGGCAACTTCCAGGAGGTCCTCGCCCGCCCGGAGTTTTGGAAAAGCGCACTCCTCACCCTGAAGTTCGCCCTGGTGGTGGCCCCGCTGGAGCTCGCCCTGGGGCTTCTCGCCGCTCTCCTGGTCTACCGCCCCTATCCCGGGGTGGCCTTTTTCCGCACCCTCTTCTTCCTCACCACCGCCGTCCCCACGGCGGTGGCGGCGGTGGCCTGGGGGTGGTTCCTCCACCCCGTGGGAGGCTGGGCCAACCGCCTCCTAGCGGGCCTAGGCCTCCCTCCCCAGCCCTGGCTCACCTCCCCGGACCTCGCCCTCTACACCCTGGGGGTGATCACCGCCTGGGCCGGGGTGGGGTTCACCGCCATCCTCCTCACCGCCGGGCTGCAGAACATCCCGGAGGAGGTCTTGGAGGCGGCCACCGTGGACGGCGCCAGCCCCTGGACCCGCTTCTTCCGCATCACCCTTCCCCTGCTCTCCCCAACCCTTTTCCTGGTGGGGCTTCTCGTGGTGCTCAAAAGCCTCACCGCCTTCGGCCAGATCCACCTCCTCACCCGGGGAGGCCCCGCTGAGAGCTCCATGGTCTGGATCTACCGGGTCTACCAAGACGCCTTCTTCAACTTCCAGGTTCCCCTGGCGGCCGCGGAGGCCCTCCTCCTCTTCCTGGTCCTCCTCCTCTTGGCAGCCCTCCAATTCTGGCTCATCGGCCGGAGGGTGCACTATGCGGCTTAGGAAGCTCCTGCCCACCTACCTCTTGGCCTCGGCCTACGCCTTCCTCCTGGTGCTCCCCCTCCTCACCCTGCTTTCCGCCAGCCTGCGGGCGGAGGGGGACCTCTACGCCCCGGGCCTTCTGCCGCCCCACCCCACCCTGGAGCCCTACCGGGAGGCCCTTTCCCGCTACCCCTTGCCTCGTTTCCTCCTCAACAGCCTCCTGGTGTCCACGGCGGTGACCTTGGGGGTCCTGGCCACGAGCCTCCTCGCCGCCTATGCCCTGACCCGTCTCCGCTTCCGGGGAAGGGAAGCCCTCTTCGGCCTCGCCGTAGCCCTCCTCCTGGTGCCCGGGGAGGTCACCTTCCTCCCCCTTTACCTCCTCGTGGACCGCCTAGGCTGGCTGGACACCTACGCCGCCCTCACCGTGCCCTTTATGGCGAGCCCCCTCGGGGTCTTCCTCCTCCGGCAGTACCTCCGCACCCTCCCCGAGGACTACTTTGACGCCGCCCGCATCGACGGGGCCACCCACTGGCAGGCCCTACGCCACGTGGCCCTTCCCCTCTCCGCCCCCGCCTTGGGGGCCCTGGCCGCCCTGACCTTCATCGGCACCTGGAACATGTACCTCTGGCCCCTGGTGGTGACCAAAAGCCGGGAGATGCAGACCGCCCAGATCGCCGTCAACTTCATCCTCAACGAGGAGGTGGCCCGCTGGAACGTGGTGGCCGCCGGGGCCATCCTGGTCCTTCTCCCCACCCTGATCGCCTTCCTGCTCGCCCAGCGGGCCTTTGTGCGGGGCATCGCCTTGGGCGGGCTGAAGGGGTAAGGAGGTTCGTTATGGGAATGCGAGGGTTTTTTCTAGCGAAGGCAGGCCTTCTGACAGCGCTCCTCTTGGGGACAGCCCAGGCCCAGCGGACCACGGTGGAGTTCTGGCATTCCATGGGCGGGGTCCTTGGGGAGGCCACGGAGGCCCTGGTGAAGGAGTTCAACGCCAGCCAGAACCGCGTCCAGGTGAAGGCCCAGTACGTGGGGAGCTACGACGACGGGATCAACAAGCTCCTGGCCGCCCTGAGGGCGGGCAGGGGCTTTCCCCACGTGATCCAGGTGTACGACATCGGGGCCCGCATCATGGCGGACTCCGGGGCGGTGGTTCCCCTGGAGGATCTGGCCAGGAGGAACGGGTTTGACCTGGACCGCTTCCTGCCCCAGCCCCGCAACTACTACACCGTGGACGGCAAGCTCTACGGCCTCGCCTTCAACTCTTCCAACCCCATCCTCTACTTCAACATGGCGGCCTTCCAGGAAGCGGGGATCCCCTTCAAGCCCACTTGGAGCCTGAAGGACCTGGAGGAGGCGGCCCGCAAGCTCACCAAGAAGGACGCCCAGGGGCGCACCGTGCGCTACGGGCTTTCCATCCCCATAGACTCCTGGTTCGTGGAGCAGATCTCCTACAACTCCGGGGAGTACTTCTGCAACAACGAGAACGGCCGCCGGGCCCGGGCCATGGCCGTGGCCTTTGACAACCCCGCGGCGGTGGCCTTCCTGGACACCTACGCCCGCCTGGTGCGGGAAGGGGTGGCGGCCAACACCGGAAGGAACTGGGCCGACTCCCAAAGCCTCTTCGCCCAGGGCCAGGCGGCCATCGCCAGCTACTCCACGGCCAGCCTCACCGGCGTCTTGCGCCAGGTGGGGAACCGCTTCCCCTTGCGCACCGCCTACTACCCCTACCTGAAGGAGCGCAACGGGGTGGCCATCGGTGGGGCCGCCCTCTACGTGCTCAAGGGCTTCCCCGAGGCGGAGACCCAGGGGGCCTGGGAGTTCGTCCGCTTCCTCCTGGAGCCCAAGACCCAGGCCAAGTGGCACCTGGCCACGGGCTACTTCCCGGTGGTCAAGGGGGTAGCGGAGCTTCCCGAGGTGCGCCAGGCCCACGTGCGCCAAGCCAACTACACCACGGCCATCCAGCAGCTCGCCACGAGCAAGGTCAACAACGCCAGCGCGGGCTGCCTCATGGGCGCCTTCCCGGAGATCCGCCAGTACGTGCAGGCGGCCTGGGAGGAGGTCCTCAAGGGGAAGCCTGCCCAGGAGGCCCTAAGGGAGGCCAAGGCCAAGGCGGACGCCGCCTTGGAGCGCTACAACCGGGGCGTGGCGGGCCGGTAGGGGCCTCCTCGCTCTCCCCCTGGGCCCAAAGGCCCAGGGGGCCTTCATGACCCTCCCCTGACCCGGGGGGGCTAAGGTGAGGCCATGCGGATCCTGGTGACCAACGACGACGGCATCTTCAGTCCTGGTCTTTGGGCCCTGGCGGAGGCGGCGGCCCAGTTCGGGGAGGTCTTCGTGGCCGCCCCCGACACGGAGCAGAGCGCCACGGGCCACGCCATCACCATCGCCCACCCCGTGCGGGCCTACCCCCACCCCGCTCCCCTCCACGGCCCCCACTTCCCTGCCTACCGGGTGCGGGGGACCCCGGCGGACTGCGTGGCCCTGGGCCTCTACCTCTTCGGCCCCTTGGACCTGGTCCTCTCCGGGGTAAACCTGGGGAGCAACCTGGGGCACGAGATCTGGCACTCGGGCACCGTGGCCGCGGCCAAACAGGGCTACCTCTTCGGCCTCTCCGCCGCGGCCTTCAGCGTGCCCCTCAACGGGGAGGTCCCGGACTTCTCCGGGCTTCGCCCCTGGCTCCTCAGAACCTTGGAAACCCTCCTCCTTTTGGAGCGGCCCTTCCTGGTGAACGTGAACCTGCCCCTAAGGCCCAAGGGGTTCCTTTGGACCCGGCAGTCGGTGCGGGCCTACGAGGGGGTGGTGATCCCGGGGGAGGACCCCATGGGCCGGCCCTTCTACTGGTTCGCCTCGAGGCCCCTCAAGGAGGCGGAGGAGGGGACGGACCGCTGGGCGGTGGCCCAGGGCTTCGTCTCCGCCACGCCCCTCCGCCTGGACCTCACGGACGAGGCCAGGCTCCAGCCCGCCCTGGCCCATGATTAGCATCCTCATCCCCACCAAGGGAAGGCCCGGGTTTTTGCGGGAGGCCCTGGAGAGCCTGAGGCGGCAGACCTTTCCCCGGTTTGAGGCGATAGTGGTGGAGGACGGGGAAGGGGAGGGGCTGGAGGTGGTGGCCGCCCTGGGGGACCCGAGGCTCCGGGGCCTTAGGAACCAGGGCCGGGGCCAGGTGGAGGCGCGGCAAACCGGTTTGGCGGAGGCCCGGGGGGAGGCGGTCCTCTTCCTGGACGACGACGACCTCCTCCTGGACCCTGCCTACCTCCACCGGGTCTGGCGGGTCCTCTCCCGGGAGGAGGCGGTGGTCTACGGGGAGGGGGTCCTCCTCCTGGGGCTGGAAGAGGTACCCTTCGCCCCCGGGGAAGTGGGGGCGTGGCTCCTCCGGGAAAACCGCCTCCTGGCCTCGGGCACGGCCCTCCCCAAGAGGACCCTCCTGGCCCTTGGGGGCCTGGACGGGGGGATGGGGGACTACTGGGACTGGGACCTTTGGCTCAGGGCCTACAGGGCGGGGCTCCCCTTCCGCTACCTGAGGGGGCGGGGGGTGGGGGTCCGGGTCCATGGGGGCAACCAGAGCTACGGGGCGAGGGGGGCGGAGCGGGCCTCCTACCTGGAGCGGCTTTGCGCCAAGCACGGCCTGGGGCCCCTTCTCCTCAAGGACCACCTGGCCTTGGCCCGGGAAGGGCTAAGGGAGGCCCAAGGCCCTTAGGGCCCTTTCCCAGGCCTGCTCCCGCTCCTTTTGAATCGCCTTGAGGCACCCCTGGGCCTCCGGGTCCTCCTTTCCCAGGACCTCCAGGTAGAGGCCCTGCCGCCCCGCCGCAAGGTAGCTTCGCTGACCAAGGTAGGCCCCCGAGCGGTAGGTCCTCGCCCACCGCCCCCGGGATAGAGCCTCGAGAAAGGCTTCGTAGGCCTTCCAGTCGGGGAAGCGCCGCTCCCGCCGCACGAGCTTGCCGTTTTTTAAGATGATAAGCACCGCTTTCATGCTTTCCTTGCCTCCTACCCCCTCCCGTGGGGCCGCTAGGCCCCCGGGCCCTGAGAGGGCTTGGGGAGGGCGCTTTTGAGGCCTTCTCCCTTCCTATTTGCGCGAAAGAACACTTTCGCGCACGGCTTCGGCGCCCTCCCCTAGCCCGCCCTCCGCCTCCGGTCCGGCCCCCGCACCTCCACGGCCCGCCCCACCCGGGAGAGGAGGGCTTCGGCGTTCTCCCCAAGCCGCCTCGCCGCCTCCTCGGGGGGGTAGTTGGAGGTGAGGAGAAGGTCCAGGCTTTTCCGGTGGGCCGCCTCCACCAGGCCGAAGAGGACCTCGGCGGCGAAGGGGGTGAGCCGGGCCTTGCCCAGGTCGTCCAGGACCAGGACGTCCACCTGGTCCAGAAGCCTCGGGGCCTCGGGGTCCTGGGCCTCGAGGCGGGCCCGCTCGTAGAACTCCCACTCGGAGAGGAAGAGGGCCCGCCTTCCCTCCTGGGCCTTGCCCCAAGCGGCCCGCACCGCCAGGTGGGTCTTGCCCGTTCCCGGGGGGCCGAAGAGGTAGAGCACGCCCCCTTCCCTCTGCCACCCCACCACGGCCTCGAGGACCTCCCGCCTCCCCTCCCAGGGCCTCTCCAGGTAGCCCCGGTAGGTGGGGGGGAGGCTTTCCCGGTACACCCGGCTCCAATGCCACCGCCGCCACACCCTCCCCACCTCCGCCATGTACCGCTCCGGCTCCCGGTAGGTGCACTCGCAATCGTGCTCTACGCGGTGCGGGGCCCGGAAATCGTACCCCCGGAGGGCGGGCGCCCCGCACAGAGGGCAAGGGGGAAGCCCCGGGTCGTGCTCCACCCCCCGCGCCTTCAAGGTCTTCAGGATTTCCTCCACCTTGCTCCGGTCCACTCCCTCGCCTCCTTTTCCCGAAAACCCCGTCTAGAAGCCTCCTTGACACACCTGTGCCACCAGTTGTGCCACCACTTGTGCCTGCAAAGCTTCTAGAAGAGCAGGACCTCTCCCCGCTCTTCGTCCGGTGAGGGTCTGGCTTTGGCGAGGAGCTTCCTGGCGTAGGGGAAGGGCTCCCGGGCGTGCTTGGCCGCCTCCCGTAGGGCCTCCTCCACCGCCTCCGCCCCGAGGGTCTTGGCCCAGGCCCTGACCTCGGGGAGCCAGAGGATGAGGGCGCTGGCCCGCCGCCCCTCGGGGTAGGCCAGGGCCGCCTCCGCCGCCCGGAGGAGCACCCCGGGGTGGGAGGCGGCCAGGGGCTGGGCCTCCTTGGGAAGGCGCTTCCCCACCTGGAGGAGGAGCCCCCGCACGTGGGGGTTGGCCTCCGCCAGGGCCTGGACGGGGCTCGGCTCCTTCCTCTTGCTCCGCTTGGCCTTGGGCTCGGCGGGAGCCTGGCGCTCGGCGGGCGGGGCCTTCTCCAGGCTGAGCCGGGCCACCCCGTCCTCCACCACCAGGGCCCCCGCCCTCTCCAGGGCGGGGATGACCCGCTCCAAAAGGTAGCGGAGGGTCCGGGGCCGCTCGGCGAGCTCGAGGGCCAGGGCCTTCAGGTCCTTCGGCCCCTCGTAGTAGAGGACGAGGAGGACCCGCTCCCTAAGCCCCATCCACGGGAAGAGCTCCCTTGGGGCCATCCTCTTCCTCCACCAGAAGCCCCTTGATGAGGAGGGTGTCCTTGAGCTCCAGGAGGGAGATGTGGGCGGCCACCAGGAAGGCCTCCACCGCCTTTTCGTCCCTCTCCTCCAGGGCCCGGAGGGCGGCGAGGAGCTCCACCTCCAGCTGGACCAAGGCGAGGGTCAGGGCCCGGCTCACAACCGCACCCCCTCCGAGACCAGGCGCACGAGGAGGCCCACCTCCTCCGTGTAGGCCCGGGCGATCTCCAACTCCGCCTTGGCCCTCTGGTAGCGCTCCTCGGCCTCGGCCAAGGCCCGGTAGAGCTCGGCGTAGAGGGCGCGGGCCTTGGCCTCCCGCTCCTCGGCGTTCTTGCCCTGGACCTCCCCGGAGAGGAGGCCTTGGGCGACGCGGGCCTCCAGGGCCTCCTTCGCCTGGGCCCGCTCCAGGGTGGCCTCGAGGGCCTCCTCCAGGGCCTTCCGATACGCCTCAAACACCTGCCTCACTTCGTTCTCAAGTCTGAGCATCCTTCACCTCCCGCCCCTTCCCGGGGGGGGCTTTAGCCCCCCCAAGCCCTCACGCCGCCAGAAGCTCCGGGAAGAGGGGCACCCTCGGGTCCCCCCTCGCCCCCTCCTCCGCCGCCTCCCTCCACCCGGGGGGAAGGGGGAGGGGGAGGACGGTCGTGGCGAGGTAGGGGTCCTTTCGTAGCCGGGCGAGGACGAGCGCCTCCGCCTTCCTGCCCTCTCTGCCCGAGAGGAGCTCCTGGAGGAGGCGGCTCCCCAGGAAGGGAAGGCCGAAGAAGGCCTCTTCCAGGAGCCCCCGGACTACCCGGTTAGCCCTGGCCTCCGGTGTTTTGGGGAGGCAGGAGTCCGGCGATGAGGGCGTAGAAGCGCCCATCCCTCACCTCCACCAGGGGCGCCCTGGGGCCGGGGTAGAGGGCGAGGTCGGCCTCAGCCCCCTCCACCTCCTCCAGGGCCTCCTTCAGGAAGCGCCCGTCCACCGTCACCTCCCCGTCCCCTTCCCCGGGCAGGACCTCCTCGGAGACGGGGGCCCAGGCCTCGTCCAGGGCCTGCACCCGCACCTCGCCCCCGCCCGCCTGGAGGCGCACGGGGTGGTTCTGGGGGGCGGCCACCACCAGGGCCCGCTTCAGCGCCTCGAGGAGGTTCTTCCTTTCCGCCCCGATCCGGCCCACGGGGGGCACCTGGGGAAGGACGCCCCGGTAGGGAGGAAAGCCTCCGTCCGCGAGGGGCAGGCCCGCCCGCCCGTCCCGGGCCACGGCCACCAGGGCCCTCCCGTCCCAGGCCAGGCGGAAGGACACCTCCCCCTCCAGGCCCTTCAGGGCCTCCTCCGCCTGCGCCGGGAGGGGATAGGCCCCTTCCCGGAAGACCTCGGCCCTCACAGTGTAGAGGTGCAGGCGGTACCCGTCCGTGGCCGCCACCCGCACCCGGGGCTCCTCCACCTCCACCAGGACCTTGGCCTGGTAGCTGGTGAGGCGCCTGCCCAGGGCGAGGGCGCTCCTCAGGGCCTTCAGGAAGTCTTCCCCGGCTCGGAAGATCTCCTCCCCCTCCTCCTCCAGGACGGCCAGGGAGAAGGGAGGAGCGGTGTGGAGCTCCGCCCGGAGGGGGCCTCCCCGCACCAGGAGCCGCCCCTCCAGGAGGGCCACCTCCACCTCCCCCTCCACCTCCTCCAGGAGCCCCAGGAGGGGCCTGCGGGGGAGGGCCACGGGGGGGAAGCTTCCCTCCCCCACCCGGGCCTCCACCTCCACCCCGCCGGGGCCCGTGGACCACACCCTCGCCCCGTCAAAGCTCACGTAGTCCGGGCCGTACCGGGGAGGGGTCAAGCGCTTCAGCGCCTCCTTGAGCCTCGAGGCCTCTACCTTGGTCCTCTCTGCCGTGAGCATCCTCCACCTCCAAAGGGAGACCGAGGGGTGGGCCCTCCCACCCCCCGGCCCGCCTTCCCCTACCGCTTCACCGTCTCCCCGTTGGCGTTGAGCCGCACCACCTCAGGGAGGGGCTTCCCCTGGGCCACCGCCTCGGGGAGCTTGGCCAGCCGCTCAAGGACCGGGCGGGGGATGTAGCGGTGCTCTCCCTCGATGATCACCCGGGGGTAGCGGTAGAGCTCCCTGCCGATGCCCCACGCCACCGCCGCCCGCTTGAGCGCCCCGGAGATGCCCCCCTTGAAGGGCTCCATGTCCGTGGCCCCGGAGCCGTCCTGCTTCTCCACCCACTCCCCGGTCTCGGGGTTCTTGATGGCGATGCTGGCGATGACCCCGTGCTCGTCCCCCACCTGGGCCGGGGTGTAGCGCACCTGCCACCCGAAGGGCCCGAAGGCCTCATCCAGGCGGGCCATCACCGCCCGGGCGTCGATGAAGGGGGCGATGGTGGTCTGCCCGTTCTTGCTGGAGATAATCTTCCACTCAATCTCCTCCGCCGTGAGGGGCCGGGTGAGCCTGGCAATCGCTTCCGCTACCGTCATCCTTCACCTCCTTCGCTTCCTTCCGGGGGGGCTTTGGCCCCCCAAGCCCTTCGTCCGTCTTAGCTACACGGGAGGGGGAGGAGGGGGTGAGCGTGTAGCTAAGACAACCCCCTCCTTCCCCGGGCTTCCTACCTCGGCCCTTTCAGGGGGCCTCCTCCCTGTAGATCAGGTAGAGGGCGAGGGCCACGGTCAGGGCCAGGGCTTCCACGGCGAGGACGGCGAAGTCCAGGACAGCCAGGACGACTTGAAGGACTTCCATAGGCCTCTCCGTCTGGGGGGGCTTCAGCCCCCCAGGCCCTCTACTTCTGCCGGAGGGGGATCATCCTCTTTTTGAAGATGAGCTCCACCATCAAGGCCTCGAGGGCCCCCCTGGCCTCCTCCGGCGTGGGGAAGTCCACCCGCACCGCGCCGTGGTCCAGGAGAAAGACCAGGGCGCTCCCCTCGAGGCGCACCTCCACCACCCGCTCCAGGTTCAGGAGCTTGCTCTGGCTCTTCAGGTACAAAAACACCGCTCCACCTCCCGCTCATTCCCGTGGGGCCTCTGCCCCCTGGCTCTCCTCCCCAAAGAGGTCCCGGAGCCACCGGTAGCGCTCGGGGTCTTCCTCTCCGGGCCTGGCCACGAGGCCCGTCTCCTCGAGGAGCCCCACCAGGAGAACGAGGGCGAGGAAGGGGCCCACCAGAAGGCCGAGGAGCAGAAGGAGCTCTACCACGGCCTCCTCCCCTTCAGGGCTCGCCTCGCCCGCCGTTCCCGCCGCTCCCGGGGGAAGGCCCCGGGGTGGAAGGGCGCCCGGAAGGACCGATCTTTGCGGATGGCCTCGAGGGCCAGGACCTGAAGCCTGGCGCGAAGGCTCATGCCGCCCTCCTCAAGTGGGCGAGGAAGGCCCCCTGGAGGAAGAGCAGGACCGGGACGCCCCAGGCCAGGGGCGAAGGGGCCCCCTCCTGCCACCGAAGGACGAGCCAGCAAGCGGCCAGAATGTTCCCCAAACCCGCCAAGTGCCCGACAAACCTCCACATGCTTCCCTCCAAACGAAGACGAGGGGCGGGTCTTCCCCGCCCCCCTGCCCTCCTTCGGCCTAGGCCACCGGGCGCTCCGCCGCCCGCGCTTCCGTCCGGGCCTGAGCCCGCTCCCGCTTCTCCCGGAGCCAGAGGGAGAGGACCACGGCCACCTGGTGCTTGCAGGGCCGGGTCTTCCCCTGGGCGTAGGCCGGGCAGGTGCAGGTCTCGGCCTCGAGGTCCACGAGGTAGCGCTTCCCCGGCTGGGCTTCGCTCTCCACCACGAAGAGCCCGTCCATCCCCGCCACGGGGTGGACCTTCCCGAGGAGCGCCTTGCCCTTCTCCAGCTTGGCCAGAGTCTGGAAGAGCCTTTCCTTTAGAGGCATCGTCTACCTCCTTCGCCGCTTCCCGTGGGGCCGCTAGGCCCCCAGGCCCTCGGTCTTAGACACATGAGAGGGGTCAAAGAGGGAATGCAGTCAAGACACCACCGAGGAAGGCCCAGGGTGCCCACCGCAGGGCCAGGTGGACGGCAAACGAGTAGACTGGCCCCATGGAACCCCACCCCCTCCGCCTCCTGGAGGAGGGCAGGGACCGGGAGGCGGAAGCCCTCCTCCAAACTTCCCAAGAAGGCCTCCCGGAGGCCGAGCGCCTGGCCCTTCTAGGCTTCGTAGAGGCCCGTAAGGGGAACCTTCGGGCCTACCGCGCCCTGGCCCTGGAGGCCGCCCGAAGGGCCCAGACCCCCCTCACCCTCTACCACCTGGGCCTGGCCCTCCCTCCAAAGGCGGGGGCCCTGGCCCTGGAGGAGGCCCTCCACCGCTTCGGGGGGAACGCCAAGGGGGAGGCCCGGCTCCACCTGGCCTTGGCCATCGCCCTGGAGCGCCTGGGCCGGCCCGAGGCCCTGGCCCACGCTGCCCTCGCCCGCCTCAAGGACCCCTCCCCCTGGACCATCCTGCACCACCTGCGCCTGGAGCTCCTCTTCGGCACGAAGCCCCTCCCGGAGGTCCTGGAGGAGGCGGAGCCCTTCCTGCCCCACCCCTTCCCCGGGGTGCGCCTCCTCGCGGGGCACACCCTGGCCCTGACTCACCTCCTCCGGGGAAGCCCAAAGCGGGCCAAAAACCTCCTCCGGGGCCTCCTCTCCCTCCTGGAGCCGCAAAGCCTCGCGAGCTTCCTCGTCCTCGGGGCCCTGGCCCTGGACCCCCCAGAGGTCCGGCTCCTCCTGGAAGGGGCTAAGGCCTTCCTCCCCCGGGAGGGCTGGCCCTGGGGGTTTTACCTCCTGGCCCGGGGGCTTGGGGAGGGAGATGAGGCCCACCTCCTCGCCGCCCACGGCCTCCTGCGGGAGGAGGGGGCGCTCTACGCCCTCCTGGCTGAAGCCCGCCTGAAGGCCCTCGGGGTGGAGGTGGAAGCCCCTCTGGCCCCGGAGCTTGCCCCCGGCCTGCGCCCGGAGGCCCGGGTCCTCCTTTTGGGAGAGGCCGGAACCCCCCTCCTTCGCTTCCTTGGGGGAGGCCCCCTCCCCTCCCTGGGCCCCAGGGGCACGGAGACCCTGGCCCTCCTCCTCGCCCACGAGGCAGGCCTGTCGGGAGAGGCCCTGGGGGAGGCGCTTTACGGGGAGCCCAACCTGGGGGCCCTGAAGGCCCTCCTCCACCGCCTGCGGGAGAAGGGCTTCCGCATCTCCTGTTCCCCTTACCGCTTGGAAAACCCTCCCCCCTCGGACCTCGGAGCCTTCCTTAAGGCCCTCTCCCGGGGGGACCTGGAGGGGGCCCTGGCCCTCTACCAAGGCCCCCTCCTTCCCTGGAGCCAGGCCCCGGGGGTGGAGGAACTCCGCCTGGAGCTGGAGGAGGCCCTGAAGCAGGCGGTGCTGGCCCAAGGGGACACGGAGAACCTCTTCCTCCTGGCCGAGCGCCTAGGGGAGGACCTGGAGGTCTGGGAGGCCCTCCTGGAGAGGCTACCCCCCGAGGACCCCCGCCGCCTCATCGCCCGGGCCCGGGTGGCGAGGCTCCGCCGGGAGTACGGGGTGTGAGGCCGGGGGAAAGCAGTCGGGGCGCCAGCAGGCCAAAGCGGGCCCGGAGGGCCGGGCCAGGAGGAGGAGCCAGGCCAAGAGGAGGAGCCAAAGGACTTTGCCCCTCATGCCCCCAGGGTGCCACGGGAAGGGTTACGCGGAGGGCCTGAGGTTACGCGAGGTTACGCGGGAGGCCAGCTATGGAACCCCTTCCGCGTAACCTCGCGTAACCTCCCCCCTGCTACCCTGAGGCTAACCCGTAAGGGGGTGAAGGAGATGCTCAAGGAAGTGCAGGAGGTCAAGGTCGGCGGCCGGACGCGGCGGGTCCACGTGAGGCCCTTCGCCTGGAACCTGCACGCGCCCACCCACATGGAGTGGACCCCGGACGGCAGGCTCCTGGTGGTGGAGCGCACCACGGGCAAGGTGAAGGACGTCACCAAGGGCGGGGACATGGAGGAGGCTAAGCCCTTCGCCTGGGGGCTCCAGGGGCCCTCCAGCATGTGCCCGCTGCCAGATGGTAGGTTTTTGATCACAGAGTTCTGGGGTGGGCGAATCAGAGACATCACACAAGGTGGAGACGCACGCAAATCTGATGTTTTAGCTGAGGGGCTACAGGCGCCATACAGTCTTGTTTACGATGAAAGGCGCCAAAAACTTTCTGTAACGGTCTCGGAGGGGCGCCGCTCCAGAGCTGATGTACTCATAGATCTCCAAACGGGACAAACGGAACCCTTGGTGAAGGATATACCTCTTTTCCCGCCTCCCGGTTTCGAAGATGTTTCGTCTCCCCCTGATGACCCCAAAAGGAAACGGGGTATAGCTGTCTTCGCTGGATGTAACGACTGGAAGAAAGTCAATCGTGTTCCCGAACTCCCCTATGGCTCACTTTTGACTGTCGCCGAGTACCTCTTGGGTGTACCTGATGCTGGAGGCCCCTTTACCTTCGGAGAACTCCTGGAACATCACTGCTTAGCTTCGGGTCTTAACTTTACGGGAGGAATGATAGACGACCCCCTGAACCCTGAGATAACTTACATCACACAGCCGTTACGGGGCTCGGTCATCGCTGTAAACGTTAGGGACCAGGGTGACTACCGACATCAGCCTCCCGTCGTTTCCGGGTTGCCGATGGTTTCCTGGGTCGTGTAAGGATTTATGTGTAAGGGTCCGTGTTTAATAGGGGGGCACACCTTGGAACGAGGAGGTGCCCCGTGGACCAGGATACCTTGCGGATCTTGCTGAGGGAAGCGGTGCGGGAGACAGTAGCCGAGGTTCTGCAGACGGTTCTGGAGCTGGACCGGACAGCCTTCTTGCAGGTGCACGGGGGGCGCAGGAACGGCTACTACCCCCGCAAGCTGGAGACCACCTTCGGCCAGGTGGACCTGAAGGTCCCTAGGGATCGGGAATCTCGGTATTACCCGGCTTTCCTTAAGCCCTACGCCCGCCGCCTGGTGGACGTGGGGGAAGTGGCGGTAGCCCTTTACGCCGCC
>NZ_FNBC01000034.1 GCF_900102145.1 Thermus arciformis | reverse complement strand
GTCGCAATCCCCTTACGGGGCTCAAGCTCTTGCAACTCTACCCCCCTCAGAACCCCGTCCTGGACGGCACCGCTAGAGGGGGGGGTTGTGAGAAAGATGAAGCTTGGAATATGCACACGGCGAATAACGGGGGTTTTCGGGGGTTTTGGCCGATGGCAAGCCACAGGAGGAAGGGGCGATGAGAAGGGGAAAGCGCATATTCGCCTTCGGCAAGGGGAAAACTGGCTTTCAAGGTCCCCACCCGGAGGTCCGGGTTAGGGGGAGTATAGCACACACCGCAACGTTGGGCCAGGTCAAAATTTCGGTGAAGAAAAGGCTCCCGCACTGAGCTTTGTTTTTTAAAGTTCAAAGAAAGCCAGTTGCATCGTAATTTTGCTGACAAGTATAGCAAAGGCTCGCCCTATCGCCAGAGGTAAAAGGGGGTGTAGTGCCCCCGCCCCAAAAGGGTCCCCTTCAGCCGCTGAGCCTGCACCTCAATCATTTTGCGGAACCCCAAAGGGTGGCTCGCCTCCTCCACCAGGGCGATGAGCCGCTTCCGTCCCTCCTCGTTCAGGTACACGCCGCCGAGCTTCGCTGACCGACGTGGGTACACCCCAAGACCCGTCCGGTCGGATCCCCGTATGCTAAGGGGCGTGGCCGCGCTCGTCGTCTACAAAGGCAAACCCGCCCTCGCGGAGGAGCAGGGGGGCCGTCTGGAGCTCACCCTGGAAGGGGGTGCGAAGCAGAAGGTGCGCCCCAAGGACGTCCTCTTCCTCCACCCGGGCCCCGCCTCCTTGGACCTGAAGGTGCCCGAGGGGGAGGAGGAGGCCGCCTGGGAACTCCTGGAGGGGCAGACGGTGAGCCTTAGGGAGCTCGCCGAGCTGGTCTACGGGGCCTACACCCCGGAGGCCGCCTACGGGGCCTACCTCCTTGCCCAAAGGGGGGAGCGCTTCGTCCTCGAGGGGGAAGGGGTCCGGGCCCGCACCCGGGAGGAGCTTCTGGCCCTGAAGGAGGCGGAAAGGAAGCGGCTAGAGCGGGAACGGGCCTTCCAGGAGGCCCTGAAGCGCCTAAAGGAGGGAAGCCCCGCCCCCGAGGACCGCCCCCTCCTCGCCGAGGTGGAGGCCCTGGCCCGGGGGGAGAGGAAGGAAAGCCCCGTCCTCCGGGCCCTGGGCCTCCCCGAAACCCCCGAGGCGGCCCACGCCTTCCTCCTCCGCCTGGGGCTTTGGCAGAGGGAAAACCCCCACCCAAGGAGGCTCGGCCTTCCCCTCCAGCCCCCGGACCTCCCCGTCCCTCCCCTCCCCGAGGAGGACCGGGTGGACCTCACCCACCTCCCCGCCTTCGCCATAGACGACGAGGGAAGCCAAGACCCCGACGACGCCGTCTTCGCCGAGCGGGTGGAGGGGGGCTTCCGCCTCTTCGTCCACGTGGCCGACGTGGCCGCCCTCGTCCCCCCCAAAAGCCCCCTGGACGAGGAGGCTTTGCGCCGGGGGGCGAACCTCTACCTGCCCGAGGGGACGGTGCCCATGCTCCCCCCCGCCGTCACCGAGGCCCTCGGCCTGGGCCTAAGGGAGGTCTCCCCGGCCCTCACCTTTGAGCTGTGGGTCTCGGAGGAAGGGGAGCTTCTGGAGGAGCGGGTCTACCCCTCTTGGGTGCAGGTGAAGCGCCTCACCTACCGGGAGGCCCTGGGGGTAGAGGCCCTGAGGCCCCTGGAGGCCCTGGCGGAGGCCTTCCGGGCGAAGCGCCTCGCCGCGGGCGCCTTGGAGATCGCCCTCCCCGAGGTGAAGGTGCGGGTGGAGGGGGAGGAGGTCCGGATCACCCCCCTGCCCCCCTACCCAAGCCGCGTCTGGGTGCGGGAGGCCATGCTCCTCGCCGGGTACGCCGCGGCCCACCTGGCGGTGCGGGAGGGGCTTGCCTTCCCCTTCGCTGCCCAGGAGGCCCCCGCAAGGCGGGTGGAGGGGGAGGGGCTGGCCGCCATGTGGGAGCAGCGGAAGGCCCTGAGGCGGGCCCAGCTCAAGGCGGTCCCCGCCCCCCACAAGGGCTTAGGCCTTCCCCTCTACGCCCAGGTGACGAGCCCCCTAAGGCGCTACCTGGACCTGGTGGCCCACCAGCAGCTCAGGGCCTGGCTCAAGGGGGAAAGGCCCCTCTCCCAAAGCGAGGTCCTGGAAAGGGTGGGGGCGGCGGAGGCGGTGGCCGACCTGGTGCGGGAGGCGGAGCGGAAGAGCAAGCTCCACTGGACCCTCCTCTACCTCCAGGAGAAGGGGTACGAGGGGCCCGGCGTCCTGGTGGAAAGGCGGGGAGGGCAAGGGGTCTTCCTCCTCCCCGAGCTCGGGCTTTCCGCCCAGGTGGCCCTCCCCCAGGCCCTCCCCCTAAACGCCGAGGCCCGCCTCCGCTTCCTGGAGGCGGACCTCCCGGCCCTCGAGGCCCGCTTCGCCCTCGTGTAGCTACATGTGCTCAATCAGGGCCCGGCCGAACTCGCTGGTCTTGAGGAGGGTGGCGGGCTTCCCCTCGGCCTGGAGGAGGCGGTGGAAGTCGTAGGTGACGAGGCCCTTGGCGATGGTGCGCTCCATGGCCTGGAGGATGAGGTCCGCCGCCTCGTTCCAGCCCAGATAGCGGAGCATCATCTCCCCGGAGAGGATGACGCTGGAGGGGTTCACCTTGTCCTGGCCCGCGTACTTGGGCGCGGTGCCGTGGGTGGCCTCAAAGACGGCGTGGCCCGTGCGGTAGTTGATGTTGGCCCCGGGGGCGATGCCGATCCCCCCCACCTGGGCGGCGAGGGCGTCGGAGATGTAGTCCCCGTTGAGGTTCAGGGTGGCGATCACCGAGTACTCGTCGGGGCGGAGGAGGATCTGCTGCAGGAAGTTGTCGGCGATGACGTCCTTGATGACGATCTCCCGCCCCGTCCTGGGGTTTTTCAGCACGTGCCAGGGGCCGCCGTCCAAGGGCACGGCGCCGTACTTCTCCCGGGCGAGGGCGTAGCCCCACTCCCGGAAGGCCCCTTCCGTGAACTTCATGATGTTGCCCTTGTGGACCAGGGTGACGCTGGGGAGGTCCTCCTTGATGGCGTACTCAATGGCCGCCTCCACCAGGCGCTCCGTGCCCTCCTTGGACACGGGCTTGAGGCCGAGGCCGGAGGTCTCGGGAAAGCGGATCTTGGCGTAGGCCTTGGGGAACTCCCGCTTGAGGAAGTCCAGGACCTTCCTCACCTCCTCGCTCCCCGCAGGCCACTCAATCCCGGCGTAGATGTCCTCGGTGTTCTCCCGGAAGATCACCATGTTGACGAGCTCCGGGTGCTTCACCGGGCTCGGCACCCCCGGGAACCAGCGCACGGGGCGCACGCAGGCGTAGAGGTCCAGCTCCTGCCTCAGGGCCACGTTGATGGAGCGGATCCCGCCCCCCACGGGGGTGGTGAGGGGGCCCTTGATGGCCACCAGGTGCTCCCGGATGAACTCCAGGGTCTCCTCGGGAAGCCACACGGGTTCCCCATACACCTGGTTGGCCTTCTCCCCCGCGTAGATCTCCACCCAAACGATCCTGCGCCTTCCCCCGTAGGCCTTCTCCACGGCGGCGTCTAGGACGGGCTGGGCCGCTCTCCAGATGTCGGGGCCGGTGCCGTCCCCCTCAATGAAGCCGATGAGGGGCCGGTCGGGGACCTGAAGGACCCCGTCCTTGATGGCGATCCTCTCGCCCTCCTCCGGGATGCGGATGTGCTTGTAGGCCATACCTGACCTCCGGGGCATAGCATACCCCTTCCCCGGGGGAAAAGTGTCCTAGACTTGGCCTATGCCGGACGTGGTCGTGGTGGGGGCGGGAATCGTGGGGGCGGCCTCGGCCTACCGCCTAGCGGAAAAGGGGCTTAGGGTCTTGGTCCTGGAGAAGGAGGCCACCTACGCCCAAGGGTCCACCGGCAAGAGCGCCGCCGGGGTGCGGGTGCAGTTCTCCGAGCCCTTGAACGTCCTCCTCTCCTACCGTTCCATCCTGGAGTACCGGGAGATCCCCGAGGCCGCCTATCGGCCCATCGGGTACCTCTTCCTGGTGCCCGAGGCCCAGGCCGAGGCCCAGGAGGAAGCCCTAAGGGTGCAGAAGGCCCTGGAGGTCCCCGTGGAGAGGCTTTCCCTGGCGGAGGCCCAAAGGAAGGTGCCTTTTAGGGAGGAGGGCCTGGCCTACGCCACCTTCGGCCCCATGGACGGGACCATAGACCCCCACGGGGCCACGGCTTACTACCTCCGGGAGGCGAGGCGGCTTGGGGCGGAGGTGCGCTTTTCGGAAGCCCTCCTCTCCGCCCGGCGGGAGGAGGGGCTTTGGCGGGTGGAGACCCCGAAAGGGCGGTACGAGGCCCCTTTCCTCCTCCTCTGCACCGGAGCCTGGACGGGGGAGGTGGGAAGGCGTTTGGGCCTGGAGATCCCCATTTACCCGGTGCGCCGCATGGTCTTCGCCACCGCCCCCACGCCCTTCCCCCACGCCTTTCCCCTCACCGTGGACCTGGCCACGGGCTTCTACTTCCGCTCTGAGGGAAGCCGCCTCCTCTTCGGCCGCTCCAACCCCGAGGAGCCCCCGGGCTTCCGGGAGGGGATGGACTGGGGGTGGCTTGGGCCCACCCTCGAGGCGGGCCTCGCCCGTTTCCCCTTCCTGGAGGGGCTCTCCCTAGACCGGAAGGCCAGCTGGTGGGGCTACTACGAGGTGACCCCGGACCACAACCCCATCCTCGGCTTCGTGGAGGAGGGGCTTCTTTTGGCCGCGGGCTTCTCGGGGCACGGGGTGCAGCAGGCGGCCATGGTGGGCCGCCTCATGGCGGAGGAGGTGGCCTTTGGGAAGGCCCGAAGCCTGGACATCGCCCCTTTCCGCCTGGAGCGCTTCCGGAAGGGAAGGCATCTTCGGGAGAAGGGCATCGTGTAGAATGGGCCAGTCCCTCGGGACGGAAAGGAGATTCCTGTGCGGGCGTTTCTTGCGGTATTGGCGGTGCTGGGCCTTGCCTTGGCCCAGGGCGTGGTCAAAGGCCTCACCCCGGCCGAGGTGGAAAGGGTGCTCAAGCAGGCGAACCTTGCCTACGAAAAGACGGAGGCCCAGGAGTTCCGTCTGGAGATGGCGGGCTTGACCAAGGTCTGGCTTTTCCTGGACTACTGCCAGGAGGAGCGGTGCGGGGTCCTGACCCTAAGCGCCGGGTTCACCTTGGACGAGGTGCCGGACCTCGAGGCGATCAACGCTTGGAACCGGGACCGCCGCTTTAGCCGGGCGTTTTTGGGCGAGGATGGGACCGTGTGGGTGGAGTCCGACCTGGACCTCACGGGCGGGGTGAGCCTGGGGGCGGTGGCGGCCTTCTTGGACCTATTCGCCGAAGAAATCCTTCCTGACTTCATGGACCACATTGGCTTTGAGCCTTGACCGCTCGGGAACCCTCCCCTAAGATGGGGAGTGCCTGGCGCCTGGCGGCGTAGCTCAGGTGGTCAGAGCACACGACTCATAATCGTGGTGTCGTGGGTTCGAGTCCCACCGCCGCCACCAGGAGGCCCCGCCACAAGGGCGGGGCTTTTCTTTGATAAACTGGAAGGACGGGCCCGGGATCCCCCCGGTTGCCCTTGGAGGCGTATGCGCGCGCACATCATCACCTTCGGTTGCCAGATGAACGAGTACGACTCCCACCTGGTGGCGAGCGAGCTCGTGAGCCTCGGGTGGGAGCTCGTGGACTCGGTGGAGGAGGCGGACTTCGTCCTGGTGAACACCTGCGCCGTGCGGGGCAAGCCCGTGGAGAAGGTGCGCTCCCTCCTGGGCCAGCTCCGCAAGGAGAAGGAGCGCCGGGGCCTCCTCATCGGGATGATGGGGTGCCTGGCCCAGCTGGACGAGGGCCAGCAGATGGCGAAGAAGTTCGGGGTGGACATCCTCTTGGGCCCCGGGGCCCTCACCTCCTTGCCCGAAGCCCTGAAGGCCAACGAGAGGTTCTTTGACCTCACCTTCCGGGAGGACGTCCTGGACTACATCCCCCCGCCTCCCAAGGGGGCGCTTTCCGCCCACGTGACCATCATCCGGGGGTGCAACCACCACTGCACCTACTGCATCGTCCCCACCACCCGCGGCCCCGAGGTCTCCCGCCACCCTGACCTCATCCTGAGGGAGATTGAGCTCCTGAAGCAGGCGGGGGTGGTGGAGGTCACCCTCCTCGGCCAGAACGTGAACTCCTACGGCAAGGACCAGCCGGGCTTTCCCTCCTTCGCCGAGCTTCTGCGCATGGTGGGCGGGATGGGCATTCCCCGGGTGCGCTTCCTCACCAGCCACCCGGTGAACTTCACCGACGACATCATTGAGGCCATCGCCGAAACCCCCGCCATCACCCGCTACATCCACCTGCCCGTGCAGTCGGGCTCCGACCGGGTGCTCCGCCGCATGGCCCGGGAGTACCGCCGGGCCCACTACCTGGAGAGGATCCGGAGGATCCGCGAGGCCCTTCCCGATGTCGTGCTTTCCACCGACATCATCGTGGGCTTCCCCGGGGAGACGGAAGAGGACTTCCAGGAGACCCTTTCCCTCTACGACGAGGTGGGGTACGACCAGGCCTACATGTTCATCTACTCGCCCCGCCCCGGCACCCCCGCCTACAAGCACTTCCAGGACCTGCCCCGGGAGGTGAAGGTGGAGCGCCTCCAGCGCCTCATTGAGAAGCAGAAGGAGTGGAGCTACCGCAGGAACCTGGAGTGGGTGGGGAAGACGGTGGAGGTGTTGGTCCGGGGCGAGGCCAAGGAGGAGGGCTTTGTGCAAGGGCACGACCGGGGGAACCACCCCGTGCTCGTCCCCGCCGCCCAGGCCCCGGTGCCGGGCCTCTACCAGGTGGAGATCAAACAGGCCACGCCCCACCTCCTCTTCGGGGAGGTGGTGGGGGCGAAGGCCCCGGCCCCCATCCCCCTGCCCGTGGCCTAGGAGGCGGGCGTGGCGAGGCTTCTTCCCCTCTTCGCCGCCGCCACCCTCTTCCTCCTCCTCTTCGCCGCCTTCCGCTTCACGGGGCTTGGGCTCCTCCTCGCCCTTTTGGGCGGGGCCTTGGGCTACTTTGGGCTAGGGCGGTGGCAGGGGCGCCTCCTCGCCCAGGGGCCTTCTCCCCAGGCCCTGGAGCGGCTCGCCATGAAGGAGGCCTGGCGGCGGGGGGGGCTTCTAAGGCCCCAAGACCTCGCCCCCTTCCTCCCCGAGGCCGAGGCCAGGGCCCTTCTTGAAGGGCTTGCCCAGAGGGGCCTCTGCCGGAGGGAGGGGGAAGGCTTCCGGTTTTGAGCAGTGGGGGCACGCCATCCGTGCGGGTAAATGGTGCTGAAGGAAGCCGAGGTGGTGGTCCTGGGGGCCGGGGTGGCGGGCCTCGTCCTCGCCCGGCGCCTCTTGGAGCGGGGCCTGCGGGTCCTGGTGGTGGCCGAGGCCCTGGGGGAGGCGAGCCGCCCCCCCGTGGCCCTGGTGAACCCCCTTAGGGGAAAGCGCTTCACCTTGGCGGAGGAAGGGGAAAGGGCCTTGGAGGCGGCCCTCCTCTTTTACGGCCGCTTCGTCCCCCTCCACCTCGGGGTCTTCCGCCCCGTGCCCGAGGCCGACCGGGCCAAGGTGGCGGGGAGGCTTTCCGGCCTCAAGCACCGCTGGGAGGGGGAGGGGGTGCTTCTGGAGGAGGCCTTTTGGCTGGAGCCGAGGCCCCTCCTGGCGCGCCTCGCCGAGGGGCTTCCCTTCCTTTGGGGTCGGGTCCTCGCCTGGGAGCCTCCCCATCTGGTCCTCGAGGGCGGCGGACGGGTCAGGGGGGAGGTGATGGTCTACGCCGGGGGCGGCCGGGGGGCGCACCTTTTGGGCCTTGGGGGGCGGCTCATCCCGGGGCTCGTCCTCACCCTTTGGGACTACTTTCCCCGGGCCCTGAGCTACCGGGTCTACCTGGCGGGGGCGGCCCTCGGGGGGAGCTACCTCCCGGGAGAGGAGGGCTACCGCCTCCTGCCCCCCACGGAGGGGGAGGTGGAGTGGCTTCTCCAGGGGGCCGAGGCCCTTGTGGGCTACCGCCCCCGGGTGGCCTCCCTTTGGCGGGGGGTGCGCTTCCGCCTCCCCGGGCCCCACCTCTTCCCCGTGGAGGGCGGCTTCGCCCTCACCGGGCTCGGCTCCACGGGCTTTCTTTACGCTCCTCTCCTCGCGAAAAGGCTTGCCGAAAGGCTTTAGACTGGGGGCGTGTACTCGGGAGCGGTGCTTGCGGGGGGGGCCTCGAGGCGCTTCGGGGAGGACAAGGCCCTTTTCCCCTACCGGGGAAAGCCCCTCCTCCTCTGGGTCCTGGAGAGCCTGGAGGGGGCAAAGGAGCGCTTCATCGTGGCGAACCGCCCCTACCTGGGCTTCGGCGTTCCCGTCTACCCCGACCTCCTCCCGGGGGCGGATAGCCTCTCCGGCCTCCACTCCGCCCTCGCCCATGCCCAACACCCCTGGGTGGCGGTGGCGGCCACGGACCTCCCCTTCCTCACCCGGGGCTTCTGGGACTTCCTTTGGGAGAAGGCCCGCGCCTCCCCCCACCCCGTGGTGGTGCCCTGGAACCCCGAGGGGCACCTGGAGCCCCTCATGGCCCTTTACCACAAGGACTGCCTGCCCCAGGTGGAGCGGCAGATCCGGGAGGGGGACTTTCTGCTGCGCCGGGTGATGGAAACCTTAGGGGCCACCTATGTCCCGGCGGAGGAGGTGGTGGCCCGCTTCGGGCGGGGGGTTTTCCTCAACGCCAACCGGAAGGAGGAGCTCCCTTAGTCCCGCACCCGGATGCGGGCGGTGTGGACCAGGGTGCCGTCCAGGTAAAGCTCCAGGGTATAGGCCCCGGGGGTTTTAGGGGCCGGGAGGCTTCCCCGATAGGTGAGGTCATCCACCCGTTCCAGGGGAAGGATGAGGGGGCCGAGCCGCACCTCCACGCGGGAGGCCCGGCGCAGGAGACGGGCCTCGAGGCGCACCTCCTCCCCGGGGTCCAGGAGGGCTGGGGTGGCGGTGAGGGTGGCCAGGGGGCCGGGGCGCAAGGGGAGGAAAGCGGAGACCTCGGCCTCCTCGCTTCCCCGAAAGGCCCGCACCCGGATTTCCAGCCCGCCTTCCCCCGCCACGGGGAGGTAGGCCCCGTAGAGGCCTTCTCCCGCGGGCTCCAGGGGGTAGGTCTGCCCGCCCACCTCCGCCACCACCCTCTCGGGCTTCCCCTGGACCTCCACCCACAAGGGAAGCTCAGCCCCCGGGGGCAGGGCGGGAGGGAGGGGCCTTAGGACGAGGCCTAAACTCTCCTCTGTGAGGGTCTGCACCACCTCCCGCACCACTGGCCTGGCGGCCAAGACCGCCTGGGGGAAGGGCCCGGGGGCGAGTTCCAGCACCAAAGGCTCCCCAGGTTCCTGGAGAGAACCCAGGCTTTTTGGGTCCAGGCTCAGGGTGTACCGGCCCGGCAGAAGGCCTCCCACCGTGAAGTTGCCCCGGCCATCGGCAAAGGCGGTGCGGGCCTCGGGGCCTCGGAGGAATACCCGGGCGTAGGGAAGGGGAGGTTCCCCCTCGTCCCGCTGGCCGTTGCGGTTCTCGTCCAGGTAGACCTGGCCTTGGAGGCCTACCACGGTTTCCATGGGAAGGTCCAGGGGCAGAGCACGCCCCCGCTCCACCCGGGCTTCCACATTGCGCCTCAGGGCCAGGGTGGCCTCGAGGCCGCCCACCTCCAGCCGGTAGCTTCCCGGGTAAAGCTCCAGGCGGTAGCGCCCGTTGCCGTCCGCCACCGCCTCCAGGGCTCCCACCCTCACCCGGGCGCCAGGGAGGGGGGGCTCGTCCAGGTTGCGCACCCCGTCCCGGTTGCGGTCGTGGAAGACCACCCCCTCCACGTAGCCCGTGGCCCGGCCCCCGAAGGCCTGGACCACCTCCTCCGGGGTGTTGAACCCTCCCTTGAGCTCCAAGACCCCCAGGGCCTGCCAGGAGAGGTCCCCCTGGCGGTAGCGGGCGGCGAGGCCCAGGCCAAACCCCTCGGGCAAGCGGTAAAGGAGGGCCCCCTGGGCCTCGGGAAAGCCCTGGTCCAGGTCGTAGCCCAGCTGGAGGCTTCCCTCCAGGTCCTCAAAACGCGCCTCCCCCGCCAGGAGCAGGGTGCGGCCCGAGGGGGTCAGGTTGAGGGCGGTCCGCACGCTGAAGTCCCGCTCCCTGTAGCCGAGGTAAAGGGTGGCGCTGGACCCTGTGGGCTGCGAGGCCAGACCGCCGCCGAACTCCAGGCCGTCCAGGCGCACCCGGAGGCCCAGGTCGGCCGTCACTCCCCCCTGGTAGCCTAGGCCCGCCTGCAGGCTCAAGGGGAGGGTGAGGGGTCGGAAGGTGAGGCCAAACCTCCCCCCCACGCCCTGGCCCGCCCTCACGGAGAGGCTTGCCCGGACCTCCTCCGTGAGGGTGGCCCCCCCTTCCAGGCTCCCTTGCCAAACGCCCCCTTGGTAGGCCACCTCTCCCTTGAGGCCGTAGGGCTCCTGGGAGCGGGTGGCCCCTCCCAGGCGGAAGGCCATCCCCCCCAGGTACTCCAGGCGCCCAGCGAGGCTGAAGGCGCGGTCCTCCAGCCTGGCCTCCAGGCCCCCTCCCGCGCGCACTTCCTCCGGGCTCGCCCGGCGCCGGAGGGCGAGGTAGGGGGTGAGGGTGAGGCCTCCTTCCCGCAGGGCGTAGCCCAGGTCCAGGCGCTGGGCCGAGGCGCTCAGGGTTAGGGCCAGGCGGGCGGGGCCCTCCTGGTAGAGGGCCCCCAGGGTGGGGGCCACGCCGCCGAAGGCGTAGTAGGCCTGCAGGGGGCCCCACTCCCCCTCGAGGCGCAGGTAGTCCCCATACCCTCGGAAGCCCAAGGCGAAGCCCTCTCCCCTTAGGGAGGCCTCCCCCTTCACCCCCTCTTGGCTCCACTCCAGGCCGGAGGCCAGGCCCACGTAGTCCGAGAGGCTTCCGGAAAGCCCCAGGGCCACGGCGTAGCCCAGCTTCCCTTCCCCGTAGGCCAGGCGCAGGCCGAAGCGGTAGCGGAGGGCGTTCCGGCCCAGGCTCTCCGCCCCCGCGAAGGGGAGGATGGTGGTCTCAACGACCCCGTAGGCCCGCACGCTCGGGTCCAGGCTGGAGTAGGCCAGGACCGTGGCCGTGTCCCGGTTCCGCCCCGTGAGCTTGAGCTCCAGGGGGATTTCCCTGGTTTCCCCAGGCTCCAGATCCACCAGGGCCCCTTCCAGGCGGTAGGGGAGGAGGGTGCGCACCTCCAGCCGCACCCGGTCGGGAGCGTTCCCGGTGTTCTCCAGGAAGAGGGTGTAGGTGAGGGTCTCCCCCTCCACCCCCGTGGCCCCCGGCGGAACCTTGAGGCGCAGGCCCGCTTCGGGCAGAACCCGTACCCGCACCTCCCGGCTGGTGCGGGCGTCCCGCACCCGCACCACGTACTCCCCGGCCCGGGCCTCTGGGCGCACCAGGAAGTTGAGAAGCCCCTCCCCTTCCACCTGGCCCGTGAGGGGGAGAAAGGCCTCCGGGGCCTCGGCCGCCACGGTGCCCTCTCCCCGCACGGGGATGGAGAGGAAGCCCCCCCGTTTGGCCTCCAGCCCTTCGGGGGCCTCCAGGGCCAGGGCGACCCCTAGGAGGAAGGGGAGTAGGGTCCGCATCCTAAAGCCGGCTCAGGCTGAAGACCAGGCTTCCTCGGTAAAGCCCGGGAGCCTCTTGCCCCGTGAGGACCAAGCGGAACTCCAAGAGGTGGCGCCGGTACCCTCCCGAAGGCCCGCTTCCCGTGAGGAGCACGGTGCGGGGGCCAAGGGGCGTCCAGGGGCCGCCGTCCACCCGCACCTCCAGCTGGCTCGGAGAAAGGAGCTTGCCCCCTTCCGCCACCAAGGGCTCGGCCAGCACCTCCACCGCCCAGCCCCCCTCCACGTTGCTGAACACGTTCAGCACCAGGGGGCCGGAGGGGGTGGTGGGGGCGTAGGCGTAGGGGAAGCTCGGCGGGGGGTAGGCCCCTTGGGCCAGGTCAAAGACCACCTCCTCGGCGCTCAAGGTGAGGGCGCTTCCCTCCGGGAGGTTCACCCCCACCGGCACCTGGGCCAGGGCCAGGAGGCCCAGGCCCCACAACCAGATAACCCTGCGCAAAGGCCACCTCCTCTAGCGCACTTCCAGCCGGGCCTCCCCGGCGATGAGGCTCGCCTCCCCGTAGTCCAGGACCGCCAGGACCACGTAGCGCCCAGGGGGGAGGGGCTTCTCCAGGGGAGCGGGGACCTCGTGGGTGGCCCCGGGGAGGCTTGCGGTCTCGGGCACGGCGGCCTGGACCACCGCCTTCCCCTGGGCGTCCCGCACCTCCACCCGCCCCTTGAGGCGCATGACCCCCGTGCCCGTGTTCTGGAAGACGATGCGTAGGCTCGCCCCTTCCCGCCCCGCAGGGGGCTGGTACCGCACCCCCTGGATGCGCCCGGAGCGGACCACCCGGCCCACGTCCACGTAGACCACGTGCCCCACCCGGGTCCGCACCCGGATGCCGATGCCCTCCCTGCCCTCCTGCCCCTGGCTGGGGCCGGACTCAAAGAAGACGATCCCCCAGTAGGTCCCGTCCTTGGCCTCCGGGGGCACCTGCACCGTGTAACGCACCTCCTGGCTGGCCTGGGGCTGGAGGAGGAACTCCAGGGGGGTCACGGAAAGCCAGCGCGCCAGGCTACGGGGGTGGCTTCCCGGGTCCAGGTAGAGGGGGGCCCCGTCGGGCTTCAGGAGGACATCCGAGAGGACCACGCTCACCCTTAAGGTGCCCTGGCGGCCCGGGTGGTCCACCACCACCGTCTGGGTGGCGCTGGCCCCCGGGGCCAGGGGCAGGAGCACCCGGGGAGGGCTTACCCCCACCCCGGTCTGGGCCTGGGCCAGGGAGAGGAGGAGGGCTAGGGAGAGGAGTTTTCTCATGGCCGGAGTTTAGCGGGAAAACCCCCCGGGGGAAAGCCCCCGGGGGGGCAGAGGGCCTTAGAGGGCGGCGAGCTGGAAGAGGAAGTTGAACTCGTAGGTGCCCGCCACTTCGCTTCCGTCAAACCAGAAGGCCTCGGTGATGAGGTCGTCCAGCCAGCCGGGGAGGCGCTCGCCCAGGACCTTGAGGAGCTCCAGGGGGTCGCCGTCGTCGTTGACCCCGGGGGTGATGGCCACAAAGCGGCTATGGCCGATGTACGGCGCCTCGTCCAGTACGCCGAGCTTGCCGTAGGTGGAGTTGCCCAGGGTGCGGGTCACCTTGAGGTCCAGCTCGCAGCCCTCCCTGTTGTTGCAGAACTTCTGGAGGACCTTCTGGTTGAGGCAGATGAGGGTGCCCTTCTCTTCGTCCGAGATGCTCCCGTCGCCGTCAAGGTCCTTGATGGCGGGGTAGGTGTCCATGGGCTCCAGCTCGCCCGCCAGGGCGTCGTTGACGGCGTCCTCGAGGGTCCCCGCGTACCCCTTGGGCACCAGGAAGCACCCTTCCTTGGTGTCAGGATCGCCGAGAGGAGGACTATTCAGGTCCAGGATCCACTCGTCCTCCGTGAGGTGCAGGGCCACCCGCTGGGGGATGGTGAGGTTGATGCGCTCGGTCACGCTGGCCTCGTCCGACCCCACGTCCACCACCTCGCCCGCCAGGGCCACCCCCAGGAGGAGGGCCAGGGCGCTCAGGGAAAGGAAGAGCTTCTTCATCGCTCACCTCCTTACATGCCCGCCAGGGTGAAGGTCACGTCAATGGTGTAGCTGCCGTCCAGCTCGCTCCCGTCAAACCAGAAGGCCTCCACGATGAGGTCGTCCAGCCAGCCGCCCGTGGGGCCGCTGTCCGAGGCCACCACGACGGGCCCGTAGGGGAGGCTGTTGGTGGCAAAGCCCCCCATGGGCACGTGGTCGATGAGGTCGGCCAGGCCGAAGTAGCCGAAGCCGCTTGTGGGCGTGCCCGTGACCTGGACGGAGAGCTGCCAGCCTTCGGGGTCGTTGGAGAACTTCTGCAGCACTTTCTGGTTCACGCAGATCAGGGTGCCCTTCTCGTCGTCTTCCAGCTTCCCGTCTCCGTCATAGTCCTTGGCCGCAGGGTAGCTCCCGATGGGCCGGAAGACGCCGCCACTCAGGGCGTAGCTAATGAGGTCCGCGGGCGTGCGCACGGCCTTGGGCACCAGGTAGCACCCCTCGGCAGGCGGCCGCGGATCGCTGGGATCAAAGACGTAGTCCGAGGGCGCCTCCGGAGGGCTATTCAGGTCCAGGTTCCACTCGTCCTCCGTGAGGTGGAGGGCGTAGCGGGGCGGGATGATGACCCGCACCTTCTCCTTCACCGCCGCCTGGTCGTGGTTGTCGTCGTAAAGCTCTTCCACGTCGCCGTCCAAGTCCCCTTCCGAGGGGAAGCCCACCTGGGCCATGGCCACGCCCGTGGCCAGGGCCAAGGCCAGGAGCCAGAGGATGTGCTTCTTCATGGTTCACTCCTTTCCGCGTAGGTTGCCCGGTCGCCTAGAGCCTGAAGCCGCCTACAGGAGGGTCAGGGTGTAGACCAGCTGACCCTCGTACTCGCCCGGAACCTCGGAGCCGTCCAGTCGGAGCTTGATCCCCAGGGTCACCGACTGCCAGCCCCCCGGGTGGTCCAGGACCTCCTCCAGGAGCACGCCCCCCTGGGGCCCCGCGGGCGCGGGGCAGAGGTGGGAGGGGGGGTGGTCCCAGTCGGGATGGTAGGCCAGGCACTTCCAGTGGGGCGTGGGGGGCACCCCGCCCCGGCCCGTGAGGATGGAGTGGACGGCGAAGTGGCTCGCGTCCAGCACCGCCCCTTCCGGGCTCGTGGGCTCCACCTCAAAGGCCACCTCCAGGGCCCAGCGGGGGCTTTGGGTGAAGACGTGGAGGCGCATGGAGGGGTGGACGAAGAACTGGGGGAAGCGCTTGGACCCGGGGACGACCCGGCCCTCCCCGTCCAGGAGGTAGGGGGGGTAGGGGCGGCCGTCCTCGTCCAGGAAGCGCCCGTCCCCGCCGTAAAGCCCCGCGCAGTGGGGGGGCACGGGCCCCAGGGTGGCGCAGCGGAGGTCAAAGACCACCACCGGGTCCCGCAGGCAGAGGCTGGGGTCCAGAGGGTTTCTTGGGCAGTAGGGGGGCTGGGCCGGGCTTCCCCCACCCCTTCCCGCCCAGAGGACCCCCTGGCGCGCACCGCCTGGGCCGAGGTCCGGGCCCTCCAACCAGAGGGCCGCTCGCTCGGGGATGTTGACCTCTATCCGCACCGTGGCTTGGGGACCCACGGCTCCCACGAGGAGGGGCAGGAGCGCCGCAAGCCCTAGGGTCCCAAGCCTCATCCTTCTCACCTCCCTTACGGAAGCGAGGTTAGGCCAGGGGGTGTGAAGGGAGCGTGAAGGGGGTTTGGTCGTTTTTCACAGGGGTTTGACGACTGTGCGTTAAACTTCATGGCAAGAGGGCTGCGGGTTTTCACGCCTCTTTAACGTCGGGCTTAACGGAGGTGGTCCATGGTGCCCGTACGGCTTCCCCTATACGGCCCTGCCCGGGCGGAAGGCCCCATGGGGCCCCTGCCCCTAAGGCGGAAGGCCTTGGGGGTCCTTTACTACCTCGCCCTGGAAGGCCCTACCCGCAGGGAGAAGCTTGCGGACCTCCTTTGGGGGCACGGGGCCGCCTTGCAGAACCTGCGGGCCGAGCTCACCCACCTCCGCACCTTCTTCGGCAAGGAAGCCTTCCGGGGCCCCGTGCTCGCCCTGCCTCCCGGGGTGGAGCTGGACCGCACCCCGGTGGGGGGTGAGGCGCTGGAGGGCCTCGAGGACCTCTCGCCCCTCTTCGCGGACTGGGTCCAGGGCTTGCGGGCCCGCCTGTCCCCAGACGTGGAGGCCGTGTCCTTCCCCGAGCGGCTGAAGGGGGTGCGGCCCCCCGCCTTGGTGGTGCTCATCGGTCCCCCGGGCTCGGGGCGGGAGGCCTTGGCCCAGGCCTTGGCCGCCCGGTTGGGCCTGCCCTTCCGGCGGGGTATGGGCCAGGGGTCAGGGGTGTTCTACTTCGGTGAGCCCTTGCCCCCCAAGGAAGCGGCCTTTTCCCTTTCCCCTGCTCCGGGCCAGGTGGTGGTGGTGGCCCGGAGCAGTTTCGGGGAGGACCCCGCCTTCCTCCTGGTCTTGAGGGCGCGGTTTCCTGCCGCCCTCACCGTGGTGGAACGCGTGCCCCGCCTCCCCTGGGAGGAGGCCCGGAAGGGCCTCCTGGCCCGCCTGCCCTTCGCCGAGGCCGCCCGCTTTTACCTGAGGAGCGGGGGCCGGGTGGAGGTCTTGCAGGAGCTCCTGGCCCTGGCCAACCCCGAGGCCCTTCCCCAGCGGATTCGGGCCATGGTGGCCCTCGAGGCCCGCTACCTTCCCCAGGAGGTTCGCCGGACCCTGGAGGTCCTGGCCCTCCACCCTGGCCCTTGGCCCGAGAAGCTGGCCCAGGCTATGGGGTGCGCGGAGGCCCTGGACGAGCTGGAGCATCGGGGTTGGTTCCTCCTTCGGGAAGGGCGCTATCACCTGAGCGAGCCGCAGTTTCGCCCCTACTTGGCCGCGGGTCTGGCCGAGGGGGAGCGCTTTCGCATCCATGGCCGCCTGGCAGAGGTCTTCCGCGACCTGGGGGATCCGGTGGCCGAGGCCTACCACCGCCTCCAGCAAGGGGAGGGGGTGGACTACGCGCGCCTTGAGCGGGAGCTCAAGGGGTGGCGGCGGGCGGTGGTCCTGGGCCTGAAGCCTTCCACCCCACCCCCCGCCGTGAGGGTGGGGTGGAGGCGGGCCCTGGGCGGCCCCCGCGAGGTCCAGCTGGTTTCTTTGGACGGGGAAAGGGCGGAGGAGGTCTTGGAGCTGGAAGCGCCCAGCGTGGTGCACCTTGCTGGCCTAGTCTACCAGGAGCTTCCCTTTGGGCTTGGGGCCAGCCTCGAGGCCTTCCCCTTGCGCTTGCGCTCAGGAGAACGGGAGGTCTGCTTCCTTCCGGGCCAGGCGTGGGGCCATTTCTTCTGGGGCACGGTTCTTCCCCAAGAGCCTCTGGATTACCGTTTCCTCCTGCCCTCGGGGCGCTACTTCCTGGAACTCGGCACCCCCGGAATCGCCTCCTTGCGCTTGGCCGTGGCCGAGGTAACCCCCGGAGCCCAGGAGGCCCTGGTGCCCCTGGGCGTGCCCGTGGAGTTCCCCTAGGCCCCCGCCCCCGGCTGGGGCCTCTCGGCGGAGAGGGGGGGCGGCGGAGGGGGGAGGAGGAGGAGCCTCAGCACCTCGCCCACCTCCTCCACGAAGGTGACCTCCAGGTCCTTGAGGATCTCCTCCGGCACCTCCTTGAGCTCGGGGGCGTTCTCCTTGGGGAGGATCACCCGGTGGATCCCCGCCTGGTGGGCGGCGAGGAGCTTTTCCTTCACCCCGCCGATGGGGAGGACCTTGCCCCTTAGGGTGATCTCCCCGGTCATGGCGATGTCCATGCGCACCGGGCGGCCCGTGAGGGCGCTGGCCAGGGCGGTGGCGATGGTGATCCCCGCCGAGGGGCCGTCTTTGGGGGTGGCCCCCTCGGGGACGTGGATGTGGAGATCGTAGTCCTTGTGGAAGCCCTCCGGGAGCCCCCACTCCTCCCGGTGGGCCCGGAGGTAGGTGAGGGCGGCGTGGGCCGACTCCTTCATGACCTCTCCCAGGTTCCCGGTGAGGTTCACCTTGCCCGTGCCGGGCACGGCCACGGCCTCAATGGTGAGGAGGGTGCCCCCGTAGGGGGTCCAGGCCAGGCCCTGGGCCGCCCCCACCTGGGGGGCCTTCTCCGCCCGGTCGGGGCGGTACTTGGGGACGCCCAGGTAGGCCTCGAGGTCCTCGGCGTCCACCACCTTGACCCCTTCCCAGGGCCTTTCCAGGTAGTCCTTGGCGGCCTTCCTGGCCACCTTGGAAAGCTCCCGGTCCAGGTTGCGCACCCCGGCCTCCCGGGTGTACTCCTGGACGATGCGGTCTATGGCCCGGTCGGTGATCTCCAGCTTCCCTTCAAGCCCCGCCTCCTTCACCTGGAAGGGCCAGCGGAAGTGGCGGGCGATGGCGCGCTTCTCGGGCAAGGTGTAGCCGGGGATCTCAATGACCTCCATCCGGTCCAGAAGGGGCCTCGGGATGGTGGAGAGGGTGTTGGCCGTGGTGATGAAGAAGACCTTGGAGAGGTCGTAGGGCACGTCCAGGTAGTGGTCGGTGAAGGTGTGGTTCTGCTCGGGGTCCAAGACCTCGAGGAGGGCCGAGGCCGGGTCCCCCCGCCAGTCGGAGGAGAGCTTGTCAATCTCGTCCAGGAGGAAGACGGGGTTCACCACCCCCACCTGCTTCATCCCCTGGATGATCTTGCCCGGGAGGGCCCCGATGTAGGTGCGGCGGTGGCCCCGGATCTCCGCCTCGTCCCGCACGCCCCCCAGGGAGATGCGGTGGAAGCGGCGGTTCATGCTCCGGGCGATGCTCCGCCCCAAGGAGGTCTTGCCCACCCCCGGAGGCCCCACGAAGCAGAGGATGGGGGCGTGGCCCTTCACCTCCTTCCCCTGGGTGAGCTGGCGCACCGCCAGGTACTCCAGGATGCGCTCCTTGACGTCCTTCAGGCCGTAGTGGTCCTCGTCCAGGACCCGCTTGGTCACGGAGATGTCCAAGACCTCGGGGTCGGCCTCCGTCCAGGGCACGTCCAGAAGCCAGTCCAGGTAGGTGCGGCTCACCGTGGCCTCGGGGGAGCCCGGCTGCATCTTCTCCAGGCGCTTGAGCTCCTTGAGGGCCTTTTCCTTCACGGGCTCGGGCATGCCCTTCTTCTCTATGCGCTCGCGGAGCTCCTCAATCTCCGTGAGGAAGTCCTCCCCGCCCCCAAGCTCCCGCTGGATGGCCTTCATCTGCTCCCGGAGGTAGTACTCCCTCTGGTTCTGGTCCATCTGCTCCTTGACCCGGGCGGCGATCTTCTTGTCCAGCTCAAACCGCTCCAGGTCGCGAAGGAGGAGGGCCAGCACCCGCTTCAGGCGCTCCTCCACCTCCGGGGTCTCCAGGATGGCCTGCTTCTCCTCCAGGGGCCAGGTGGCGTGGTGGGCCACGAGGTCCGCCAGGATGGCGGGGTCTAGGGTGCTCTTGATGGCCTCCTGCTGGTAGCGGTCCAGGCGCAGGGTCTTGTGGCCCTGCACGTAGCGCTCAAAGGCCTCTTGCACCTCCCCTACCAGGACCCGGGCGAGGCTTGGGTCCTGCAGGGGGGGCTCCGGAATCACCTCCCCCACGGCCCGGAGGTAAGGGGCGGCCACGTAGGAGAGGAGCCGGGCCCGGTTCCTGGCTTCCACCATCACCTGCAGGGTGCCGTCGGGCAGGCGCATGGCCTGCTTGACCACGGCCAGGGTGCCCACGGCGTAGAGGTCCTCCGGGGTGGGGTCGTCCACCTCGGGGTCCTTCTGGGCCACGAGGAAGATGTACCGGTCGGCGCTTAGGGCCTCCTCCACGGCCCGCTTGCTCTTGGCGCGGCCCACGTCCACCCCCGTGGTGGTGTGGGGGAGGATGACGGTGTTCCTGAGGGGCAAAACGGGGAGTTCTAGGCGCAAGGCGTCCTTCATCTACCCCCATGATACCCGGGCGGCCCGGCGGCCATGGGGCCCACCGCCACAAAGGCCTAGAGGCCCAGGGTGAGGGTGGCCTTGAGGTTCTTGAAGGTGAGGGTGAGGCCGCCATTAGGCAGGCCCTGGACCATGGCCCCAAGCCAAAGCCTTCCCTCCTGCACCCCCTGGGTCAGCTTCTCCCCCTTGAGGGAAAGGGGGGCCGAGGTTCCGGCAAAGCTCGCGCGGCCTATGGGCCCGTCCTCGGGGCCCAGGGCGCAGGCGTAGGCGTACCCGCCCAGGGCCAGGCAGTTCTCGTCCTGGGCGGGGTCTTTCGTGCGGGCGTAGAGGTCCAGGGTCAGGAAGAGGGGCTGGCTGGCCTCGAGGGTGCCCGTGACCTGGACGTCCTTGAGGACGCCCCCGGGCGGGGGGAAGCTCTGGGCCTGGGCGGGGTAGACCACCCGGCCCAGGGTGCCCCCCAGGGCGGGGAGCTGGACGGTCTGGTCGGGGAGGGGGATGGTGAAGCTGACGGAGCAGGCGGCAAGGAGCCCGGCTAGGGCCACGAGGGGCCAGAAGACTCGCCTCACGCGGCCATTCTAACCCGGACGCGGGCGGCAAGGGGGTAGCATGGGCCTGTGCACCGCCTCCTCTTCGCCTTAGACCCCGAGACCGCCCACGAGCTCACCTTGGGCCTCCTCGCTCTCTGGTCGGAAAGGGGGCCCTTGCTGGAGGTTCCCGCGAGGCTTCTTCGGGTGGAGGACCCCCGCCTCCGGGTGGAGGCCTTTGGGGTCTCCTTTCCCAACCCCCTGGGCCTCGCCGCGGGGATGGACAAGGACGCGAGGGCCCTCGGGGCCTGGTGGGCCCTGGGCTTCGGCTTCGCCGAGGTGGGGACCCTCACCCCGAGGCCCCAGGAGGGCAACCCGAGGCCGAGGCTTTTCCGCCTGGTGGAAGACCGCGCCCTCATCAACCGCATGGGCTTCAACAACCGGGGGGCAGAGGAGGCCGCCACGCGCCTAAAGCGCTTCCGCCAGAGGGGGCTTCCCCTGCCCATTGGGGTCAACCTGGGGAAGAACCGGGACACGCCCTTGGAGCGGGCGGCGGAGGACTACCTAAAGGCCCTCCGCCTCCTGGAGCCTTTTGGGGACTACTTCGTCCTGAACGTGAGCTCCCCCAACACCCCAGGGCTTCGGACCCTCCAGGAAGGCCCCTTCCTGGACGAGCTCCTCGCCCGCCTCCGCCCGGCCACCCCCAAGCCCCTCCTCCTCAAGGTGGCCCCGGACCTCTCCCCCAAGGCCCTGGACGAGGTCCTCGCCCTGGCCAAGAAGCACCGCCTCCAGGGCCTGGTGGCGGTGAACACCACCCTCGCCCGGGAGGGCCTAAAAAGCCCTCTTGCTCGGGAAGCCGGGGGGCTTTCGGGAAGGCCCCTGAAGGGGAGGGCCCTGGAGGTCCTCCGCCATCTGGCCCAGGCGGAGGGGCTTGCCCTGGTGAGCGTGGGGGGCGTGGAGACGCCTTTGGACCTCTGGGAGCGGCTCAAGGCCGGGGCGAGCCTGGTCCAGGTCTACACGGGCTTCGTCTACGGGGGCCCCCTCTTCCCCAGGAGGCTCCTCCTGGGGCTTCTCCGCCTCATGGAGGCCGAGGGGGTTTCCTCCCTGGGGGAACTTCGCCGCTCGTGAGCCGGGGTCCGGGCTCCCATGGGGGTGCAAGCCCGTATGGGGTTCAGACGGTGAGGAGGCAGCCCGCCTCGAGCTCCAGTTCCACAGGGGAAACGTAGCGTGAGGCCCCATCGCGGCGCAGGTGGAGGACGAGAAGGGTGTAGGGGTCAAAGACCACCACGTCCTTCACCCCCTGGGAGAGGTAGAAGCGGGGGCCGATCTCCAGGTCCTTGGCCTCGTAGCCCCGGCTCACCACCTCCACCACCGCCTCGGGGAGAAGGGTGATGGCCTCGTCCAGCTCCTCGGGTTCCCGGCAGAAGATGGCGATGTCGGGTCTTTTGTAGGAGCCGTCGGGAAAGCGCACGTAGACGTTGGCCACGTGGACGCAGGCGCAAGGGGCGCCTTCCTTGGGCCGGAGGCTTTGCCGGATCCGGTCCACCGCCTTCTGATGCCGGTAGGTGGGCTGGGCCTCCCAGAGGGGAAGCCCCCCCACCCACTCCAGCCTGAGGCCGATGGCATCCGCCTCCAGGAGCTTCTTCAGCACGCCCCTATTTTAGCGCCTCGTGGACGATCCGCCCCGCCACCAGGGTGAGGACGGGCCACCCCCCGAGGACCCATCCCGCCCAGGGGGAGTAGCGGGCCTTGGAGGCGAAGGCCCTGGGGTCCACGGGGCGCTCCTTGGGGGAGAGGAGGACGAGGCTCGCCTCGGCCCCCTCCTCCAGGTGGAGGGGGGGAAGGCCCAGGACCTGCCTGGGGCCGTCGGTGAAAAGCGCCACGAGCCTCGGCAGGGGAAAGCCCCGCTTCAGGTGGAGCTCGGTGTAAAGGAGGGGGAAGGCCACCTCGAGGCTCGGGATGCCGAAGGGGGCCCTTAGGAGGTCCATTTCCTTCTCCGCCAGGGTGTGGGGGGCGTGGTCGGTGGCGATGGCGTCCAGGGTGCCGTCAAGAAGCCCCTCCACGAGGGCCTCCTGGTCCTCCCGGGTGCGGAGGGGCGGGGCCACCTTGAAGAGGGGGTCAAAGGCCTTTAGGGCCTCTTCCGTGAGGGTGAGGTGGTGGGGGGTGGCCTCGGCGGTCACGGGAAGCCCGGCCCGCTTGGCCTCCCGGAGGAGTTCCAGGCCCCGCTTCGTGGAGAGGTGTTGGACGTGGAGCCTGGGGGTGGCCTGGCTTCGCCTTAAGGCGTAGCGCAGGACCTCGAGGTCCCGGGCGATGCGGGCGGCCTCGGCCTCCGGGGGGTTTCCGGGAAGGCCCAGGAGGTCCGCCAAGGGCCCGTCGTTCATCACCCCATTTCGCCTTAAGCCCGCGTCCTCGGCGTGCACCGCCACGGGGAGGCCTAGGGGCGCGGCCATGAGGAGCCCCGCCGCCAAGACCCCGGCGTCCTCGTTGGTGCGGCCGTCGTCCGTGAGGAGGACCGCCCCCGCCTCCCGGAGAAGCCCCGCCGGGGCGAGGTGCTTCCCCTCCTGGCCCAGGGTGAGAGCGGCCGCGGGGTGGAGCCTTGCGAGGCCCAGGGCCTTGGCCTTCTCCTTGAGGGCCCGCACCGCCTCCGGGGTGTCCACGGGGGGCTTGGTGTTGGGCATGGAGACGAGGTCCGTGTACCCCCCCCGCACCGCCGCGAGAAGCCCCGAGAAGAGGTCCTCCTTCACCTCCTCCCCGGGCTCGCGGAGGTGGGCGTGGAGGTCTAAAAACCCCGGGGCGAGGAAGCACCCCGTGCCGTCCACCACCTGCTTCGCCTCGCCGCCTTCCAGGGAGAGGATCCTCCCTTCGCCGATGAGGACATCCGCGGGGCCCCGCTCGCCCCGGGCGTCCACCAGCCGGACGTTGCGGATTAAGATCATGCTTTCTCCCTTCCCACCAAAAGGTGGTAGAGCACCGCCATGCGCACCGCCACCCCGTTTTGCACCTGGCGGTTCACCAGGCTCCTCGCCGAGTCCGCCAAGCCGCCCTCCAGCTCCACGTCCCGGTTCATGGGGCCGGGGTGGAGGAGGGGGGCTTGGGGCTTGGCCCGGGCGAGGCGCCTTTCCGTCACCTGGTAGCGGGCGATGTAGTCCTCGAGGTGGACGAGCCCCGCCTCCATCCGCTCCTTCTGGAGCCTGAGGACCATGACGGCGTCCGCCTCCTCCAGGGCCTCCTCCAGGTGGGGGGTGAGGTGGACCCCGGGGAGGCTTTGGGGGAGGAGGCTCGGGGGGCCGGCGCAGAAGACCTGGGCCCCGAGGAGGGGAAGGAGCTCGGCGTTGGAGCGGGCCACCCGGGAGTGGAGGATGTCCCCCACGATGGCGACCTTCTTGCCCTCTAAGGTGCCCAGGGCCTCGAGGAGGGTGTAGGCGTCCAGGAGGGCCTGGGTGGGATGGGCGCGGCGGCCGTCCCCCCCGTTGATCACGGCCCCCTTCACCCAGCGGGTGGCCTGGTGGGGCACGCCGGCGCTGTCCGCCCGGATGACGTAGGCGTCCACCCCCATGGCCTCGAGGGTGAGGAGGGTGTCCTTGTAGCTTTCCCCCTTCTGGAGGCTGCTCGTTTGGGCGGCGAAGGAGACCACGTCCGCGGACATGCGCCGGGCGGCGAGCTCAAAGGAGATGCGGGTGCGGGTGGAGGGCTCAAAGAAGACCGTGGCCACGGTGAAGCCCTGGAGGGCGGGGACCTTCTTTACGGGCCGCTCCAGGACCTCCCGCATCACCCGGGCGGTGTCCAGGAGGCTTTCCACCTCAGGCCTGTTCCAGCCTTGGAAGTCCAGGAGGTGCCTCATGCCTCCTCCCTTTCCCAAAGCTCCACCCGGTCCTCCCCGTCCACCTCCACCACCTTGACCTTCACCACCTCGTTCCGGGAGGTGGGGACGTTCTTCCCCACGAAGTCCGCCCGGATGGGAAGCTCCCTATGCCCCCGGTCCACGAGGACCGCGAGGTAGATGCGCCTTGGCCTTCCCAGGTCCATGAGGGCGTCTAAGGCGGCCCGAGCGGTGCGGCCCGTGTAGAGGACGTCGTCCACCAGGACGATGGCCTTCCCCGTGAGGTCAAAGGGGATCCGGGTCTCCCGCACCTGGGGCCTGTAGCCGATCTCCGTGAGGTCGTCCCGGTAGAGGGTGATGTCCAAGACCCCCACGGGCACCTCCTTCCCCTCAAACTCCGCGATGAAGCGGGCGATGCGGTGAGCGAGGGGGATGCCCCGGGTGTGGATCCCCACCAGGGCCAGGCCCTCCGTCCCCTTGTTGGCCTCCACGATCTCGTGGGCGATGCGGTAGAGGGCCCGCCGCATCTCCTCTTGGTTCATGAGCTCCGCCTTAAAGCGCACCGGCCACCTCCAAAAAAAGGCGGAGGCCAAGGCCTCCGCTCCTTCCCTTCCTTTCGGGCCGCTTCCTCGTTTCTCGCATCTTTCCCCCTTTCCGGCCTCGCGGGACCGGTTTAAAGGCCAGCCCTACCTTACACCCGGCGCCCCGTCCGGGCAAGGGGAACCCCGCCCGAGGAAGGCCTCGGGCGGGGAGCCCGGGCGCGGGGTTAGGCCGTCTTGGGCTTCTCGCGGGCCACGCTCAGGGCGAGGAGGCCCACCAGGAGCCCGGAGCCGGTTGAGCCCGTGAAAAAGTGTTTGAAGTTACCTTCCTGCACGGGCGTACCGCCACCCCGTCCAGACGAGCACGGCGGCGAAGACGAGCCGCAAGGCGCCTTCCGGGAGGATGTGGGCGAGCTCCCCCCCTAGGAAGGTGCCCACCAGGACCCCGGGCACGAGGCCTAGGGCGAGGTCCCGGTCCACGTTCCCCAGGCGCAGGTGGGTGTGGGCGCCCACCAGGCTCGCCGGGACCATGGCGAGGAGGCTCGTCCCCTGGGCGGTGTGCTGGGGCATCCCCAGGAGGAGGACCATGGCCGGGACCATGATCGTCCCCCCGCCCACCCCCATCATCCCCGAGAGGAAGCCGGTGAGGCTTCCGGCGAGGAGGAGGGCGAGGTCCTGGAGGAGTTCGCCCCGCACCAGGCCGAGGGGGGCGAGGTAGGGCCTGAGGAGAAGGAGGAAGCTCACGGCGATGAGGAACCAGCCGAAGGACCGCTTGAGGTTGTTCTCGGAGAGGCCGTGGGCGAAGCGGGCGCCGAAGCGGGCGGTGAGGATGGCGGTGAGGGCCAGGAAAAGCGCGGCCTTGGGGGCCAAGGAGCCCTGGAGGCTGTAGGTCAAGGCCCCCACGAGCCCCGTGAAGAAGACGGCCACCAGGCTCGTGCCGTGGGCCTTGTGCTGGGGAAGCTTGAGAAGCCCCACCATCAGGGGGATCATCACCGTGCCGCCGCCTAGGCCCACGAGGCCGCCGAAGACCCCGCCGAGGAAGCCGACGAGAAGGCCCATGGCGCCTATACTAACCCAAGTTGCTACCCAGCCATCTTCTGGGTCAGGAGACTGATGTTATGGGCCAGGACGAAGGTGAGAACTTTGATGACGAAACCCTCCTGGGTCACGGCGTGGATGCGCCTGGGGAAGAGGTGATGGAGCATGCTCCCCACCGTCTCCACCACCCTCCGCCCCACGATGGCCAGGTACTGCATCCAAGGGAGATACCGCCGGCTGTTCCTCCTGCGGATGACCATGGGAACAACCTCCTGGGCCTCCCGGAGGAGGTCCTCGTACAGATGGCTCTCGTACCCCCGGTCCAGGTAGAGCTCCGCCCCCTCGGGAAGGTCCAGGGGAAGGAGGAGAAGCGAAGCGAGGTCGTGGAAGCTC
>NZ_FNBC01000033.1 GCF_900102145.1 Thermus arciformis | reverse complement strand
GCCCGCTACGCCCTCAAGCACCTGGACCCCAAACTCCTTGAGGCCCTCCTGGAGAGGCTTTCCCGGGAACTGGAGGCCCATCTCGCCCCGGAGTCCTCTCCGGAAGGCGAGGCGGCTTCGGACGAGGCGCCGGCACACCTGGCGGCGCTTTCCCCCCCTCTACCTCATGGACACCACGGGGCTGGCCTACCGGAGCAAGGACCGGCTTCTCCGCTTTCGTCGGGGGAAGGAGGTGCGGCGGGTGCGGGGGCACGCGCGGCTTCTGGCCCTGATGCGGTGGGATAGGGAGAGGCGGCTCTTGTGGCCCTGGGGTGGAGTGGTGGGGGAGGGCTATGCTCCGGACCCCCGGCTTGGGGGGGAGGTGCTGAGGCGGTTTCCTCCTTCCCGGGGGTGGCTTTTGGCGGATGCGGGGTTTGACGGGAAGGAGGTGTGGGGGGCTTTGGGGGAGGCGGGGGTGCGGCCGGTGATCCGGCTTCGGGGCGGGGGCGAGGCCAGGGAGGAGGCGCGGGTGCGGGCGCGGGAGGGGTGGGACCCCGAGGTGTACCGGTTTCGCGGGGTGGTGGAGGGGGTGTTTGGGGGGATGAAGACGCGGCTGGGTGGGGGATACCTTTGGGAGCGGAAGCCTTGGACGGCCATGGCGCGGGCGCTTTTGGAGCTCATCGCCTACGGCCTTAGGGTTCTTCTCTCCCTTCTCCCGCCCCCTCCGGGGTACAAGGCAATTTACTAGGCAAGCCCATGCCCCGCGGAAAGTTTATTCCTGACCTATGGGTCAGCCCCCACCCCCGCGGGAAGCGGGGGTGGGGGATACCCGGGGTCAGTATACAGCGAGGTACTGGTCCAGCTCCCACTGGTGGACCGTGACCCGGTAGTCGTCCCACTCCATCTGCTTGGCCTGGAGGAAGTGGGTGTAGACGTGCTCCCCCAGGGCCTCCTGGATCACGGGGTCCTTCTTCAGGGCCTCGAGGGCCTCCCTCAAGGTGCCCGGGAGCTCGCGGATCTTGTGCTTCCGCTTCTCGCGGACGCTCATCTGGTAGATGTTGCGCTGGATGGGCGGGGGCGGAAGGAGCTTGCGCTCAATGCCGTCCGCGCCCGCGGCGGCCATGACCGCCAGGGCCAGGTAGGGGTTGCAGGAGGGGTCGGGCATCCTGAGCTCCGCCCGGGTGCCCACGCCCCGCCGGGCCGGGATCCGGATCATGGCCGAGCGGTTGGAGGCGGACCAGGCGATGTTGGTGGGGGCCTCGTACCCCGGGGTGAGGCGCTTGTAGGAGTTCACCAGGGGGTTGGTGATGGCCACCATTCCGGCGGCGTGCTCAAGAAGCCCGGCGATGAAGTGGAGGGCGATCTGGGAGAGCTGGTACTCGGCCTTGGGGTCAAAGAAGGCGTTCTCCCCGTCCTTGAAGAGGGAGAGGTGGGTGTGCATGCCGCTCCCGTTGATGCCCCGGATGGGCTTGGGCAGGAAGGTGGCGTGGAGGCCGTGGTTCAGGGCGATGCGCTTCACCACCCACTTGAAGGTGGCGATGTTGTCGGCGGTGGTGAGGGCGTCGGCGTACTTGAAGTCAATCTCGTGTTGTCCCGGGGCCACCTCGTGGTGGCTGGCCTCAATCTCAAAGCCCATGGCCACCAGGGCGTTCACCATGTCCCGCCGGGCCTCCTCCCCCTTGTCTATGGGGGCCAGGTCAAAGTAGCCCGCCTTGTCGTGGGTCTCCACCGTGGGCAGGCCCTCGGGGGTCCTGAGGAAGAGGAAGAACTCGGGCTCGGGGCCGGCGTACATGTTGTCAAACCCGAGCCTCTTGAGCCGCTCTATCTGCCGCTTGAGGACGTAACGGGGGTCCCCCTCAAAGGGGCGGCCGTCGGGGTAGTAGACGTCGCAGATGAGCCGGGCCACCCGGCCCCGGCTCGGGTCTTCCACCTGGTCGGGGAGGATGACAAAGGTGTTGTAGTCGGGCCTCAGGAGCATGTCCGACTCTTCAATCCGGGTGAAGCCCTCAATGGAGGAGCCGTCAAACATGATCTCCCCGTCCAGGGCCTTCTCAAACTGGGACTCGGGCACCTCCACGTTCTTGACCACCCCCAGGATGTCGGTGATCTGGAGCCGCAAAAACTTGACCCCTTCCCCCTTGAGCGCCTTGAGGATTTCTGCCTTGGTGTACCCCATTTTCCGCCTCCTCTTTCCCTAAGGCCGGGTTTTGCCTGAAAAGACCCGGCAGGGTTGTGCAAAGTGTAAAGCTTTAATGTGCCACCTGTCAAGATTTGCCCGTACGCAAGTTTATGAAGAACCGGCTTGGCCTTCCCCTGACACGCCCCGGGTAGACTGGAGGCCGGAGGTGGCTATGCTGAGGCGGCGGGAGGTATTGAAAGCGGGTTTGGCCCTGGCCCCTTTGGGGCTTTTGGGGAGGGCCCAGGAGGGCTTCACCCTCACCTTGGTCCACACCAACGACACCCACGCCCACCTGGAGCCCGTGGAGCTCACCCTTTCCGGCAAGAAGACCCCGGTGGGCGGGGTGGCCCGGAGGATCGCCCTTTTTGACCGGCTCAGGGCCTCGAGGCGGAACCTCCTCTTCCTGGACGCGGGGGACGTCTTCCAGGGCACCCTCTACTTCAACCAGTACCGGGGCCTGGCGGACCGCTACTTCATGCACCGGGCCCTCTACCGGGTCATGGCCCTGGGGAACCACGAGTTTGACCTGGGCCCAGGGCCTTTGGCGGACTTCCTCAAGGGGGCGAGGTTCAAGGTGGTCTCCGCTAACGTGGACGTGAGCCAGGAGCCGAGGCTTAAGGGCCTCTTCGCCCCCTACGCCGTGGTCCAGGTGGGCGGGGAGAGGATTGGGGTCATCGGCCTCACCACCCCGGACACCAAGGAGATCGCCAACCCCGGGCCCACCGTGGCCTTCCTGGACCCCTACGAGACCGCCCAGAAGGCGGTGTACGAGCTCCTCGCCAAGGGGGTCAACAAAATCGTGGTCCTCTCCCACCTGGGCTACGCCGAGGACCTGAAGCTCGCCCGGAGGCTCGTGGGGGCCCAGGTGATCGTGGGCGGCCACTCCCACACCCTTTTGGGAAGCTTCCCCCACAAGGAGCTTTCCCCCATGGGGCCCTACCCCACGGTGGTGAAGAACCCCGAGGGGAAGGACGTCTTGGTGGTCCAGGCCTGGGAGTGGGGGAAGGTGGTGGGCCTTTTGGAGGTCACCTTCGGGGCCAAGGGGGAGCTTTTGGCCTACAAGGGGGAGGCCCTCCTCATGACCCCGGAGGCCGCCCCCGAGGACTTCTTCGCCAAGGAGGCCCTCCTCGCCTACGCCCAGCCGGTGATGGCCTTGATGCAGCAGGTGATCGCCGAGGCCAAGGTGGACCTGGTGGGGGAAAGGGCCATCGTGCGCCGCCGCGAGAGCAACCTGGGGAACCTCATCGCCGACGGGATGCTCTGGAAGACGAGGGGCGCCGGGACCCAGATCGCCCTGCAAAACGGCGGCGGCATCCGGGCCTCCATCCCCAAGGGGCCCATCACCGTAGGCAAGGTCTACGAGGTCCTGCCCTTCGGGAACACCCTGGTGGTCATGGACCTGAAGGGCAAGGAGATTTTGGCCGCCCTGGAGAACGGGGTCTCCCAGTGGGAGGGCCAGGCGGGCCGCTTCCTGCAGGTCTCTGGCCTCCGCTACGCCTTTGACCTCTCCCGCCCCGCGGGGAGCCGGGTGGTGCGGGTGGAGGTGAAGGGGGAGAAGGGGTACGTGCCCCTGGACCTCGAGGCCACCTACCGCGTGGTGGTGAACAACTTCATCGCCAACGGGGGCGACGGCTTCACCGTGCTCAAGGAGGCCCAGGGCTACCGGGTGGACACGGGCTTTAGCGACGCCGAAAGCTTCATGGACTACCTCAAGGAGCTCAAGGTGGTGGAGGCGGGCCTCGAGGGCCGGATTGAGGTCCTGAACGAGCCCAAAGGGGAAAAGCCCGCCTACTTCGCCTACCGGGTGCCGGGGCTCGTGGGGGTGTAGTGCCACCCCACGCTGGCCCAAGCCAGCATGGGGGCCCCGGCCAAAGGTCCCTAGGGAGCTTCCCTGGGTCAGTCGGGCGAAGGAAACCGGAAGAAAGGGTAGTAGCCCAAAAGGACGCCCCCCGGGGAGGCCTCCCTGGGGGGGTTTCCCTTCTTTAGCGGGCCGGGACGAGGACGAGGACCGGGTCCCCCACCCGCACGGAGCCGCCCTCGAGGACCCGGGCGTACACCCCCCGGCCCCCGTAGAGGAGCTTGGGCAGGCGGAGGTCAAACTGGGAGAGGCTCTTGCAGACGGTGCACACCTGGGAAAGCTCCAAAAGGGCCTCCCCCACCTTAAGCCTCGCCCCCGGGGGAAGGGCGTGGGGGTCCAGGTCCAGGAGGAGGTTTTCCCCTAGGGCTCCGTAGGGGAGGAGGACCCCCGCCCCTTGGGCCTTCTCGTAGGCGGGAAGCCCCGCCACCAAGACCGCCCGGTCGGGGTCTTTGCCGGCGTGCCGATCCCCCTTGGCCCCAAAGCCCGCCACGAGCTCCAAGGCCTCCACCCGCGGCTTGGGGAGGCCGGAGCCTAAGCCGAGGTGGAGGGAGAGGACCCGGTTCATTCCTTGCGGGTTTCCGGGGTGTAGTGGGCCTGCAGGTAGGCGAGGATTTTCTCGGCCACGTCGGGAGGGATGAACTTCTCGCCCCCGTAGGTTTTCAGCATCTTGTCCATGGTGGGCTTCCAGTTGGCCAAAGGAGGTTGCATGGTGATGTAGGTGACGCTATGGCAGATGGAGCAGTAGCTCATGACCAGCTCTTTGCCCTCCCCGTCGGCCAGCTCAGCGGTGTAGAGGGGGTAGGCCCCTACCTTGTAGACCGTGCCCCCTCCAGGGGTGGCTGGAGCAGGTTGCAGGATAAGCCCTAAAGGCCCCTGTGCCCAATTGCCGGCCACGACACCGGGGACCTCGGCCAGCACGCCACCGAGAAGGGTAAGCCCTGCAACAATAAGCCAGCGTTTTTTCATCTCCTGCCTCCTACTTGGCCGCCAGGACCACCACTTCCTGGCGCTCAATCTTGTTCCAGAGGTAACCGCCGGGGTTCCAGACGCCGCTGTCCGGCTGGACGTTGCCCTTTTCGTCCGTGGCCCGCACCGCCAGGACGTGCTTCCCGGGCTCCGTGGGCCGCCAGGTGTACTCAAAGGTGCGGAAGGAGTACTTGCCGTAGTCCGGCCCGAGGAGGGCGGGGCGCCAGGTCTGGCCATTGTCGGTGGAGACCTCCACCTTGACCACCTTGCCGTGGCCGCTGAAGGCGATGCCCCGGATCTTGGCGGGGAGGCCCGCCACCAGGGGGTAGGAGCCGTCCGGGTCAATGATGAAGGAGCGGACCGGCATGTTGAAGTGGCCGATGGGCACGGTTTTGACTTGGCCGGAGGCGAAGGCCTCTGGGGTGGTGGAACCGTTGGGGGTGTCCGGCACCTTGTACGCGGTGGCCATCCAGAAGTTCTTGTCGGGCTCGGTGAGGGCCCGGATCCAGGTCACGTGTTTGAGCCAGTAGGTGGCGAACTTCCCGGGCACCACCAGGCGCACGGGGAAGCCGTTCAGCATGGGGAGGGGTTCCCCGTTCATCAGGTAGGCCAGGATGGTTTCCTCTATGACCGGGTCGTCCAGGTCCAGGGACTTGATGAAGCGGCCTGAGCCCAGGTTCTCCGGCCCCTTGCCCCGGTCCAGCCCCTCAAACTGGATCTGCACCGTGCCCGGCTTCACCCCGGCGTAGTCCAGGAGGTCTTTGAGCCGCACCCCTGTCCAGAGGGCGTTGCCCATGGCCCCGTTGCCCCACTGCCCCCCCGAGACCCGGGGCTGGAAGCGGCTTCGGGAGTTGCCCGAGCACTGGTTCACCGCGGCGATGGAGACGGGCTTGAACTTGCGGATGAGGTCCTCAAAGGAAAGCTCCACGGGCCGCTCAAAGTTGCCCTCTAGCTTCAGGCGCCACTGGGAGAGGTCTATTTCGTTGGGGATCTCGTCCAGGTGGTAGCGCACGTAGAAGGCCTCATTAGGGGTGAAGGGGGTGCGGAAGTAGTGCCTCGGGGTTTCCAGCTGGACGGGCCGGTCCGTCATCCGCAGGAGGGGAAGCTTCTGCGGGTAGACGGCGTAGGGGTGGACCCCGTTCCAGTAGGGGTTGGCCTGGGGCCCGGTGAAGCTCGGCAGGGCCTCCTCCGCCTGGGCCGAGGTCTGGGCCAGGGCCGGCCTCGAGGCCAGGAGAAAACCACCCGCCCCTAAAAGCTTGAGGAGCTTCCTACGGTCAACTTTTCCCTTCATTTCGCCCTCCTCATAGGGACAAACGTACCCTACTCCTGTAGGGCCGCCTTTTTCAAGAGGGGGGTATGGTCCAGGGAACGCTTTTGCCCCCAAAGGGTCTTTGCCCGGAGCCCGGGGGTATAAAGAGGCCCCCTTCCCCCCGTAAGATAAGAAGCATGCTCAAGGGCGAAGGTTCAGGCCCCCTTCCCCCTCTCCTGCAGCAGTACGTGGAGCTCCGCGACCGCTACCCGGACTACCTCCTCCTCTTCCAGGTGGGGGACTTCTACGAGTGCTTCGGGGAGGACGCGGAAAGGCTGGCCCGCGCTCTTGGCCTCGTCCTCACCCACAAGACCAGCAAGGACTTCACCACCCCCATGGCGGGGATTCCCATAAGGGCCTTTGACGCCTACGCCGAGCGGCTTCTCAAGATGGGCTTTCGCCTGGCGGTGGCCGACCAGGTGGAGCCCGCCGAGGAGGCGGAAGGCCTGGTGCGGCGGGAGGTGACCCAGCTCCTCACCCCCGGGACCCTCACCCAAGAGGCCCTCCTCCCCCGGGAGGCCAACTACCTGGCCGCCGTGGCCACGGGCGACGGCTGGGGGGTGGCCTTTCTGGACGTCTCCACGGGGGAGTTCAAGGGGACGCTCCTTCAGGGAAAAAGCGCCCTCTACGACGAGCTTTTCCGCCACCGGCCCGCCGAGGTCCTCCTCGCCCCGGAGCTACGGGAGAACGAGGCCTTCGTGGCCGAGTTCCGGAAGCGCTTTCCCGTGATGCTCTCCGAGGCCCCCTTTGACCCGGAAGGGGAGGGGCCTTTGGCCCTGAGGCGGGCCCAGGGGGCGCTCCTCGCCTACGCCCGGGCCACCCAGGGGGGGGCCTTGAGCGTGCGGCCTTTTCGCCTCTACGACCCCGGGGCCTTCGTGCGCCTGCCCGAGGCGAGCCTGAAGGCCCTCGAGGTCTTTGAACCCTTGCGGGGCCGGGACACCCTCTTCGGCGTTCTGGACGAGACGCGCACCGCCCCCGGGCGGAGGCTCCTCCAGGCCTGGCTCCGCCACCCCCTTCTGGAAAGGGGCCCCCTGGAGGCGAGGCTTGACCGGGTGGAGCGCTTCGTGCGGGAGGGGGCCTTACGCGAGGGGGTGAGGCGCCTCCTCTTCCGCCTCTCCGACCTGGAGCGCCTGGCCACGAGGCTGGAGCTTTCCCGGGCAAGCCCGAAGGACCTCGCCGCCCTAAGGCGAAGCCTGGAGATCCTCCCTGAGCTTAAGGGCCTCCTCGGGGAGGAGGTGGGGCTTCCTGACCTCTCCGGCCTTTTGGAGGAGCTTAAGGCGGCGTTGGTGGAGGAGCCGCCCCTCAAGGTCTCCGAGGGGGGGCTCATCCGGGAGGGGTACGACCCGGACCTGGACGCCCTGCGGCGGGCCCACGCCGAGGGGGTGGCCTACTTCCTGGACCTCGAGGCCCGGGAGAAGGAGAGGACGGGCATCCCCACCCTCAAGGTGGGGTACAACGCCGTCTTCGGCTACTACCTGGAGGTGACCCGGCCCTACTATGGCCAGGTGCCCCAGGAGTACCGCCCCGTCCAGACCCTCAAGGACCGGCAGCGCTACACCCTGCCGGAGATGAAGGAAAGGGAGCGGGAGCTCTACCGCCTCGAGGCCCAGATCCGCCGCCGCGAGGAGGAGGTCTTCCTGGCGGTGCGGGAGAAGGCCAAGGGACAGGCGGAGGCCTTAAGGGAGGCGGCGAGGCTTCTCGCTGAACTTGACGTCTACGCCGCCCTCGCCGAGGTGGCGGTGCGCCACGGCTACACCAGGCCCCGCTTCGGGGAGAGGCTCCGCATAAGGGCGGGGCGCCACCCGGTGGTGGAGCGCCGCACCCCCTTCGTGCCCAACGACCTGGAGATGGCGGGGGAGCTCGTCTTGGTGACGGGGCCCAACATGGCGGGGAAGAGCACCTTCCTCCGCCAGACCGCCCTCATTGCCCTCCTCGCCCAGATCGGGAGTTTCGTGCCCGCGGAGGAGGCGGAGCTTCCCCTCTTTGACGGGATCTACACCCGGATCGGGGCCTCGGACGACCTCGCCGGAGGGAAGAGCACCTTCATGGTGGAGATGGAGGAGGTGGCCCTCATCCTCAAGGAGGCCACCCCCAATAGCCTCGTCCTCCTGGACGAGGTGGGCCGGGGCACGAGCAGCCTGGACGGGGTGGCCATCGCCACCGCCCTCGCCGAGGCCCTGCACGAGAGGCGGTGCTACACCCTCTTCGCCACCCACTACTTTGAGCTCACCGCCCTCGCCCTTCCCCGGCTCAAGAACCTGCACGTGGCCGCCAAGGAGGAGGAGGGGGGGCTCGTCTTCTACCACCAGGTCCTCCCGGGCCCCGCCTCCAAGAGCTACGGGGTGGAGGTGGCGGCCATGGCGGGCCTCCCCAAGGAGGTGGTGGACCGGGCCCGGGCCCTCCTCCAGGCCATGGCCGCAAGGCGGGAGGGGGTCTTGGAGGAGGTCTTGGAGCGCCTCCTCGCCTTGGACCCCGACCGCCTCACCCCCCTCGAGGCCCTGAGGCTCCTCCACGAGCTCAAGGCCTTGGCCCTGGGCCTTCCCCTGGGTAGCATGAAGGGGTGATCCGCCCTCTCCCTCCGGAGCTTAGGGGCCTCCTCGCCCGGGGCGAGGTGCTCCTTGCGGTGAAGGACGCCGTGCGGGAGCTTCTGGAAAACGCCCTGGACGCGGGGGCCAGGAGGGTGCGGGTGGAGCTATGGGGTGGGGGGCTTAAGAGGCTCGTGGTGGAGGACGATGGGGAGGGAATCCCCTTAGAAGACCTCCCCCTCGCCGTGGAGCCCTACGCCACGAGCAAGCTCCAAGACCTCGAGGACCTCCGCACCCTGGGCTTCCGCGGCCAGGCCCTCTACGCCCTCAGGCAGGCGGCCAGGCTCAGGATCCGCTCCCGGCCTCGAGGGCAGCTCGGCGGCGGGCTCCTCCTTGCGGAAGGGGAGCGGGTGGAGGTGCGCCCCGTCCCTGCCCCCCCGGGGACCCGGGTGGAGGTGGAGGAGCTTTTCCTCGGGGAGGGACGGGACCCCAAGGGGGAGGTCCGGGGGGTCTTGGACCTCGTGAGGCGCTACCTCCTCCACCACCCCCGCCTCGCCCTGGCCCTCTTCGTGGAGGGGGAGGCCAGGCTGCTTTTCCCGGGAGCGGGGCTTAGGGAGGCCGCCCGGCTCGCCTTCGGGCAGGTCCTCGCCGAGAGGCTCCTTCCCGTGGAGGCCCAAAGGGGGGAGATGCGTCTCCAGGGCCTCCTCTCCGGTCCCCAGGCCTCCCGCACCCGGCCCGATGGGCTCTACCTGGCGGTGAACGGGAGGCCCGTGGCCCTTCCCGAGGGGGTCCTTAAGGCGGTGCGCCGCGCCTACCGGGAGCTTCTACCGGAGGGGCACTACCCCCTGGGCGTCTTAAACCTCTCCCTTCCCCAGGGGGCCTTCCGCCTGCGCCTGGACGCAAGGAAGGAGGAGGTGGCCCTCTCCCAGGAGGCGGAGGCCTTTTTGGGGGAGGCCTTGGCCGAGGCCTTCCGGGGCCAGAACCTGGCCCGGGCCCTCCCCGAGCCCAGGCCCCTCCTCCCCTTGAGCCCTCCCACCCCCTCGGGCCTTCCCCGTCTGCGCTTCTTGGCCCAGTTCCGGGAGAGCTACCTCCTCGCCGAGGCGGGGGACACCCTCTACGTGGTGGACCAGCACGCCGCCCACGAGCGCATCCTCTACGAGGACCTCCTCAAGCGGGCCGCCGAGGGGCCGAAGCCCCTCCCCCGGCCCCTCCTCGTCTCCTTGGCCCCCGAGGAGGAGGCCCTTTTGCAGGCGGGGCAGGAGGCTTTGGCGGGGCTTTTCCGCTGGGAGCCCTTTGGCCCCGGGAGGGTGCGGCTCCTTATGGCCCCCGCCTTCCTCCACCCCTACCCTCTTCTCCTCCCCGAGGTCTTCAAGGAGGCCTTGCGTGGGGAGGGGGGAAGCCTCAAGGTAGCCCCTTCGGGGCTGACCAAGGTAGCCCCTTCGGGGCTGACCAAGGCCCTCCTCGCCCGCCTCGCCTGCCTCCCCGCCGTCAAAGCGGGCCACCCCCTGGGAGAGGCCCAGGGCCAGGCCCTCCTGGACGCCCTCCTCGCCTGCGAGATCCCCTGGGTCTGCCCCCACGGGCGGCCCGTCCTCCTCGCCCTCAAGGAGGAGGACCTCATCCGCCGCTTCGGGCGCCGCTCGGGGGCTCGGGGAGGAGGAGAAGCCCGTCCTCGTCCGCAAGAAGAAAGCTTCCCGGAAGCACCTCTACCCCGAGAACCCTAAGGGGCACGTCCACCTCCCCCTTGCCCTCCTTGGCGCTCTTTCTGGGGGTGGCGGCGAGGGCGAGGAGGCCGATGGGGACCTCCTTAAGCTCCTCCGTGTCCCGCACCGCCCCGTGGACCACCACCCCGGCCCACCCCCTTTCCCAGGCCAGGCGGGCCAGGTTGCCCCCGAGGAGGGCGGTGCGCAGGGATCCCCCCCCGTCCACGAAGAGGACCTGGCCCGCGCCCCCTTCCTCCAGGACCTTCCGCACCAGGGCGTTGTCCTCAAAGACCCTGAGGGTCCTCACCCGCCCGGCGAAGCGGGCCTTGCCGCCGAAGCTCTTGAAGACCATGGGGAGGGCCTGGCCCTCCGGGTAGAGGTCGGAGAGGTCCGTGGTGCGCGCCTCCATGGGGATATAGTAGCGGGCATGGAGGAGGCGAGGCTTCTCGTCACCTGTCCGGACCAGCCCGGCATCGTGGCCGCCGTGAGCGGCTTCCTCTACGCCCACGGGGCCAACATCACCGACCTGCAGCAGCACTCCACCGACCCCGAGGGGGGCACCTTCTTCATGCGGGTGGCCTTCACCGCCTCCCACCTGGACCTGGCCCGCCCCGCCCTGGAGAAGGCCTTCCAGGAGGTGGTGGCGAGCCGCTTCCAGATGCAGTGGCGCCTGGCCTACGCCTCCGAGAGGAAGCGGGTGGCCATCCTCGTCTCCAAGCCCGCCCACGCCCTCTTGGAGCTCCTTTGGCGCTACCGGGTGGGGGAGCTTCCCATGGACCTCCGCCTGGTCCTCTCCAACCACCCCGACCACAAGGAAGAGGTGGAGCGCTTCGGCATCCCCTACCACCACGTGCCCGTGGAGAAGGGGAGGAAGGAGGAGGCGGAGGAGAGGATCCTCGCCCTTCTGGAGGCGGAGGGGGTGGAGCTCGTGGTCCTCGCCCGCTACATGCAGGTCCTCTCGCCCTCCTTCGTGGCGCGCTTTCCCATGCGCATCCTCAACATCCACCACTCCTTCCTCCCCGCCTTCGCCGGGGCCGACCCCTACCGCCAGGCCTACGAGCGGGGGGTGAAGCTCATCGGGGCCACGGCCCACTACGTCACCGAGGAGCTGGACCAGGGGCCCATCATAGAGCAGGACGTGGTCAGGGTCTCCCACCGCCACTCGGTGCGGGAGATGAAGCGGCTCGGGCAGGAGCTGGAACGCACCGTCTTGGCCCGGGCCGTGCGCTGGCACCTCGAGGACCGGATCCTCGTCCACGAGAACCGCACCGTGGTCTTCGTCTAATCCCCGGCTAACGGGGTGGGGTTAAGGTGAGGCCAGGAGGTGGCGCATGAACCTTGGCCGTTCCTTTCTGGGTTTTTTGGTTCTTTCCGTGATGGCCGGGGGGGTGCTCTGGTGGGGGATCTCCCAGGGCCAGACCCCCCGCCCCCAGACTTCTACCCCCTCGGCGGATGGGGGCCTTTTGGAGTACGAGCGGAACACCGTGGAGATCGTGGAGCGCTACGGGGACGGGGTGGTGTACGTCTCCGTGGTCACCCGGCCGCCAAACGTTCAGCTTCCCCCGGGGTTTGAGTTCTTCGCCCCCTTCCTCCAGGCCCCTCCCCAGCAGGGGACGGGTTCCGGCTTCGTCATTGACAAGGAGGGCCACATCCTCACCAACTACCACGTGGTGGAGGGGGCGAGCCAGATCACGGTGAAGTTCCACAACGACCCCAAGGAGTACCGGGCCCGCCTGGTGGGGGCAGCTCCGCCCCTGGACGTGGCCCTCCTCAAGGTGGACGCCCCCAAGGAGCGCCTGGTGCCTTTGGTCCTGGGGGACTCCGATAGGATCCGGGTGGGGCAGAAGGCCATCGCCATGGGGAACCCCTTCGGCCTGGAGTTCACCGTGACCCAGGGGATCGTCTCCGCCATCCGGGAAAACCCCGGGGCCATCGGGGACGATTCGGGCCTGGTGCCCCAGGTGATCCAGACGGACGCCGCCATCAACCCCGGAAACTCTGGGGGGCCTCTCCTCAACTCCCGGGGCGAGGTCATCGGCATCAACACCGCCATCTTCACCCCCACGGGCCAGTTCGGGGCGGCCCAGTTCGCCGGGGTGGGGTTCGCTCTCCCCATCAACCTGGTGAAGCAGTACCTGCCCGAGCTCAGGGCGGGGAAGACCCTCACCGCCGAGGAGATCGTCCGCAATCGGCCCCGGCTTGGGGTCTCCCTGATTCCCCTCTCCCTCTACCCCGAGAGGCTCCGCCAGCAGTATAGCCTCCCTGACACCGGCCTCATGGTCCAGGAGGTGGAGCGGAATAGCCCCGCCCAGAAGGCGGGCCTCAAGCCCCCCACCCGCTTCGCCTACATCCAGCTCCCCACGGGGGAGGCCCTGCAGGTGGGGGTGGACGGGGACGTGCTCCTGGAGGCGGATGGGGTCCCCCTCGCCTCCATCGCCCAGCTCCGCCAGGTCCTCTACGCCAAAAAGCCCGGCGAGGCGGTGGCCCTCAAGGTCTGGCGCCAGGGGAAGACCCTCACCCTCAAGGTGGTCCCCCAGGTCCTCCGCTAGGGGGGCCAGAGGAGCCGCACCCTCAAGCACCCGCCCTCCGCCTGGAACCATCTCCTCCCCAGGCGGAGGGCGAGGCCCGTTTCCGAGCAGGAGGCGAGCTCCTTCCTCCTCTCCCTGGCCAAGGCGGCGTTCCAGGAGTAGGCCCCGGCGGTGTAGTAGGCCTCGGTCTCGGGATCGGTATAGGCCCGGAAGTCCTGGAAGCGGAAGAAGGGGCGGAACTCCAGGAGGACGGGCCTCCCCGTCACCGAGTTCAGGAACTCCACCCGGGCCTCCTCCCAGGGGAAGAGGGCCAGGTAGGCCCTCTGGCCTCCGCCCTCCACCTCCACCACCCGCACTAGGGAGAGGGCGAGGAGGAACCAAAGGGCCCAGCTCCTAAGGAGCCGAGCCCAGAGAGCCTTCCCCCGGGTGGCCACCTTTCCCTCCGGCATCCTCGGCCCCGCGGGGCCCCATCCCGGCGGGGGCTACTTCAGGGCCCCGATCTCCCGGAAGTAGCGGAGGGCCCCTTCGTGGTAGGGGATGGCCCCGCCCACGAAGCGCACGGCGTTTTCGGGGGCGGTGTCCTTGGCGGCGGCCACGGCGGTGCGGAGGGCCTGGAGGTTCTCAAAGGTGGCCTTGGTGAGGGCGTGGGCGGCTTCCTCGGGGAGGCTTGCCGGGCAGACGAAGAGGTTCCAGAAAGCGAGGGTGGGGGTGTCGGCGCGGGTCCCGTAGACCGCCTTGGGGATGACCCCGGGTCCGGCGAGCCCGGGGAAGCGCTTCTGGAAGGTCTGGGCCACGGTGCTCTTGGGGTCTATGGGCACCAGGTAGATCCGCTGCCCCTTGCGGGCCAAGGAGGCGGAGAGCTCGGTGACGGCCCCCGTGGGCAGGCCGCCCGACCAGAAGAAGGCGTCCAGGTTGCCCTCGGCTAAGGCGTTGGCGCTCTCCTGGGCCCCCAGGCGCTCCTGCTTGGCGAAGTCCTTGGGGGAGAGGCCCGCGGCCTGGAGGACGAGAAGGGCCTCCACCTCGGTGCCGGAGCCTGGGGCCCCGGTGGAGACCCGCTTGCCCTTCAGGTCCTGCACCACCCGGATGCCCGCGCCCTCCCGGGTGACGATGTGGAGGTAGTTGGGGTACATGGCGAAGAGGATGCGCACGCTCTTGGCCGGCTTTTCCCGGAAGCGCTCGTGGGTGCCCGTGTAGGCCAGGTAGGCCGAGTCGGGTAGGACGGTGCCGCAGTAGTAGGTGCCGCCCCCGGTGCGGTTTTCCAGGAGGAGGAGGTTGTCTATAGAGGCCGCGGTCTGGATGGCCTGGGCCTCCGCCACGCCCGCCTTGTTCCAGATCTCCGCCAGGGCGGTGCCGTAGTAGAAGTAGACCCCGCCCACCCCGCCCGTGGCGATGACCACCTTGGGCTTCTGGGCGAGGGCGGGGGCCAGGAGGGCCAGGGCCAGGAGAAGGGCTCGCTTCATGTTTACCCCCTTTTTCAGGACCACCTTAAGCCTCCCGGGTCCTTCCCGTCAACCCTCGGGCGAAGAAGGCCAGGCCCAGGAGGAAGGCGAGAAGGTTCAGAAGGAGGTGGGGGGTGAGGAGGCCAAGGCCCAAAAGCCCCAAGGCCCAGGCCTCTAAGCGGCTAAGGGGCCTCCGCGTGTACCCCACCCCGGAGGCGGAGAGGTAAACGATACCCGCGGCCACCGCCAGGACGCGCCAGAGGATGAGGGCCCAGGCCTCCCCGGGAGGGGAGTTTTCCAGCACGGGCACCACCAGGAGGGCGGTGCCCGCGTAGGTGAGGAGGAAGAAGAAGCCGATGAGGTACTTGGCCAGGGCCACTCGGGCCGCGTAGACGCCCGTCCTCAAGGGGTCAGTGCCGAAGACGCTCGCCGCCGCGTAGGCCGAGAGGGCCACGGGTGGGGTCACGTCGGCCAGGGTGGCGTAGTAGAAGAGGAACATGTGGGTGGCCAGGATGGCCGCGGACTCGGGGATCCCGTTTTGCTTGGCCAGGGCGATGATGGCGGGGGCGGTGAGGGCTGAGGTGATGACGTAGGTGGCCGTGGGCGGCACCCCCATTCCCAGGATGAGGCTGAAGACGGCGGTGAGGAGGGTAGCGAAGAGGAGGCTTTCCCCCGAGACCTGTTGTAGGAGCTGGCTGAACTTGGAGGTGAGGCCGGAAATAACCAGCATGGCGAAGATGAGGTTGGCCGCGGTCACCGCGATCCCTATGGGCAAGAGGGTGCGGAACCCCTCCTCGAGGCCCCGCAGGATGGGGGCGATCCCCTTGGGCCTTAGGGTAGGGTCCAGGTAGGCGAGGAGGACGAAGGCGAGGAGGGCCAGGCTCGCGGCGGTGCGCACCTCGTAGCCCAGGTAGAGGAGGAGGATGATGAGGAGGATGGGCAGGAAGATGCCGCTGTAGCGGAGGGCGTAGGCCAAGCGGCCCATGCCCAGCGGGGTCTCCACGGGAGGAAGCCCGGCCTTGCGGGCGTAGAACTCATTGAAGGAGAGCACCGCAGTCAGGTAGAGGAGGGCGGGGACCACGGCCATGGCCGCCACCTTGAGGTAGGGGATCTGGAGGATCTCGGCCATGATGAAGGCGATGCTCCCCAGGACGGGCGGGGTGATGAGGGCGATGGTCCCGGCGGTGGCCACGATCCCGGCGGCAATCAGGCGGTCGTAGCCCGCCCGCTCGTAGAGGGGCTTGGTCAGGGTGGCGACGAACTGGGTGTCGGCGGCCCCCGAGCCGGAGAACATACCCATGAAGATCCCCGCAAGCCCCGTGACCCGCCCCGGGGTGGCGGGGCTTTTGCCCACCAGGGCCAGGGCCAGGTTGGCCACCACCTTGCCGAGGCCAAGGGCGGCGATCATGCCGGAAAGCAGGGTGAAGTAGACCAGGTACTTGGCGGAGACCCCGGTGATGAGGCCGTAGATCCCGGCCTCCGTCTCGTTGAAGGTCTTGCCCAGGAGGAGGTCTATGCCCTGCCGCGTCCCCCTTAAGGCCCCGGGAAAGAGGTCGGCGTAAAGGTTGTAGGCGAAGAAGAGGAGGACCAAGACAGGCATCACCGGCCCCAGGAGGCGGTAGACGAGCCCCAGGACCAGCATGATGAGGCCAAAGGACATGGCCATGTCCCAGGGCTGGGGCAGCACGGCCCGGTAGACGAGCTCCTCAAAGTAGCGGAGCTGGTAGAGGGTGGGGAAGAGGGCGAGGAGGACGGCCAGCAGGTCGGCGTACCGCCTGAGGCCGGGCGCGAGGGCAGGGAGGACGGCCACGGCCCAGTAGAGGAGGCCCACAAGCTTGGCCTCCGGGGGCAGGCTCACCCCGGGGACGTTGGGGAAGAGGAAGTTGTAGAGGGGCACGAGGCTGAAGAGGAGGAAGAGCCAAGACCCCAGGGTGCGGCGGGCGGGAAGGTAAAGCGCCACGAGGTACCCGCCCACGAGGAGGAAGAGCACGTGGGTGCTCCGCTGGAGCTGGACGATGTCCAGGATGGGGATCTCCGCCTTGGCCAAGGGGGTGAAGGGGTGGAGGACGAGGTAGAGGCTGTAGAGGGCGCCCAGGAGAAGGACCCCCCGGGCCAGGCGGGCGAGGGGGGTGTCCGGCAGGGGATGGGCTTCCGGTTCGGCCATGGGAGGAAGGGTTGCTTTAGCGGATGAGCCCCCGCTCCTTCAGGTATCGCTCCGCCCCGGGGTGGAAGGGGATGGGAAGCTTGCCGTAGAGCCTGGCGGTGGCCTCGAGGCTCGTGTCCTTGGCCGCGGCCACCGCGGTGCGGAGGGCCTGGAGGTTCTCAAAGGTGGCCTTCATGAGGGCGTAGGCCGCTTCGGCGGGGAGGGTGTCGGGGCAGACTAAGATGTTGCCCGTGGCCAGGCCCGGAACGTCGGTGCGGGTGTTGTAGACGCTCTTGGGCACCTTGTAGGGCTCCACCAGGCCCGGGAAGCGCTTCTCCACCACCTGGGCCACGGTGCTTTTGGGGTCAATGGGCACCAGGTAGACCCGCTTGCCCTTTCGGGCGAGGTCCGTGGAGAGCTCCACGATGGAGCTGGTGGGCACGCCCCCTACCCAGAAGAAGGCGTCCAGGGTGCCCTCGGAAAGGGCCTTGGCCCCCTCGGCCACGGGCAGGCGCTCCCGCTTGGCGAAGGACTCGGGCTTCACCCCGGCGGCCTGGAGGACGAGGAGGGCCAGGTTCTCGGTGCTGGAGCCGGGCTGGCCGGTGGACACCCGTTTCCCCTTGAGGTCCTGGAGGACCCGGATGCCCGACCCCTCGGCGGTCACGATGTGGATAAAGGAGGGGTACATGTAGAAGAGCACCCGCTGGTTCTTGGCCGGGCGTTCTTTGAAGCGGGGCTCTTCCCCAGTGTAGGCCACGTAGGCGGAGTCCGTTGTGGTGAGGGCGCAGTAGTAGGTGTTCGCCTGGGGATTGGTGCGGTCGCGGAGGAGCTGGAGGTTGTCGTAGGAGCCTCCGGTCTGCACCGGCTGAGCCTCCACCGCGCCCGCCTTGTTGAGGATGTCCGCCAGGGCGGTGCCGTAGTAGAAGAACACGCCTCCGGTGCTGCCCGTGCCGATGACCACCTTGGGCTTCTGGGCGAGGGCTGGGGCCAGGAGCAGCAGGGCCAAGAGGATAAGGCTTCGCTTCATGCTCACCTCCCGCATACGTTTGCGCCCCTAACCTACCCCGGCCCCGGGCCCCTGTCAAGGGAGGAAAGGCCCAGAAGCCTCGCCTGAAAGGCCCTGAGGAGATCGGTCTTGCTGAGGACGCCCACCAGCCGCCCTTCCTCCAGAACGAGGGCTCTGGTGTACCCCCGCTCGGCCATGCGCTCCAGGGCGCTTAGGGCCGTGTCCTCGGGGGAGAGGAAGAGGGGAGGCTGGAGGTAGCGCGCTATGGGGGCCCTGGGGTCGGCCCCTTCCAGCCCCTCCAGCCCCACCACGCCCAAGACCCGCCCCTCTTCCACCACGGGGAAGCCGGAGACCTTGTGGAGGAGGGAGCGCTCCAGGAGCTCGGCCACGGTGAGGCTTGGGGGGAGGGCGATGGGGTCTTGGGTCATCAGGTCCTTCACCTTCAGGCCCTCCAGGGCCTGGGCCAGGAGGGTGGCCTCGGCGTCGGCCCTCGAGGCCATGTACACGAAGAAGGCCATGAGGACCAGGAAGGGGTTCATGACCAAAAGCCCGAAAAGCCCCAGGGCCAAGGCCACCGCCTGGCTCAAGGCCAGGGCCTGCCTTGTAGCTTGGAGGTGGGGCTTCCTCAGGGCGAGGAGGGCCCGGAAGACCCGGCCCCCGTCCAGGGGCAGGGCGGGGAGGAGGTTGAAAAGCCCCAGGGTGAGGTTGACCAGGGCCAGGTAGTGGGTAAGGAACCCTGCCGCCCCCGCCTCCTGGCGCAGGAGCCAGAAGAGGAGGGCGAGGGCGAAGCTCACCAGGGGCCCCGCCACCGCCACCCAAAGCTCCTTCAGGGGTTCTTTGGGGATCCGCTCCAGCTGGGCCACCCCGCCCAGAAGCCAAAGGGTGATGCGCCGCGTGGCGATGCCGTAGCGGCGGGCGGCGAGGGCGTGGCCGAGCTCGTGAAGGAGCACGGAGAGGAAAAGCCCCGTGGCCGCCAGGAGGCCGAGGAGGAAGGGCCAGGGCCCAGAGAGTTCTTCTTGGGGAAGGCCGAAGAGCTTCAGGTAAAGGGGTAGGTTGCTGGCGATGAGCAGGGCCAAAAGGGGAAGGACCACCAGGAAAGAGAAGTCCAGGTAGATGGGGATGCCCAGGAGGCGAAAGAGGTAAAGCCCGCGCTGGAGCATGCCTCAGTATAGGCCGGGGCGGGGCTTTCCCGGCTGACTGGGCGGTCAGTCGTAGGATAGGAGGGTGCTGGCCCTGGCCCTCCTCCAAGACCCCCGCTACCGGGCCTACTGGATGGCCCTTTTCGTCTCCCAGCTTGGCACCTGGATGCAGTCCGCGGCCCAGGGGTGGCTCGTGCTCCTCCTCACGGGAAGCGCCGAGCGGCTTGGCCTGGTGGTGGCCTTGCAGTTCCTGCCCTCCCTCCTCTTTTCCCTGCCCGCGGGGGTCCTGGCGGACCGCTACCCCAAGCGGAACCTCCTCCTCTTCACCCAAGGAGGGATGATGGGCCTGGCCCTCCTCATGGCCTTCCTCATCCTCATGGGGTGGGTGCGCTACGGGCACGTCCTCCTCTTCGCCTTCCTCTACGGGGCCTTAAACGCCATGGACCAGCCCGTGCGCCAGAGCTTCACCGTGGAGCTTGCGGGGAGGGACCGCTACCCGGGGGCCATTGCCCTGAACTCCTTCGGCTTCAACCTAAGCCGCCTCCTGGGGCCGGCCCTCGCGGGCCTTCTCATCGCCTTCCTGGGGGTGGGGGTGGCCTATTTGGCCAACGCCCTCTCCTTCCTGCCCCTCCTCCTCGTCCTCCTGCGCCTTCCCCCTGGGCCTGCGGGGGAGGAGGGGGATGGCCGGCTTTTGCGGGAGGCCCTGGAGGGGGTGCGCTTCGTCCTGGAGCACCCCCTGGTGCGTCGGGTGGTGGGCCTGGTCCTCTTCGCCAGCCTCCTGGGCATGAACTTCCAGACCCTGGTGCCCGCCTACGCCCGGCTCGTCCTCGGGCTTTCCGCCACGGGCTACGGCTTTTTGGTCTCCAGCGTGGGGCTTGGGGCCCTGGGGGCGGCCTTGGTCATGGCCTTCACCGGGAGGCCGAGGCTCGGGCGGCTCCTCCTGGGCGTCTTCGCCCTGGCCTTCGCCCACCTGGGCCTCTTTTTGCCCTACCCCTCCCTGGTGCCCCTCTTTTTGGCCCTCGGGGGGTTTGGCATGATCTCCGTCCTCATCAACGCCAACACCCTGGTGCAGCTTTCCGTGCCCGACCGGCTTCGGGGCCGGGTCATGGCGGTTTACAGCCTGGTGATGCTGGGCACGGGGCCCCTGGGGGCCTACCTCACGGGGCTTCTCTTTGAGCTCTTGGGGGGGCGGCCCGCCGCCTTGGCCCTGGGGGGGATGGTCCTTCTGGTGGGCCTCTACCAGCTCCGCCCCTTCCCTAGGGGGCCCAGTCCTCGGGCCTAGGCCCAAGGCCCAACCGCCAGGCCACGCCCCTCGCCACCCTGAGCCCCGCCTTCCCGTCCCCGTAGGGGTTCTTGGCCTGCCGCATGCGGGAAAGCTCCTCCGGGTCTTCCAAAAGCCCCTTCACCACGCGGTAGACCCCCTCGGGGTCGGTGCCCGCGAGCTTGAGGATCCCGGCCTTAAGCCCTTCGGGCCTCTCCGTGACGTTCCTCAGGACCACCACGGGCACCCCTAGGGCCGCCCCCTCTTCCTGAAGCCCCCCGGAGTCGGTGACGAGGAGGAGGCTCGCCCTCATGAGGGCGGCCATGGAGCCGTACTCCAGGGGGTCCAGGAGCACGAAGTTCCTCACCCCCTTGAGCACCGGGAAGACCGCCTCCCGCACCACGGGGTTCAGGTGCACCGGGTAGACGAAGGTGAGGTGGGGAAAGGCCTCGGCCACCCTTTTGAGGGCCTGGGCGAGCTGGGGGAGGAGGGGCCAGTTCTCCCGGCGGTGCATGGTCACGGTCACGTAGGGCCCCTCGGGAAGCCCCTCGGGAAGCCGCCCGAGCTCGGCGGCCAGGAGCACGGCGTCCACCCCGGTCTGGCCCGTGACCAGGATCCCCTCCTCCCGCTTCCCCTCCTTGAGGAGGTTCGCCTTGGCGAGGGGGGTGGGGGCGAAGTCCAGGTCGGTGAGGACGTCGGTGAGGCGGCGGTTCGCCTCCTCGGGGAAGGGCTCCTTGAGGTTGCCGCTCCTTAGGCCCGCCTCCACGTGGCCCACGGGGATCCCCTCCAAAAAGGCCGCCCAGGCCACGGCGAAGGTGGTGAGGGTGTCCCCGTGGACGAGGACGTAGTCCGCCCCCATCTCCTTGAGGGCCCGGGCCGCCTGGGGGAGGATGCGGGCGGCGAGGTCGGGGAGGGCCTGGCGCTCTTGCATCACGTCCAGGTTTTGGTCCTCCTGGATCCCGAAGAGGCCTAGGGCCTGCCGCAGTTGCTCCCGGTGCTGGCCCGTGAGGAGGACAAGGGGCCTTAGGCCTGGGACCCCCTTGAGGGCCAGGTACACGGGGGCCATCTTGGTGGCCTCGGGCCGGGTGCCGAAGGCGAGGACCACCCGCTTCATTCCCCCCTCCACAGCGCCCTAAGCCTCCGGTAGGTGACCCAGGCGAGGCCCAGGGAGGTGGCGAGAAAACTCGCCAGGATGGCCTCCCAGGGCATCCTCAGGTAGGCCATGCCCAGCAGGTTAAAAAGGAGGGCCGCCCCCCAGAGGAGGAAGGCCACCCGTCTCTGGGAAAGGCCCCGGGCCAGGAGGCGGTGGTGGAGGTGGTCCTTGCCGGGGGTGGAAAGGGGGTTCTGGCCCTTCAGGAGCCGTTTCAGGACCACCTGGGTGGTGTCCAGGATGGGGAGGAGAAGGAAGAGCGCCGGGGGCAAGAGGCCCAAAAAGGTGGTGAGCTTGAGGTTGCCGAGGAGGGCGGTGGCCGCCAGGGTGTAGCCCAGGAAGTAGGCCCCGGCGTCCCCCAGGATGATGCGGCTCGGGTGGAGGTTGTGGCGGAGGAAGCCCAAAGCCGCCCCCGCCAGGGCGGAAAGCACCAGGGTTCCCGCCGCCCAGAAGGGGAACTGGGCGGAGACGAAGAGGAGGCTCATGGCGCTGATGTAGGCGATGCCCCCGGCGAGGCCGTCTAAGCCATCCATGAGGTTCAGGGCGTTGGTGAGGCCCACGACCCAAAGCCAGGTGAGGAAGAGGCCCAAGGCGGGGTCCAAGGGGGTGCCGAAGGCCGCCTCAAACCGCACCCCCACGGCCACGAGGAGGAGGGCGGCGAGGGTTTGGACGAAGAGGCGGAAGAGGGGGGGAAGGCCGAACTGGTCGTCAATGAAGCCCACGAGCACGAGCCATGCCCCCCCCAGGAGGATGGCGAGGACCTGGATGAGGACCTGCTCCACCAGGATGGGCCGGAGGAAGGCCGCCGCCACCAGGGCGAGCACCACCCCGGCGTAGACGGCGAGCCCCCCGGCGTTGGGGAGGGGCTCCCGGTTGAGCCGCCTTTCGTTAGGCAGGTCGGCCCAGCCCGCCTTCAGGGCGAAGCGGCGCACGTGGGGCAGAAAGCGCCAGGTGAAGAGGAGGGCCAGGAGGAAGACGAAGACCACGGTGAGCCAGCCCGGCCCCGTGGGGTCGGCGATGCCCAGGCGGTTTAAAAAGGCGCTCATTTCGTGCCGTAGATGCGGTCGCCCGCGTCCCCCAGCCCGGGGACGATGTAGCCGTGCTCGTTCAGGCGCTCGTCTATGGCCGCCACCACGACCTCCGTTTCGGGGTGGTCCTGGGCGATGCGCTCTAGGCCCTCGGGGGCGGCGAGGATGGCCATGAGCTTAATCCCCGTGGCCCCCTGCTCCTTGAGGAGGGAGAGGGCGTGGCTTGCGCTTCCTCCCGTGGCGAGCATGGGGTCCAGGAGGAAGACCCGCCTTTCGGCGATGTCCGGGGGGAGCTTGGCGTAGTACTGCACGGGCTTTAAGGACTCGGGGTCCCGGTAGAGGCCGATGTGCCCCACCCGGGCGTGGGGGACAAGTTTCAAAATCCCCTCCACCATCACGAGCCCCGCCCGCAGGATGGCCACCAGGGCGAGCTTCTTGCCGGAGAGCACCTTGACCCGGGCGGGGGCGATGGGGGTTTCCACGGTGGTCTCGGTGAGCTCCAGGTCCCGCATGGCCTCGTAGGCCATGAGCATGGCGATCTCCTCGGCGAGTTCCCGGAAGTCCTTGGGGCCTGTGCGCTTGTCCCGGAGGTGGGCCAGCTTGTGCTGGACCAGGGGGTGGTCCACCAGGGTGATCCTCATCGGCAAGAGCCTACCACGCCCCCCTTCGGGGGAAGAAGTCCCGGAAGAAGGCGAGGGCCTTGGGGAGCTTTTCCTCCAGGGCCTGGGGGAAGCCTTGGGGCTCCTTGGTGCGGAACCAGTGGAGGTCGTGGAGGTAGGTGAGGGGGACGTAGAAGGCGAGGCGCTCCCGGACCTCCTTGGGGTAAAGGCGGGCCATGTGCAAAAGGGCCTGCCGGGCGGCCTCCTCCCCCAAGAGGTCTAAGCTTCCCGTCTTCAGGAGGGCGAGGTCCCGCGCCGGGTCGTCCCCTCCTGAGCGTACCCAGTCCACCAGAAGCACCTCGGGGCCCTCCTCTTTCGGGGTTTTCAGGAGGAGGTTTCCCGCCCAGGCGTCCCGGTGGCAGAAGCGCCGGTCTACTCCGGCGGCCAGTTCCACCTCTCCCTTTAGGGCCCGGATGAGCTCCAAGGCCTCGGGCGTTTCCCAAAGGCTTTCGGAAAAGGTTTCCAGCCGGGCGAGAAGCTCCTCTTTGGAGACGTATCCGGGTTCCGGCAGGCGGTGGAGGGAGAGGAAGAGGTGGGAGAGGGCGGCGAGGGTCTTGGGGGTGAAGGCCCCGGGGGCAAAGGGCCTCCCGGGGAAGCGGCGGGTGATGAGGACCCCTTGGCCCTCCACCTCCGCCACCCCGAGGACGAAGCTTCCCAGGCCCGCCCGGGCCATGCGGCGGGCCTCGAGGGCCGCCAGGTGGGCCTCCTCCTTGCGGTAGACCTTGTAGACCCGCTCCCCGTCGGTGTAGACCCGGGCCTCAAACCCGCCCAGGGGGGTGAGGCGCCTTAGGCCTTCGGGAGGGAGGAGGGCCTTGAGGGCGGCCACGGCCACGGGGCTTATTCTAGCCCTGTGGAGCTTCTGCGCCTCGAGGCCACGGTCCTCTCCCTGGGGAGCCGGGTCCTCTCCTTTGACCGGGAGGGCCGCCCCTACCACTACTTCCGCGAGGGGAAGACCTACAAGCGCGCCCTGGACGGAAGCCTCCACCTCCGCTACCGGGAAGGGGAGAGGAGGCGAAGGAGACTTCCCCCAGAGGAGGCCCTTGGGGTCTACCGGGAGGTCCTGGACCTGGCCGAGGCCCACCTGCGGGACGAAGGGCGGCGGGAGGAGGTGCTCCGCTGGACCCCGGAAGCCCTCCTGGACCCCACGCCCTACCGCAGGGCCTACGCCTGGCCCGTAAGCATCCTTCCCCCCGACGCCTACCTCGCCGTGGTCCTCCAGGCCACCACCGGGTGCACCTGGAACCGTTGCGCCTTCTGTAGCTTCTACCAGGACCGCCCCTTCCAAAAGCGAACCCCCGAGGCCTTCCGGGAGCACATCGGGGCCGTATTGGCCCTTTTGGGGCGAGGCAGGCTTCTTCGGCGCGGGGTCTTCCTCGGGGACGGGAACGCCCTCGCCCTCTCCGAGCCCCTCCTTCCCCTCCTGGAGCTCGTGCGGGCCCACTTCCCCGGGGAGCCCGTGATGGGGTTTTTGGACCTCTTCACCGGCCTCAAGAAGGCCCCTTCCTGGTGGGAAAGGCTTGGGGCCTTGGGCCTGAAGCGGGTCTACCTCGGCCTGGAGACGGGGCACGCCCCCCTCCTCGCCCTCCTCCGGAAGCCCGGCCACCCCAAGGAGGTCCTGCCCCTGGTCCGGGCGTTGAAGGCGGCGGGGCTTTCCCTGGGGGTGATCCTCATGGTGGGGGCGGGGGGGAAGGCCTTCGCCGAGGCCCACTTCCGGGAAAGCCTCGCCCTCCTCGCCGAGCTTCCTTTGGGGAGAGAGGACGTGGTCTACCTCTCCCCCTTCCGGGAAGACCCCAGCACCCCGTACGCCGCCCTCGGCCTGGAGCCCTTGGAGGACCTCGAGGGCGAACTGAGGGCCTGGGCGCGGGCCCTTAGGGCCATGGGCCTGAAGGCCAGCCGGTACGAGATCCGGGAGTTCCTGTACTAGCGGGGTATACTCAGGCCATGGGCGCGTCCCACGAGCGCGAACTCTACGAGGCCTGGGTGGAGCTCCTCTCCTGGATGCGGGAGTACGCCCGGGAGAAGGGCGTGCGCTTTGAGAAGGAGGCGGACTTCCCCGACTTCATCTATCGCATGGAGCGGCCCTACGACCTCCCCACCACCATCATGACCGCCTCCCTCTCCGACGGGCTTGGGGAACCTTTCCTCCTCGCCGACGTTTCCCCGAGGCACGCCAAGCTGAAGCGCATCGGCCTCCGCCTTCCCCGGGCCCACATCCACCTCCACGCCCACTACGAGCCGGGAAAGGGCCTGGTCACGGGGAAAATCCCCCTCACCAAGGAGCGCTTCTTCGCCCTGGCCGACCGGGCGCGGGAAGCCCTGGCCTTCGCCTAGACGCTCCCCTGGCCCGGGGCCAGGGGCTCAAGGGCCTCCCAAAGCTCCAGGACCACCCGGTGGAGGAGGGGAAAGGCCTTCGGGGTGGGAAGGAGCCTTTTCCCCCGGACCTGGAGGAGGCCTTCTTGGGCGAGCTCCATCGCCCTCCCTTGGAGGAGGGGGAAGAGGGTGAGCCCCGTCCTCTTCTCCACGGCCCCCACCTCCACCCCTTCCCGGAGCCTCAGGCCCAGCATGAGGCTTTCCTTGGCGTGCTCCAGGGGGGAGATGGCCTCTTCCTCCGGGGCTTCCCCCAAAAGCCAGCGGGGAAGGGGCGGGGCCGTGCGCCTCAGGGCGTAGGCTTGGCCTTCCCCGGGGTACTGCCCCGTGGCCCTGGGGCCCAGGGCGAGCCAGAAGCCCGCCCGCCAGTAGACGAGGTTGTGCCGGGCCTCTTCCCCTTCCCTGGCGAAGTTGGAGACCTCGTAGCGCAAAAGCCCCGCCTCTCCCAGCACCTCCTCCGCCCGCTCCATGGCCCAGGCCTCCCGCTCGGGGTCCTCCCTTAGGCCCAGGAGGGCGAAGGGGGTGCCCTTCTCCACCTGGAGGGTGTAGGCGGAGACGTGCCCCACCCCGAGGCGGGCCGCCTCCTTCAGGTCGGCTTCCACGTCCTGCATGGGAAGGCCCAGGATGAGGTCTATGGAGACGCGAAAGCCCCCTTCCAAGGCCATCTCCACCGCCTTTAGCGCCCCCTTCCTCCCGTGGGCCCGCCCTAGGAACTTGAGGACCCCCTCCTGGAAGCTTTGCACCCCCAGGGAGAGGCGGTTCACCCCGAGGTCCTGGAGGAGCCGGAGGCGGCCAGGGGAGAGGGTCCCGGGGTTGGCCTCGAGGGTCACCTCGGCCCCTTTGGCGAGGGCCCAGGGAAGGCTTTGGAAGAGGGCCACGAGCTCCCGGTCCCTTAGGTAGCTCGGCGTTCCCCCGCCCAGGTAGAGGGTGCGTAGGGGCTTGGGAAAGCGCTCGTGGAGGGCTTGGGCCTCCTCGGCCAGGCGCCTTAGGTAGGCCTCCACCCACCCCGGCCCCCGCCGGACCACGTGGAAGTCGCAGTAGGGGCAGAGGGTGGGGCAGAAGGGGACGTGGACGTAGAGGCTAGCCACGGCCGCTTTTTAAGACCTCCTCCACCCAGGCCCGGGGATCCGTGGCTTCATACCACCCAATGCTGGCTTGCGCCAGCATGGGGGCCCCGGCAAAAGGCTCCTAGGGGGCTTCCCCGGGTCAGCCAAGCGAAGGAAACAGGGAGAAGGGGTATCATACCCTTTTATGCTAATTCCTTCGTCCTAGGCCACCAGTGGAACAGGGTGTGCCGCCTGAGGGTCTCGGGGTCCTGGGCAAGGACCCGGCACCGCTCAGCCACCGCCTCCATCATCTCCTCAAGGTCCCGGAAGTACCGGTTGGCCACCGCCTCGTTCACCAAGGGCCACACCCGCTCCACCGGCTGCAGCTCCGGGCTGTAGGGCGGCAGGAAGACCAGCCGCACCCCCTCCGGCACCTCCACCCGCCCCGACACGTGCCACCCCGCCCGGTCCAAGACCACCCACGCCTCCTCCCCCTCCCCAAGCCAGGCCC
>NZ_FNBC01000032.1 GCF_900102145.1 Thermus arciformis | reverse complement strand
CTGGGCCTGGTGGAGGTGCTTCCAGACCTGGGCCAGGAGGTGGAGGAGGGGGAGAAGGAGGGGGTAGAGGGCGTGGAGCCTGCGGTTGAAGCGGCTTGGGGAGGGGACGTGGGTGAAGAGGCCGAGGTCTTTGGCGAGGGCCAGGGCCTTGTTGTGCTTGCCGCCGAACTCTAGGGCGGCAAGGAGGGCGAGGGTGAGGATGGCGGAGGCGGGCGTTTTGGCTTGGGGGTCATCCTTGTAGCCCATGGCTTGCAGGGCGTCGTCTATAATGCAAAAGGCCGCTATGAGACGGGAAAGCATAGCGGCCACTATTTTTTCAGATCCAGGGGATAGGTAGCAACTTGGGTTACGGTAAACCTCGTTCCCTCCCTGTACCTTCGGACCCCTGGGGGGAGGGCCTAGGCCCGGAGGTCTTCGTGGTAGACCTGGGCGTAGCGGGCGAGGAGGAGGCGGCCTTGACCCCCGCGCCTAGACCCGGCTACGGCCACGGGGGCGGGAAGGGCCTTCCACAAGGCCCTCCACCCTCTTGGCGGGCTCCAGGTGGAGGCCCGGGACCTCCGGCTTGCCCTCGGGGCGGAGGTCCACGTAAAAGCCCCCCTCGGCCTCGGCGATCTTGCCCACCTCGAGGCCCCGCTCCTTGAGAAGGGCCACGAGCCGGGGCAGGGAGAGCCTCGGCCCCGTGGCCCTGTGGGTGCGCCAGCCCTCCTCCCCGGTGAGGAGGCTCTTCTCCTTGGGGGCCCCGCCCAGGAGGAGGGCCATGAGAGCCGCCACCACCTCCACCCTTCCCTCGGCGAAGAGCCTCCCGGCGAAGTCCAGGTAGAGCTTGTAGTCCTTCTCCGGAACCCGGGCCAGGCGGGCCAGGAGGTGGTGCCACTTGGCCTCGAGGACCTCCTCGGGGGTGGGCGGGTTCACCCGCTTGAAGGTGCGGCCCACCGCCTTTTCCAGCTCGGCAAGCTCCCGCTTCTCCCGGGGCCCGTAGAGGATCACCACCTCGCCTCCCCGGCCCGCGCGGCCTGTGCGCCCGGAGCGGTGCTGGTAGGTCTCCGGCTTGTCGGGGAGGCGGTGGTGCACCACCAGGTCCACCTCGGGGATGTCCAGGCCCCGGGCGGCCACGTCCGTGGCCACCAGCACCCGCACCTCCCCCTCGCGGAAGGCCCGCATGACCCGCTCCCGGTCGCTCTGGGAGAGGTCCCCGTGGATGGCCCTGGCCGCATGGCCCAGGCGGAGAAGCCCCGTGGCCACCTCCTCGGTCTCGGCCTTGGTGCGGGTGAAGACGATGGCCCGCTTGGGCGCCTTCACGTAGAGGAGGTCGGAAAGGAGGCCCAGGCGGTCGGAGGGGGCCAGGATGGCCTCCTCCTGGTAGGTCACCCCCTCCTCCCGCACCACGTTGATGACCACGGGGCTTCGCATGTAGCGCTCGGCAAGCCGCCGGGCCCAGGAGGGAAGGGTGGCGGAGAAGAGGAGGGTCTGGCGGGAAGGGGGCGTGGCGGAAAGCAGGGCCTCCACCTCCTCCTCAAACCCCATGGAGAGCATCTCGTCCGCCTCGTCCAAGACGGCGATCTCCACCCCGGAAAGGTCCAAGACCCCTTGCTTCAGGTAGTCCAGGGCCCGCCCCGGGGTGGCCACCACCACGTCCGCCCCCCGGAGAAGCTCTTCCTTCTGCTTGGCGTAGCCCGTGCCCCCGTACACCGCGACCACCTTCAGGTGGGGGGCCACGGCCTGAAGCTCCCCGGAGACCTGCAGGGCGAGCTCCCGCGTGGGGGTGAGGACCAGGGCCCTGGGCTTCCTTCCCTTTTCCCGGCTCGGGGAGAGCCTCTGGGCGATGGGCAGGGCGAAGGCCAGGGTCTTGCCCGTGCCCGTGCGGGCCTGGCCGATGAGGTCCTTGCCCTCCAGGGCCAAAGGCAACGCCGCCGCCTGGATGGGGGTGGGGGTGGTGAGGCCGCGCCCGTGGAGGGCCTCCAGGATCTCCTGCTTCAGGGGAAAGTCTTTAAACTCCATGCTCTGCCTTTCCGGGCCCACCCGCGCCCGAAAAGGGAGGTAGCGCCCGTAAACCTTCCCAGCTTAGTGAACTAAGGCACGAAAGTCAAGGGGATGACCTCCACCTCCTCCCCCTCCCGGGCGTCCTGGTCCGGGGGAAGGACCACCAGGGCGTTGCCGAAGGCCATGGAGCGGAGGACCCCGCTTGACTGGTTCCCCGTGCTCCGCACCGTCCCTTCGGCCAGGGAAAGCACCCCCCGGCGGAAGACCTTCTTCCCCTTGGCCCCCTTGAAGGGGGTTAGGGCCCGGGCCTTGAGGCGGCCGTAAGGGGGGTCGGTGCGCCCGAGGAGCCAGAAGAGGAAGGGCCTCCCGTAGAGGAAGAAGGTGACCATGCTGGAGACGGGGTTTCCCGGAAGGCCGAGGACGGGAAGCCCCCCTAGCCTGGCGAAGAGAAGGGGCCCCCCGGGCTGCTGCCGCACCTTCCAGAAGACCACCTCCCCGTGGCGCTCCAGCACCTTGCGCACCACGTCGTACTCCCCCATGGACACCCCCCCCGAGGTGAGGAGGAGGTCCAAAGGCCCCGCCTCCCCAAGCCGCCCAAGCACCGCCTCGGGGTCGTCCGGGACCTTGCCCAGGAGGACGGGCTCCCCGCCCGCCTCGAGGACCAGGCCCAGGAGGCTGTAGGCGTTGGAGTTGTACACCCCGCCAAAGGGCAGGGGCTCCCCCGGCTCCACCACCTCGTCCCCGGTGGAGAGGATCCCCACCCGGGGCCTCCGGAAAACCTTGAGGCGGGAGTGCCCCATGGCCGCCGCCAGGCCGAGCCTCCCCGGGGTGAGGAGGTCCCCCCGCCTCAGGTACACCTCCCCCCGCCGGAGGTCATCCCCCTTGGGGCGGATGTCCTTGGGGGAAGCGGGGGCGAAGAGGAGAACCCAGTCCCCTTCCCGCCTCGTGTCCTCCACCCGCACCACCGCGTCCGCCCCCTTGGGGACGGGGGCCCCGGTGTAGACGGCCACGGCCTCCCCCCGCCCCACCTCGCCGGGGAAGGGCCTGCCCGCCGGGGCCTCGCCGATCACCTTAAGGCGCACCGGGGTTTCGGGAGAGGCCCCCAGGGTGTCCTCCGCCCGGCAGGCGTAGCCGTCTACGGCGGTGTCGTCCTGGTCCGGGTGGTCCACCAAGGAGGCGAGGTCTTCGGCCAAAACGCGGCCAAAGGCCTCCCTTAGGGGAAGCTCCTCCACGGGAAGCCCTCCTTTGGCCTCGGCGAGGACCAGCTCCAACGCTTCCTCCACGGAGAGGTTCGTTCGCATCGGACCTCAGTCTACCCGCTCAAGCCCCCGGAAGGCCCAGGGCCAAAGGAGGATGCCCAGGGTGTAGAGGGCCAGGGTCCCCCCGAAGAGGAGGTCAAAGGCCTTTAGGCCCAGGGCCTCCTGCACCGCTCCGGAAAGGGCACTCGCCAGGGCGAAGAGGAGGCTCCAGAGGGCGCTTTCCAGGAGGAAGAAGCCGGGGCGCTCCTCCTCGGCCAGGTAGTCCATGACCAAGGCGGCGTACACGGGCCCGGCGGCGTTCATGAGGGCCCCCCGGATGAGGAGGGCCAGGGTGACCAGGGGAAGCCAGGGGGCCCAGGCCAAGGCGGTGAGGAAGGGCAAGGAGAGGGCCTGGACGAAGACGATGGCCCCAAGCCGCCCAAGCCTCTGGACCAGGAGGGGCTGGAGGAGCATGGCCGCCCCCGTGGCCAGGGAGGAGAGGGCGAAGACGAGCCCCGTGGCCCCGTAGCTTAGGCCGAACTTCTCCTTGAGGAAGAGGTTCAGGAAGGGGATGACGAGCCCCGCCCCGAAGCCGATGACCACCTGGGGCAAAAGGAGCCTGAGCCACACCCGCACCCGGCCCCAAAGGCGGGGGGGCTTCCCCTCCCCCGTCCCGGGGGAAAGGCCCCGCACCAGGGGGAAGGAGAGCAGGAAAAAGGGCAGGGCGAAGAGGAGGACCCACCGCGCCCCGAGGAGGTCCGAGAGGTAGCCCGCAAGCAGGGTGGAGAAGAAGCCGCTCGCCGTGGTCAGGGCCGCCTGCAGGCTGAAGAGGGCCACCCGCCTTTCCGGGGGCGCAAGCCGGGCCATCAGGGGGGCCGCCGTGCCCTGCAGAAGGGCCCCCGCCAGGCCGTAACCCGCCAGGGAGGGGAAGACCAGGACCCCGAGGCCCAGAAGGAGCCCGCTCGCCACGGCGAGGAAAAAGGACAGGTAGAGGCTTTTCAGGTAGCCGAGGCGGGGGATGAGGTAGGCCAGGGGCAGGGCGAAGGCCACCCCGGAGAGGAGGACCACCGCCTGGGCCAGGCCGATGGCCTGGCGGGAGAAGCCCAGGGCCTCGAGGTGGAAGTTGAGGAAGAAGTAGACCAGGTTCCCCCCGAAGGACCAGAGGAAGCTGGCGAGGACCAGGCGGTGGGCGGGCGAAAGGCGTTCTCCCACGGGTTTCTCCAAAAAGGGCCCGGCCCCCTAGGCCTGGCGGCTCGGGCAGTGGGGCGCGAGGACGCAGGCCCCGCAGCGGGGCCTCCTCGCGGTGCAGACGTAGCGGCCGTGGAGGACGAGGGCGTGGTGGACGAAGACCCAGTCCTCCTTGGGGAAGAGGGCCTCGAGGTCCTTCCCGATCCTCTCCGGGGCCTTGGCCTCGGAGAAGCAGAGCCTCTTGGCGAGGCGGGCCACGTGGGTGTCCACGGCGATCCCCGGCACCCCAAAGGCCGCCCCCAACACCACGGTGGCCGTCTTCCAGCCCACCCCGGGAAGGCGCATGAGGGGCTCCTTCTCCTTGGGCACCTCTCCCCCGTACTCCTCCAAAAGCCTCCTCGCCAGGGCCACGAGGTTCTTCGCCTTGGTGCGGTAAAGCCCGATCCTCCGGATGTAGGGCTCCACCTCCTCGGGGGTGGCCGAAGCCAGGGCCTTGGCGTCGGGAAAGCGGGCGAAGAGGGCCGGGGTGGCCTCGTTCACGCTTTTATCGGTGGCCTGGGCGGAGAGGACCGTGGCCACGAGGAGCTGGAAGGGGCTATTGTGCCTAAGCTCCGTGCGGGCCCCGGGGTAGGCGGCCTTGAGGGCCTTTAAGACCTCCCGGGCCCGGGCCTTCTTCTCCTTTGGCCCTTCCTTCGGGCACGCCACGCCCCCCACTCTACAATGAGGGGATGGAAAGGCCCAAGCTCGGCCTCATCGTCCGGGAGCCCTACGCCAGCCTCATCGTGGACGGGAGGAAGGTCTGGGAGATCCGCAGGCGCAAAACCCGCCACCGGGGGCCTTTGGGCATCGTCGCCGGGGGGTGGCTCATCGGGCAGGCGGACCTCGTGGGGGTGGAGGGACCCTTTAGCGTGGAGGAGCTTTTTGCCCACCAGGAAAAGCACCTGGCGGAGGAGGCCTTCCTCCGGGCCTACGCCAAGGGCGAGCCCCTCTACGCCTGGGTCCTGGAAAACGCCTTCCGCTACGAGAAGCCCCTCCACGTGCCCAGGTGCCCGGGCCGGGTCATGTTCGTGGACCTCTCCGAGGTACGGTGGTAAGCCCCCCGTAGCCCACGTAGACGAGGAGGTCGGGGTCCAGGGCGGCCACCACCTCGGGCCGGTGGGTGGCGGCCACCAGGGTAACCCCCGCCTCCCGGCAGAGCTTCCCCAGGCCCAGGGCCACCCGCCTCGCCGTGGGCACGTCCAGGTGGGCGGCGAACTCGTCTATGAGGAGGAGGTCGGGCCTTTCCGCAAGGAGGAGGGCCAAGCGGAAGCGCTCCCTCTGCCCGGTGGAAAGCTCCTTGGGCCTTGCCCGGTAGAGCACGGCGTCGGAGAGGCCCACCCGGTTCAGCACCTCTATGGCCGCCCCCACGTCCTTAAGCTTCCGGTACAGGGCCTCGAGGATGGGCGCCTCCCCCAGCTCCACCTCCACCTCCCCGGGGATGTAGGCCACCCGCCTCCCCGGGGGAAGGGCCACCTCCCCGAGGTCCGGAAGCTCCCCCAGGAGGAGGCGGAGCAGGGTGGTCTTCCCCGCCCCGCTCGCCCCCGCCAGGACCGCGAGGCTTCCCGGGGGGATCTCCAGGCTCGCCCCCCGGAGCACCACCCGCTCCACCACCCGGGCCTTCACCCCGAAGGCGAGGAGGGCCTCCTGAACCTCCCGGGAAAGGCCCCCTAGGTCCAGGTGGCTCCGGTAGGCCTTGTGGACGCCGGCAAGGCGGATGGGGCCAGGAAGCCCCGAAACCCGCCCGAACCGGGGCCTATAGAGCCTCCCCCCGTGGGCACGGGCGTAGGGGTCCTCCCGGAGGAAGCGCTCCAGGTGGGCCTCGGCCTCCTCGGTGAGGGGGTAGAAGAGGACGGGCCTCCCCGAGGCGGTGTCAAAGAGGTAGCGGAAGCCCACCTTCTCAAAGAAGGGGTGGTAGCGGGCCATCTGGGCGATGGTGTAGACGAGGTGCTTCTCCCGCCTCCCCTCGGGGGCCCCCCGCTCCCTCGCCCACTCCAGGGCCACCCGCACGAGAAGGGCCCCGAAGCCCTCGGAGCGGTAGTCGGGGTGGACCACCACCCGGGCGATGCGGCTGGCAGCCGTCCTCACCCGGTCCAGGGCCTTCTGCCAGTCGGCCCCGCCCTCGTAGGTGGGGTGGAACCAGTCCCGGGGGAAGATCCTTTCCCGGATGTCCCGCTCCACGCCCCCGGGAGTCCTCCGGTGCATCCGGGGGATGGGGGGGTCTAGGCGGAGGTAGCCCAGGATCCTGGGCTCAAAGGGAAGCCGCTCCGCAAGCTCCAAAACGAGGAAGCGGCTCGCCGGGGTGGAGCCCCGGATCTCCTTAAGCCTCGCCTCCCCGCCGCAGTCGCAGAGGGGCTTGGCGTTGGCGGGGATGGTCTTCCGGCACTCGGTGCAGACCCAGAGGGCCACCACCTCCTTCTCCGAGGCGTAGTGGAACTGCTCCAGCTCGGCGATGGCCTCAAAGTCGCTTTCATAGGTGGCCTCCCGCGCCTTCAGGCGGTAGCGGTAGGCCTCGCCCCCCAGGGGGCTTTCCCGCACGTGCTCCAGGGTCTTGGCGAAGGGGGGCCAGAGGGGGAAGGTGGCCTCGAGGGCGTACTCGTCAAAGCCGAGGACGGGCTTCTTGAACTCGGTGCGAAGCCTCACCCACTCCCCGGGCCTCAGCCACTTGGCCGCGTCCCCGCTCATGCGCAAGGTCACGCCCCCCTCCAGGAGGACCTCCCCGTACCAGCGCCAGTAGACCCTCCGCCCTAAGACGCGCATCGTGCCCCCATGGTACCCCATAAGGCTCGGGACACCCCTTGAAGGGTGTCCCGGAAACGCCCTTTTCCCTCAGTACGCCTTGGCGAAGACCACCCGCTTGCCGTAGGCGGAAGGCCTCCCGCAGCGGACGCAAAGGCCCTCCTCCGCTTCGGCCTCAAAGGGCACGCAGCGGGTGGTGGCGGTGGTCTCCTCCTGGATGAGCTTCTCGCAGGCCTTGTCCCCGCAGTGGAAGGCCAGGGCGAACCCCTCCTGCACCGCCTCCTTGAACGCCTCGTAGGTGTCCACCTTGCGGGTGTGGGCCTCCCGGAAGGCCAGGGCCCTTTGGTAGAGCTCCTCGTGGAAGGCGTCAAGCCTCCTGGGCAGGGCCTCGGGGAGGGTGGCGAGGGGCAGGGTCTCCTTGCCCCCGAGGCGGCTCGCCAAGACCGCCTGGCCCCCTTCCAGGTCCTTGGGCCCGAGCTCCACGCGGAAGGGCACCCCCTTGAGCTCCCACTCGTGGAACTTGTACCCCGGGGTGTAGTGGTCCCGGTCGTCCAGGTGGACGCGAAGGCCCTTGGCCAAAAGGGCCCGGCGGAGGTCTTGGGCGGCCTCGAGGACCCTTTCCCGGCTTTCCTCCTTGTAGATGGGGACGATGACCACCTGGATGGGGGCGAGGCGGGGCGGGAGGACGAGGCCCTTGTCGTCCCCGTGGGTCATGACGATGGCCCCGATGAAGCGCCAGGAGAGGCCCCAGCTCGTGGTGTGGACGTACTTCACCTGGAGGTCCTTGTCCTGGAAGGTGATGTCAAAGGCCCGGGCGAAGTTCTCCCCCAGGTAGTGGCTGGTGCCCGCCTGGAGGGCCTTGCCGTCTTTCATCATGGCCTCAATGGTGGTGGTGTAGACGGCCCCGGCGAACTTCTCCTTCTCGGTCTTCAGGCCCTCAATCACGGGGATGGCGGCGTACTCCCGGGCGAGGCGGGCGTAGACGCCAAGCATCCTCCGCACCTCTTCCTCCGCCTCCTCCCGGGTGGCGTGGGCGGTGTGCCCCTCCTGCCACAGAAACTCGCTCGTGCGGAGGAAGGGCCGGGTGCGCAGTTCCCAGCGCACCACGTTCCCCCACTGGTTCAAAAGCTGGGGCAGGTCGCGCCAGCTTCGGATCCACTTGGACCACATGTAGCCGATGACCGTCTCCGAGGTGGGCCGCACCGCCAAGGGCTCCTCCAGCTCCTCGCCCCCCGCGTGGGTGACCACGGCGAGCTCGGGGGAGAACCCCTCCACGTGCTCGGCCTCCTTCTTGAGGAAGCTCATGGGGATGAAGAGGGGGAAGTAGGCGTTCTGGTGGCCCGTCTCCTTGAACATGCGGTCCAGAACCCCCTGGATGTTTTCCCAGAGGGCGTACCCGTAGGGGCGGACCACGATGGTGCCCCGCACGGGCCCGTAGTCGGCGAGCTCGGCCCTTTGGATGACCTCGAGGTACCACTCGCTGAAGTCTTGGCTCTGGGGGGTTAGGCCCTTCTCCTTCGCCATACCCGCCCATCTTACCCTAGTAAAATGGCCCCATGGACCTCTTCCCCGTCTTCAAGGAGCTCGCCCAGAAGACCCCGAGCAAGATCCTCCTCATCGTCTTGGACGGCGTGGGGGGGCTTCCCCTGGAGCCGGGGGGGCCCACGGAGCTCGAGGCCGCCAAAACGCCCAACCTGGACCGCCTGGCGGAGGAAAGCGCCTTAGGCCTCCTCACCCCCGTCTACCCCGGCCTCGCCCCGGGCTCCGGCCCCGGCCACCTGGCCCTCTTCGGCTACGACCCCTTCCGCTACGTGGTGGGCCGAGGGGCTTTGAGCGCCTTGGGCCTCGGGGCCGACTTCCGGGAGGGGGACGTGGCCCTGAGGGGGAACTTCGCCACCCTGGCGGAGGGCAAGGTGGTGGACCGCAGGGCGGGAAGGCCCTCCACGGAAGAAAACCAGAGGGTCATCGCCAAGCTCAAGGAGGCCATCCCCCGCATAGAGGACGTGGAGGTCCACTTCTACACGGAAAGCGAGCACCGCTTCCTGGTGATCCTGCGGGGGGAGGGGCTGGAGGACCGGGTGACGGACACCGACCCCCAGAAGACGGGCCTGCCCCCCCTAAAGGCCCAGGCCCTGGACGAGGCCTCGGAGAAGACGGCCAGGATCGTCAACCTGCTTTCGGAGAGGATCCAGGAGGTCCTCGAGGACGAGCCCCGCATGAACGGGGCCCTCTTCCGGGGGGCCTCCAAAAGGCCGAGCTTCCCCCGGATGGGGGAGGTCTACGGGCTCACCCCCGCCGCCATCGCCAGCTACCCCATGTACAAGGGCCTCGCCAGCCTGGTGGGCATGGAGGTCCTGCCCGTGGAGGGGGAGGGGGACGCCCTGGAGGGGAAGCTCAAGGCCCTAAGGGAGAACTGGGGGCGGTACGACTTCTTCTACTTCCACGTGAAGAAGACGGACGCCATGGGGGAGGACGGGAACTTCTGGGGAAAGGTGGAGAAGATTGAGCGCTTTGACGCCCTCCTCCCCGAGATCCTCTCCTTGGGCCCGGACGTCCTCGCCATCACCGGGGACCACTCCACCCCCGCCCTCCTCAAGGCCCACTCCTGGCACCCCGTGCCCCTCCTCCTCAAGGCCCCCTACCTGCGGGCGGACGAGGCGAGGCGCTTCACGGAGAGGGAGGCCCAAAGGGGAAGCCTCGGCCACCTCCGAGGGGTGGAGCTCATGCCCCTCCTCCTCGCCCACGCGGGGAAGCTCCTCAAGTACGGGGCCTAGAGGTACCCCGCCCGCGTGAGCTCCTCCCGAACGGCCTCGAGGACCTTCTCGTAGGCCTGGTCCAGGTCCAGGCCCTTCAGGGTGGCCCCGGCGGCGGGGACGTGCCCGCCGCCCCCGAGCTTTAGGGCGATGTTCTGGGCCGAAACCCCGCCCCGGGAGCGGATGGAGACCTTCACCCCCTCCTCCCGCTTGCGGAGGAAGACCGAGACCACGCTGCCCTCCACGTAGCGGATGAGGCCCACGAAGTCGTCGGAGTCCTCCTCCTCCCGCCTGGCCTCCTCGGGGAGGTGGGCGGTGACGAGGAGCCCGCCAAAGTGGAAGGCCACCGTGGAAAGGACCTGCCCCATGAGGCGGAAGTAGGAGGGGGGGCGGAACTGGAGGCGGTCGGTGAGCTCGGCGAGCTTCACCCCGTAGCCCAAAAGCTCCGCCGCCACCCGAAGCACCTCGGGGGTGGTGTTGGCGAAGCGGAAGTTGCCGGTGTCCGTGAGGATGCCCGTGAGGACGGGGGTGGCGATCTCCGCCGTCCACTCCACGCCCAAGAGGTCAATGAGGTCCTTCACCATCTGGGCGGTGGCCGCCTTGGAGGGGTCCACCACGTGGAGGTGGCCGAAGCGGGGGTTGGTGCCGTGGTGGTCTATGTTGATGACGAAGCCCTCCACGGGGACCCCCACCACCCTCGAGGGCTCGGCGCTGTCCAAGGCCACCAGGGTGGCCCCGGGAGGAAGCTTCTCCACGGGGTCGGAGTACTCCTCCTCCTTGGGGAGGAAGCGGAGGAACCGCGGGGGCTCGGCGACCCAGCGGGCGTCCTTGCCCAGGGCCTTGAGGGCCCGGTAAAGCCCCAGGGAGCTTCCGATGGCGTCCCCGTCCGGGTCCACGTGGGTGGCGATGTAGATGGGGCCCTCCACCGCCTTCAGGACCTCGGCCACCAGGCGCATCTTTTCCCAGTACTGGGGTTCGGGAGCGTTTCCGTCCACGAAGCCAGGGTATCACGCAAAGGGGTTCTTTACCCGCACCCCTCCGTAGGAAGCGGGGTGGAGGTCCTCGCTCCACACCACCTTGGCCCCCAAAGCCTTGGCGCTTTGCAGGACCATGGCGTCCCAGAAGGCGAGGCGGTGCCGCTCGGAAAGAAGGGATGCGGCCAGGACATCCTCCAGGGTGGGCAGGTGCAGGCGGGCCTTTCCCAGGTCCGCCAGGATCTGCCTGGCGGTCTCCCCGTCCAGGGGCTCGGCGATCTTGCGGGTGACCACCACATAAAACTCCTGGAGCACCTGCAGGGAGAGGGCTAGCCTTCTCTCCAAAAGAAGCGGCTCCAGAAGGGCAAGGGCCCGCGCCCTTTTCCCGGGCGAGGAGAGGTCGTAGGCGTAGACCAGGACGTTGGTGTCCACGAACTCAAGCCCCGCGGGCATGCCGCTCCTCCCGGGGGGGCAAGGGCTCGCCCCCGGTCCGGTAGAGCCCCCGGCGCATCCAGGAAAGCTGCCGGGCAAGCGCCTCGCCCTCCTCGCCCCCCACGGCCTCCCGCAGAAGGGCCTCCACGAAGGCATTGAGGCTCTTTCCCCGGCGCAGCGCCTCCTCCTGGGCCCGGCGCACCAGGTCCTCGGGAAGCCTCAGGGTGAGGTTCCGGCCCACGGCCCCAGTTTAGCACGTCATGATGGGCTAAAGGTTCCACCCCCCCGCCACCTCCAGGACCTGCCCCGTGAGGTAAGGCTCCCGCACGAAGAAGAGCACCGCCCGGGCGATCTCCTCAAGAAGGGCCAGGCGGGCCATGGGAATCTCGTGGAGGGGCTTGGAAACGGAGTTCTCCGCCACCCCGGGGGCCACCACGTTGGCGGTGATGCCGCTTGCGGCGAAGCGCTTGGCGATGGCCTTGGTGTAGAGGATGACCCCGGTCTTGGCGATGACGTAGGGGGTGATGTGGGGCCGGGCGAGGAGGTTTGAAGCCCCAGCATAGCCCAGGTTGACGATGCGGCCATAGCCCTGGGCCACCATGAGGGGAAGCGTCTTCTGGGTGAGGAGGAAGGTGGCGGTGAGGTTGGTGTCCAGGATCCAGCGCCACTCCTCGAGGCTCACCTCCTCTATAGGCTTATAGAGATAGTCCCCCACGTTGTTGACCAAAACCCCCACCCCGCCCAGGTGGTAGCGCACCTCCTCCAAAAGCCCCTCCACCTCCTCTTCCCGGGTGAGGTCGGCCCGCACCTTGATGGCCTTCACCCCAAGGGCCTCCGCCTCCTGGCGGGTGGCCTCGGCCAGGCCCTCGGAGGTGCGGTAGTGGACGGCCACGTGGAAGCCCTCCTTGGCCAGGGCCAGGAGGACGGCCCGGCCGATCCCCTTGGCGCTCCCCGTCACCAGGGCGACCCTCATGCCCCCTCCAAATACCTCTGCAGGAGGACCCGGGTGAAGGAGTTCAAGGGGTAGGAAAGCCCCCCCTCGGGCTCCACCCAGGCCCACTCCAGGATCTCCTCGTTCGGGCGCACCTCCCCTTCCGCCTCGGCGAAGTAGTTGAGGAGGAGCATGTGGGTGGGCTTGTGGAACTCGGGGCTATAGCGGGCCTCCTGCACCAGGGCGAAGCGGACCCTAAAAAGCTCCAGCCCCACCTCCTCGCGAAACTCCCGCCGCAAGGCCTCCTCCAGGCCTTCCCCCCAGGCCACCTTTCCCCCGGGCACCCCCCATAGCCCCCGCCACTTGGCGGTGCGCACGAGGAGCACAAGGCCCCCCTTTTCCACCAGGGCCCCTACCGTGGGGATGGGATACTGCGGGTGATCCTCCATAGGTACCAAAGCCCAAGATACACGCCCTGGAGGAGGGCGAAGGTGAGGTAGGCCCCAGGCTGGCGGGAGAGGAGGAAGACCCCCAGGAAGAAGAGCTGGGTGGTGAGGCCGAGGTTCACCACCCCGGCCAAGGCCCACTCGTCCCAAAAGCGAAGGGGCATCAGGCGGAAGCGCCTCTGGAGGAAGACCTCCAGGGCCACGATGCCCCGGTCCTGGGGCAGGAAGAGGAGGCGGTACACCCCCCGGAGGAGGCGGAGGAGGGGGGTTTCGGGGTCCTGGACCTCCCGGGGAAGGGGAAGCCCCCGGGCCAAGCGGTAGAGCCTTTCCAGGTTGAAGTCGTAGGACTGGACCAGGGTGAAGACCAGGAAGGCGAGAAGGGCCCTGTCCATCTCCCCCGTGCGGAGGCCGAGGGCCCAAAAGAGGGCCAGGTTTCCCAGGAAGTCCAGCTCGGTGTCCAGGTAGCGCCCAAGCTCCGTGGCCTCGCCCCTAAGGCGGGCGAGCTGCCCGTCGGCGTTGTCCAGGACGGTCTTGGCCTGGAGGAGAAAGGCCGCAAGGAGGTCCTCGCCCCTAAGGAGAAGCCAGGCGGCGAGGAGGACCAAGAGGGTGTGGAAGAGGACCAGGTGGTGGGGCTTGACCGGGGTGGAAAGCAGGGGGCGCACCAGGAGGTGGGCCAGGGGGCGGTAAAGGACCAGGTTCAAAAACTCCTGGACGGGTCGCTCCTTGGCCCCAGGGACCATGGCTAGTCCTTGATCCGCTCCAGGACCCAGGCCACCACCTCCTCCAGGGTGAGGTCGCTGGTGTCCAGGAGGAGGGCCTCGGGGGCGGGGGCGCTTTGGGCCTTGTCCTTCTCGTCCCTGGCGAGGAGGTCTCGCAGGATGGCCTCGTAGGCCTCGGGCCGCTCCTTGGCCCTCCGTTGGGCCCGGACCTCCGGCCGGGCGGTGAGGTAGAACTTGTGGGGGGCCTCCGGGAAGACCGCGGTGCCCATGTCCCGCCCTTCGGCCACGAAGGGCGGGGGCACCTCCTTGAGGCGGGCGTTCACCCAGGCCCGCACCCGGGGGAGGCGGGCCACCTCCGAGACCAGGCGGTCCACCTCGAGGGTGTGAAGGTGGGGCGTCAGGTCCTCCCCGTCGGCCAAGACCCGGTTCTCCCTCCCCGGGAGGAGGCGCACCCGGAACCGCTGCAGCAGTTCCAGGAGCGCCGCCTCGTCGGCGGGGTCCACCCCTGCCCTTAAGGCGAGAAGGGCCGCCGCCCGGTAGAGGAGGCCGCTGGAGAGGTAGGGGACCCCCAGGGCCTCCGCCACCCGCTTGGCCACGGAGCTTTTCCCCGAGGCCGAGGGGCCATCAATGGTCACGATGCCGCGCATAGCCTCTTCAGGTCCTGGAAGAAGCCGGGGTAGGAGATCTCCGCCCACCCGGGCTCCCAGACCCTGACCCCCACGGGAAGCCCGGCCACGGCGAAGGCCATGGCGATGCGGTGGTCGTGGAAAGGCTCCACCTCCCCGGGCCGCACCCCCCCGCCCCGGATCCTGAGCCAGTCCTCGCCCTCCTCCACCTCCACGCCCAAAGCCCGGAGGTTTTGGGCGATGGCGGCCACCCGGTCGGACTCCTTCACCCTGAGCTCGGCAAGGCCCGGGATGTAGGTCTCCCCTTCCGCCCAGGCGGCGGCCGCGGCCAAAGCGGGCACCTCGTCCACCATGAGGGGGATGAGGCCGGGGTCCACGGCCACCCCCTTCAGGGGGCCATGCCGGGCCCGCACCCAGCCCACGGGCTCCCCCGCCTCGCCCTCGAGGACCCGCCACTCCAGGTCCGCCCCCATGGCCTTGAGGACGCTAAGAAGCCCGGTGCGGGTGGGGTTCAGGCCCACCCCCTCCACCACCACCTCCGAGCCCGGGGTGACGAGGGCCGCCACCAGGAAGAAGGCCGCCGAGGAGAAGTCCCCGGGCACCACGAGGTCCTTGGCGGGAAAGGGGCCACTCCTTTGGGTGCGGATGCGGTTTCCCTCCACCCAAAGGGGCAGGCCGAAGTGGCGGAAGAGCCTCTCCGTGTGGTCCCGGGTGGGCACGGGCTCCTCCACCTCCGTGGCCCCCTCGGCGAAGAGGCCAGCGAGGAGGAGGGCGCTTTTCACCTGGGCGCTGGGGACGGGGAGGGTGTAGCGGATCCCCTTTAAGCCCTGGCCCCGCACCGCCAGGGGGGCCTTGTTCCCCCCCTCCCGGCCCAGGAGCTGGGCCCCCATGGCCCTGAGGGGGGCGGCCACCCGGCCCATGGGGCGGCGCCTCAGGGAGGCGTCCCCGGTGAGCACGGCGAAAAGCCCCTCCTGCCCGGCGAGAATCCCGAGGAGGAGGCGCATGAGGGTCCCGGCGTTGCCGCAGTCCAGGACGTCCTCGGGCTCCTTCAGGCGAAGGCCCCTTCCCCGCACGAGGAAGTGGGGCCCCTCCTCCGCGATCTCCGCCCCAAGGGCCCTGAGGACCCGGGCGGTGGAGAGGGTGTCCCCCGCCTTCAAGGGGTAGAAGAGCCTCCCCTCCCCCTCGGCCAGGGCCAAAAGCATCAGGCCCCGGTGGGTCACGGACTTGTCCCCGGGGACCCGCAAAGCCCCCCGCAAGGGGCCGCAAGGGGAGAGGTCCAGAAAAGGGCGGTCCATGACTCCATAGTCTCGGGGCGGGGAGGGGGTCTGGTCAAGGGCGGCCCCGGGTAAAATGGGAATACCCATGGCCTTGGCCTGGCAAAGCCCGGTCTACGTGGAGCGGAGGCGGCTTTTGGACCTCCTCCCCGAGGAGCCGGGCTTCGCCGTCCACCTCGAGGCCCCCGCGGGCTTCGGCAAGAGCGTCCTGGCGGGGCAGCTCGCCTCCAGGCTTGGCCTCCGCACCTTCTGGGCGAGCGCCCTTCTCGGGGAGCCCAGGGCCCTTCTGGCCGAGGCCCTGGGCCTTCCCCGGGAGGCCCCCTGGGGGGCGGTGGTGGCCGCCTTGGGGGAGGCGCCCTCCCTGGTGGTCCTCGAGGACCTCACCGGGGAGGAGGCCCTCTCCCCCCTCCTCCGCACCCTCCCCTGCCTCCTCGTCCTGGCGAGCCGAAAGCCCCTCCCCTACCCCGAGCTCCCCAAGCTCCTCGCCGAGGGAAGGCTCGTCCACCTGAAGGCCCCGGACCTCGCCTTCACCGAGGAGGAGGCGGAGGCCCTCTTCGGGGGGAGGGAGGGGTGGCGGGAGGCCCACCGGGCCACGGGGGGCTGGGCCCTCCCCCTCTTCCTCTCCGCCTTCACCGGAAGGCCCCCGGAGCCCATGGCCCTCCTCCGGGGCCTGCGGGAAAGCCTCTCGGAGGAGGAGTTCCAAGAAGGCCTCCTCCTCGCCGCCCTTCCCCTCCTGCCCGCGGAGAAGGCCCTTCCCGTCACGGAGGGCCTCTTCCAAAAAGGGCTCCTCCAGCGGGTCCCCCCGGGCTACCGCCTCCACCCCCTCCTCCGGGAGATGGCCCAGGGGACCCTGAGGGCGGAGGTCCAGGAGGCGGTGCGGAAGGCCGAGGGGAGGCTTCCCCCGGAGCTTTGGGCCGAGGCCCTCTTCGGGGCGGGCCTCGAGGCGGAGCTCCTCCGCCTCCTGGAAAGCCCCATCCCCCTCCCCATCCCCGCGGAAAAGCTCTTGGCCTGGGAGGGCCTCCTGCGGCGGGGCGGGCCCCGCACCCGGCTCCGCCTGGGGGAGGCCCTTTTGCAGGTGGGGAGGCGGGAGGGGTTCGCCCTCCTGGAGCCCCTGGCCCGGGAGGAGGACCCCGCCTTGGCCCTTCAGGCCCTCGGGCACCTCGCCTACTACGAGGCCGAACCCCTCCTGGGGAAGGCCCTCCCCGAGGCCCGGGCCCACCTGGAGCGGGGCCTCGCCCTCTTGGACCGGGTGGGGGGGGAGCTCGCCGGGCGCTTCCTCAACGACGCCGCCCGCGTCCCCTACGAGGAGGGGAGGCCCGAGGAGGCGGAGGCCCTTTTGGAGGAGGCCCTGAGGCGGCTTCCCCCGGGGAGCCCCTACCGCCTCGCCCCCCTCACCAACCTGGCCTTCCTGCGCTTTGAGCGGGAAGGAAGCCTCCTCGGCCGGATCGCCGCCCTGGAGGAGGCCGTGGAGCGCCTCGGGCCCCTCGGGCCCGCCAACCTGGCGGGGCACCTCCGCGACCTGGGGCGGCTTTACCTCCTCCTGGGGGAGCGGGAGAGGGCCCGGGAACACCTGAGGCGGGCCCAGGAGGCCGAGGGCCACCCCTTGGCCGCCCTCGAGGCCCGGATGCTCCTCGCCCACCTGGAGGAGGACGCCGAGACCCTCGCCCGCCTCGTGGCCCAGGCGGAGCTCTTGGAAAACCCCTACCTGGTGGAGCGGGGAAGGGCCCTCCTCGCCAGCCTCCGCCGGGACCCCGGGCTTTTGAAAGGCCTTCGGGGCTTCCTCCCCGCCCTCGCCCGGGCCCTCCTCCGGGAAGACCCCGCCCTCCTCCCCCCGCGCCCCGAGGAGCGGGAGGAGAGGCTTTACTGGCACGCCGCCCGCTACCGCCTCCTGCGGGAGGAGGAAGACCTCGAGGCCCTCCTCTCCCTCACGGACGCCGGGGAGCGGGTTCTCCCCGGCCTCGTCCCCCTTGGGCTCCTGCCCCGGAAGCGCCCGGAGCTCGCCCGGGCCTACCCCCTGGAGGAGGTCTTGAGGAGCGGCTGGAAGGAGGCCGTGGCCCTGCGGCTTGCCGAGATCCCTCCCCTCCGGGTGGAGGTCCTGGGGGGCTTCCGGGTGAGGAACCCCCTGGGCGGGGTGGAGCTCAAGGGCAAGGCCCGGGAGGTCTTCGCCCTCCTCCTCCTGGGCCTGCCCCGGGAGGAGGTGGCCTACGCCCTCTGGCCCGACCTCTCCGAGGAGGCCGCCTTGAACAACCTCTACGTCTGGCTGAACCGCCTCAGGAAGGCCCTGGAGCCCTGGGGCCTCCCCACCTACCTGGGGGAGGAGGGACTTAGGCACCTGGCCTGCGACCTCCACGCCCTGGAGGAGGCCCTGAGGCGGGAGGACGCGGAGGCCGCCTTCGCCCTCTACCGGGAGCCCCTCTTCCCGGGCCTGGACCACCCCCTCCTGGACCGGAAGCGGGAGGCGGTCTTCCACCGGGTGCGGGCCCTTTTCCTCCAGAAGGGGGAGCCCAGGTACCTGGAGCGCCTCCTGGAGCTGGACCCCCTGGACGAGGAGGCCCTCCTCCCCCTGGTGGAGGGGTGCCTCGCCCGAGGGCAGCGGGCCCGGGCCCTCGCCCACCTGGAGCGCTATCGGAAGAAGCTCTGGGAAGAGCTCGGGGAGAGGCCTCCCCCCAGGGTGGAAGCCCTCTTTAGGAGGCTTTCGGGCTAGCCCCCAAAAGGAGCCCTTCCCCTTCCAGGAGGGCTTCCTCCCCGGCCTCGAGGAGCAGGGTGGCGAAGGGCCTCAAGGTCTCCTCCCCGAGGGCCGCCTCCCCCGCGAGCAGGGTGAGGACCAGAGGGGCCTCCGGCCTCAGGGCAAGCCGCCCCTTTAGGGGGTAGCGGTCAAGCCGGAAGTAGGGGGTGGAAAGAAGCCGCTCCCCGCCCGGCACGGGCTCAGGGAAGACGGGGGGGATGGGGGTGGGCTCCAGGAGGGCCACCTCCAGGGCCTTCTCCAGGTGGAGCTCCCGGGGGCGGCCGTAGTCGTAGAGGCGGTAGGTGAGGTCCGAGGGGGTCTGGACCTCGTAGACCCGCACCCCAGGCCCCAGGGCGTGCACCACCCCCGCGGGCAGGTAGACCACCTGGCCCGGCGCCACCCGCACCCGGTTCAAGACCTCGTCCAAGGTGCCCTCCTGGGCCCGCCTCCGCGCCTCCTCGAGGTCCAGGGGGCGGCTAAAGCCGTAGACGATCTCCCCGGGGGAGAGGACGTACCAGGCCTCGTACTTGCCCGGCTTACCCTCCACCTTTAGGGCGTAGGCGTGGGGCGGGTGCACCTGGACGGAAAGCCAGTCCGCCGGGTCCAGGAGCTTCACGAGAAGGGGCGCCTCGCAAAGCCACACCTCACCGATCCCCGGGCCGAAGCCCAGGCCGCTTCCTCCCCAGATGCGGGGCACGGGTTTGAGGACGCAGGGCCGCACGGGGGTTAGCATAAGGGGTATGCGCGACCTGGACCGCGAGGAGACCTACCTGGTGGACCGGAGGGGCCTGGCCTTGGAGCTTCGCGACCTGGTGGGCACAGGCCCCGTGCCCCCCGCCCCCTACCCCGGCCCCCACGGGGTTTTGGCCTACGGGGAAGGGTGGTTCGCCGCCCGGCTCCTCTCCCTCCCGGAGTGGGTGGAGGAAGGGACCCTCTTCCTCCTCGAGGGCGGGTACGACCTGGGAGAGGCCGCGGCCATGGGCCTCATGGCGGAGACGGGTAGGGCCAAGGTGGTGCGGGTGGGCTTCCGGGAGGGCGCCGAGGTCTACCTGGCCCCAAGCCCCCTAAGCCCCTACCGCTACCTCCGCTTCCTCCTCCTGGCCACGGGGGAGGAGGAGGCCTTAAGGGAGGTGGACGAGGCCCTCCTCCGGGAAAGGCGACGCCTGACCCCCGAGGTGCCCCTGGAGGAAAACCCCGCCAAGTTCCTGGCCTACACCCTCTTGGAAAGGCTTCCCCTCTTCTTTAGCCCCTTCTTCCGCCCCCTGGAAGAGGCGGCGCAAAGCCTCTTCGCCCGCATCGGCAAAAGCCTCTCCCTGACCCCGCCCTTTAGCGCCCTGGAGTTCTTCCTCACGGGCCTCGAGGCCCGCCACGAGCAGGGCGACCCCCTGGCCGCCGTCCTCCTGGGCGGGGGGGAGGCCGCCTCCTTGGCCAAGGAGATCCTGGAGACCCGGGTGGACGCCCTCGCCGAGGTGCCCGCCCCCGAGGGAAGCCGCCTGGCCCAGGCCGTGGCCCTCTGGTACCGCCTGGCCTGGACCGCCTACTACCTCGCCCTCCTCTACGGGGTGGACCCCTCGGACCAGGAGGTGCTGGATCGGCTGAGAGAGGTGAGCTAGTGGAGGTTCCGCCCTTCCCCAGGCCGAAGGACCTGGAGGAGGCCCAAGCCCTCCAGAAGCCCCTCGCCGCCAAGGTGGTGGTGGAGGGAAGCCTGGAGGGGGTGAGGCGCCTCGCCGCCCTAGACGCCTCCCACAAGCCGGGGAGGCCCCTCGTGGCCGTGGCCCTCCTTTACGACCTGGAAAAGGGCCCCCTCCAGGTGGGCAAGGCCCAGGTGCCCGAGGAGGAGCTCTTCCCCTACGTGCCGGGCTTCCTCTCCTTCCGGGAGGCCCCCGCCTACCTCGAGGCCCTAAAGGCCCTCCCCGAGGCCCCGGAGGCCCTCCTGGTGGACGGCCAGGGCATCGCCCACCCCAGGGGCCTGGGCATCGCCAGCCACCTGGGGGTCCACCTGGACCTCCCGAGCGTGGGGGTGGCCAAAAGCCTCCTCTTCGGCCGGCCCGAAAGGCCCCTCCCCCGGGAGGCGGGAAGCGCCGTGCGCCTCCTCGCCCCAGACGGCCGCCCCGTGGGCTACGCCTACCGGAGCCGCACCGGGGTCAGACCCCTTTACGTCTCCCCGGGGCACCGGGTGGGCCTCGAGGAGGCCCTGGCCCTCGTGAAGGGCCTTCCCACCCGGTTCCGCCTCCCCGAGCCCCTGAGGCTCGCCCACCTGGAAGCCCTCCGCGCCCTGCGCGCCTTAGACTGAGGGCCGTGGAGGCCACGAAGCCCAACCCCGTCTACCGGGCCGCTTGGTGCCTGGCCCGGTTCCTTCTTCACCTCCTCTTCGGCTACCGGGTGGAGGGGGCAGAAAGGGTGCCCCCAAGGGGCCCGGTGATCCTGGCGGCCAACCACCTCTCCATCCTGGACCCCATCGCCATCGGGGCCGGGGTCAGGCGGCCGGTGAGCTTCCTCGCCCGGGCGGACGTCTTCCGGCTCCCCCTTCTCTCCTGGCTCCTTCCCCGCCTCTACGCCATCCCCGTGGAGCGGGGGGCGGGGGACCTCGCCGCCATCAAAAACGCCATCCGGGCCCTGGAAAAGGGGATGGCCTTCGGCATCTTCCCCGAGGGCACCAGGAGCCGCACCGGGAAGCTCCAGCCCTTCAAAACCGGGGTGGCGGCCATCGCCCTGCGCACGGGCGCCTCGGTGGTGCCCGTGGCGGTCACGGGCACGGAGGAGGCCTGGCCCGTGGGGAGGAAGCTCTTCCGGCTCCGCCGCCCCGTCCGGGTGGTCTACGGGGAGCCCATCCCCGTTCCAAGGAAAAGCAAGGTCACCCACCAGGAGCTGGAAAACCTCACCCGGGAGATAGAAGCCCGGGTACGGGAACTTCTCCCCCCCCGGTACCGCTAGAGCCAATGCTTTCGTTATCACACATAGCTATACACAGGTATAGAAATGGCCAGGGGTATTGCGGGAGGCTCTTGAGGCGTGATATAGTCCGCCCGGAAGGGAAAAGAGGAAGGAGGTGAAGAATGGCAGCAAAGAAGACGGTAACCAAAGCGGATCTGGTGGATCAGGTGGCCGCCGCCACCGGGCTCAAAAAGAAGGACGTTAAGGCCGCGGTGGACGCCTTTTTGGGCAAGGTGGAAGAGGCCCTGGCGGGCGGCAACAAGGTGCAGCTCACCGGCTTCGGCACCTTTGAGGTGCGCAAGCGCAAGGCCCGCACCGGCGTGAAGCCCGGCACCAAGGAGAAGATCAAGATCCCCGCCACCCAGTACCCCGCCTTCAAGCCGGGCAAGGCCCTTAAGGAAAAGGTCAAGAAGTAAGGTATTCCCTTCCCCCGGGGAGGATGCCCTCCCCGGGTTTAGGCCTTCTTCTAAGCCCCCGCCCCACGGGAGGCCCTGGCCAGCCAGCATGGGGGGGGTACTCAGGCCCCGCCCAAGGCCCCCCCGGGCTTGACCTTGGGTACCACCCGGGGCGCTTCCTTCTCCTCCTTGGGCTCCGAGGCCTTGGGCTCCTCCAGGGGTAGGCCCTCCACCACCTTCTGGAACTCCTCTGCGGTGAGGGTCTCCCGCTCCAGGAGGGTCTCCGCCACCCGCTCCAGAACCTCCCGCTTCTCCAGGAGGAGGGCCTTCACCCTCTGGTACTGCTCCTCAATGAGGCGGCGCACCGCCTCGTCAATGCGCTTCGCCGTCTCCTCGGAGTACTGGCGCACATCGTAGCCCCCCAGGTAGGTGTCCTCCCGGAGGGCGTAGGCCACGGGGCCGAACTCGGGGTGCATCCCCCACTCGGTGATCATGCGCCGGGCGAGCTCCGTGGCCTGGCGGAAGTCGTTTTCCGCCCCGGTGGTCACGTCCTCAAAGACCAGCTCCTCCGCCGCCCGCCCCGCCAAGGCCACGGCGATCTGGTCCAGAAGGCGCTTTCTGGACCAGTGGAGCATGTCCTCCCGCCTCGGCATCATGAAGCCCAAGGCCCTCCCCCGGGGGACGATGGTCACCTTGTGCACCCCGTCGGCGTGCTCCAGAAAGTGGGCGGCCAGGGCGTGCCCCGCCTCGTGGTAGGCGGTGATCCTGCGGTCGCGGGGGGTGAGGACCAGGCTCTTCTTGGCCGGGCCCATCATCACCCGGTCGGCGGCCTCCTCCAGGTCCTTCATGGTGATCTTCTTCCGCCCCTCCCGGGCGGCGAGGAGGGCGGCCTCGTTCAGGAGGTTCTCCAGGTCGGCTCCCACGAAGCCCGGGGTGCGCTTGGCGAGAAGGGCCAGGTCCACGTCCTCCGCCAGGGGCTTGCCCCGGGCGTGGATCCTCAGGATCTGCTCCCGGCCCTTGACGTCGGGGGCGTCTATGGCGATCTGCCGGTCAAAGCGCCCGGGCCGGAGGAGGGCCGGGTCCAGAACGTCCGGGCGGTTGGTGGCGGCCATGACGATGATGGTGGAGTCCTTCTCAAAGCCGTCCATCTCCACCAGGAGCTGGTTCAGGGTCTGCTCCCGCTCGTCGTTCCCGCCCCCCACCCCGCTTCCCCGCCTCCTTCCCACGGCGTCAATCTCGTCAATGAAGACGATGCAAGGGGCGTGGCGCTTGGCGGTCTCAAAGAGGTCCCGGACCCTTGCCGCCCCTACCCCCACGAACATCTCCACGAAGTCGGAGCCGCTTGCGGTGATGAAGGGCACCCGGGCCTCCCCGGCCACCGCCCTGGCGATGTGGGTCTTCCCCACCCCCGGAGGCCCCACCAGGAGGACCCCCTTGGGGATCCTGGCCCCCATCTCGTGGAAGCGGCCGGGGTTTTTCAGGAACTCCACGATCTCCTTGAGTTCCTCCTTGGCCTCCTCGGCCCCGGCCACGTCCTTGAAGGTGACCTTGGGGGCCTCGGTGAGGACCTTGGCCCGGCTTTTGGTGAAGCTGAAGGCGGAGTCCGAGGGGCCAGCCCGTCCGCTGCGGGAGAAGTAGAAGAGGGCCCCGATGAGGAGGCCCACCAGGAGGAGGGGCCAGAGGAAACCGAGAACGCTTTGCCCCTGAGGGGGTTCCACCCGGACGCTCACCCCCTGGCGCGTCCAGGCCTCGAGGGTGGCGTTGTCGGGGGGGCTTGCGGCGTAGGTGGTGAAGGGCGAGCCGTCCACCAGGGTCCCCTGGATGCGCGTCTCCCCGGAGCGCACCACCACCTCCTTCACCCGGCCCGCCTTGAGGTCCTCGAGGAAGGTGGTGTAGTTCACCGCCCCCCCGGCGCTGCCCGTGGTCCCCGCCAGGCTGAAGGCCCAGGCCAGGAAGAGGAGGCCCAAGAGGAAGATCAGAAAGTTCAAAGGCAAGCGGGACATGTCTTTCCCTAAGGTACACGAAGAGGGGAAAGGCCGGGTAGCCCAAGCCACCATGACACAAATACGCTCAAGTCTCTTGACAAAACCTCTCCGGATCGCTTATGCTTAAAGGGAGAGGTGCACTATGGCCAAGGCAGTGGGCATTGACCTGGGTACCACCAACAGCGTGATCGCCGTCCTGGAGGGCGGCAAGCCGGTGGTGTTGGAAAACGCCGAGGGGGAGCGTACCACCCCCAGCGTGGTGGCCTTCCGCGACGGGGAGACCCTGGTGGGCCGCATGGCCAAGCGCCAGGCGGTCTTGAACCCCGAGGGGACGATCTTTGAGATCAAGCGCTTCATCGGGCGCCGCTTTGAGGAGGTCCAGGAGGAGGCCAAGCGGGTGCCCTACAAGGTGGTCCCCGGGCCCGACGGGGGCGTGCGGGTGGAGGTCAAGGGCAAGCTCTACACCCCCGAGGAGATCAGCGCCATGATCCTCCGCAAGCTGGTGGAGGACGCCTCCAAGAAGCTCGGGGAGAAGATCACCAAGGCGGTGATCACCGTGCCCGCCTACTTCAACAACGCCCAGCGGGAGGCCACGGCCAACGCCGGAAGGATCGCGGGGCTTGAGGTCTTGCGCATCATCAACGAGCCCACCGCCGCCGCTTTGGCCTACGGCCTGGACAAGAAGGGGAACGAGACCGTCCTCGTCTTTGACCTGGGGGGCGGGACCTTTGACGTCACGGTGCTGGAGATCGGGGAAGGGGTCTTTGAGGTGAAGTCCACCTCCGGGGACACCCACCTGGGCGGGTCCGACATGGACCACGCCATCGTCAACTGGCTCGCCGAGGAGTTCAAGCGGGAGTACGGGGTGGACCTCAAGGCCGACCGCCAGGCCCTGCAGCGGCTCATTGAGGCGGCGGAGAAGGCCAAGATTGAGCTTTCCAGCACCCTGGAGACCACCATCAGCCTGCCCTTCATCGCCCTGGACCCGGCGAGCAAGACCCCCCTCCACCTGGAGAAGAAGCTCACCCGGGCCAAGTTTGAGGAGTTGATTGAGCCCCTCCTCAAGCGCCTCCGGGGCCCCGTGGAGCAGGCCCTGAAGGACGCGGGCCTCACCCCCGCCCAGATTGACGAGGTGATCCTCGTGGGCGGGGCCACGAGGGTGCCCGCGGTGCAGCGGGTGGTGAAGGAGCTATTGGGCAAGGAGCCCAACCGCTCCGTGAACCCCGACGAGGTGGTGGCCATGGGGGCGGCCATCCAGGCCGGGGTGCTCACGGGGGAGGTGCGGGACGTGGTCCTCCTGGACGTCACCCCCCTCTCCCTGGGCGTGGAGACCAAGGGCGGGGTGATGACCGTCCTCATCCCCCGGAACACCACCATCCCCACCCGCAAGTGCGAGATCTTCACCACCGCCGAGCACAACCAGACCGCCGTGGAGATCCACGTCCTCCAGGGGGAGCGCCCCATGGCCCAAGACAACAAGAGCCTGGGCCGCTTCCGCTTGGAGGGCATCCCCCCCATGCCCGCCGGGGTTCCCCAGATTGAGGTCTGCTTTGACATTGACGCCAACGGCATCCTCCACGTGACCGCCAAGGAGAAGTCCACCGGGCGCGAGGCCTCCATCACCATCCAGAACACCACCACCCTCTCCGAGGAGGAGATCCAGCGGATCATTGAGGAGGCCCAGCGCCACGCCGAGGAGGACCGCCGCCGCAGGGAGCACGCCGAGCTCAAGAACACCCTGGACTCGGCCCGCGTCCAGGCGGAGCGGCTCCTGCAGGAGAAGCAGGGGACCCCCGAGGCCAGGGCCCGCCTCGAGGCCGCCATCCAGAAGGCCAAGGAGCTCGTGGAGCGGGACGCCCCCGACCCCGAGCTGAAGGCGGCCACGGAAGAGCTCCTCAAGGCGGTGGAGGCCTACGAGCGGGAGGCCACGGCCACCGCCTCGGGCAAGGGGCCGGACGACGTGGTGGACGCCGACTACAAGCCCGCGGAGTGAGGCGGAAGACCGGGGCCCCGCCCCAAGGGGTGGGGCCCCCTTAAGGAGGGCCCATGGAGGAGAGGGACCACGAGAACACCCTGGAGAAGGACCTAGAGGCCGTGGGCCAGGAGGCCCAGGCCTTGGAGGAGCGCCTGAAGGCGGCGGAGGAGGAGCTTAAGGGCCTTAAGGACAAGTACCTCCGCCTCCTCGCCGACTTTGACAACTACCGCAAGCGCATGGAGGAGGAGCTCAAGGCGCGGGAGCGGGAAGGCATGCTCAAGGCGTTAAGGGCCCTCCTTCCCATCCTGGACGACCTGGAGCGGGCCCTGGAGTTCGCCGAGGCGAACCCCGAGAGCATCCGCCAGGGGGTGAGGGCCACCCGGGAGGGCTTCTTCCGCATCCTGGCGGGCCTTGGGGTGGAGGAGGTGCCCGGGGAAGGGGAGGCCTTTGACCCCAGGTACCACGAGGCCGTGGGCCTCCTCCCCGGGGAGCCCGGCAAGGTGGCCCGGGTCTTCCAGCGGGGCTTCCGCCTGGGGGAGGCCCTGGTGCGCCCGGCCCGGGTGGCCGTGGGGGAGGAGAAGCCGGAAGAAGCCGACCTGGAGTAGACCATGAAGGACTACTACGCCATCCTCGGGGTGCCCAAAAACGCCACCCAGGAAGAGATCAAGAGGGCCTACAAGCGCCTGGCCCGCCAGTACCACCCCGACGTGAACAAAAGCCCCGAGGCGGAGGAGAAGTTCAAGGAGATCAACGAGGCCTACGCCGTCCTCTCCGACCCTGAAAAGCGCAAAATCTACGACACCTACGGCACCACCCAGGCCCCACCTCCGCCCCCTCCCGGGGGGTACGACTTCTCCGGGTTTGACGTGGGGGACTTCTCCGACTTCTTCCAGGAACTCTTCGGCCCGGGCCTCTTCGGGGGCTTCGGGCGGAGCCGCAAGGGGCGGGACCTCCGCGCTGAGCTTCCCCTCACCCTGGAGGAGGCCTTCCACGGGGGGGAGCGGGTGGTGGAGGTGGGGGGGAAGCGGGTGACGGTGCGCATCCCTCCCGGGGTCCAGGAGGGGAGCATGATCCGGGTGCCGGGGATGGGGGGGCAGGGGAACCCTCCTGGGGACCTCCTCCTCGTGGTGCGCCTCCTCCCCCACCCCGTCTTCCGCCTCGAGGGCCAGGACCTCTACGCCACCTTAGACGTCCCCGCCCCCATCGCCGTGGTGGGGGGGAAGGTGCGGGCCATGACCCTGGAAGGCCCCGTGGAGGTCACCGTCCCCCCCAGGACCCAGGCGGGAAGGAAGCTCCGGCTAAGGGGTAAGGGCTTCCCTGGGCCGAGGGGCCGAGGGGACCTCTACCTGGAGGTGCGCCTCACCATCCCCGAGCGCCTCACCCCCGAGGAGGAAGCCCTCTGGAAGAAGCTCGCGGAGGCCTACTATGCTCGCGCGTAGCCCCTGGCTTTCCCTCGAGGCCCTCGCCGAACACGGCCTTTCCCTGGCCGCCGTGCGGGCCTACGTGGAGATCGGCTTCGTGGAGCCCCTGGAGGTGGGAGGCACCTGGTACTTCCGGGAGGAAGACCTCCTGAGGATGGCCAAGGCCGAGCGCATCCGGCGCGACCTCGGGGCCAATCTGATCGGGGCCGCCCTGGTCGTGGAGATCCTGGAGCGGACTTAGGACAACCCAAGTTGCTACCCAGCCATCTTCTGGGTCAGGAGACTGATGTTATGGGCCAGGACGAAGGTGAGAACTTTGATGACGAAACCCTCCTGGGTCACGGCGTGGATGCGCCTGGGGAAGAGGTGATGGAGCATGCTCCCCACCGTCTCCACCACCCTCCGCCCCACGATGGCCAGGTACTGCATCCAAGGGAGATACCGCCGGCTGTTCCTCCTGCGGATGACCATGGGAACAACCTCCTGGGCCTCCCGGAGGAGGTCCTCGTACAGATGGCTCTCGTACCCCCGGTCCAGGTAGAGCTCCGCCCCCTCGGGAAGGTCCAGGGGAAGGA
>NZ_FNBC01000022.1:27941-35246 GCF_900102145.1 Thermus arciformis | reverse complement strand
GGGGTGGTGGGGCTTTGGGTACAGGATTCGGGGGCCTTCCTGCGGTTCTACGGGTACCCCAAGGTGCTTTGGCCGTACTTGCGGAGCACCAACCTGATGGAGCGGTTTATCCGGGAAGTGCGGCGTGGGACGAAGGTGCGGGACCACAAGTTTCCCAAGGCGGAGGCGGTATACAAGCTCCTTTACCTGGAGTCAGAGAGGCAAGAGGGGAGGTGGGCAGAACGGAAACTAAAGGGGTTCTCGGAGGTGAAGGAGGTGCTGGAGAAGATGCTTCAGGAGCGGTATGCCCCCCGTACACAGACTCTTACACATAACTCTTGACACGACCCCTCCTCAGGGTCAAGGATGAGACCGGGGCGTAAACGCAGCGTAAATGGAGGGCCCTCCTTGGCGAGGCGGCCTGGATCCCGGCGAGCGAAGCTCAAGGGGGAGGTTCCGGTACGGTACATGAGCTCCACCCCCTCACTCCTTTCCCCAGTCAAAACCGGGTGGAGAGAGGATGGATGTGGACCCTCTAGACTAAGTGCCCGCGCATAGACTTTGCAACACCCCCTGCCCCATCCGCTCCCGCAGCCTCTCCAAGGCCTCGGCCACCGCCTCCCTCAGCTCCTCCACGCTCCCGTAGCGCCGCCTCGGCATCAAAAACCCCTTCACCCGCCGCCAGACGCTCTCCACCGGGTTCAGGTGCGGGCTATACCGCGGTAGGTAGGCCACCTCTAGCCCACGCTCCCTCCACCTCCCCGCCGCCTCCCGAAAAGCCCGGGACCGGTGAAAGGACGCGTTGTCCAAAAACACCACCCCGCGCACCCCCTCCCGCGCCACCTCCCGGCTCAGCCCCTCCAGGTAGGCCACCACCTCCCCCGTCCCGCACCGCCCCCCCAAAAGCCCGTACCCCAGAACCCAGCCCCCCGGGGGAAGCCTCTCCAGGTGGGCCACCGCGTTCACCCGCCCCGACTTACCCCAGGCCCGGGGTACCCCCTTGGCCTCCCCCTTCCTCGCCCAGGCGTAGGTGGGAGGCAGGGAGAGCCCAAACCCGCTCTCGTCCAAAAAGAACACCCTTAGCCCCCCCTTTCCGCCTCCCCCAAGGCCGCCTTGAACCCCTCCACCTCCTCCTCCTTGGGCTTCCCCGTAGGCACATAGCGCGTGCGTTTCCACCCGTAGCCCATCTCCAAGAGCTTCCGCCGCACCGTCCCCGGGTGGAAGGTCACGAAGAAGCGCCTCTCCAAAGCCTCCAGAAGCCGGGGGGCCGTCCAGGCCTCCTCCCCCGCCAAGAGCTCCCGCAGGAAGGCGCTCATGGCCGGGGTCCACCGGGGCCTGGCCCCGGGGGGCTTACCGTCTTCCAGCCCCTCTATCCCCCTTTCCAGCCACCGCCTGAGGTCGTGGGGTGGGGTTGCCGCCCTCGCTCTTCGCCGCCCATGAGGCGCCGCAGGACCTCTTCGGCCTCCTCCTTAAGCTCCTGGCTCGCCCTCTCGCGGAGATTTCCCTCCCGAAGGTCCGCCACCAGGGCCCGCGGCTTTCCCAAGGCTAGGGCGTACACCCCCACCTGGAGCAGGTAGGCCTCCGCGTCCACCCTGCGGTCCGTCTTGTAGTCCAGGACCCAGTCCTTCCCCACCCGGTCCGCCCGGCCCTCGAGGCGCACCCCCAGGAGCTCCAGAACCACGGGCACCTCCTTCGCCACGGCATTCCCACGGTAGGGGGCGAAGACCTCGGCGGTGAAGAAGGTGCGGGCGAGCCTCATGGCCTCCTCCATCCCCTCCTCTTCCGCCCCGGGAAAGGCCTTCTCCAGAAAGGCCCTGCCTTCCCTCTCCAGGTCCTCCAAGGCCTCAAAGCGCTCCAGGAGGGCGTGGGTCATCTGCCCCACCCCGGCCCCGCCCGGGACCTCCTCTTCGGTTTCCTGGGGGCCGTCCGGCTCCCAGGCCTCCCCGCCTTCGGCCTCGGGCTCCCCCAGAAGGCGCCTCCGGGCCGCCTCGGGATCCCTGGCCGCCAGGGGGAGGAGGGAGACGGGCAAGGCCTCCAAGGGAAGGCCCTGGATCCTCTCCTCGAGGACCTCCACCTCCCCCTCCTCCCTAGACCAGGGCCTCTCTGGCTCGGTGGCCTCGAGGCCCTTCTCCAGGGACCCTGCCCCGACCAGGACCTGGGGGTCCAGGTCGCCCTTAGGGGAGAGAAGGAGGTAAAGCCGTTCGGAGGCCCGGGTGGCGGCCACGTAGAGGAGCCGATTTTCCTCCTGCTTCTCCTCCTCCTCTACCCGGCGCTTCGCCAGGTGGAAGAGGGCGCTGGGATTGCCCTCCTCGTCCAGGACAGGGGGCACCAGGGCCAGGCCCGGGCGGAAGAGGGGCTCGGTCCTCTTCCGGAAGCTTGACCCGTTCCACCCCCCCACGTTCAACACGAACACCACGGGCCACTCCAAACCCTTGGCCCCGTGGACGGTGAGGAGGGTCACGGCCTCGCCCGCCTCCAGCGGGGGACGCTCCACGGGAAGCCCGTTGCGGAGGAGGAGGCGGAGGTGGCGGGCGACCAGGAAGGGGTCCTCGCTCCCCACCTCCAGCTTCCGCACCAGGTCTAGGGTGCCCTCCCAGTCCTTCACCCGCCTCCGGCCCTGGGGGAGGCAGGCGGCCACCCCCGTGTAGCCCGTGGCCCCGTCCAGGCGCTGAAGGAGTCGGCTTGGGGCCTCGAGGGCCTTGCGCCGGAGGAGGTCGCGGAGGGTCTTGCGGGCCCTTTCGGCTTCGGCGGAAAGGGCTTCCTCCCGTTCCAGAACCTCCCATAGGGTTTCCCCTTCCGTCCGCGCCTCCGCCAGGCGACGGATCTCCCCGTCGGTGAGGGCGAAGAAGGGAGAACGCAGAAGCCCCACCAGGGCCTCCTCGTCCTTGGGGTCCCCTAGAAACCTCAGGGCCAGATAAGCGTCCTTGAAGGCCCGGGTCTCCAGGAGGTTCCCGCCCCCGGCCTCCACCGCGGGCACCTCCAGGCGGCGAAGGGCCTCGGCCACCCGGGCGAGCTCCCTCCAGGTGCGGCCCAAAACCGCCACGTCCCGAAGCCTCATGGGCCGGTAGGCCTTCTCACCCAGGTCGTAGACCTGGAAGCCTTCCGAAAGCAGGCGCCCCACCTCCTGGGCGATGAAGCGGGCCTGGGCCTCCAGGTCCTCCTGGAAGTGGAAGACCCACGGGCCCTCTCCATCGGGCCTCCTCTCGGCGTTCACGGGCCCGTACCCCGGGAGAAGGTGGGGGAAGAGGCGGTTGTGAAAGTCCGCCAGGCCCTGGTGGTAGCGGTGGCTTTTCTCCAGACGCTGGACGCGCAAACCCTCCTTCGTGGCCTCTTCTTGGAACTTCTCCATCACCTTGGGGTCTGCGCGGCGGAAGCTGTAGATGGACTGGTTGAGGTCCCCCACCACGGTCCAGGCTCGGAGATCGGGGAACAGGGCCTTCAGGAGCCGGACCTGAACGGGGTTGGTGTCCTGGAACTCGTCCACCAGAAGCCGCCGGAAGCGCCCCTGGTAGTAAGCCTTCACCTCTCCCTCCTCCAGGGCACGGAGGGCGTGCACCTCTAGGTCAGCGTAGCCCAAGCGCCGGGCCCGGAAGCGGCGCTCCTCCAGGCGGGCCAGAGCCCCCTTCGCCAGCCGCTGGAGGCGGGGCCAGACCTCCTCCAGGCGCTCGTCCGCAACCCCCGGGGAAAACCCCTCCCTCACGCCTTCCAGAAGCTCCCGGAGCCGCTTGAGGACGGGATCGTCCTTATATTCAAGCCAAGGTTTTTTGTTGAACTTGACCTTCCCGGCCCAGTCCAGAAGGGTAGGGACGACTTGGGGCTCCTCGGTCCGCCACCCCTCGGGGAACTCCGGGAACCGCTCTTCCGGGTTTTCGCCTCGGAAAAGCTTCTCCATCTGGTGCCTGAGGCTGCGCCAGGCCTCGAGGCGGAGGGCCCTCGCCACCTCCCCGAGACCCTTCTCCAGGAGTTCCTGGGCGGCCAGGGGGTCCTGCGCCACCTTCCGCAGGGTGTCCAGAAGCCCCTCGTACCCCACGGCCTCCACCAGGGAGGCGTAGCTCGGGTCCTGGAGCTCCTCCAGGAGGACTTCCTCCAGCCACGCCTCCAGGAGGAGGGCGGCCTCGAGGTCCTCCATCACCTGGAAGTCCGCGGGCACCCCCGCCTCCTCGGGGAACTCCCGGCAGATGCGGGCCGCCAGGGCGTGGAGGGTGCCTATGGGGGCCGCCTCCAGCTCGGCCAGGACCCGCTCCTTTTGGTCAAGGGAGCGTTCGCCCACCATCTGCCTCACCCGATGGCGCAACTCCAGGGCGGCCCTTTCCGTGAAGGTCACCGCCACCACCTGGAGGGGGGACAACCCTTCTTCCAAAAAACGGAGGTAACGCTCCGCCAGCGTATAGGTCTTGCCTGTCCCCGCCCCCGCCACGTACAGGTTCGCCTCCATCCCTCACCTCCCCTCGTAGCGGCAAAGGAGCCCCACGGGGCAGGACCGACAGGCTTGGGCCTGTGCGTCGGGCCTGGGCTCAAAGACGCCGCTTTTTAACGTCCTGCGAATCTTCTTAAAGATTATCCAGAGAGCACCCCGGTCCAGACGTGCCGTTTCCGTCTTTCCGGAAGCGAGGAGGTAGTAGACCCCCACCCCCCTGCCTTTTCCGTGGAGGAGGATGTAGAGGGGAAGCTGCAGGTCAGCCGAGAGCTGCCCGGTCCTTGGGTCCTTCACCCGGGGGGAGGTGCTCCCCAGCTTGTAGTCCAGGTAGAAGCGGCTTCCCGAGCGCTCCTCCACGCGGTCTATGAGGCCCCGCACCTTCAGGCCCTCGTAGCCAGGCACCAGTCCCCTGAAGCCCCTTTCCACCTCCACCTTCTCCTCCACACCCACGATCTTCGCGTCCCCCCTCAGAAACTGCTTGTTGTCCTCAAAGGCCCGGGCGAGAAGCCGCGGAACCCGCCTCCGGCGGTGAGGCCAGTCGGGCCGCCTCAGGAAGAAGGGGGGATTGGGCCTCCCCTTCCACTCCTCCTCCACCCGCGAGAAGGCCTCCTCCAGAAGGCCCCCCGCCGCAAGGGCCCTCACCTCCTCGCCCCTCCGTGCGTCCTTCTCCAGCGCGGTCCGGAAGACGCGGGCGAGTACCTGGTGGACGAAGGTTCCCAGGTCCTCCCGGTCCCCGTCCCCCGCCTCCCGGTCCCCCCGGGGACGGAGGAGGTGCTTGGCGTAGAAGCGAAAGGAGCAGGTGGCCAGGTCCTCAAGCTGGGAGACGCTGAGGCTTGCGGGAAGGAAGGGCCTCCCCGTGGCCCCGTGGTGGGGGGAGGAGGCCTCCCCTTCCAGGCGGGCCTTCTCGGCCTCGAGGGCCCGCTCCATGGCCTCCTGGAGGGGGTCTCCCTCCCACAGGCCAAGCCTGCGGGCCTCCACCAGGCTTCCCACCAGGGTGCGCCCGGGGCTTCGGGGCTCCAGGCCCAGGCGCTCCAGGAAGGGGCTCATGGGGACGGGCCTCCCCTCCACCACCTCCGGGTAGGTGAGGACCGCTTCGCCGTCCTCCTTCAAGCTCCCTAGAAGGGCGGCGAAGACCAGGGCCTCCCGGGCGGCGGCCTCCCAGGGCTTCTCCGGAAAGAGCCCGAACCGCTCCAGCTCCTCCACCTCGGACAGGCCCAGGAAGGGGTCCTCGGCCACCGGGACCGGGGTAAGGCCTTCCGCCATGCCCAGGACGAAGAGGTGGCGGAAGGCCCCTCCGTAGCGGGCCAGGGGAGTGTGGAGCTCCACCCCCCCGTACCCCGGCTGGGCGGGCACGGTGAGGTGGTAGAGGAGCTCGGAAATCCCCTGGAAGAAGCCCTCCCGGTCCTCTTCCTCCAGCTCCCCGAGGCCTTCCAGGAGGGCCTCAAGGGCCGCCCGCTCCCGGGGCCAGCCCTCAAGCCGCTTCCTCAGGGGGGAAAGCGCCCGGCGGAGGCCCTGAACGAGCTCCCCGCCCGTCTTTCCCTGGGCGAGCTCCAGAAGCTCCCCGGGAAGGCCGAGCCCCTTCCACGCCTCCCCGGAAGGCCTCCGCAGGCGGGCCTGGTCCAGGTCCACCTTTCGCTCCCAGGGAAAGAGGGGGTGGAAGAGGAGGCGCAGGGTGGCCTCGTAGGGGAAGTCCTGGAGGGCCTGGGCCAGGAGGGCGGCGAGGCTTCCCACCCGGCTCTCCCCCACGGGCACGCGGTAGAGGAGGCGCACGGGCAGGCCCTGGTCAAACCCCACGGCGGCCACCAGGGGGCCGTAGCGGCGGTCGTCCCGGGCCACCAGGGCCACCTCTCCCGGGGATAGCCCCTCCCGGAGGAGCCCCTTGAGGGAGGCCAGGACATGGCGCACCTCCGCCTCCATGTCGGGAAAGCGGAGGGCCTGGACCCGGTCCGCCTCTCGCCCCTGGAGACCTCGCCCCTGGAGAAAGGCCCTCCCCAGGCCGGCAAGCTCCAGGGGCCTGACCTTTAGGCCCACCTCCTCCAGGGCCTCCTTGGCCCTGCGGTTGGCCTCTCCCCACGCCCCTTCGGGGAGGAGGAGCTCCACCTCGCTCCCCGGGGCCGCAACCCCCTTCAGGAAGGCCAGCTCCCCCGTCCCCAGGTAGGGGTAGTGCCACAGCCTCAGGGGAAGCCGCTTCCCCAGGGCCGCCGCCCTCGGAAGGACCTCCACGGGGTCCAGGAGCCTCCGGCCCCTGAGCAACTCCCCGTAGCGCCGGGCCGCCCGGGCCACCCGGGCAAGCCTGGGGGAGGCCCCCTTCGCCAGGCGGGCAAGCGCCTCCTCCCCCTGGCCGGAGGCCTGGGCGAGCAGGAGGAGGGTCCTCACCGGGCCCTCGAGGGCCGCGGCCAGCCCCTGGGGGTCCTTCGGGGCGAGGGCCTCCCGCACCGCCTGCACCAGCAGGCGGCGGGCCCGGTAGGGGGAGGCCACCAGGAGCCCCCCGTCCCTTAGGAGCTCCCGGGCCAGCCCGGCCAGGGTGCGGTAGGGAACCCCCAGCCTGCGGGCCACCGCCCGGTTGGGGGTGACGTGTATCAGTCCTGGGTCCTCGGCGCGCACACCTTACCTCCTTTCTTCGCTATTTTCGCCTGCCTTCCTGCAACGTAGCCAAGCTGTGAAGCTTGGATGTAACCGCATCGGGGGGTCCAACTCCGTCAAGGAGTGCCACCTGCAACGTAGCCAAGCTGTGAAGCTTGGATGTAACAGTTCGTGAGCTGAGCGAAGACCAAGCCCGACAGAGCCTGCAACGTAGCCAAGCTGTGAAGCTTGGATGTAACGCTCGATCGCGCGCTCCACGTCCGAGAGGTCCAAGACCTGCAACGTAGCCAAGCTGTGAAGCTTGGATGTAACAGGCGCCGAATACG
>NZ_FNBC01000022.1:0-27135 GCF_900102145.1 Thermus arciformis | reverse complement strand
TGGAAGCCGGTTTTCAAGGTTCCCCGCGCGAACCTGGGTTGAGAGGGCTTCGCCGCGCGCCGTGATTATACCCCTTCCAACGCCAGTAAATCCCTTCCCCAAGGGCCTAACGCCCCCTGCGCGAACCCCCCGGGGTTTGGGCGCCCGCTTGGGGTCCGCGCAGGACGGGCCGGGCCTCCACGTAGACGGGGTAGGGGTCCTTCTGCCGCTTAGGGTGGCCCAGGCGGGGCGACCGCCAGAGGGCCACCTCCGGGGGCCAGGCCCTGGGGTCCTGGAGGGCCAGGGGGGCCTGCAGGAGGAGGGCGCGGAGGGCCTCCAGGGAGACGGGGTGGCCCGGAGTGGGGAGGAGGAGGCTCGGCTGGCCTTCGGGGTCGTGGACCCCCGCGGCCCGCACCCCGTCCGGGGCGGGGTAGAGGAGGAAGAGGGGGACCGCCTCCCAGGCCAGGAGGGTGGCCACGGGGTGGATGCGCACCTTCTCGTGGAAGGGAAGACCGCTGGGCTCGCGGGCCCCTTCCGCCCACTGGCGGTACTGGCTGGGGTGCCAGCCCACCAGACCAAACTCCAAGGGGGACCTGCGCCTCGAGGCCCTGCCCCTGACCCGAGCCCAGGCCCAAAGGACCTCCCCGGGGCCCAGGAGGACCCCGGAGAAAAGGACCCGCCGGAGCCCTTTGAGGAGGTGGGTCCTCCGGGCCGCCTCCCAGTTCTCCCGCAGGGTCTTGGTGAGGCGCTGCTGCCCCTTGGAAGTGTCCAGGGGGCTCGGGAACATCCCCCCTCCCGGCAACGGAAGGAGGAGGGCGGGCAGGAAGCGGCGGGCCCGGGGGTCCGCGGAGGCCAGGCGGCGCATCTCCTCCGGGGAAAGGTCCTCCAGCTTCTCCCGCTCCAGAAGCTCCGGGGGAAGGGGGGGCACGCGGCGCAGGCGCCGGGCCAGCCGGCAGAGGAGCTCCCTCTCCTCCACCCCCAAAAGCCCGGGAACGGGGCGGCTTTGGGGGTCGCGGAAGACCAGGCGCACCCCCTCCATCCCCTCCTCCTCCACCAAAAGCCGCAGGGCGCCGTAGGCCGCCAGGGCGGCCACGGGGAAGCCCTCGAGGCCCAACCCCTCGAGCCAAATCACCTCCTTCACGCCTCACCTCCCGAGGCCAGATAGTCCGCCAGGCGCAGGAGGGCTTCCCCGTAGGCCAGGCCCCAGGGCCCCATCTCCTTGAGAAGCCGGAGGAAGTTCTCCAGGTAGCCGCTTTCCAGCCGCTCCAGGCCGTGGGCGCTCTCCCCGTGGGAAGGCCCGGGCCAGGAGGCCCAGGGGGCCCATAGCGGCACGGGGAAGCCCGGCGCGTCGGGGGAAGGAGCGGGAAGGGGGCGCCCGCGCCCGTGGTGGGTGGCCACCAGGTGGGCCTCGAGGGGGTGGCTCCCCAGGAGGGGCCGCGCGGCCACGTGCTCGTGGCGCTGGCCCGGGGGGTAGCCCGCCTCCTTCCGCAGGCGCTCCAGCTCCTTCCGGGTGAGGCGGGTGCCGCTCTTGGCCAGGGGCCTAGAGGAGAGGTCCACCGCCTCCCCCGCGCTCATGAGGAACCAGAGCTGCATGCGGGGGTCCTGCTTGGCCAGGTCGTGCCAGAGGGCGCTCCGGCGGAGGGCGGCCCCGGCCCGGAGGTCCAGCCCCAGGCGCCGGGCGAAGTCCTCCACCGCCTCGGCCACCTTCCGGCTGTGGGCCTCGAGGGCCTCGGGCCCGCGGGAGCCGTAGAGGGGGTCTTCCTGGCGCAGGCGGAGGACGTACCCCCCGTAGCCCCACCCCTCCTCCCAGGGCCAGACCTCAAAGGCCCCTTCCAGAAAGGCCTGGACCAGGGGGCGCCACTCCGCGCGGAAGTCCGGGAGGCGTTCCTCCAGGAAGCGGCGCACCTCCTCCCGGGCCTCCCGGCGGCCCTCGGCCCCACGGAGGCGCTCCTTGAGCTCTTGGCCAAACCCCTCGGCCCCCTCGGGGTCCTCGAGGGCCTGGGCCAGGACCTTGGGGTGAAGCCGGAGAAAGCGGGGCCTCTCCTCCCCCCACTCCGCCACGTCGGGGACGGGCTCCCTCGCCTCCGGGTCCCAGTGCCCCTCGGAAAGCCCCCCAAACCCCGCGGGCACCAGGAGGACGTCCCCAGGGCGAAGCCTGGGGTCCCGGAGGGAGACCTCCTCCACCCCCTCCCCGTCAAAGCGGAAGGCCTTCCCCTCCCGGGGAGGGCCGGGCCTTAAAGCCTCCTCCTCCTGGCCCTCCAGGTCCGCGAGGTCCGCGGCCCCTCCCCGGAGCCAGGCCCGCACCGCGTAGAGGGGAAGGCGCACCCCCTCCTTGGGCCCGGGAGGGGCGGCCTCCAGGTAGGCCTCCACCTCCTCCGCCGTTTCGGGGAGGTCCGCCCGCCACACCACCTCCACCTCGGGGGCAGCGCGCTCCAAGCCGTGGAGGAAGGGGTCGGGGTCCAGGGGGACCAGAGGGTCGGTGTGGGCCAGGAGGGGGAGGAAGGCCTCAAAGAAGGGCATGGGGGGGCGGGGACGGCCGAAGGCCTCGGGGGGTGGGGGCTGGGCCCTCATGCGTTGCGCCAGGGCCTCGGGGGAGAGGTCCACCCCCCCTTCCGCCCCCAGGGCCGCAAGCCACGCCCAGGTGGCCCGGAGGGCCTCCGGGAGGTAGGGGCGGGCCTCCTTGGCCTCGGCCTCCCCCTCCCCCAGGACCACCACCTCGGCCCGCTCCCTCTGGCCCCGGCGGTTCACCCGCCCCAGGCGCTGCTTCAGTGCGGAAAGGTCGGCGAGCTCCGTCACCATGCCGGCGAAGTCCAGATCGGCCCCCACCTCCAGGGCCTGGGTGGCCACCACGAAGGCCACCTCTCCCCCGTCCAGGCGTTCCTGGAGAGCCCGCGTCCGGGCGAAGTTCCGGTCCCGCTCATGGGGGCGCATGCGGCCCGTGAGGAGGAGGACCTTCCCCGGAAAGGCCCTGCCGAGCTCCCGGTAGACCTCCAGGGCCCGCCCCACCCGGTTGGCCACCACGGCCACGGGGCCCCCCAGCTCCTCGCCGAGCCGCAGGGCGTGGGCCACCAGGTCCTTCCCCCGACTCCTCGAGGGGCTTTCCCGGAGCCACACCCGGCGGGAAGCGGCGAGGATCCGGCCCAGGCGGGGGTGGCGGGCGTCGGCCTCCCCCAGGCGGAAGACCCCTCCCCGCCCCAGGCCCTCCGGGGTGGCGGTGAGGGCCACCGCCCGCACCCCCGGGCGGCCCCAGGGCCCGGGAGACCCCGCCACGGCCTCCAGGGTGGCGAGGAAGGGCGCCTCCAGGTGGGCCTCGTCCAGGAGGTAGAGGGCGTCGGTCCCGAAGAGGGCCCCCTCCACGGGGAGGAGCCCCCGGGAAACCCCGTAGCCGCGGAAGAGGAGCCGACTTCCCGCCATGTCCACCGTGGCCAGGACCACCGCGGGCCGGGCGGGGTCCTGCAGGGTGGGCCTGGGCCGGGGCACCCCGCCCCGGAGCCGGACCACCTCCAGGGGTTGGCCGCCTCCAAGGGCGGCCAGCCTGCGGGCCGCCCGGACCAGAGGGGTGGCCTCCCCGGAGGGCCGCGCCAGGGCCTCCTCCAGCCTCTCCTGGAGCCCCAGGGCCACCTCGTAGGCCTGGTCCACCACCAGGCGGCGGTTCACCACGTAGACCACCCGGCGGTGGGCCTTGGGGTCCAGGGCCATGAGGAACAGGGCCACCACCAGGACCATGGTCTTCCCCGCCCCGGTGGGCACGGCCACCGCCTCGGGCCACCCTCCCTGGACCACCTGGCGCAGGAGGCCCTCCTGCCAGGGGTAGGGCTCGTGCCCCGTGGCCTCGAGGAAGAAGCCGGGGAAGTCCTCCAGGGTAAGGGGGTTTTCGGCAAAGGCCCGCTCAAGCGCCTCCATCCTCCACCTCCAAGGGGACGAAAAGCCCAAGGCCCAGGTACCGCCCCCGCCCCAGGAGAACGGGGCCGGAAACCGGCTCGGGGAAGAGCATCTCCGCGTGGGCCACGTAGCCCTCCACCCCCGGGGGCAGGCGGAAGTCCCGGCTTAGGGGCACCCCCTGGGGCCGGGGGTAGGGCAGGACCCGGGCCTCCTGGGGCTCCGGGAAGCCCGCGGACCGGGCGGAGAAGCGGAGGGCCGCGAGGACGTCGCCCCGCTTGGGGTAGCGGTCAAAGACCACGGGGGTCACGCTGGCGAAACGGCGGGCGGGGCGCCGCCAGCGCCCCTCCCGAAGGGCCCAGCGCCCGTCAGGGGGAAGGAGGCGCACCGCCAGGCCGTTCAGGCGGACCTCCCCCAGCCTGAGGAGGGCCTCGAGGAGGGCGAGCTCCGCGGCCCTCCCTGCCTCCCAGGGCAGGAGGAAGGCCAGGCCCAGGACGCGGCCGTCCCCGTAGCGGTGGCCCACGTTGGGGAGGGGAACCAGGGCCAGGTGGGGGGCCCTCAGGGGACCGCCTTCCTCCCCGTGCCCGGTGAGCTCCGGCGGCGCCCCCGGGGGCAGGAGGCTCAGGAGGGCCCTCCGGGCGGCGTGGGCGAACAGGGGGGCCCACTCCAGGGGCAAGGGAGGGTCCAGGGCCAAGACCCGCCAGGCGCCCCAGGGGGAGGGGACCCGGGCCTCCCCTGGGGCCTCGGGCTCCCGGTAGGGCACCCAGCGGTGGGGAAGCTCCCGCACCCGGGCCTGGAACCGCTCCTCAGCAAGGCGGAGGAAACCCGGCGGGGCGACCCGCATCCAGAGGTCCCCCGCCTCGGCGGGCACCAGGAGCCGGGGCTCCTGGCCAGCCTCCTCCCGGTAGGCCCCGAGGGGGTCCTCCACCAGCCGGGCCTCCACCCACACCAGGTTGCGGCTCGTGCCCAGATAGTTGATCCTTCCCGCTAGGCCCCTCAGGGTGGGGAGCCAGGCCTGGGCCTCCTCCTCCCGGCCCTCGAGGGGGTAGGCGTAGGCGAGGAGTTTTCCGGGGAGGGGAAGGACGTGGTGCAGGAGGGGCACCTTTTCCCGGCGGTCGGGAGGCTGGGGCAGGTCGTGGGGAGGGACGTAGGCCACCCGGGTCCGCCAGTCCCCCTCCGGAGCCCTAGGGGCCAGGACCCGGGGCGGAGGCAGGGTTTCCAGCCACTCCAAGGCCTCCGTGGCCTCCTGGGACTTTCCCTCCAGGGCCCAGGACCGCACCAGTCCCCCCCGCAGGCGCACCTCGTGGGGGGGAAACTCCCGGCCCCGGGGGCCCTTGCCCCGGTGGGCGTCCACGGCGTACCGGACGAGGAAGGCCAGGTACACTACCCCTCCTTCTCCCGCTTAGCCTTGGCCCTCTCGGCCTTGCCCAAGAGGGCGTTTCTGTAGAGCTGGTTCAGGGTCTCGTTGGCCTGCAGGACGACCGGCTCCCCGGACCAGCGCAACTCCTCGGGGAGCTCCCCCAGGAGCCAGTCCAGCTCCTCCCTCAGGGGCTCCACCTCCAGGCACACCTCCTCCCCGGAAGGGAGGGCCCGGACCGTGAGGCAGCCGTTCCCCTCGGGCACCAGGTCGGCCCCCGAGCGCAGCCTGTACCCCTCCTTGTGCTGCAGGGCAAGCCCCAGGAGGGCGAGGGCGAGGAGGACCTCCTGGGCCTTCTGGGGCAGACGCAGGTTCCTGAAGCCCACCAGGGAGACCGCCCCCACCAGGACCGCCCCCTTGACCGCCACGTCCATGGGGCTCGCCGTGGGAGGGATGCGGCCCAGGCCCGCCTCGGAAAGCCTACCCCTCTTTCCTTGCTCCTTCAGGGCCTGGGACATGGCCTCGGGCAGGGGAAGCTCCCCCGGGACGCCGAGAGGGTCCAACCTGGAGCTCGTGCGGTGAGCCTCCCGAGGCTCCAGGCCCAGGATCTCCAGGGCCACCAGCCTGGGCCACTTGGGGGCCACCTCCGGGGGGATGTCCCCGTAGGAGAGCCAACCCCCGTAGACCAGGGTGAGGGGGGAGTGGCGGAAGAGGGTCCGTTCCGCCTCCTCCCCTCCCCGGGCGATGGCCTGGAAGAGGGGGGTCTGGTAAAAGGGCACCCCGCCGAAAGTGGCCTCCCGGAAAATGGCGTCCAGGATGCGGCCCGGGGCCTCGTACTGGGAGACGCGGCGCCCATCAAAAAGCTCCACCTGAACGTCGGGCAGGGGGAGGTGGCGGTAAAGGAGCGCCTCCTGGCGGTTGGCCTGGCTCTCCACCGAGTCCAGCAGGGCGGTCTCCACCGGCTCTCCCCCTATGTACCGGGTCTGGACGAGGGGAACAAAGGGGCCTCCGTCCACCGAGTAGACGGGGGGGCGGACCAGACCGCTGGGGTTGGCCACCCGCAGGGGAACCTGGACCTCGAGGGCCATCTGGGACGGCAATAGGCGCGCTGCTGTTGCCTTCATGGAGGAGAGGATACCTCGGGGCTAAGGTTTTGTCAACCTTCTTTTTCTTGCCCACTGCCCGAACTCCCGGGCGAACCCCCTCCGTCACCCCACCAAAAAAACGCCCGGGCCTCACGGATCCCTAAATTTCAGGGGTTTTAGGGGCTTTTTTAGAGGGTTTGGGCAACAAAAACCTGCAACGCGGCCGAGAGGCCCAGGCAGTCTCCATACTACCGTCCCGAAGCCCGCAGCCGTCTACCCCACCCCTCGGGAAGGTCCCGACCACAGGTCAAACAAGGGGGCAGGCCCCCAGAACGTCCCTACCGGGGCTTCCCATAAGGCCTCGGCCCCGGGCGCCCGGCCGTTCTCCTTGAGGACCCGCTCCAAATCCTCGGGGAAGCGCTCCGGAGCCTTGAGAACCACCTCAAGCCGAACGCTCTCGGCCTCTTCCCGGACCTCGAGGCCGCCGTGGGGGTAGAACCCTTGGGGGCTTTTGGTGGCTACTCCACAAGCCGTTTCCCTCACGGAAAAGCATCATGCCGGCGATGAACGAGCGGGGCCTCTTTTGGAACCTAGCCTCTCCGGGGCTGACCCGTTGGGCCTCCGCTTGGCTTGGCCAAAGAAAGGCCAGTTCTAAACTCCCTAGACACCTCAGCGTCCATGGTAGCGAAGGATGGGAGTTGGCTAGCAACCCTCTTTATGTTATCAACCTGTAAAGAATCTTCGTGGAGTGATTCAATAGAAGCCGCCACCAGGCTAGCCTGAATTCTCTTCACAGGGAAGGACTTGGACTCAAGGGCCATGCTCCCAGAGTGGAACACCCGGTCTATGGGCACAAAAACAGGGATAGCCAACCTCCCTACCTTAGTGGCATCAAACCCCAAACGAGCAAAAGTCTTAATGATGAAGTCAAAATACAACCTCGTAACTTGTCTGGAGAACGAGCTAAGAGAGTTGCCAGAAGGAAGTGAGGGGGTGACGGAGGGTATGTAAATGCCCTCGGGGTTCTTGGCGGTATTGGATAATATTTCTCTAACCACCAGACCCACAGAGGCACCAGCTAGAAGGACCTCTATTTTCATAAGCTCCTTCTCCAGGACCAGGGCGAGGAGAAGTCTATACTTGTTTGACCTGGGGTTTCTACTTTCCCGAATCATAGAGGCAAAGAAGTGTCCACCATGCCCCAGAGAGGCCATAAAGACGGTGTACGCCAGGGCGTGGACGAAGTGGATGAAGAGCAAGGGGCTAGCCCCGCTATCAAGCCGTTTATCCAGAACAGAGAGGGCGGCCTCCGCCAACTGGTTTACCGAAGAGCCGACCACAGAAGGGAACCTCTGGAGGAGAGTGTAGTTAAAGCTAGAAAGCTTGCTCAAAAGCCTGTCCACCTCATCCCCCTCGTCCGAGGAGCCCTCGCTTTCGTTCAGGTTAAGGTCTAGCAAATCCTTGTGAAAGACTTGAGAGGTGAGGAGGTACCTCCTATTCCCGGTGGAGAATGGCCTAACGAGGGAGGAGAGCCTAGAGAGGTAGGTCCTACGAACGGAGGTTGGCAGGGTGAGTTCGTAAGTTTCGTGGACTATGTTTGTATCCCCAACCTCGGTGGTGAGCCTAGAGCGAGCGCTATTGAGGACCTTTCTAATAACGGTGGGACGCAAGAACGAGAGGTGCCTCCACATCGTCCCCTCGTTCTCAAGGAAGGGGAAGGCCAGACGGTACTTGCACCGCTCCTCCCTAGAGAGGCTAAGGAACTCGTCTAGCTCCTCGTCCCTGAACTCGGGAGGGTTCTCCTCCTGGGCTACCCCGTCTTGGAAGTCCATGGCGTGTATGGACTCCCTTGAAAAGAACAGGTTTAGCAAGGTCCTGAACGAGTTGCCAAACCAGAAGTACCTTAGGTACTCGGTCCTCTCGGACTCGCTATTGAAGCGCTTTGCGTCAAAAGCCTTGTAGTAGACATCCAGGAACTTTTCGTTTTCCAGTAGCTTGATGAAAAAGTGGGTAAGGGTAGATTGAGCCAGAGGAGTAAGCATTCTAACTTTATCTTACGCCAGGTCGCCCCGGGCCTCCTCCGTGGGATCACCATTCCTCGCGGATGAGAGCGTTGTGCTCCCGGGCGGAGAGCCCGGCCCTTTCCACCAGGCCCGCCGCTTCCAGGAGGGCCTCAGGGCGCTTGAGGAGCTCCCGCACCAGAGCGGAGAGGCTGAGGCCGCGGCGGGCCTTGCGGTAGGTCTCCACCTCCTGGGCCAGGTGGTGGGGAAGGCAACGGTCACCCGCATACCACACGCTGTCATACCGCACCGCCCCGTCTGGGGCTTGGGGAAGCCGGGTTTACCTAAACCAGGCCTTTACCCGGAGGGGCCAGACCACCGTGACCCCCTCCTCCGGGGAGAGGGCCACGTGGATCCGAAGGGTGAGCAGGGTAGTTTCCCCTATTCTCCGCCTCTCCTCCACAAATGCCCCCCGGAAGTCCAAGGGAGGGAAGTCACGGGGGAAGGCAAAGTAGCATGTCGTCAGTGTTCCCCCTCCGGGAATAGGTATGCACGTCACTATGACCCCAGCCTTCCAGCATTCCGCCTGCCCCGCAGGCTCGAGGCCCTCGGGAAAGGCATCCATCCCCTTCCACCGGATCCTCTCCCCGTCCCAGTGTCCCAGCTCCTGGTGCTGCAGGGTGACCTCGAGGCCCAGGTAACCGGCCCGCCTCGCCTGGTCGCCAGCCAGGTAGCCCAGGGAGAGGCGCCAGGCCCGCACCTCCCCTGAAAGGGAGACCAAAAAGGCCGGCGGCCCCCAGGGCTCTGTGGAGGGCCACAGGGCGAGCTCCCCGCTCCCGGCGAAGTCCAAGACAAGCTCCTCCCGGCGCCCAAAGCACTTGAGGAGCCAGGCGAGGGCCTCCGCTACCTTCTCGGCCTCCTTCCTGTTCACGTGCCCTCCTTTAGGCCCCCAAGGCTTCTTCCAGGAGGCCTTTGGCAAAGGCCCTCCAGGGCCGGGCCACCTCGGGGCGCCGCCAAAGCCCCAGCCGCTTCGCCTCCCGCCAGGCGAGGAGGTTCCACTCTCCTAGGTCCATGGGAAGCGGCGGGAAGAGGGAGGGCAGGAAGGGGTCCGGAAAGCCGCGCCGCAGACTCCAGCGGAGGTAGTCCTCCCAGAACTCGCGGAAGAAGGGGTTCCAAAGGACCTCGTAGTAGGGAAAGGGGCGAAGGGCAGCGGCCGCATACCCCCGGTACTCGGGCGGTTGTTCCCGGATGAGCCGGGCCACCCAGGCGGCCTCCTTCCCCTGGAACCGCCTCCAGGCCACCAGGTTGGCCAGGCTCTCCTCCACCACCCGGCCCCAGCTCTCCCTGTAAGGGTCGGGGTAAGGGTCCGCGGTGTCCATCAGGGCGTGGCCCAGCTCGTGGTAATAAACCTTGTCCTGGACCAGGGCAACGCGCACGCCTCTCTTCGCCGCCCACCCCACCACCCGCTCCGGGCAGAGGAAGATGGCGGGGCCCTCGTGGTCCAGGAAGGCCTCCTCCGCCCCCTCCGTGCGGGCCTTCTCCTCCCCCAGGCGCAAGACCTCCTCCCTGAAGGCCTTGCCCCGCGCTCCCATGGCGGACCCGCTCAGGTAAAGCCCCACGGCCACCACGTCCTTCACCCTATTCCAGTTCCAGAGGTCCTCCCCCCACCGGTCCAGGTCCTCCAGGGGGGCGAAGGGGTCCTCGTCGTCCCGAGGCTCGCGCTCCCTCAGCTCCCGGAGGCGCCGCCGGAGGGGTTCTTCGGGGAAGAAGCGGCGGCGCTCCGGAGGGTAGAGGAGGTCCATCTGGGCCTCGTTCACCAGGTAGACAGGGATGCGGATGGCCAGGTTCATCATGGGGGCGTCCATGCGCCTGTAGAGCTCCTCGCGGGCGAAGTCCAGCTTTTTGCCCTCGGGGGAGCCCAGGTTGTGGACCGTGATGGGGATGTCCCTTCCCACGCTTCACCTCCTCAGGACCAGGATGGGGCCAACCCTCGCCAGACGGAAGACGGGTTTCGCAAAAAGTGGATTGCCTTCATGGAAGCAAGACCTCCCCCTCGTAGACCTCCCGCCACCGCTCGGGCCGCTCCGTGTGGATGGGCAGGAGGTAGCGGGGCCGCAGGCGCTCCGCCACCTCCCGGAGGTCCGCCTCGGGAGCGTGGCCGGAGGTGTGGAAGGGGTTTTTCACCCCCTGGGGGTCCTGAGGAAGTTCGGCCAAACCCTCCGGGAGGAGGCGGAAGTCCAGGGCCTCCAGCCACCGGAGGAGGACCTTGAGGTCCAGGATCTGCTCCTGGTCGGCCCAGTAGGAGTTGCTGAAGATGTAGGCCCCCCGCCTTGGGACCCTCCCCGCCTTCCTCTCCAGAAGCCGCAGGTCCAGGAGGCGGTTCACCTCGTAGAAGCCCAGAGCCAGGAGGTAGGCCCCCAGGTCCTGCGCCACCTCCTCCGGGGAGATCCCCTGGACCGGGGCTTCGTCCCAGAGGGCCCGCTCCCAGCCCGAGGTCCGGTTCTTGCCCTCCCTCAGGACCAAGACCTCCCGGAGGACGGCCTCCCAGGGATGGGGTTCCGCCTCCGCCAACCCCCAGAGGAGGTAGGCGTCCTTGGCGGTGACCACGAGCCTCCGTCCCACCTCCCAGGCCACCTCCAGGGTGGAGAGGAGCCTTTCCAGGTTGCGGGGGGCGAAGTCCACCACCACCGGGGCCCCCTCCCACCGAGCCACCTCGGCGTGGAGGGCCTGCTTCACCTCCTCCTCCGTGCGGGCCCGCCCCGGCTCCCCAAGCCGCGTCCCCTCCACCAGGAGGAGGAAGACCTCCCCCCCCTCCAGGGCCCGGAGGAAGGCCTCCGTCTTGGCCCCCCAGCGGCCGTGGCGCCGCAGGTCCCCCGTGTAGACCACAAGCCCCTCGGGGGTCTCCACGACGAAGGCCGCGGCCCCGGGGACGGAGTGGTCCACGGGAAGGGCCTCCACCCGGAAGGGCCCCAGGGCGAGGGGGGAGGAAGCCTCCTCCCAGGGGTGGCCCTCCAGGGTCTTCTGGACGGCGGGGGAGCGGTGGGGAAAGGCCTGGAGGCGCCCAAGAAGGCGGTAGGGCCGGCGGAGGTAGCGCTTGCGGTCCCCTTCCAGGAGCCCCGTGTCCTCCTTGGGGAGCCTGGGGCTGAGGTAGGCCGCCTCCCCGTCCACGCCCGCCTGGGCGGTGTCCTGCATGGCCTTGACGATGGCGGCGGTGGCCGCGGTGGTCACCACGGGAAGGTCCTGCCGCAGGTAGCCCACGGACCCGGTGTGGTCCAGGTGGGCGTGGGAGAGGAGGAGGGCCAGAACCTTCCCCCCGTCCAGGGGAAGCCCCCCCAGCAGCTCCCGCTCCAGCTCCGTGGGCAGGAGGGTGTCCCCCGTCCCGTCCCGGTAGAGGCCGGGGACGGGGGGCAGAAGCCGGAGGAAGAGGAGGTCCCGAAGCCCAAGGCCCGAGGTGCGGGGGGAGAGGAACTCCGTGAAGTAGGCCCCCCAGCGGCCAAAGGGCCGGCCGAAGTCCAGGAGGAGCCCTCCCTCCGCCGTGTACAGGAGAACCTGGTTTCCCCCGATCTCCCCCAGGCCCCCGAAGAGCCAGACGGAGAGCCTGCCCAGGTCCACCCGGCGCATCCTCTCCCCCCTAGGCGGGGCGGGTGCCCTTCACCCGGCCCCGGGCGTCGTAGTGGTAGACGGTCCGCCCCCGGCGGACGATCACCGTGTCCGCCGTCCAGCCCAGGAGCTCGTCCTGGGTGGAGATCCCAAAGCCCCCGATCCGCCTCCCCCGCTCGTCGTACACGTCCAGATAGTTCCCCCTGCGCCGCACCGAAGCGATGGCCATACCTACCTCCTTACGGGCTCCACCACGTGGAGCTTCCAAAGGCTGCCCACCACCAGACGGCCGTTGCCGTAGACCATGCCGGTCATGTCCGGGTCCTCAAGCAACCTCACCCAGTCCCGGAGGTTCCGGGAGGCCAGGATGACCCCTTTGTTGGCCTCCACGAAGTACCATCCCCCGCCGTAGGCCACGCCGAAGAGATCCCACTCCAAGTCCCGCCCCACCTTGTACCGCTTCCAGCTCCATCCGTCCTTGGAGGCCATCAAGGTGCCCGCGTTGCCCACGGCCAGGAAGCCCACCTCCGTGTACTCCACGGAGTTCATCCGGGCAGGGGCGTAAAAGGTCTTCCAGTGCACCCCGTCCTTGGAGACCAGGATGCGGAAGGGGCCCACGACCGCGAAGACCCCGGCCCCGTAGGCCATGTAGTGGAGCCACCCCCCGGCGTCAATCTCGTCCACAAGGGTCCGGACCCGGAACGGCCCAGGGCCCTCCGTCCGGGGGGCGGCTCCCGTGATCAGGGCCGCAAAGAGGAGGACCAAGGCCGCCCGTCCCACCTTTCTGCCCGCTCCGCGCCCCTCCATAAGTCCACCCGGCTTCAGGCTATCCCGCGCCCTCTCCAGGGCGAAAGCCGGATTTCGCAAAGACCGGAGGCTTTTCAGGAAAAGGGGATTTTGGTTATGCTGGGGGCATGAGGCAGACGGAGGAAGGGAGGCCCGGGCGCCCCCCCGGCCTCCTGGGCCTTGCGGCCCTGAAGGAACTTCCCCGGTTGGACGACGACCTCCTCCGGAGGCTCGGCCTCCACCGGAACGGGGTCCTCTGCGAGGGGCTTAAGCTCCTCCTCCTCGCCCTGGAGGCCCACAGGCTGGGGGCTGACCTCCGCTGGGCCACGGGGGAGGCCTTGAAGGAGAGTCTCCTGGAGTTTCTGCAGGAGGAGGAGAGCGCCAGGAAGCTCCTCGCCGCCCTGGCGAGGGAGGAGCAAACCTTCCTGGGGCTTGCCAACGGGGCCTCCACGGAGGACCTGCGAGAGGTGGTGGAGGAGCTCTACCTGAGGGACCATCCCCGGGGACTGGTGCTGAGGCTCTTGAAGAAGCTGAGGCCCTTCCTAGCCGACTTCGCCCCCCTGAGGCTCAAGGACCTGCCCCTGGGCCGGGTGCCCGAGGCCTGGGCCGCGGCCACCCCCCTGGTGGGAGCCTTCCGGGGAGTCTTTCTCCTTCTGGAAAGGTCCTACGGGGTGGACTCGGCAGCCTTTGAGCGGGCCATGGCCGCAAGCTGGGTGTTCCACTTCCTGAAGGAGCCTACAGGGTCAGGGATCTCCTGTCCCAACCCCTTTGAGAACGTGTTCCCCCACCTGGCGGCAAAGAAGGGGAAGCGGGGGACCCACGTGCTCCTCTACCAGGACGGGGCACCGGGGGACTACACCTGCCAGGTGGCCCGGAACCAGCCCACGGGGAAAAGGGAGCTCTACGAGGCCTCCCGCCTGAACGACAAGGGGCCCAGGGTGCCCTCCCCCGTCCTGGCCAAGTACTTTCCCGCCTGGTACGAGGCCCTGGCCAAGGCCTGGGAGGGCGGGGGCCCCGAGCCCTGCCCCTTCCCTGAGGGGGGATACGACTGGGACCTGGTGGCCGAGTACCGCCACGCCCTCTGGGCCGCCCTGGCCTCCAGCCCGCACGGGGGGAGACCGTGACCCGGCCCAGGCGCTCCTTCCAAAGCCTCCTTCTCCAGGCCCTGGTGGAGGCGAAGGCGGGAAACCTCGGCGCCCTGCAAGCGAAGGCTTTCCGAGAGGAAGCCGAGCGGCACCTCGCCATGGGCCCGCGGGGGGAAGACCCCATCGGCCGGGCCCTCAACCTGGGCAGAGAGGCCCTCCACCGCCTCTCCTTGGGGGAGCGGGAAGAGGCCTGTGCGAAGCTCCGCCAGGCCCTGCGTCTCCACCCCTACCTCGGGGGAGGCTACGCCCGGGCCCTGGCGGAGGTCCTCTGTGGGGAAAGGACTGTGGAGAAGGGGGGTCGGAGGGAGGACCGCGCCCTCCTAGAGCAGGCCCGGTCAGAGGTCCGCCTTCTGGCCTTCCTGGACGGACTCCCCCCCGCCTTCTGGGTGGAGGCCTTCTGGCCCGAGGGGAAGGAGCGGACCGAGGCGAAGAAGCAAGGACCGCAGGCCACCTGGGGGGAACAGCCCTCCTTTGCTCGCCCCGAGCGTAAGCCCCCCTCCCCCAGCCGCCCCAGGTTCCCCCTGGCCTACCGGCCCTGGTACCGGGAGCAAAAGGAGCCTCGGGAGGGGGTCCGAATGATGCTGCTCATTACCCAGGAGAGGGCCCTTAGGCCCAAGGAGCTCCGCCGCTGGGCGGGGCCGGGCCTAGAGATTTGGGAGGGGGAGGAAGGGGGCTTCTGGCTCCGCCTCTTCCCGGAGTTCTGGGAACGCCACCCGGAAGCCGCCCTCCTGGTCCTGGAGGGGAGGGAGGCCCGGGTCCCAATCCCCCTCCTTCCGGGGATGCCTCCCCTCCCCTTCCCCCGGGTCTTCCGCCACGGGGAGGAGGTGACGGGGGAGGTCTGGTCCTGGGAGGACCTGAGGCCGAGGGCCCTCGCGGCTTTCCTGCGCGAGGTGGGGTATTACCGGGACCTCCTCCAGGTTTGGCTGGAGTACGGCCTGGGGACCGGCCGCCTGTCCCGGAAGGGGTTTAGGGAGGCCCTGAGGCTTATGGAGGAGGAGCCCTGAGGCAGGGCGGTGTCCCCCCGGACCGGGCTAGAGCCCCTCGAGGGCCATGGTCACCTCGCCCACGGACGTGAACCTTCCCTTTCGCGCCTCCACGGAGAAGAGGAAGAGGGCCTCGAGGAGTGGCCTCCCCTCCCGTCCGAACACTTCCAGGATGGCCCTCGCCTTTTCCCTGGCGGCGAGGAGAAACCGTTCTGTCTGGTCCTCGAGGTAGGGGCGGAGGATGTAGACGAGGTCTTCGTCCCCAATCTCCACCCGGAAGGAAGGCGGCCTCTCCCTATCCACCCTCACCTCCACCTGGAGGAGGTCCTCCCCGGGGGAGAAAACCCCCAGGACCTCTTCCGGAACCCTCCCCCTCAGGATCACGGGAAAGTCCACGAAGGGCGTCCCGTCCAAGCTCAGGACGAGCCGCGCCTCAATGGGTTCGCGACACCTCTTCAGGCGCTCCCGGAGGGCGGCCTCCAGGACCTTCCTTTGCCCCTCCTCGAGGCGTTCTCCCCAGACCTCCACACGCTCTCCGTCCAACCGGACGCCCACCCCGAGGCGCTGGATCCACTTCAAGAGATCCCCTTCCAGCTTCCCCACCCCGCAACCCCCTTCGCCGGGCCCCACCCCCACCGCGCGCCCGGAGGGTGGGGCGCGAACCGCCGGGCCTTGTCCCCATGATAAAGGGGTCCCCCACGCCCGGCGGGACCTGCTCTTCTGCGGCCATCCGAGATGGGCCGGGCCGCCTTTCCGTGCCAAATCCCGACAGAGGGGGCCGCTCACGGAAGACCTTCGCCCACCCCGCCAGCGAGCACGACAATCCCCGATGGCCCCGGGCAAGGGCGGCCCTGTCCGGGAAGATGCTCGGACCCTAGACGAAGAAAAGCTTCTCCCTGCCCAGGCCCTGGAGAGAGCTCAGCCCAACGCGCCCCACCTCCCGGACCAGGCGGTCCGCCAGGTGGAGGGGGGCGGGAAGGCTCGGGAAGCGGTAGCCGCTAGGCGGGTAGAGGCGGGAGAGGTGGTAAAGCTGGCGGGCCAGCTCCCTCACCGGGGTGGACCCCTCCTCGTGCACCACCTTTAGGGGGCGGGGCGTGGCCCTCATCCTCCCCTCCCCCGGGTAGGCGGTGAGGAGGAGGAAGGCGGTCTTTCCCTCCGCCTCGGGCAAGGGGACGTAGAGGCCGTCCCTCAGCCTTTCCCCTTCCTTGGGGTAGATCCTGCCTCCGCCGCTTTTGCGCACAGAGACCAGGTCGTAACCGATGCCCGCCTTGGCCAGCTCCCGAAGGGCTAGGGTGAACTCCTCCCTCTGGGTCTTGCCGTCCCGGAGGAGGAGGACGTGTCGGGGCCAACGGCCCGCCCCCCGCTGGAAGGCCACGAGGGCCTCCTGGAGCATGCCCCAGACCACCTCCCCGTGGATCCTCTCCCCCCTTTGGGCCTCGGGCAGGAGCCAAGAGAGAAGCCCGCCGTCCGCGGTCACCGCGCAGGCCGCCCCCCCGTAGCGGAGGCTTCTGGAACCGTCCGCGCCCGCATCGAAGCCCACGGCGAGCTCCGCCGGGTAGGCCCCGTCCAGGGCCATCACCCTCCAGCCCAGCTTGCTTACCAGGCCCAAGAGGACGTTGTCCAGTTTGTGCCCCTCCAGGGGCGGGTTGAAGAACTGGCTGGGGAGGCCCCGCTGCAGGCAGGCCCGCTTGAGGCGGTTGCGCTCCTCCGGGGAGAGGGGCGGGGTCTGGACCAAAAGGGCGTCCACCCCCGCCTCCCGGGAGAGCCGTTCCAAGATGGCGGCGAGGTCCAGGCCCAGGAGGTCCCTCCTCGCCACGGCCACAGGCTCCGCCAGGGCCAGGGGGACCTCGCTGGCCCGGGCCACCTCCAAGAGGGCCTTCCTGAGAGGCGCGGGCCAGGCAGGCTCCCCTTCCACCACCAAGAGCCCCACCTTGGCGGGCCTGCCCTGGAGGACCCCCCTCCGGAGGGCCTCCGCGGGCTTGGCGATCCTCTGGCCGCGAAGGGCCTTGAGCTGGGGAGGGGACAGGAGGTGGCCCCGGGCTTCCACGGGCCTGGGGTCCCTAAGCCCGTACACCCGGGAGGCCACATGCCCGGCCACCTTGCGGGCGAGGGAGAAGCGCTCGGAGGGGGGGATCTGCAGGGCCAGGGCCCCTTCAAGGCCGAGCTCCGCCAGGTCCTCCAGGGTGAGCACGGGCTGGAGGAGGCCCGAGAGGTGGTAGACCTCTTTCCCCCTCTCGTCCCGGACCCGCACCACCCGGCCCGCCTGCCCCTTCTCCCGAAGCCTCCCCCTGCCCACGTGGTAGTCCAGAAGGCTCACGCCCCCGAGGTCCACCCCCTCGGGGGAGAGGCCTGGCTCCACGGCCACGAGGGTCCAGGTCTGCCGCCGCCCCGAGGGGGCGGGGTAGGTGCTCCGGACCCTGCGGGGGGCGGGGTAGCGGTCCAGCCACGCCTCCAGGGTTAGGGTGGGCAGGATGCGGTGGACGATGTCCACCTCCAGGAGCATCCGGCCCCCCCCGTCCACCAGGGCCCTGAGGTAAGCCCCCTTGCGGACCCGCCACCCCTCCCCCGCGCGGACCTCCTTCCCCAGGAGGAGGCTTCCCTCCACCTCGTGGGAGCCGCCCCGGCCGTAGGCGGCCGCCAACCCCACCTCCAGGCGCCTCTGGGCGAGGCGGGAGAGGGCCTCCCGCTCCTCAGGCCGGGAGGGGTCCAGGAGGGCCTCCCCCTCGAGGCGGAGGGCGAAGCGGTAGGGGCCCTCGAGGCCCCCCACCTCCCCCTCCCGGAGGTGGGGCGGGGACCAGGCCAAAAGCCCCCCCTTCCACGGGACGGCCAGGCCGCCCACCCGGTTGGCCACCCTCGCCAGGAGCCGATGGGGGTTTTCCTCCAGAGAGGGGGTGGGCTCCCAGGAAACCCCCAAGAGGAGGGGCTTCCGCTCCCTCTCCTCCAGGGGCCGGAGAACGAAGCGGTTGAGGTAGACCCACTTGGCCTCCATCGGTGCGATTATATCCCTGGACCGTTTCCCACTCCCCGGGTAGAATCCCCCCATGCGCCTCATCGGTGTGGCCGCCCAGCGGAGGACCCTCGAGGCCGGCCCCTTCTGGGGCCTCCAGGAGGCCTACCTGGAGGCCCTGGCCTCCCAGGGCCTGGCCCACGTCCTGATTCCCCCCCAGCCCCAATCCCGCCTGGAGCGGCTTCTTCCCCACCTGGACGGCCTCCTCCTTCCGGGAGGGGGGGACGTGGACCCCGCCCTTTACGGGGAGGAACCCCTCCCGGAGCTTGGGGAGGTGGACCCCGAGCGGGACGGGCTGGAGATCTTCCTGGCCCGCTACGCCGCGGCCAAGGGGCTTCCCCTCCTCGGGGTCTGCCGGGGGGTCCAGGTGCTGAACGTGGCCCTGGGGGGAAGCCTCCACCAGGACCTGGGCCGGGCGGGCTTCGCCCTGCAGCACCATCAGAAAAGCCCCCCCGCCTGGGGGGCCCTGGGCCACGGGGTGGAGCTTCTTGAGGAAAGCCCCCTAGGCCGCCTCTTCCCCAAGGCCTTCCGGGTCAACTCCTACCACCACCAGGGCCTGAAGGCCCTGGGGAAGGGCCTTAAGCCCGTGGCCAAAGCCCCGGACGGCCTGGTGGAGGCGGTGGTCCTGGAGGGCCACCCCCTCTACCTCGGGGTCCAGTGGCACCCCGAGCGCCTGCCCGCCCACTGGCCCCTCTTCGGCCTCTTCAAAGAGGTCTAAGCCTCCCCCTCCCAGAGGGCCTCCAGGGGCTCCCGCCGCCTCAGGACCTCAAAGCCCTCCCCGGTCCAAAGGAGCTCCAAGGGCCTCGGGGTGTCCAGGTAGGAAAGGGCCATGCTGGCCCCGTAGGCCCCGGCCTCCAGGAAGGCCAGGGCGTCCCCCTCCTTGGGCGGGGGAAGGGCGACCCCCCGGGCGAGCACGTCCCCCGCCTCGCAGGCCGGGCCCGCCAGGTCATAGACCTCCTCCCCTTCCCCCTCGTAAAGGGGAAGGACGGGGTGGAAGGCCCCGTAGAGGGCCGGGCGCAACAGGGTGGTCATGCCCGCCTCCAGGAGGAGGTAGTTCCGCCGGGTGCGCTTCCAGCCCACCACCCGGGCCACCAGCACCCCGGCCTGGGCCACCAGGTAGCGGCCGGGCTCCAGGAAGACCTCCGCCCCGTAAAGCCGGGCCAGGGCCTCCATGGCTTCCCGCAGGGCCTTTAGGTCCAGCCCCAGGCCGAACCCGCCCCCGAGGTCCAACACCTCCACGGGCCCCACCTCGGGGAAGAGCCCTTCCAGGACCCGGTAGCCCTCGAGGAAGTCCCTGGGGTCTTCCAGCTTGGAGCCCAGGTGCAGGTGGAGGCCGAGCACCCTAAGGCCCCGCTCCCGGGCGAGGGCGAGGAGCCTCGGCACCTCCTCGGGCAGGACCCCGAACTGGCTCTCCCCCCTCCCCGTGGCCAGGTGGGGGTGGGTGGCCACGGGGAGGTCCGGGTTCACCCGGAGGAGGACCTTGGCCCCCGGAAGGAGGCGGGCCACCCGCAGGAGGTCGCCCTCGGAGTCCAGGACCACCAGGGGAGGGCTTGCCTGGAGGGCCTTCAGGGCCTCCTCCGTCTTCACCGGGCCGTTCCAGAGAACCTCCTCCGGGAGGAAGCCCGCGCGGTAGGCCCTGAGGACCTCCCCCAAGGAGACCGCCTCCGCCCCCAGGCCCAAGGCCCTGAGGCGCCGGAGGAGGCCTAGGCGGGGGTTGGCCTTGAGGGCGTAGAAGAGGCGGGCCTTGGGGAAGGCCCGCTTAAGCCTCTCCACCCCCTCCCGCACCCGGGTCCAGTCGTAGGCGTAGAAGGGGGTGGGGTAGAGGGCGAGGGCCTCCTTCAGGGCCTGGAGAAAACCGGGGTTCAGGGCACTCACGGCACGCTCCTTTCCAAGCTCAGCGCCCCCTCGGGTCCAGGGCGTCCCGGAGGCCGTCCCCCAGGAGGTTGAAGGCCAAGACGGTGAGGAGGATGGCCACCGCCGGGGCCGTGGCCGCCCAGGGGGCTTCGGCCATGTAGTTGCGGGTTTCCGCCACCATGGCCCCCCACTCGGGGGTGGGGGGCTGGGCGCCGAAGCCGATGAAGGAAAGCCCCGCCGCGGTGAGGATGGCCGAGCCCACCTCGTAGCTTGCCTGCACCAAAACGGGGGTGAGGCTGTTGGGGAGGAGGTGCTTCAGGAGGATCCTCCCCTGCCCCGCCCCCAAGGCCCGCGCCGCCTCCACGAACTCCCGCTCCCTTAAGGCCAGGACCTGGGCCCGCACGAGCCTGGCGTAGATGGGCCAGGTGACGAGGGCCACGGCGAGGACGGTGTTCGTCAGGTTGGGGCCGAGGGCCGCGGCGATGGCCATGGCCAGGATGAGGGAGGGGAAGGCGAAGAAGACATCGGTGAGGCGCATGAGGAGGTTGTCCCAGAACCCGCCAAGCCCCCCGGCGAGGAGGCCCACCGCCACCCCCAGGGCCGAGGCCAGGAGGACCACCCCGAACCCCACCCCCAGGCTGATCCGGGCCCCGTGGACCACCCGGGCCAGGACGTCCCGGCCGAGCTGGTCGGTGCCCAGGGGATGGGCGGGGCCTGGGGGCCTGAGCCTTTCCCCGATGTTCTGCTCCAGGGGGTCCCCCACGAGGGCGGGGCCGAGGGCCGCCACCAGGAGGAGGACCAGGAGGAGGGCGAGGCCCAGGACCGCCCCGGGGTTGCGGAGGAAGCGGCGCAGGAGCCTAGGCATAGCGGATCCTCGGGTCCAGAAGGGCGTAGAGGAGGTCCACCAGGAGGTTGAGGAGGGAGTAGACCACCCCCACCAGGAGGGTGACCCCCATGACGGCGGGAAAGTCCAGGCTGGTGGCGGACTGGGTCACGTAGCGGCCGAGGCCGGGCCAGGAGAAGATGGTCTCCGTGAGCACCGCCCCGGAAAGCAGCCCCCCGAGGAGCCCCCCGAGGAGGGTCAGGACGGGCAGGGCGGCGTTCTTGAGGGCGTGGCGGAGGACCACCTGCCGCTCGGAAAGCCCCTTGGCCCAGACGGTGCGGATGTAGTCCTGGGAGAGGACCTCCAGCATGGCCGCCCGCACCATCCGGGCGAGGAGGGCCGCGGAGGCGGAGCCCAGGACGAAGGCCGGGAGGACGAGGTGGGCCAGGGCGTCCCGGAAGGCCGCCCAGTCCCCCGCCAGGAGGGCGTCCAGGCTCACCATCCCCGTGACCCGGGGGGGAGGCAGGAGGAAGGGGTCCAGCCGGCCCGGCCCCGGCAGGAGGCCCAAGCGGCGGTGGAGGAGGTCCAGGAGGAGGATGGCCAGGAAGAAGACCGGGGTGGAGCCGAGGAGGAGGGCGAGGAGGCGCACCAGGAGGTCAGGGGGGCGGTTTTGCCGGAGGGCGGCCCACACCCCTGCGGGAAGGCCGAGAAGCAGGGCCACGAGGAAGGCGCTCAGGGCGAGCTCGAGGGTCGCGGGGAAGAACTCCTTCAGGTCCTCGGCCACGGGCCTTCCCGTGCGCAGGGAGCGGCCCAGGTCCAGCCGGAAAAGCCTCTGGAGATAAAGGCCATACTGGACCAGGAGGGGCTTATCCAGGCCGTAGCGCTCCCGGAACTCCCGGATCTGCTCCTCGCGGGCGTTCTCCCCCAGGGCGGCCACGGCAGGGTCTATGGGGATCACCTGGGAGACGAAGAAGGTGATGAAGGTGATCCCCAGCCCCACGAGGAGGGCGTAGCCGAGCCGCTTCAGGACGTAGGCCGCCATGGTCTTCCCAAGAGAAGGCCCGTGGAGGGGCCCACGGGCCTAAGCGGGCCTTACCCCTAGGGCCTCTTCTCCACGAGCCACAGGGGGGAGGACATCATGGGGTTCTTGAGGAACCCCTCCACCTTGGCGGAGAGGGCGATGGGCTGGGCGGGCTGGTAGAGGACGGCGTAGGGCCCCTGGTGGAGCACCCGCTCGGTGAGCACCTTGTAGAGGGCCTGGCGCTTCTTGGGATCGGTCTCCAGAGCCGCCTGACGGGCCAGCTTGGCGGCCACCTCGTCCTGGTAGCTGTTCCGCCAGGCCAGGGAGCGGGCGTCGTAGTCGGCCCAGGGGGTGGCGTTGCCGTCGGGGTCGGGGAAGTCCGGGCTCCAGCCCGCGAGGACCATCTGGTGGTTCTGCGCCCGGTAGGTGGCCAAAAGCTCGGCGTTGGCGATGGCCCGGATCCTGGCCCGGAGGCCCGCCTTGGCCATGTCGGCCTGGAGCTTGGCGGCCACGTCGGGGCAGGGCACCCCACCCCCGCAGATCCCGGTGCTCACCAGAAGCTCAAACTCCAGGCCCTGGGGGTAGCCCGCCTCGGCCAGGAGCTTCCTGGCCCGGGCGGGGTCGTAGGCGTAGGGGGTGGCGGGGTTGTAGCCCAGAAGCCCCTTGGGGATGAAGGTCTGGATCTTCAGGGCGTTCCCCTGGAGGAGGCCCTGGATGAGCTCGTCCTGGTTCACCGCGTAGCGCACCGCCTCCCGCACCTTGGGGTGGGCGAAGGGACTTCCCGCCTTCATGTTCATGCCCAGGTACTGGAGGCGCAGGGTCTCCGCCCGGAGCACCTTGAAGCGGGGGTTGGCGGCGATGGCCTTGAGGGCCTCAGGGGTGAGCCCCTCGGCGATGTCCACCTCCCCGGACTCCAAGGCGGTGCGGAGGACGGCGGGCTCCTGGATGTAGCGGAGAATCACCCGAGGGGTCTTGGGCTTGACGCGGGCGTAGGGGTTGGCCTCGAGGAGCACCTGGCTCCCCCGGTCCCAGCGCACCAGGCGGTAGGGCCCGGAACCCGCGGAGTTGCTGCTCAGGAAGTCCTTGCCGTAATCGCCCCCCTTGGCGTTCTTCTGCACCTCCTCCGAGTCCACGACGCCCCCGATGGTGAAGGTGAGGATGGAGAGGAAGGACTGGGGGGAGGCCGTCTTGGGAATGCGCACCTCCACGGTGTAGGGGTCCAGGGCCTTGGTGGCCCCGGGCTTGAGCCCGGCGATCTCGGTGAAGAGGAAGGACCCCGGGCCCTTCAGGGCCAGGGCCCGCTCAAAGCTAAAGACCACGTCCTTGGCCGTCACCTCCCGGCCCGTGGAGAAGCGGCTCCCCTTGCGGAGCTTGAAGGTGAGGATCCACTCCTCCTTGCCCCGGTCCACCTTCCAGCTCTCCGCAAGGCCGGGGCGGAGGGTGGAGAGGTCGTTGCCCTCAAAGCGCACCAGGGTCTCGTAGAGGTTGTCGGCGATCAGGACCCCGCTGAACTCGTAGACCACCTGCGGGTCCAGGGTGATGAGGTCGGTGAAGTCCCCGCCGTAGACCAGGACCTGGGTGCGGTCCTGGGCCAAACCCATAGCCGCCAAAACCGTAAGCGCCAACCCGAGGAACCCACGCTTCATCACTTGACCTCCTTATGTCATCACTCTAACCCTTCAGGCTTCCCAGGGTAAGCCCCTGGATGAAGTAGCGTTGGGCCAGGAGGAAGACGAGGATGGGGGGGATGGTCCCCAGGGTGAGGCCCGCCATGAGCACCGTCCACTCCGTGGAAAACTGGTTCTGGAACGCGGCGAGGCCCACGGTGAGGGGGCGCATCTCCAGGGAGTTGGTGACGATGAGGGGCCAGTTGATGCCCTGGAGGCCTGCGGGGAAGATGAGCATGCGCAGGCCCACCCCGAGCCGGGAGGTGTGGCGCCTCGAGGCCCTCCCGGAAAGGCCCCAAGACCCCGCCCGCCTCCTCAAGACCCTCCTGGCCTTCACCGCGGAGAGCGTGGCCGAGGCCTACCGCCGCTTCGTGGGGCCCGTGGACCGGGTCCTCCTGGCGGGGGGCGGGGCGCGGAACCGGGTGCTGGTGGACCTCCTCCGGGAAAGGCTCCCCGTGGCGGTCATGGAGAACCCCAAGGTGCGGGAGCCCCTGGCCTTCGCCCTTCTGGCCTACCTCTACGCCCTGGGGAGGCCCAACGTCCTGGGGCGGGCCACCGGGGGGCGGGACGTGCGGGCAGGACAGGTGGTGGAACCCTTTTAGGAGGCGCGGCATGACCTTGGAAGGCACGATCCTCACCCCGGAGGGCCTTAGGCGCGGGAGGGTCCGCTTCGCCGAGCGCATCCTGGCCGTGGAGGAGGCCCCCGTGGAGGGCTCCTACGTCCTCCCCGGCTTCCTAGACCTCCACGTCCACGGGGGCCTGGGGCGCGACTTCATGGAGGGGAAGGAGGCCGCCCTGGAGGCCGCCCGCTTCCACCTCCGCCACGGCACCACGGGCCTCCTCGCCACCACGGTCACCGCGCCCCCGGAGGACCTCAGGCGGGCCCTTCGGGGAATCGCCGAGGCCATGGGGGCGTGCGAGGCCCTCCTCGGGGTCCACCTGGAAGGCCCCTTCATCAGCCCGAAGCGCCTCGGGGCCCAGCCCCCCTTCCCCCAAAACCCCGACCCCGCCCTGATGGAAGACCTCCTGGCCCTGGCCCCCGTGCGGGTGGTCACCCTGGCCCCCGAGCTCCCCGGGGCCCTGGAGCTGGTGCGCCTCCTGGCGGGCCGGGGGGTCCGGGTCCAGATGGGCCACACCGCCGCGGGCTACCTCGAGGCCCTGGCCGCCCTGGAGGCGGGGGCCGTGGGCTTCACCCACCTCTACAACGCCATGACCCCCCTCCACCACCGGGAGCCCGGGGTGGTGGGGCTCGCCCTGGAGCGGGGCCTCTGGGCCGAGCTCATCCCCGACGGCCTCCACGTGCACCCCGCCGCCCTCCGCCTCGCCCTGAAGAGCATCCCCGGTCTCTACTTCGTCACCGACGCCGTGGCCGCCGCGGGGATGCCGGAGGGGGTCTACCCCCTGGGGGCCCACCGGGTGGAGAAGCGGGGCCTGGGGGTGTGGCTTGGGGAGAGCCTCGCGGGGAGCACCCTCACCATGGACGAGGCCTTGAGGAGGCTGGTGGGGTTTGGCCTCCCCCTGGAGGAGGCGGCCCGGAGGCTTTCCGCCTACCCCGCCCGCTACCTGGGCCTGGAGGACCGGGGGGAGATCGCCCCCGGCAAGCGGGCAGACCTGGTGGTGCTGGACGAGGACCTGCGGGTGGAGGCGGTGTACCTGGGGGGGAAAAGGGTCTAGCCCAGAGATCTTTCCTGAAGCTCACCCCAACCCCTTGGCGAGGACGAAGGGGACACTCGGACGGCAAGACAGGAGCCCTCTAGAGAGCGCGGCCCACGTCCAAAGGAAAGTGCAGCCTCCTTGGCCCCACCGGGGATCGTGGCACCTGGGCTCCGGGGCCGAGAGGCGGGTGGCCCGGGCACCCCTAGAGGTGGACACAGAGTCGCCGTGTGAAGGAAGGCTCAGGCAGCCCTCTTCTAGGGGATCAAGACCAGGGGCTTGTGCAGGTGGAGGGCCGCCCGCACGGAGGTGTCGGGGAAGGCCACCTCTTCCCAGAGGGCCTGGGGATGGTGGGGCAGCACCAGGAGGCCCAACCTGGACTCCTCCTCCTTGAGGAGGCTGAAAAGGCGCTCCCGTAGGAACACGGCCTCCGCCGCCACCCCTTCGGCCCAGGCGCGGTCGGTGAGATGCTCCACCAGACCCCTCTCCTCAGCGACCTCCCCAGTTTCGATAACCGCCTCGTCCGCCCTCAGCTCCCGGGGGATTGCCGCCGGGGGAATGTGGGGCACAGCCCCCAGGAGGCGCAGAGGACGCCCCAGACCCCGGGCCAGGTCCAGGGCCAAGGCGAAGGCCCGCCCCCCGGTCTCCCCCTCCTCCGCCAAAAGGCCCACGGGCCCCTCCTTCAGCTCCCCGCGGGCGAGGAAAAGGGGCCGGTCCAGGTGGTGCACCAGGTAAAGGGCCACCGAACCCAGGAGGAGGGCCCCAAGGAGGGTGTGGTCCCGGGCCCCCGCCAAGACGCCGTCATATCCCCGCGCGGCCTGGACCAGGGTAGGACCTACGGGGCCTTCCAAGTAGAGGGTTTCCGCCTCGAGACCCATCTCCCGCGCCCGTTCCTCCACTCTGGCCAGGTAAGCCCGCGCCGCCTCTTGGAAGGCCCTCCTGACCTCCTCCGGGTCCAGGCCCTCGAGGCCCATAACCGCCGGGGACACGTCGGCCACGTAAGCCAGGGTAACCCTCGCTCCCAAGGCGCTCAGGGTGCGAGCGAGGGCCAGCACCCGAGCCTCCTCTCGTCCCGGGGAAACGGCCACCAGAAGACGCTGGGGGAACATACTTTGATTCTCCCCCAGCTGAGGGTGAAAGCAGGTGAAATCCCTTTAAACTTTATGAGCATGAGGCTCCAGAGCTGACCGCCATGCTGCATGTGTCCCCGGAAAGCGCAGGGTGGAAAGGGGGGTTGAAGGAGAAGGCCTCAAGGGCCGCCTCCCTTTCCCGCATCCCACTGCGGTTCAGCAGGGACACCGGAAAGGCCCGGAGGCCCGCCAAGATCTGTCCCCCACTCCCCGCACATGTCAGCCGTCCTTAAGGTACGCTTCGCGTGACCAAGGTACAGGTATCCACGTTCCCCACCACCCCTTCGCCCTCAAACCCCCCCGCCCCCAGGCGGTCCAGGAGCTCTAAAAGGGCTTGGGCCAGGGTGAATCTGCAGGTGCAGGGCCAGGATCTCCACAAGCCTGACCTAGGGGCTCTTCCTCTTGCTGCTTCCCTGGAGTGTTTCCCGTCCACCACTAGGACCTCCCCCAGCTCCGCCTCGGGAAAACCCGGTTGCTTCCTCACCAGAGAAACAGCTTGAGGAGAGCCTCCCGGAGCTTCCCCGGATCAACGCGCTCGGGTCAACGGGATTGACGAGGAGGGTGAACATGGTGTAGCCCGAGGGCTTGCGCAAGCCCAGGTGGGGCGTCACGGGCGAAGCCCGTGGCTTGAGAAGGTGAGGATTGGCCCGGGCAGTCAAGCCGCCAGGCCCCTCTCGTAGTGCTCCACACATCGCAGGGAGTCTACGCGGCAGGAAGAGGCCACCAGGATGAGGGCTAAGAGACCCCACAAATCGTCGATTGTGGGGCCAGGAGTTGGGGATCTGGAGCAAAGCCTCGCGCAAGGCCACGGTCTTCATGGTCGTGTAAGGATTTATGTGTAAGGGTCCGTGTTTAATAGGGGGGCACACCTTGGAACGAGGAGGTGCCCCGTGGACCAGGATACCTTGCGGATCTTGCTGAGGGAAGCGGTGCGGGAGACAGTAGCCGAGGTTCTGCAGACGGTTCTGGAGCTGGACCGGACAGCCTTCTTGCAGGTGCACGGGGGGCGCAGGAACGGCTACTACCCCCGCAAGCTGGAGACCACCTTCGGCCAGGTGGACCTGAAGGTCCCTAGGGATCGGGAATCTCGGTATTACCCGGCTTTCCTTAAGCCCTACGCCCGCCGCCTGGTGGACGTGGGGGAAGTAGCTGTGGCCTTGTACGCC
>NZ_FNBC01000058.1 GCF_900102145.1 Thermus arciformis | reverse complement strand
CTTCTCCTCCTTCCCCTGGACCTTCCCGAGGGGGCGGAGCTCTACCTGGACCGGGGGTACGAGAGCCATCTGTACGAGGACCTCCTCCGGGAGGCCCAGGAGGTTGTTCCCATGGTCATCCGCAGGAGGAACAGCCGGCGGTATCTCCCTTGGATGCAGTACCTGGCCATCGTGGGGCGGAGGGTGGTGGAGACGGTGGGGAGCATGCTCCATCACCTCTTCCCCAGGCGCATCCACGCCGTGACCCAGGAGGGTTTCGTCATCAAAGTTCTCACCTTCGTCCTGGCCCATAACATCAGTCTCCTGACCCAGAAGATGGCTGGGTAGCAACTTGGGTTTCTTTAACCGCTGGTGGGAGACTCGCCTAAAGCCTTTGGACGAGTTCATCCGCAAGTACTTCTGGGGGTGTTCCTACGAGTTTGTCCGCCTCGGCCTCGAGGCCAGGCTTTACCGGACCGCCGTTTCCATTTGGACTCAATTCCACTTCTGTTACCGTTGGAACGCTTCTTGCGGATTCCCCCTGACAGCTACCCCAGAGCTCGATGCCCAAGGGGTAGACGCACTGATCCAAGTGAGTGGGCATCAAGCGGGCATCCAGATCAAGAAGGAGACTTACCGCTCGGAAGCCCGGGGAGACAACCGCTTTTTAAGGAAGCTAAAAAACTTTGCTCTCCTCGAGGTCCCCTACACTCTACAAAGTCTGGAGGAAATACTAAAAAGAGCTGAACGAGCCCGAACCAAGAAAGAAACTCACCTCCTGTGGGCAAGGGTTGCCCATCACCTTGGACGTTTGCCCAACGGCTTTGTTATTTTCCAAGAAAGCTACGTAAAAGGTGTGGAAAGATTCCTCCAGGAAAACGCTCCAGCCCTGTCTGGGATCATCTCCTGGGAAAGGGTGGCGCAGGAAGCCCTCACCGGCCCGTGAAGTACACCCGAAGGACGAGCCCCACGCAGAAGAGAAGCCCCAGGGCCACGAAGACCTCGGGGCGCTTGGGCGGGTCCTTGAGCCCCCGGTAGAACCACCCCCCGGGCTCGAGGCCCCCCAGGTAGTGGAGGCCGGCGGCGAGGAGGAGGCCGTAGAGGAGGTGGAGGCCGTCTTTAGGCCTTAGCCCCTGAAGGAAGAGGAGGAAGCCCAGGAGGACCTGGAGGATGGCCGCCCAGGCCGTCCCCCGGAGAAAGGCGTAAAAGCGGGGAGGAAGGGGGCGGAAAAAGCCCCAAAGGCCCACGAGGGCCAAAGCGGGCACCGCCAAAAGGAGGAAGAGGCCAAGGGAAGCGTGCAGAAGCACCCAAACCATGGGCGCAGGATACCCGGGAAACGCCCGGGCGGAAAAGGGCCGCACATTGGCCCCAGTCCCATAAACCCTCCGGGCTTAGGCGGGAAGACCCCCCATTTTTAAGGGAAAAACGCCCATCCCGGCTTGTGCTATACTGAGGGGGTGAGCTACGACGCTTCCGCCATTAAGGTGCTCAAGGGCCTGGAGGGGGTCCGCCACCGCCCGGCCATGTACATCGGCGGCACGGGGGTGGAGGGGTACCACCACCTCTTCAAGGAGATCCTGGACAACGCCGTGGACGAGGCCCTGGCGGGCTACGCCACGGAGATCGTCACCACCTTAAACCCGGACGGCTCCCTCACCGTGGAGGACAACGGCCGGGGCATCCCCGTGGACCTCATGCCCGAGGAGGGAAAGCCCGCGGTGGAGGTCATCTACACCACCTTGCACTCGGGGGGCAAGTTTGAAAGCGGGGCCTACAAGGTCTCCGGGGGGCTCCACGGGGTGGGGGCGAGCGTGGTGAACGCCCTTTCCGAGTGGACCGTGGTGGAGGTCTTCCGGGAGGGGAAGCACCACCGGATCGCCTTCAGCCGGGGGGAGGTCACGGAGCCCCTCCGGGTGGTGGGCGAGGCCCCTAAGGGGAAGGCTGGCACCCGGGTCACCTTCAAGCCCGACCCCGAGATCTTCGGGAACCTGAGCTTTGACCCGAGCAAGATCCGGGCCCGGCTCCGGGAGGTGAGTTACCTGGTGGCGGGGCTCAAGCTGGTCTTCAAGGACCTGATCCACGGCAAGGAGGAGGTCTTTCTGGACAAGGGGGGCGTGGCCTCCTTCGCCAAGGCCCTGGCGGAAGGGGAGGAACTCCTCTACGAGAAGCCCTTCCTCCTCAAGGGCCAGGAGGGGGACGTGGAGGTGGAGGTGGGCCTCATCCACACCAAGGGCTACACCGCGGAGATCCTCACCTACGCCAACATGATCCCCACCCGGGACGGGGGCACCCACCTCACCGCCTTCAAGGGGGCCTACAGCCGCGCCCTGAACCAGTACGCCAAGAAGGCGGGCCTCAACAAGGAAAAAGGCCCCCAGCCCACGGGGGACGACCTCCTGGAGGGGCTTTACGCCGTGGTCTCGGTGAAGCTTCCCCAGCCCCAGTTTGAGGGGCAGACCAAGGGGAAGCTCTTAAACCCCGAGGCGGGGAGCGCCGTGAGCCAGGTGGTCTACGAGAAGTTCCTGGAAATCCTGGAGGAAAACCCCCGGATCGCCAAGACCATCTACGAGAAGGCCCTTAGGGCCGCCCAGGCCCGGGAGGCGGCGAGGAAGGCGAGGGAGCTCGTCCGCAGGCAGAACCCCCTGGAGTCCGACGACCTTCCCGGCAAGCTCGCCGACTGCCAGACGGAAAACCCCGAGGAGGCGGAGCTTTTCATCGTGGAAGGGGACTCCGCGGGGGGAAGCGCCAAACAGGGCCGGGACCGCCGCTTCCAGGCCATCCTGCCCCTCCGGGGGAAGATCCTCAACGTGGAGAAGGCCGGGCTTTCCAAGGCCCTGAAGAACGCCGAGGTGCGGGCCATGGTGGCCGCCATCGGGGCGGGGATCGGGGGCACGGGGGACGAGGCCCACTTTGACCTCGAGGGCCTCCGCTACCACAAGATCATCATCATGACCGACGCCGACGTGGACGGGAGCCACATCCGCACCCTCCTCCTCACCTTCTTCTACCGCTACATGCGCCCCCTCATTGAGCGGGGCCACGTCTACATCGCCCAGCCTCCCCTCTACCGCCTCCAGGTGGGGAGGAAGGTGGAGTACCTCTACTCCGACGAGGAGCTCCAGGCCCGGCTCAAGGAGCTGGAGGGGAAAAGCTACGAGGTCCAGCGCTTCAAGGGCCTGGGGGAGATGAACCCCGAGCAGCTTTGGGAGACCACCATGAACCCGGAAAAGCGGGTGCTGAAAAAGGTGGAGCTCCAGGACGCCCTCGAGGCCAGCGAGCTCTTTGAGAAGCTCATGGGCCAGGACGTGGCCCCGAGGCGGGAGTTCATTGAGGAGCACGCCCGCTACGCCGAGCTGGACATCTAAGCGCCACATGGGCGAAGGCTGGCTGGACGAGGCGGTGGCCCTCCTCCTCAAGGAGGGCCGCCTCCTCCTCAAGGCCCCCCCGGGGGCGGGCAAGAGCACCCTCTTTCCCCTGAGGCTCCTCCAGGCCCTCCCCGGGAAGGTCCTCCTCTTTGAGCCCAGGCGGGTGGCGGCCCGGGCGGTGGCGGCGCGGCTTGCGGAGAACCTTGGGGAGGCCCTGGGGGAGACCGTGGGCTACCGGGTGCGCCTGGAGGGGAGGGAAGGCCCGAGGACGAGGCTTCTCGTGATGACCGAGGGCCTCCTCACCCGGCGCCTCCTGGAAGACCCCACCTTGGAAGGGGTTTCCGCCGTCCTCCTGGACGAGGCCCACGAGCGCCACCTGGAGACCGACCTGGCCCTCGCCCTCCTCCTGCGCGTCCAGGAAACCCTGAGGCCCGACCTCAAGCTGGCCCTCCTCACCGCCACCCCCGACCCGGACCTGGAACGGGCCCTGGAAGGGGCCAAGTTGGAGGTGGAGGGGGAAGGCCACCCCGTGGAGGTCCTCCACCTGGAAAGGCCTCCGGAGGGCCCCCTCGAGGCCCTCGCCGCCCGGTACGCCCGGAAGGCCTTCCTGGAGGGGGAAGGGGACGTCCTCGTCTTCCTCCCGGGGAAGGGGGAGATCGCCCGCGCCCAAAGGCTTCTTAAGGACCTCCCCGCCTTCCCCCTCCACGGGGGGCTTCCCCTGGAGGCCCAGGCCGCCCTCCTGAGGCCAGGCCCACGGAAGATCGTCCTGGCCACGGACGTGGCGGAAACCAGCCTCACCCTGCCCCAGGTGCGGGCGGTGGTGGACTCGGGGCTCGCCAAAAAGCCCCGCTTTGACGCGAGGACGGGCCTCACCCGGCTCGCCCTGGTGCGCATCCCCGAGGAGTCCGCCCGGCAACGGGCGGGCCGGGCGGGGCGCACGGGGCCGGGCCGGGTCTACCGCCTCTACCCCGAGGGCCCCTTTCCCCCCAAAAGGCCCGAGGTGCTGGAAGCGGACCTCTCCCGGGCCCTCCTCCTGGCCCTGGCCTTCGGGGAGCGCCTGGAGGCCCTTCCCCTCCCCACCCACCCCCCCAAGGGCGCCCAGGAAGCCGCATGGGAGCTTCTGAGGCTCCTCGGGGCCGTGGAGGCCGGGCGCCTCACCCCCTTAGGGAGGCGGATGCTCCGCCTCCCCACCCACCCCCGCCTGGCCCGCCTGGCCCTAGAGGCCGAGGCCCTGGGCCTCCTCCCCCTGGCGGCGGACCTCCTCGCCCTCCTGGAGGAGGGAAGCCCCTTGGAGGAGCCCCACCTCCTCGCCCACCTGGAGGCCCTCCTGGAGGCCAGGAGAACGGGAAAAGGGCCCTTCCTCCCCGTGGAGAGGGCCTCGGCCCTATGGCGGAAGCGCCTAGGGGCGCCCCCCTTGGCCCACCTCCCCGAGCCGGAAGCCCTGGGGGCCCTCCTCCTCGCCGCCTACCCCGACCGGGCGGCGGAAAGGGTGGCCCCCGGGCGCTACCGCCTGGCCACGGGACGGGCCCTGCGCCTCCCGGGCCCGGAAAGCCCCCCGTACCTGGTGGCGGTGGAGGCGGAGCTTTGGGAGAAGGAGGGGTGGGTCCGGCGCTTCGCCCCCTTGGCCCGGGAAGACCTCCTCAAGCGGGCGGAGGTGGCCCTCTGGACGGGGTGGGAAGAGGGGCGGCTTAGGGGCTATCTGGAAAGCCGCTTCGGGGCCCTGGTCCTGGAGAGGCTTCCCGTGGAGCCGGAAGGCCCCACGGAGGCCCACCTTAAGGAGGCCCTGAGGGCAGGCCTTCCCCTCCCCGAGGAGGCGCGGCAGGTCCTCCTCCGCCTCCGCTTCCTGAGGGCCCACGGGGTGGAGGTGCCCGAGCTTCGCGAGGAGGAGCTTCTCGCCGACCTCTCCTGGCTTTTGCCCTGGGCCCGAGGGGCGCGGCGGATGGAGGACCTAAAGGACCTCCCCTGGAAGGAGATCCTCCTCTCCCTCCTGGGAGAGGAGCGGGGCCTTCTGGAGGCCTTGGCCCCGGAGAGCCTGCCCCTCCCCTCCGGGAGAAAAAAGCGCCTCCTCTACCGGGAAGACGGCCCGCCCCTCCTCTCCCTAAGGGTGCAGGAGGCCTTCGGCCTGCGGGAGACCCCTAAGGTGCTTGGGGGGAAGCTTTCCGTGGCGGTGGCCCTCCTCTCCCCCGCCGGGCGTCCGGTGCAGGTGACCCAGGACCTGAAGGGCTTCTGGGAAAAGCACTACCCCAAGGTGCGCCAGGAGCTCATGCGCCGCTACCCCAAGCACCCCTGGCCGGAAACCCCATAGGGCAGGAAGAGTTCCGCCCGCACCAGGGCGCGGGCCCTCTCCACCCAGAGGGGGTTGTCGTCCAGGTAGAGGGCCTCCTCCGGGGAAGCCCCTATGGCCTCCAGGGCCAGGGCGAGGGCCCGGAGCTTCTCCGGGTGGTAAAAGGCCCGAAGCCCCTCGGGCGGGGGGAGGTCGGAGACCAGGAGAAAGGGCTCGGGGAAGGGGCGCGCCCGCCTCCGGAAGGCCTTCGGGTAGAGGGCCGAAGCCCCGGGGAAGAGGGCCTCCAGAACCCCGGGGCCCTCCTCCTTCAGGCGGGGGAGGAGCTCGTAGAAGGCCTGGGAGAGGTAAAAGGGGCTTTCCCCGCTGGCCTCGGCGAGGAGCCGGATCAGGTGGGGCTCCACGGGCTCGCAGTAGACCCCGGAGAGGTCCAGGAGGTAGACCACCTTCCCAGGCTACCCCAGAAGGCTTATACTCGGTGCAAAGGAGGAAGCCATGCAGCTTTTCGGGGAGGAATGGGCCCAGGCCTACTGCCAGAAGCTGAACGAGAGCGAGGCCTACCGCAAGGCGGCGAGCACCTGGGAGGGCTCCTTGGCCCTTTCGGTGCGCCCGGACCCCAAGGCGGGGTTCCCCAAGGGGGCGGCCGTGGTCCTGGACCTCTGGCACGGGGCCTGCCGGGGGGCGAGGGCAGTGGAGGGGGAGGCGGAGGCGGACTTCGTCATTGAGGCCGACCTCGCCACCTGGCAGGAGGTGCTGGAGGGGCGCCTCGAGCCCCTAAGCGCCCTCATGCGGGGGCTTTTGGAGCTCAAGAAGGGCACCATCGCCGCCCTCGCCCCCTACGCCCAGGCGGCCCAGGAGCTCGTCAAGGTGGCCCGGGAGGTGGCATGAGGGCCGTGGTCTACAAGGGGCCCTTCCAGGTGGCCGTGGAGGAGGTCCCGGAACCCAGGCTGGAAGCGGAGACGGACGCCCTCCTCGAGGTGGAGCTTTCCGCCATCTGCGGCTCCGACCTCCACATCTACCACGGCAAGATCGCCGGGGTCCTGCCGGGGACGGTCCTCGGGCACGAGTTCGTGGGGCGCATCGTGGAGAAGGGCCCCCTGGTGCCCTTCCCCGTGGGGGAGCGGGTGGTGGGGAGCTTCCAGGTGGCCTGCGGGGAGTGCCCTGCCTGCCGCAAGGGCCAGTTCTTCGCCTGCTCCAGGGGCGGGGTCTTCGGCTTCGGCCTCGCCCTGGGCAACCTCCCGGGGGCCCAGGCGGAGCGGGTGCGGGTGCCCTTCGCCCGGCACACCCTCTTCCCCATCGGGGACCTCCCCGCCGAGGAGGCCATCCTCGCCGGGGACATCCTCACCACGGCCTACGGGGGGGTGAGGCCCTTCCTCGCCCCCGGCATGAGCGTGGCCGTGGTGGGCTCGGGGCCCGTGGGCCTCATGGCCCAGATGGTGGCCCACGCCCTGGGGGCAGGGCAGGTCTATGCCATAGACCCGGAGGAGGCCCGCCTGGAGAAGGCCAAGGCCCTGGGAAGCCTCCCCATCCACCCCCAGGCGGAGGACCCCGTGGCCCGGGTGCGCCGGGAGACCGAGGGCCTGGGGGCGGACCTGGTGGTGGAGGCGGTGGGCGGGGACGGGGAGGCCCTGAAGCTCGCCCTGCGCCTCGCGGGCCCGGGGGGCGTGGTCTCCAGCCTGGGGGTGCCCACGGCGGAACGGCTGGACTACCCCTGGCTTCCCGCCTTCAGCCGGGGGATCACCCTGAGGAGCGCCCTCGCCAACGTCCCCCGCTGGATCGGGGAGGTCCTCGCCCTGCAGAGGGCGGGGAGGCTCAAGGGGAGCTTCGTCTTCAGCCACCGCCTCCCCCTGGAGGAGGCCCCCGAAGGCTACCGCCTCTTCCACGAACGGAAGGCCACCAAGGTCGCCCTCGTGCCCTGAGACCTCTTTGCCCGCTGACTCCCTTATTATAACCCAAGTTGCTACCCAGCCATCTTCTGGGTCAGGAGACTGATGTTATGGGCCAGGACGAAGGTGAGAACTTTGATGACGAAACCCTCCTGGGTCACGGCGTGGATGCGCCTGGGGAAGAGGTGATGGAGCATGCTCCCCACCGTCTCCACCACCCTCCGCCCCACGATGGCCAGGTACTGCATCCAAGGGAGATACCGCCGGCTGTTCCTCCTGCGGATGACCATGGGAACAACCTCCTGGGCCTCCCGGAGGAGGTCCTCGTACAGAT
>NZ_FNBC01000030.1 GCF_900102145.1 Thermus arciformis | reverse complement strand
CTGGTGGAGGTGCTTCCAGACCTGGGCCAGGAGGTGGAGGAGGGGGAGAAGGAGGGGGTAGAGGGCGTGGAGCCTGCGGTTGAAGCGGCTTGGGGAGGGGACGTGGGTGAAGAGGCCGAGGTCTTTGGCGAGGGCCAGGGCCTTGTTGTGCTTGCCGCCGAACTCTAGGGCGGCAAGGAGGGCGAGGGTGAGGATGGCGGAGGCGGGCGTTTTGGCTTGGGGGTCATCCTTGTAGCCCATGGCTTGCAGGGCGTCGTCTATAATGCAAAAGGCCGCTATGAGACGGGAAAGCATAGCGGCCACTATTTTTTCAGATCCAGGGGATAGGTAGCAACTTGGGTTAGAATAGGCGTGTGTGCGAGCTGGGGGAGCGGCTTAAGCGGGCCAGGGAGGAGCGGGGCCTCACCCTGAAGGAGGCGGCGCGGCAGCTCGCCCTGAAGGCCGAGGTCCTTAAGGCCTTGGAGGAATGCCGCTTTGAGCAGCTTCCCGAGCCTCCCCTGGCCCGGGGGTACCTGCGGCGCTACGCCCTCCTCCTCGGCCTGGACCCCGAGCCCCTCCTGGCCCTCTACCCCGCTTCCCCCTCCCTCCCCCCTCCCCCTCCCAGGGCCAGGAGGGGGGGGCCGCCCTGGGGCCTTCTCCTCGCCCTCCTCGCCCTTTTGGGCCTGGGCTACGGGGCCTACCTCCTCCTTAGGCCGCGCCCCGTCCAGGTGGTGGAGCTCGCCCCCGAGCCCCCGCCCCAGGCCCCCGAGCGCTACCCCCTAAAGGTGTCCTCCGAGCCCCCCGGGGCCCGGGTCTATCTGGACGGCTTCTACCTGGGCCAGACCCCCCTGGAGACCCCCCCCGTGGAAGGGGGAAGGCGGCTTTTGCGCCTGGAGCTTCCCGGCTACGAGCCCGTGGAGGAGGAGCTCGCCCTGGAGGGCCCCCGCGCCCTCGCCTACCGCCTTAAGCCCCTCCCCCAGGCCCCTTCGCCGCCCCAAGAGGCTTCCGCCTCCTCGGGGGCGGGGAAGCTCGTCCTAAAGGTGGAGGGCCGCAGCTGGCTTCGGGTCACCCAGGGGGAAAAGCGCCTTTACGAGGGCATCCCCGAGGTGGGGGCCGAGCTCGCCTTTGACCTGCCGGTGGAGGTGCGCTCCGGCAACCCGGGGGCGGTGCGGGTCATCCTGGAGGGGAAGGACCTCGGGCCCATGGGGGAGCCCGGCAAGCCCCTCACCCGCCGCTTCCCCTAGCTCCCTTTCCCGAAAGCCCGCCCGTGGCTATACTCTTTTTTTGTTGGGGCCCGTGGGCCCTAGGAGGCGTATGGCGAAGATCGGCTTCGTAAGCCTGGGGTGCCCCAAGGCCTTGGTGGACTCCGAACAGATCCTTTCCCGCCTGAAGGCCCTGGGCTACGAGACGAGCCCGAGCTACCAGGAGGCGGAGCTCGTCATCGTGAACACCTGCGGCTTCATCACCCCCGCGGTGGAGGAGAGCCTCGAGGCCATCGGCGAGGCCCTCAAGGAGAACGGCAAGGTGGTGGTCACGGGCTGCCTGGGGGCGCGCCCGGAGAAGATCCGGGAGCGCCACCCCCAGGTGCTGGCCGTCACCGGCCCGGGGGAGGTGGAGAAGGTGCTCGAGGCGGTGCAGGAGGTCCTCCCCGCGCCCCGGGACCCCTTCTTGGACCTCATTCCTCCCCAGGTCAAGCTCACCCCGAGGCACTACGCCTACCTCAAGCTCTCCGAGGGGTGCGACCACCGCTGTAGCTTCTGCATCATCCCTAAGCTCCGGGGAAGGCTCCGCTCCCGGGACGCCGCCCAGGTGCTCGCCGAGGCGGCAAGGCTCGTGGCCACGGGCACCAAGGAGCTCCTCCTCATCGCCCAGGACCTCTCGGCCTACGGGGTGGACCTGGGGCACCGGGAGAGCCTCTGGGGGGACCGGCCCGTGCGGGCGGAGCTTAAGGACCTCCTCGCCCACATGGCCGAGCTCGGGGCCTGGATCCGGCTCCACTACGTCTACCCCTACCCCCACGTGGGGAAGCTTCTGCCCCTGATGGCCGAGGGGAAGGTGCTCCCTTACCTGGACGTCCCCCTGCAACACGCCTCCGAGCGCATCCTTCGCCTCATGCGCCGGCCGGGCGGCTACCAGAGCCACCTGAAGACCCTGAAGGCCTGGCGGGAGGTGGTGCCCCACCTGGCGGTCCGTTCCAGCTTCATCGTGGGCTTTCCCGGGGAAACCGAGGAAGACTTTGAACTCCTTCTGGAGTTCCTCGAGGAGGCGGAGCTGGACCGGGTGGGGGTCTTCACCTACTCCCCGGTGGAGGGGGCGGAGGCCAACGCCCTTCCGGGACACGTGCCCGAGGAGGTGAAGGAGGAGCGCAAAGCCCGTCTCCTGGAGCTCCAGGCCCGCATCAGTCTGAGGAAGAACCAGGGCTTTGTGGGCAAGACCCTGGAGGTGCTGGTGGACGAGCTCCCCGAGCCTGGGCTCGCCGTGGGCCGCAGCTACCGCGACTCCCCCGGCATAGACGGCCTGGTCTACGTGGAAACCGACGGCACGGTGCGGGTGGGGGAGAGGGTCCAGGTGCGCATCATTCGGGCCGACACCTACGACCTCCACGGGGTCCAGGTTTAGGATAGGGGCGGTATGTACATCGTCATCGCCGGGGGCGGAGAGGTGGGCGGGGAGCTGGCCCGCACCCTGGAGAAGACCCACGAGGTGGTGGTCATTGACCGGAACCCCCAGGCCCGGGAGCGCTTCGCCTCCTTGGACGTGAAGGTGGTGGTGGGGGGGGCCACGGACCCCGACACCCTGAGGGAGGCCGGGGTGGACCGGGCGGACCTCTTCATCGCCAGCACCGATTCCGACGAGATCAACCTTCTCGCCTCCCTCCTCGCCAAGGGGCTTGGGGCCAAGGAGGCCTTCTGCTTCGTGGGCAAGGGGGGGTATGTGGAGGTCCTCACCGACCCCCGCACCGCCGAGATCCTCGGGACCCGCATAGACAAGGTCCTCTGGCCCCAGCGGGCCATGGCCCGGGAGATCGTGGAGGTCATCCTCCTCCCCGGGGCGGTGGACGCGGAGCTTCTGGCCGAGGGGCGGCTCCGCTTCGTGGAGTACCGGGTCAAGGAGGGGGGGCCCTACGCCCACCGCCTCCTCTCCGAGCTCTCCTGGCCGGAGGGGGTTTTGGTGGTGGGGGTGGTGCGCCACGGGGAGTTTCTGGGCTTCGCCCACCCCGCCTTTCCTGAGCTGGTCCTGGAACCCGGAGACAAACTCCTCTTCGCCACCACCTCCAAGGCCTTTCCCGAGCTGGAGGCCTGCTTCGCCTCGGGCCGGGGGGTGCGTCGGGTGATGGTCCTGGGGGGAGGGAACGTGGGCTTCATGGTGGCCCAGGAGCTCCTGCGGCGGCGGATAGAGGTGGTCGTCATTGAGCCCAACGGGGAGCGGTGCCAGTGGCTGGCCCAGGAGCTGCCGGGGGCCCTCGTCATCCAGGGGGACGGCACCGACCTGGAGCTTTTGCGGGCCGAGGGGATGGCGGAGGCCGACGCCGTGGTGGCCGTCACCGACAACGACGAGAAAAACCTCCTGGCCTCCCTCCTCGCCAAGCAGTTTGGGGTGGGCAAGGTCATCACCCGGGTTTCCCGCCCTGAGACCCGCATGCTCTTTGAGGAGGTGGGGATTGACCTGCCCCTCACCCCGCGCCAGGCGGCGGTGCGGGCGGTGCTGGACTTCCTGGGCCCGGAGAACGTGGAGCACGTCTCCACCATGGACGAGAACATTGAGCTTCTGGAGGTGGAGCTTCCCGAGAGTTTCGCGCCCAAGCCCCTGGAAGGGCTGGCGGCGCCCCGGGTGGCCCCCATCGCCCTGGAGCGGGACCACCGGGTGATGCTCTACCGGGAGGGCCTCGAGGCCCTCCCTGGGGATCGGCTCTTCCTGGTGGTGGCCCGGGAGGTGGCGGATGAGGTCGTGGCCCGGATCCTCGGCTAAGGGGGGCCTCCGCGGCACCCTCTACCTCCTGGGGCTCACCTACCAGGGCTTTGGGGCGCTGTTCCTGGGCTTCGCCTTCCTGGCCTTGGCCCTGGGGGAGGACGTCCGGGGCTTCGCCCTGGCCGCCCTCTTGGGCCTCGGCCTCGGGCGGGCCTTCCAGGCCCTGGGGCACCCCGAGGCCCAGCCCCGCCGGGCTGAGGTCTTCGCCAGCGTGGCCCTCTTGTGGCTCGCCGTCCCCCTTCTGGGGGCGGTGCCCTACTGGGTCTCCGGGGGCCTGGGCTACCTGGACGCCCTCTTTGAGGCGGTCTCCGGCTTCACCACCACGGGGGCCACGGTGCTTTCCGACTTCGGCTCATTTGGGCGAAGCCTCTTCCTCTGGCGGAGCTTTACCCAATGGATGGGCGGCATCGGCATCGTCCTCCTCTTCCTGGTGGTCTTCCCCCAGCTCCAGGTGGCGGGCCGCCAGGCCTTCTTCGCCGAGGCCACCGGGGTGGAGAAGGAGAAGCTCACCCCCAGGCTCCGCCACACCGCCCAGGCGGTGCTCCGGGTCTACCTCCTCCTCACCGCCTCGGCCTTCTTGGCCTACTTGGGGACCGGGGTTCCCGCCTTTGAGGCCTGGGCCAACGCCCTGGCCACCACCCCGGCCGGGGGGTTCAGCCCCAACCCCCAAAGCTTCGCGGCCTACCCGCCCCTGGCCCAGTGGATGGGGACCTTCTTCATGTTCTGGGCGGGGGTGAACTTCCTCCTGCAGTACCGCCTCCTCTTTGGCCGGGAGGCGAGGCCCCTTTTGGGGGACGCGGAGTTCCGGGCTTACGCGGCCTTGGTGTTGGCGGCGAGCGGGCTTCTCGCCTTTTACCTCTACACCCACCACCTCTATGGCCTCGAGGAGAGCCTCCGCCACGGCTTCTTCCAAGTGGTCTCCATCCTCACCACCACGGGCTTCGCCAGCGTGGACTTTGCCGGGTGGGTGGTCCCGGCCCAGGCCATCCTGGTCCTCCTCATGTTCGTGGGGGGAAGCGCGGGCTCGGGGGCGGGTGGGGTCAAGGTGGTGCGCTGGCTCCTCCTTTTCGGCTTCCTCCGCCGGGAGATCACCCGCACCCTCCATCCCCAGGCGGTGCTCCCCTTGCGCCTGGGGCAGAGGGTGATTCCTGAGGAGGCCCTGAGGCAGGTTTCCGTCTTCGTCTTCCTCTACACCCTTCTCTTCACGGCGGGCACCCTGCTCCTGGCCCTTTTGGAGGGGGACTTCGTGGTGGCCTTCACCGCCAGCGCCCAGGCCATCGGCAACATCGGCCCAGGCCTCGGCGAGGTGGGGCCCATGGGCTCCTACGCTGGGCTCCATCCCCTCTCCAAGGCGGTCCTCATCCTCCTGATGTGGGCGGGGCGGATTGAGATCCTGCCCGTGGCCCTCCTCCTGAGCCCCGAGCTTTGGCGGCGCCTCCGCTAAGCGCCTCGGGTATAATCCACCCCCGTGAGGACCCTAGGACATATCACCGCCATGCCCGAGCTCCCTGAGCCCCTAAAGGGCCTGAAGGAGCTCGCCTACAACCTCTGGTGGAGCTGGAACCCCGAGGCGGCCGAGGTTTTCCAGGAGGTGGACCCTTCGCTTTGGAAGCGTTTCCGCGGCAACCCCGTGAAGCTCCTCCTGGAGGTGCCCCCCGCCCGCCTCGAGGCCCTGGCCACGGGCGGCTACCCGGCCCGCGTCCAGGGGGTGGTCCAGGCCCTTCGGGCCTACCTGGAGGAGCGTAAGGGGCCAAAGGGCCCCCTCACCGCCTACTTCTCCGCCGAGTACGGCTTTCACAGCTCCTTGCCCATCTACGCCGGGGGGCTTGGGGTCCTGGCCGCGGACCACGTGAAGGCGGCGAGCGACCTCGGCCTCCACCTGGTGGGGGTGGGGATCTTCTACCACGAGGGCTACTTCCACCAGCGCCTCTCCAAGGAGGGCGCCCAGGTGGAGGTCTACGAGCCCTTGCGCCCCGAGGAGCTTCCCCTTTTGCCCGTGCAGGACCGGGAGGGCAGGCCCCTTAGGGTGGGCGTGGAGTTCCCCGGGCGCACGGTGTGGCTTTCCGCCTACCGGGCGCAGGTGGGGGCGGTGCCCGTCTACCTCCTCACCACCGACCTCCCGGAAAACGCCCCGGAGGACCGGGAGATCACCGCCAGGCTCTACGCCCCGGGGCTGGAGACCCGCCTGAAGCAGGAGATGGTCTTGGGCCTTGGGGGGGTGCGGCTTCTTCGGGCCTTGGGCCTTCGCCCCGAGGTCTTCCACATGAACGAGGGCCACTCGGCCCTCTTGGGCCTGGAGCGGGTGCGGGAGCTGGTGGCGGAGGGCCACCCCTTCCCCCTGGCCCTGGAGCTCGCCCGGGCGGGGGCCCTCTTCACCACCCACACCCCGGTGCCCGCGGGGCACGACGCCTTTCCCCTGGAGCTCATAGACCAGTACCTGGGCCACCTCTGGGAGAGGCTTGGGGCGGACCGGGAGGCGGTGTTGGCCTTGGGCCTCGAGGAGAGGCCCTGGGGCAAGGTCTTTTCCCTGTCTAATCTGGCCCTAAGGACCAGCGCCCAGGCCGGGGGGGTGAGCCGCCTCCACGGGGAGGTTTCCCGGAAGATGTTCCACCACCTCTGGGCAGGCCTCCTGGAGGAAGAGGTGCCCATCGGCCACGTCACCAACGGGGTCCACACCTGGACCTTCCTCCACCCAAGGCTTCGCCGCCACTACGCCGAGGTCTTCGGCCCCGAGTGGCTAAAGCGTCCCGAGGACCCCTCCACCTGGAAGGTGGAGGGCCTGGGGGAGGAGTTTTGGCGGATCCACCGGGAGCTTCGGGCGGAGCTCGTCCGCGAGGTCCGGCAGCGCCTCTACGAGCAGCGCCGCCGCAACGGGGAAAGCCCAAGCCGCTTGCGGGAGGCCGAGCGCCTTTTGGACCCCGAGGCCCTGACCATCGGCTTCGCCCGGCGCTTCGCCACCTACAAGCGGGCCATCCTCCTCTTCAAGGACCCGGAGCGCCTCCTGAAGATCCTGCGGGGCCCCTACCCGGTGCAGTTCGTCTTCGCCGGGAAGGCCCACCCCAAGGACGAGCCCGGCAAGGCCTACCTGCAGGAGCTCGTGGCCAAGATCCGGGAGCTCGGCCTCGAGGACCGCATGGTGGTGGTGGAGGACTACGACATGTACCTGGCCCGGGTGCTCACCCACGGCTCCGACGTCTGGCTCAACACCCCGAGGCGGCCCATGGAGGCCTCGGGCACGAGCGGCATGAAGGCGGCCCTCAACGGGGCCCTCAACCTGAGCGTCCTGGACGGCTGGTGGGCGGAGGCCTTTAACGGCAAAAACGGCTTCGCCTTCGGCGACGGCCGGGTCTACGAGAGCGAGGAGGCTCAGGACGCGGCCGACGCCCAGGCCCTCTACGACGTCCTGGAGTCCGAGGTGCTTCCCCTCTTCTACGCCAAAGGCCCCGAGGGCTACTCCGCGGGCTGGCTGGCCATGATCCACGAGAGCCTGCGCACCGTGGGGCCCAGGTTCAGCGCCGCCCGCATGGTGCGGGAATACCTGGACCTCTACCAAAAGGGCGCGGAGATGGCGGCGCGGGCCCGGCGGGAGGTCAAGGTCCTGGAGGCCTTCCACCAGGCCCTCCCCGCCTTCTTCGCCCTGGGGCTTCGGGTGGAGGCCCCGGGCCACCTCACCCTGAACGGGGAGCCTCTTTGGGTGCGGGCCTGGGTGGAGGGGGAGGTGCCCGAGGCCCTGAGGCCTTTCCTCGAGGTCCAGCTGGTGGTGAGGCGCAGCACAGGGGAACTGGAGGTGGTCCCCCTGGCCCCCTCCCAAGAGGGGTACGAGGGGAGCTTCCGCCCCCACCGTCCGGGAAGCTACGCCTACGGGGTGCGCCTGGCCCTGAGGCACCCGGTCACGGGGCGGGTGGCCTGGGTGCGGTGGGCCTAGTGTATAATCCCCCCCGTTAGGAGGTGAGCGTGAAACGGTTTGCCCTTTGGCTCGGAGTGTTGGCCCTCGGCTTGGCCTTGGCCCAGGTGCGGAGCTTTGACGAGATCCGCCGCTCTGGGCAGATCCGCATCGGCACGGAAGGGGCCTTCCCCCCCTTCAACTACTTTGACGAGAAGAACCAGCTCACGGGCTTTGAGGTGGACCTCGGCAACGCCATCGCCCAAAAACTCGGCCTCAAGCCCGTCTGGATCGCCCAGTCCTTTGACAGCCTCCTCATCCAGCTCAACCAGGGGCGCTTTGACTTCGTCATCGCCTCCCACGGCATCACCGAGGAGCGGGCCAAGGCCGTGGACTTCACCAACCCCCACTACTGCACGGGCGGGATCCTCGTGAGCAAGAAGGGGGGGCCTAAGACGGCCAAGGACCTCCAGGGCAAGGTGGTGGGGGTGCAGATCGGCACCACCTACATGGAAGCTGCCCAAAAGATTCCCGGGGTCAAGGAGGTGCGCACCTACCAGAAGGACCCCGACGCCCTCCAGGACCTCCTCGCGGGCCGCATAGACGCCTGGATCACCGACCGCTTCGTGGCCAAGGAGGCCATCAAGGAGCGGAAGCTGGAGAACACCCTTCAGCTTGGGGAGCTGATTTTCCAGGAAAAGGTGGCCATGGCCGTGGCCAAGGGGAACAAGGGCGTGCGGGACGCCCTCAACCGGGCCCTGGCCGACCTCATGAAGGACGGCACCTACGCTCAGATCTCCAAGAAGTGGTTCGGCGAGGACGTGCGCTGCCGCTAGCCCTTTCCTAGGCCCTGGGGCGGGAAGGCCCCAGGGCCTACCCTCGGAAGATGCGCTTCCTTTCGCGCGTTCTCCTCTTTCTCGCCCTTCTCGCCCTGGGCTACGTGGCCTTTTTCGCCCTTCTAGGTCTGGCCCTGGAGCGGTACTTCCTCCTCATGGGCTTTGGCCCCGAGCGGGCGGCCTCCGCGGGGCAGGCCATGGCCCAGGGGGCGGAGGTCACCCTCAAGCTCACCCTGCTCTCTGGGGGGGCGGGGCTTGTCCTTGGCGTTTTGGCGGGGATCGCCCGCCTCTCCCTTCGGCCTTGGGTGCGGCTTCCCGCCGCCTTTTACATCTGGGTTACCCGGGGGACGCCCCTTCTCGTCCAGATCCTCTTCACCTACACCGCCCTTCCCCTTCTCCTAAGGCCCATCTGGCCCGAGGCCCAGCAGGCCCTCACCCCCTACTGGGCGGCCTTCTTGGCCCTCGCCTTCAACGTGGGGGCCTACAACGCCGAGGTGGTGCGGGCCGGGATCCAGGCCATCCCCAAGGGGCAGTGGGAGGCGGCCTGGTCCTTGGGGCTTTCCCCTTTGGACACCATGCGCTTCGTCGTCCTGCCCCAGGCCTTGCGGATCGTGGTGCCCCCCTTGGTCAACAACGTGGTGGCCCTCCTCAAGGACTCCTCCCTGGCCAGCGTCATCACCCTCACGGAGCTCGCCCTTTCGGGCCAGCGCATCATCTCCGCCACCTTCCGGCCCGTGGAGGTCTATTTGGCCGTGGCGGCCATCTACCTCCTCCTCACCACGGCGCTCACCCTTTTCACCGACCGCCTCGAGGCCCGCCTCAAGGTGGCGGGGCGATGAGGCCCATCCTGGCCTGTGGGAGGGCTTGTCGCGGGTAGACCTCCGGGGTATACTGGCCGAGGCCTAAAGGAGGTGGTTTTATGCGGAAAAAAGTGCTTTTGGCGGCTTTAGCCTTCCTCGGCCTGGGAGTGGCCCAGGAGTTCCTCACCATCGGCTCCGGTTCCACCACTGGCGTGTACTTCCCCGTGGCCACGGGCATGGCCAAGCTGGTGAACGACGCCAATGTGGGCCTCCGGGCCAACGCCCGCTCCACCGGGGGAAGCGTGGCCAACATCAACGCCATCGCCGCCGGAGAGTTTGAGATGGCCCTGGCCCAGAACGACATCGCCTACTACGCCTACCAAGGCTGCTGCATCCCCGCCTTTGAGGGCAAGCCGGTGAAGGGGATCCGGGCCCTCGCCGCCCTCTACCCCGAGGTGGTCCACATCGTGGCCCGGGCCGACGCCGGGATCCGCACCGTGGCCGACCTCAAGGGCAAGCGGGTGGTGGTGGGCGACGTGGGCTCCGGCACCGAGCAGAACGCCCGGCAGATCCTCGAGGCCTACGGCCTCACCTTTGACGACCTCGGCCAAGCCATCCGGGTGAGCGCCACCCAGGGCATCCAGCTCATGCAGGACAAGCGGGCGGACGCCCTCTTCTACACCGTGGGCCTGGGGGCTTCCGCCATCCAGCAGCTCGCCCTCACCACCCCCATCGCCCTGGTGGCGGTGGACCTGAACCGCATCCAGACCATCGCCAAGAAGTACCCCTTTTACGTGGGCTTCAACATCCCCGGCGGGACCTACAGGGGCGTGAACGTGACCACCCCCACCGTGGCGGTCCAGGCCATGCTCATCGCCTCGGAAAAGCTCTCCGAGGAGACGGTGTACAAGTTCATGAAGGCGGTTTTCGGCAACCAGGAGGCCTTCAAGAAGATCCACCCCAACCTGGAGCGCTTCTTTGATATACGGAAGGCGGTGAAGGGGTTGCCCATCCCCTTGCACCCGGGGGCGGAGCGCTTCTACAAGGAGCTGGGGGTCCTGAAGTAGGCTGAGAAGGAACGCCCTGGGGGCCCCGCCTGGGGCCCCCTTTGCCTGGAGGAAGGATGGCGCAGGACGCTTCGCTTTTGGTGGAGGAAAGTGAGCTCGGGGGGCGGAAGCCCAGGGGCCTGGCCCGCTACCTGCTCGTGGCCCTGGGGGTGGCCTGGAGCCTCTTCCAGCTCTGGGCCACGGAGGTCGGCACCCTGGACCCCTTGCGCCTGCGGGCGGTCCACCTGGCCTTCGCCCTGGCCCTGGCCTTCTTGGCCTACCCGGGGAAGAGGGGCCCCAAGGACCGGGTGCCCCTTTCGGACTGGGTCTTGGCCCTTTTGGGGGTGGCGGGGGCGCTTTACGTGGTCTTGGACTACTACGGCATCACCCAGCTCCGGGGCGGCATCCCGAGCGGGCGGGACGTGGTCATGGGGACCCTCACCCTCCTCGTCCTCTTCGTGGCCAGCTGGCGGGTGGTGGGGCCCGCCCTGCCCGTCATCGCCTCCCTTTTCGTCCTCTACGCCCTCACCGGGCCCAAGGGGCTTCTTCCCTTCACCCTTCCCCCCTGGCTCCAGCTCCACGCCGGGAGCCAGTGGGGCCAGCTCATGGGCCAGCTCTACACCACCGCCGAGGGGATCTGGGGCGTGCCCCTGGGGGTCTCGGCCACCTTCGTCTTCCTCTTCGTCCTCTTCGGGGCCCTTTTGGAGAAGGCGGGGGCGGGGCACTTCTTCATCCAGGTGGCCTACGCCCTCCTCGGCCACTTCCGGGGGGGGCCCGCCAAGGCGGCGGTGGTGGCCAGCGCCCTCACGGGGGTGGTCTCGGGGAGCTCGGTGTCCAACGTGGTCACCACGGGCACCTTCACCATCCCCCTCATGAAGCGGGTGGGCTACCCCCCGGAGAAGGCGGGGGCCGTGGAGGTGGCGAGCTCTTCCAACGGGCAGCTCATGCCGCCGGTGATGGGGGCCGCGGCCTTCATCATGGCGGAGTTCCTGGGCATCCCCTACAACCAGCTCATCCTCATCGCCCTCCTCCCCGCCCTCCTGGCCTACGCCACCCTCTTCCTCACCGTCCACCTCGAGGCCCTGGCCTTGGGCCTCAAGGGGGTGCCCCGCTCGGAGCTCCCCCCCCTTGGCCCCATCCTCCGCTCGGGGGCCCACTACCTCCTGCCCCTGGCCTACCTCCTCTACGCCCTGGTGGGCCTGAGGCTCACCCCGGAGCGGGCCGCCTTGAACACCGTCTTCTTCATGCTGGCCCTCATCCTCCTCCAGGAGGCCTGGCGGGCCCATAGGGGCGGGGCGGGGGTGGGTTTTGGGCTTTTGAGGGGAGGAAGGCTCATCCTGGAGGGCCTCGAGGCGGGCGCCCGGGGCATGGTGGGCATCGCCTTGGCCACGGCCACCGCCGGGGTCATCGTGGGCATCGTCACCATGACCGGCATCGGCTTCGGCCTCACGGACATCGTGGAACGCCTCTCGGGGGGGAACCTCCTCCTGGTCCTCCTCCTCGCCCAGCTCACGAGCCTCCTCCTCGGCATGGGCCTCCCCACCACCGCCAACTACATCGTCATGGCCTCCCTGGTGGTGCCCGTGGTCCTGCAGCTTTCCGAGAAGGCGGGCTACCCGGTGCCCCCGGTGGCCGCCCACATGTTCGTCTTCTACTTCGGCATCATGGCGGACTCCACCCCTCCTGTGGCCCTCGCCGCCTACGCCGCGAGCGCCATCGCCAAGTCGGACTTCTGGAAGACGGCGGTCCAGGGCTTCGTCTACGAGCTCAGGACCGCCCTCCTCGCCTACATGTTCTTCTTTAACCCCAAGCTCCTCCTCCTGGGGGTGGACTCCTGGCTTGAGGGCCTTTGGGTTTTCCTAACCGCCCTTTTGGGGATGACCGCCTTCGCCGCCGCCCTGGTGGGCTTCCTGCACAAGCCCACCCGCCTTTGGGAAAGGGCCCTTCTCCTGGGAGCGGCCTTGGCCTTGGTGGTCCCGGGCCTCCTCACGGACGCCATAGGCCTGGGCCTCTTCCTCCTGGTCTACCTCCTCCAGCGGGTGCGAAAATGAAGGCGGTGGAGCCCATCATCCGAATCCACAACCTGCACAAGTGGTTCGGTCCCTTGCACGTGCTCAAGGGGATCCACCTGGAGGTGGCCCCGGGAGAGAAGCTCGTCATCATCGGCCCCTCGGGCTCGGGGAAGAGCACCCTCATCCGCACCATCAACCGCCTGGAGGACTTCCAGGAGGGGGAGGTGTGGGTGGACGGCCTGAACGTCAAGGACGACCGGGCCCTCCGGGAGGTCCGGCGGGAGGTGGGGATGGTCTTCCAGCAGTTCAACCTCTTCCCCCACATGACCGTCTTGGAGAACATCACCCTGGCCCCCATGCGGGTGCGGCGCTGGCCGAAGGAGAAGGCGGAGAGGAAGGCTTTGGAGCTTTTGGAGCGGGTGGGGATTCTGGACCAGGCGGGGAAGTACCCGGGGCAGCTTTCCGGGGGCCAACAGCAGCGGGTGGCCATTGCCCGGGCGCTCGCCATGGAGCCCAAGGTGATGCTTTTTGACGAGCCCACGAGCGCCTTGGACCCGGAGATGGTGGGGGAGGTGTTGGACGTGATGCGGGGCCTGGCGCGCGGGGGGATGACCATGCTGGTGGTGACCCACGAGATGGGGTTTGCCCGGGAGGTGGCGGACCGGGTGGTGTTCATGGACGGGGGGCAGATCGTGGAGGAGGGGAGGCCGGGGGAGATCTTCACCGCCCCCAAGGAGGAGCGCACCCGGGCCTTCCTGGAGCGGGTCCTCCACCACTAGGGGGGCGGTTGGAGGTCTTCAGGGCCCTTTTGGACCCGGGGGCGGACCGGGCCTCGAGGCGCCGGGGGCTTTGGCTTTACGGGCTCGCCCTCTTCCTGGGGCAGGGGGGGGTCCTCCTTCTCCTTTCCCTTTTCCTCCCCCGGGCCTTCCACCCCGCCTTGTACCTCCTGGCCTTCCTGGGGGGGCTTTGGCTCTACCGCCAAGGGCGAGAAGCCTTGAAGGAGGAGGGCCCCTTGGCCCCCCTGGTGGCCGTGGGGCTCGGGGCGGCCCTCTTCTTCTTCCTGGGGGTGATGGGCCTTCTCCTGAGGCCCCAGGGGCTTTGGCTCCTTCCCTTGGGCCTCGCCCTGGGCCTAAACCTGGTGCGCCGGGCGGAGAGGCTTATCGCCGGGGGAAGAGGTCCCTAAGGCGCACCCGGGCCAAGGCCTGGACCTCCTTGAGCCGCTCCCGGGCCCGCTTCTGGCCGAGCTCGTAGACCAGGGGGAGTTTTTCGTGGTCAAAGGTGTCTATGGGGAAGGGGGGGTCCAGGGCGAGGACCACGTCCGCCTCCTTGAGGGCCAGGGCTTTGAGCCGCCTCCGGCTCGCCTCGCCCGCCAGGAGGGCGGCCTCGAGGGCCGTCCTGGGGGGTTCCTTGGGCGGGGGGTTGGAGACGTCCACGGCCACCACCTTGGGGAAGAGGGCCTTGGCCGCCCGCACCGGCACCTTCTCCACCACGTCCCCGTCCACCAGAAGCCGCCCTTCCCAAGGGACCGGGGGGAAAAGGCCGGGGATGGCCATGCTGGCCAGCACCGCCTGCCACACCGGGCCTCGCCGGAGCACCACCTTTTCCCCCGTGAGGAGGTCGGCGGCCTGGATGGCCAGGGGAAGGGGGCTTTCCTCCAGGCGGGCCTCCCCGAAGAGGCGCTTTAGCCCTTGGCCCACCTTTTCCGCCTCCGCCAGGTGGGGGCGCCTGAGGGCGGTGAAGAGGCGGGCCAGGGTCCGGAGGCTTCCCGCCCGGGAAAGCTCCGCCACCTCCTGGTCAAAGATGGCCTCGTGCACCTTCCAGGGGTCCTTGTGCCCGAAGGCCCAGGCGGCCGCCGCCAAGGCCCCGGCGGAGCTCCCCGCAAGGCCCCGGATGGGGACGCCCGCCTCCTCCAAGACGGCGAGCACCCCGAGGTGGGCGTACCCCCGGACGCCGCCTCCGCCTAAGGCCAAGGCCACGCCGCGCACATCCCCAGCATAAAATGCTCCCATGCGGCCGGAGCTTTCCCACGTGCCCGGGGTCCTGGGGGAGATCGCCCGGAAGCGGGCCCAGGAGGTGGCCCCCTACCCCCTTCCCGAGCCTCCCCCAGTCCCCTCCTTCAAGGAAGCCCTCCTCCTGCCGGGGCTTTCCGTCATCGCCGAGGTCAAGAGGCAGAGCCCCTCCGCGGGGGTCATCCGGGAGGTGGACCCGGTGGAGGCCGCCTTGGCCTACGAAAGGGGCGGGGCGAGGGCGGTGAGCGTCCTCACCGAGCCCCACCGCTTCGGGGGAAGCCTCTTGGACCTCAAGCGGGTGCGGGAGAGGGTGGGCCTTCCCCTCCTGCGGAAGGACTTCGTGGTGGACCCCTTCATGCTGGAGGAGGCCCGGGCCTTCGGGGCGAGCGCCGCCCTCCTCATCGTGGCCCTCTTGGGGGAGCTCACGGGGGCCTACCTGGAGGAGGCGAGGCGGCTTGGCCTCGAGGCCCTGGTGGAGGTGCACACGGAAAGGGAGCTGGAGGTGGCCCTCGAGGCCGGCGCGGAGGTCCTCGGCGTCAACAACCGCGACCTCGCCACCCTACAAATAGACCTCGCCACCGCCCCCCGCTTAGGCCGCCTGGCCCGGGAGCGGGGCTTCGGCGGGGTCTTGGTGGCGGAGTCGGGGTATTCCCGCAAGGAGGAGCTGAAGCCCCTGGAGGGGCTTTTTGACGCCGTTCTCATCGGCACGAGCCTGATGCGGGCCCCCGATCTGGAGGCCGCCTTGAGGGAGCTTGTAGGATAGGGCCATGTGGCTCATCCCCGCGGTGGACCTGAGGTCGGGCCGGGCGGTGCGCCTCTACGAGGGGGACCCCTCCCGGGAGACCCCCTACGGGGACCCCGTGGAGGCCGCCTTGCGCTGGCAGAAGGAGGGGGCGCGGCTCCTCCACCTGGTGGACCTGGACCGGGCCCTGGGCACGGGGGAGAACCGGGAGGCGGTGCGCCGGGTGGCGGCCGCCCTCTCCATCCCCTTCCAGCTCGCGGGGGGGATCCGGAGCCTGGAGGACCTGAAGGAGGCCCTAGAGCTCGGGGCGCGCCGGGCGGTGGTGGGCACGGTGGCCGTGAAGGACCCGGGGCTTTTGGCGCGGATGCTGGAAGAGGTGGGCCCGGACCGCCTGGCCGTGGCCTTGGATGCCCGGGGGTTGGAGGTGGTGGTCTCGGGCTGGCAGGAGAGGGCCCCCCTCTCCGCCCTGGACCTCCTTCGGGCTTGGGGGGAGATGGGGGTGCGCACCCTCATCTACACCGACGTGCGCCGGGACGGGACCCTTAGGGGCCTTGACCTGGAGGCGGTGGCCCGGGTGCGGGAGGCCTGGCCCCACGAGCTCATCGCGGGGGGAGGCATCGCCTCGGCGGAGGACGTTTTGGCCTTGAAGCGCCTCGGGGTGGAGGGAGCCCTTTTGGGCAAGGCCCTCTACGAGGGGCGCATCCGGCTTTCCGAGCTTTTGGAGGCGGTATGAGGCTCGTCCAGTGGATCCTCCTCCTGGTGAGCCTGGGGGCGGGGGCCTTGGGGGTCTACCTCTACTACGCCTACCCCTTCCTGGCCCTGCCTTCCCCTTGGGGCCTCCTTCCCCTTTACTACCTCCTTCCCGGGGCGTACCTTTTGGGCCTCCTGGTGGGGGGGCTTTGGGCCTTGGCTCTTTGGCTCGGGGGGATGGGGGAGCGGCGGAGGCTCCTTAGGGAGGTGCGGCGGCTTCAGGGGGAGGTGAAGGCCTTGAGGCAGGCGCGCCTCGAGGAGATCCCCAGGATCCCCGACCGCGAGCCCGAGGAACCCTCCTGACCATGGAGCGGGTGCGCTGGCGCTTCCTCTCCCTGCCCCCCCTTTCCGGGTGGCGGGGGGTGATGGCGGCCTTCGGGGTGGGGCCGGAGGCCGCCTTGGCCCTTTGGCACCGGGGGGCGCGAAGGCCCGAGGACCTGGACCCGCCCCTCCGCCTCCTCCCCCTAAAGGGGCTTCCGGAGGCCGTGGACCTCCTCCTCGCCGCCCTTAAGGGGGGCAAGCGCATCCGCGTCCACGGGGACTACGACGCGGACGGCCTTACGGGCACGGCCATCCTGGTGCGGGGGCTTAGGGCCTTGGGAGCGGATGTCCACCCCTTCATCCCCCACCGCCTGGAGGAGGGCTACGGGGTGCTCATGGACCGGGTTCCCGAGCACCTGGAGGCGGCCGAGGTCTTCCTCACCGTGGACTGCGGCATCACCAACCACGCGGAGCTTCGGGAGCTCGTGGAAAACGGGGTGGAGGTCCTGGTCACGGATCACCACACCCCCAAGGAGACCCCTCCTCCTGGCCTCATCCTCCACCCCGCCTACACCCCGGGGCTTGGGGAGAAGCCCACGGGGGCGGGGGTGGCCTTCCTCCTCCTCTGGGCCCTCCACGAGCGCCTGGGGCTTCCTGCGCCCCTGGAGTACGCCGACCTCGCCGCGGTGGGCACCATCGCCGACGTGGCCCCCCTTTGGGGCTGGAACCGGGCCCTGGTGAAGGAGGGCCTGGCCCGCATCCCCACCTCCTCCTGGGTGGGGCTCAGGCTTCTGGCCCAGGCGGTGGGGTACACGGGGAAGGCGGTGGAGGTGGCCTTCCGCATCGCCCCCCGCCTCAACGCGGCGAGCCGCCTCGGCGAGGCCGAGAAGGCCCTAAGGCTCCTCCTCACCGACAGCGAAACCGAGGCCGAGGCCCTGGTGGGGGAGCTTTCCCGCCTCAACGCCCGCCGCCAGGCCATAGAGGAGGAGATGCTAAGGCGCCTCCTTCCCCAGGCGGACCCGGCGGAGAAGGCCATCGTCCTCCTGGACCCCGAGGGGCACCCGGGGGTGATGGGCATCGTGGCGAGCCGGATCCTCGAGGCCACCCTCCGGCCCGTCTTCCTGGTGGCCCAGGGCAAGGGGACGGTGCGAAGCCTCGCCCCCATCAGCGCCGTGGAGGCCTTAAGGAGCGCCGAGGACCTCCTCCTCCGCTACGGGGGGCACAAGGAGGCGGCGGGCTTTGCCCTGGAGGAGGACCGCTTCCCCGAGCTTAAGAGGCGCCTTTTGGCCCATGCGGCAAGCCTCCCCGACCCGGTGCGGGAGGTGGAGCTTCTGGGGCTCCTCCCGCCCCCCTCCCTCCTCCCCCAGGTCCACCGCGAGCTTTTGCCCCTGGAGCCCTATGGGGCCGGGAACCCCGAGCCCCTTTTCCTTCTTTTTGGCGCCCCGGAGGAGGCCCGCGCCCTGGGAGAGGGGCGGCACCTGGCCTTCCGCCTGGGCGGGGTGCGGGTGGTGGCCTGGCGCATGGGCCAGGCGGCCCTGCCCCAGGAGGTGGAGGTGGCGGGCCTCCTCACGGAGAACGCCTGGAACGGCCACCTCACCTACGAGGTCCAGGCCGTGGCCCTCCGGGAGCCCCAGGAGGTTGAAGGCGGGGTGGCCCCCTTCGCCTTCCCCGTGCCCCTGCCCGAGGCCCTGGCCCGGGCCAGGATGGGGGAGGGGGTCTACGTCCCCGAGGACAACGCCGAGGGGTTGGACTACGCCAGGAAGGCGGGCTTCCGCCTCCTTCCTCCGGAGGAGGCTTCCTTGTGGCTCGGCCTCCCCCCGCGCCCCGTGAGGGGGGTTCGGGTGGAGGTGGCCCTGGGCCGGGAAAGCCGTGCCCGCCTGGCCTCTCCCCCGGCCCTCCTGACCCCCGAGGAGCGGCTTCGCTTCGCCATCGCCCGCAGGCTCCTCTTCGCCTACGAGCGCCGCCACCCGGGCCTCTTCAGCGAGGCCCTCCTGGCCTACTGGGAGGTAACGGGTGTACAAGAGCCCGCGGGAAGCCCATGAGGCCCGGATCTACACCGGGTCTACGGGATGATCCACCTGGTGCCCGGGGCGGGCACCGCCGACCTCTTAAACCAGGAACGGCCCTACCTCCCCGTGACCGGGGCCCTGGTCTACGCCCCCGGCTTCCGCCACCCCCCGGAGGCCCGGGAGCTCAAGGCGAGCGTAAACTTCCTCGCCCTGCGCAAGGAGAGGGTCCAGTGGGTGGCCGGGGGGAGGCCCGCCGAGCCCCGGACGAGCCCGGCCCTCCTGGAGAGGAGGCGCCTCGCCTTCCTCTTCGGGGACTACCTCCTGGCGGGGGAGCTCCTCCTGCCTCGAGGGGTGCGGCTTTCCGACTTCCTCTCCCAGGCCAAGCCCTTCCAGACCCTAAAGGAGGCGGGGCTTTACCTCCTCGCCCCGGACAGGCCCCTCGTGGACCTAGACCCCCTGGAGCGGTTCCCTTCCTCACCGTGAACCTGAGGCTCGCCGAGGGGGTGGTGGAGGCCCCCGGGGAGGCCTCGGACCCCCGGCTCACCCTATTTGGCTGAGGGCTTCCCGGATCCTCTCGGCCTGCGCCAGGTTCTCCCTAAGCCGCGCCTCCTCGGCCTCCACCACCTCCTTGGGGGCCTTTTCCCTGAAGCCCGGGGCGGAAAGCTTCTTTTGGCTCTTCTCCGCGAGGGCGAGGAGCTCCTTTAGGCGCTTTTCCTGGCGGCGCTTCCACTCCTCCAGGTCCAAAAGCCCCTCCAGGGGCATGCGCGCCGTCACCTTGGGCATGGCCTTCACCAGGGCCTTCGCCGGCCTTTCGGGAAGGAGGTCGGCCCGGCTCAAGAAGCGGAAGACCTCGAGGTTCTCCTCCACGGGGGCGGTCTCCCCCTCGAGGTAGACCCGCACCTCCTGGCCCGGGGGAAGCCCGGCCTCCGCCCTCAGGGCCCTCACCGCCGTCACCGCCTGCCTCAGGGCCTCAAAGGCCCTCTCGGCCTCCTCGTCCCTCTCCCCGGGCTCGGGCCAGGCCTCGAGGGCGAGTTCCTCCTTGCCGGTGAGGGCCTGGTAGAGCTCGCTGGTGAGGAAGGGCATCATGGGGTGGAGGAGCTTGAGGAGGACGGCGAGGACCTCCTCAAGCGTCCTCAGGGTGTGGGCGTTCCCCGCCTTGAGGGCGGGCTTCGCCGCCTCCAGGTACCAGTCGCAGAACTCGCTCCAGACGAGCTCGTAGACCTCCCGGGCCGCCTGGGCCAGGTCCAGGGCCTCGTAGAGGGCGGTGATCTCCTCCACGCCCCGGCTTAGGCGGCTTCGCATGAAGCGGTCCGCCAGGGTTGGGGTGTCCTCCTTGGCCTGGAAGCCTTCACGGGAGAGGAGGACAAAGCGGGCGGCGTTGTAAAGCTTGTTGGCGAAGTTGCGGGCCATCTCCAGCCAGCGGAGGTCAAGCCTGATGTCCTGCCCCCCCGTGGCGAGGTAGATGAGGGCGAAGCGGAGGGCGTCCGCCCCGTAGCGCTCCACCATCTCCAAGGGGTCTATGACGTTCCCCTTGGACTTGGACATCTTCTGGCCCTTCTCGTCCAGCACGAGGCCGTGGAGGAGGACGGTCTTAAAGGGCCTCTCCCCCATGAAGTGGTAGCCCGAGACCTCCATGCGGGAAACCCACAGGAAGAGGATGTCGTACCCCGTGACCAGCACGTCCCCGGGGTAGAAGGCCTTGAGGTCCTCCGTCTCCTCGGGCCAGCCCAGGGTGGAGAGGGGCCAAAGCGCCGAGGAGAACCAGGTGTCAAAGACGTCCTCGTCCCGTTTTAAGCGGGGGCTCCCGCAGGCCTCGCAGGAGGTGGGGTCTTCCAGGTACCGCTCGGGGCGGGGCACGTTCACCGCCTGGCAGTCCTCGCAGTACCAGGCGGGGATCTGGTGCCCCCACCAGAGCTGGCGGGAGATGTTCCAGTCCTTGACCCCCTCCAGCCAGTCCATGTTCACCTTCTTCCAGCGCTCGGGGACGAAGGCGATGTCCCCCCGCCTTAGGCCCCTTAGGACCTCCTCCGCAAGGGGCCTCATCCTGAGCCACCACTGGGGGAAAATAGCGTACTCAATGGGGGTGCCGCAGCGGGAGCAGGTGGCGAGGGCGACGGTGTAGTCCTCCTCCTTCACCAGGTGCCCCGCCTCCCGGAAAAGCTCCACCGCCTTCCTCCGGGCCTCAAAGCGGTCCAGGCCCTTAAGGGCCTCGGGGACCCTCTCCCCCTCCATCCTCCCCTCCAGGTTGATGACGGAAACGGGCTCTAGGCCGTGGCGCTCCCCGATCTCGTAGTCCAGGGGATCGTGGGCCGGGGTGACCTTGAGGGCCCCGGTGCCGAAGTCCTTCTCCACGGCGGGGTCTTTGAGGATGGGGATCCAGATCTCCGTGAGGGGGATCCGGGCCCTCTTGCCGATAAGGTGCCGGTAGCGCTCGTCCTCGGGGTGGACGGCGATGGCCTGGTCGGCGAAGACCGTCTCGGGGCGGACGGTGGCGATCTCTATGAAGCCTCCCCCCTCCACCTCGTAGCGCAGGGTGTAGAGCTTGCCGGGGGTGGGCTCGGTCTCCACCTCGAGGTCCGAGAGGGTGGTCTCGCACCGGGGGCACCAGTTCACGAGCCTCGGGGCCCGGTAGGCGAGGCCCTCGTGGTAGTAGCGGCTGAAGGCGTAGCGCACGGCGCGGGAGCGCTTCTCGTCCATGGTGAAGGCCTCCCGGCTCCAGTCGGCGCTCGCCCCGAGGCGCTTGAGCTGCTTGAGGATCGTCCCCCCGGACTCCTCCTTCCACTGCCAGACCCTCTCTAAGAACTTCTCCCGCCCCAGGTCGTGCCGGGTCTTCCCCTCCTTGAGGAGAAGGCGCTCCACCACCACCTGGGTGGCGATGCCGGCGTGGTCGGTGCCGGGAAGCCACACCGCCTCAAACCCCCGCATGCGCTTGTAGCGGATGAGGGCGTCCTGGAGGCTGTTGTCCAGGGCATGGCCCATGTGGAGGGAGCCGGTGACGTTCGGGGGCGGCATGAAGATGACGAAGGGGGGCTTGCCGCTTTTGGGGTTCGCCACGAAGGGGTTCTTCGCCCACTTCTCCGCCCACTTGGGCTCCACGGACTGGGGATCGTAGGCCTTGGGTAGGTCCATGCTACCCTCTACTTTACCCGTAGGCGCTAGGATGGGGCCATGGGCGAGGCGGCCCGGGCGTTGCCCTTAAGCCTTGCGGCCTACCTGGAGATGGAGGCCCAAAGCCCCGTGCGCCATGAGCTTGTGGAGGGCGTTCCCTACGCCATGGCCGGGGCCAGCAAGGCCCACAATCTCCTGGTGCAGAACCTGGCTTTCCTCCTCAGGGAGGCGGTCCGGAGAAGGGGGTGCCGCCTCTACACGGAGACCGTGAAGCTCAAGATCTCAGACCGCACCGTCTATTACCCGGACCTCATGGTGGTTTGTGGAAGCCCCTCCCCCCATCCCCTTTACGAGGAGGCCCCTTGTCTGGTGGCGGAGGTGGTTTCCCCGTCCACGGAGCGCCTGGACCGGGGGGAGAAGCGCTGGAGCTACCTCTCCCTGCCTTCCCTCGAGGTCTACCTCCTGGTGGGTGCGGCCGAGCCAAGGGTGGAGGTGTACCGCAAGGTAGGGGAAGGTGTGGTCCAGGAGGTCCGACTGCTCCTGCCCTGCGTGGACCTCCCCCTGGACCTGGCCGCCCTTTACGAGGGGGTGGAGCTGGAGAGGGCGTAGAGGTAGTACCGCCCCTCCCCCAGGTGGAAGAAGGCCTCCTCGTAGGCCAGGCCCTCTATGGGGGTTTCGGGGGGGACCCGGAGGAGGACCTCCCCCACCCGGACCCCCTGGGGCAGGACCTCCAGGACCCCCTGGGCCACCTCCTGGCTTTCCGCCTCGGGGTCGTTCAGGGGGGTGTAGAGGAGGCGCACCGGGAGGCCCTGGAGGCTATGGAGGACGTTCGTGGGGTCGCCGAAGGGGGCCCGGTGGAGGAGGCGTTCCTCCACCTCCGCCACCTCCCCCAAAAGGGCGTAGCGGTCCAGGGGAAGGAGGGCCTTGCCCCCTTCCAGCATCACCAGGAAGCGGCCCCTTTCCTCCTCGGAGAGGCGCAGGGGGGCCTTGTGGCGGCCCACCCTGGGGTCCTGGTCCAGGTCGCCCTGGAGGAGGGTCTTGGCCGCCTTCAGGGCCTCTTCCCGGGTGGGGTAGAGGCTGTAGGGGTTCACCTTGAAGAGGAGGTCGTACCCCCTGGGCCCTTGGACCAGCCAGGCCAGGTGGAGCTCGTAAAGGCGCTTCTTCTGCCACTCGGGGTACACGGGCGAAGTATACTGTGCCTTCGCCCCTTGCCCAAAACTATCCTCAGGTATACTCTGGCCCCGGTATGGCGCTATCCGAAGAGCGGGTCCTCGAGGCCCTGCGCACCGTGATGGACCCCGAGCTCGGCAAGGACCTCGTCTCCTTGGGGATGGTGGGCGAGGTCCGGGTGGAGGGGAGCCGGGTGGACCTCCTGGTGAACCTCACCACCCCGGCCTGCCCCCTCAAGGGGCAGATAGAGGCCGACATCAAGCGGGCCCTCGCCCCCCTGGGGGCGGAGGAGGTGCGGGTGCGCTTTGGCGGCGGGGTGCGCCCTCCCGAGCAGTACCCCATCCCCGGGGTCAAGCACGTGGTGGCCGTGGGCTCGGGCAAGGGCGGGGTGGGGAAGAGCACCGTGGCCGCCAACCTGGCCCTGGCCCTGAGCCGGGAGGGGGCCAAGGTGGGCCTTCTGGACGCCGACCTCTACGGGCCGAGCCAGGCGAAGATGTTCGGCCTCGAGGGGGAGCGCCTCAAGGTGGACCAGAACCGCAGGATCCTCCCCTTGGAGGCCCACGGCCTCAAGGTCCTCTCCATCGCCAACATCGTCCCCCCGGGCCAGGCCATGATCTGGCGCGGCCCCATCCTCCACGGCACCATCCGGCAGTTCCTGGAGGAGGTGAACTGGGGGGAGCTGGACTACCTGGTGGTGGACCTGCCCCCGGGCACCGGGGACGTGCAGCTCTCCCTCACCCAGCTCACCCGGGTCTCCGGCGGGGTCATCGTCACCACGCCCCAGGAGGTGGCCCTCCTGGACGCCGAGCGGGCGGCGGACATGTTTAAAAAGGTCCAGGTGCCCGTCCTCGGGGTCTTGGAGAACATGTCCCACTTCCTCTGCCCCCACTGCGGCAAGCCCACCCCCATCTTCGGGGAGGGGGGTGGAAGGCGGCTCGCCGAGAAGCTCAAGACCCGCTTCCTGGGGGAGGTCCCCCTCACCCTCCCCTTGCGGGAAAGCGGGGACCGGGGCGTGCCCATCCTGGTGGCCGACCCCGAAGGCCTCGAGGCCCAGGCCTTCTTGAAGGCGGCCCGGGAGCTCGCCGCCGCCTTGAGCGTCCAGGCCTTCATCGCCTTGCCCATGGCCTAGCATGGCGTTGGTCCTGGAAGGCACCAAGGAAAAGGTGTTGGACCTCCTCCGGGCCCGGCCCCACACCGCCAAGGAGGTGGCCGAGGCCTTGGGGGTGAGCCGGGCGGCGGTCCTGAAGCACCTTCAGGACCTCGAGGCCCGGGGCCTGGTGCGCTCCGAGGTGAAGAAGTGCCCGGGCCGGGGCCGGCCCTACCGCCTCTACCGCGCAAAGGACGAGGAGGCCCCCTACGCCGCCCTCTGTGGGGACGTGCTCAAGGGGCTGGAGGCCGCCTTGGGGCGGGAGGGGGTGGTGAGGGTTTTGTTGGAGCGGAACCGCGCCCTCTTCGCCCCCCTAAACCTCCAGGAACTCCCCTTGCGGGAAAGGCTCGCCCGCCTGGCGGCCTTCCTCCGGGACCAGGGCTACGAGGCCGAGGTGGTGGAGGAGGGGGGGCGCCTTTACCTCTGCCAGCGCCGCTGCCCTAAGCTCGCCCTCTCCCGGGAGCACGAGGCCCTTTGCGAAAGCGAGCTTCTGGCCTACCAGGAGCTTTTGGGCCTTCCCCTCTTGCGGGAAGAGCGCATCGCCAGCGGGGGAAGCTGCTGCCGCTACCGGGTAGAATAGCGGGGTGTGGGTCTACCGCCTGAAGGGCACCCCTTGGGAGCTGGAGCCCCTTATCCCCGAGCTCTTTGACCGGGGGGCCCGGGGGGTTTGGGAGCGGGAGGGGGAGGTTTGGGCCTACTTCCCGGCGCCCCTGGACCTCCCCTACGGGGGGGTGTGGGAGGAGGTGCCCGAGGAGGACTGGCTTGCCGCCTGGCGGCGCGACCTCAAGCCCGCCCTGGCCCCGCCCTTCGTGGTCCTCGCCCCCTGGCACACCTGGGAGGGGCCGGAGGTCCCCTTGGTCATTGAGCCCGGCATGGCCTTCGGCACCGGGCACCACGAGACCACCCGCCTGGCCCTGAAGGCCCTCGCCCGCCACCTCCGCCCCGGGGACAGGGTCCTGGACCTGGGCACGGGAAGCGGCGTCCTCGCCATCGCCGCCGCCAAGCTCGGGGGGGAGGCCCTGGGGGTGGACATTGACCCTTTGGTCCTCCCCCAGGCGGAGGCGAACGCGCGAAGGAACGGGGTCCAGGTGCGCTTTTTGGAGGGAAGCCTCGAGGCCGCCCTCCCCTTCGGCCCCTTTGGCCTCCTGGTGGCGAACCTCTTCGCCGAGCTCCACGAGGCCTTCGCCCCCCGCTACCGGGAGGCCCTCGCCCCCGGGGGAAAGGCCCTCCTCACGGGGATCCTCCAGGAGAAGGCCCCCCTGGTGCGGCGGGCCATGGAGGAGGCGGGGTTTCTCCCCCTGGAGGAGGCGGCCGAGGGGGAGTGGGTCCTCCTCGCCTACGGGAGGTAGCGTGCGCCCCCACCGCGCCTACAGCCCCGGCCTCACAGGGGTCCTCCCCTTGCGGGAAAGCCGCCACCTGGTGGAGGTCCTGAGGGCCCGGGTGGGGGACCGGTTCACCGTCTTTGACGGGGAGCGGGAGGCCCTGGCCGAGGTGGTGGACCTGGGCCCCCCCGTGCGCTACCGCGTCCTGGAGGAGCGGAGGCCCGAGAGGGAGGTGGGGGTGGAGGTGGTCCTCTACGTGGCCCTCCTCAAGGGGGACAAGCTCGCCGAGGTGGTGCGGGCCGCCACGGAGCTCGGGGCCACCCGGGTCCAGCCCCTCGTCACCCGCCACTCCGTGCCCAAGGAGATGGGGGAGGGGAAGCTCAGGCGGCTTAGGGCGGTGGCCCTCGAGGCGGCCAAGCAGTCGGGGCGGGTGGTGGTCCCCGAGGTCCTCCCCCCCGTCCCCTTAGAGGCGGTGCCCCAGGTGCCCCAGGGCCTCGTGGCCCACGTGGGGGCCACCGCCCGGGTGCGGGAGGTCCTGGACCCGGAAAAGCCCCTTGCCCTCGCCGTGGGGCCCGAGGGGGGGTTCGCCGAGGAGGAGGTGGCCCTCTTGGAGGCGCGGGGCTTCACCCCCGTGACCCTGGGGCGGCGCATCCTCCGGGCGGAGACCGCCGCCCTCGCCCTCCTCGCCCTCTGCACCGCTGGGGAGGGAAGATGAGGCTTCTCCTCCTGCTTCTCCCCCTCCTCGCCGCCTGCCGCTACACCTTCTTGCCCCTGGACCCCGGGAAGCCCCCTCCCCCGGAGCGGCCCTTCCTCGTGGCCCGGCTTCTTCCCGAGGGGGAGGGGGCCAGGCTCCTCCTTAGGGTGGAGCGCCTGCCCCGCCCCGGCTACCTCCACCTCAGGTGGTTCCGGGAGGAGGCCCTCCTCCAGGAAAAGGCCCTCTTCCTGGAGTCGCCTGGCGCCTATGAGGCCCGTTTCCCCCTTGGGGAGGGGTACCACCGCCTGGTGGGCCTCTGGGAGGGCGAGCCCCTCTTCCAGCTGGACCTGGGCAGGCCCAGGCTACCGGACCCCGATCAGGTAGAGAACCAAGGGCAGCGTTAGGAAGGCCAAGGCGGTGGAGACCACCACGCTCCGCGCCACCCGTATGGCGTCGTGGCCGAACTCCTTCGTGAGGAGAAAGGCGTTCACGGCGATGGGGGTGGCGGACTGGAGGACGAGGACCTGGTGCTCCAGGCGGGGAAGGCTCAGGAGGAGCCCCACCCCGTAGGCGAGAAGCGGGCTGAGGAGAAGCCTCAGGGCGCTCGCCGCCCCTTCAAAAGCCCCCAGGGCGAAGCGGGTCTTTCCCATCTGCATCCCCAGGGTGAGGAGGAGGACGGGGATGGCCGCCTGGCCCATGAGGCGCACCCCTTCGTCCAGGCGGAAGGGGAGGACCACCCCCAGGGCCTTGAGGAGAAGCCCCAGGAGGAGGGCGTAGAAGAGGGGGAGACGGAGGGTGAAGCGGAGGCCTTCCCAAAGCCCTCCTCCCCGGATGAAGGCGGGCCCCAGGCCGAACATGAGCACGCTGGAAAGGATGAAGTAGACCACGGCCCGCCGCAGGCCCTCCTCCCCCAGGGCGAAGTAGACCAGGGAGAGGCCCATGTTGCCGGAGTTGGGAAAGAGGCCGCAGATGAGAAGGGTTTTGGCGGTTCCCTGAGAGAGGCCGAAGAGCCTCCCCGCTCCCCAGACGAGGAGGAAGAGGAGGAGGTAGGTGAGGGCGAAGCCCAGGGCCAGGCCCACGATCCCCTCCCGGGAGTACTCCGCCCGGTACATGCTGTCAAAGATGAGGGCCGGCACCAGGAGGTAGAGGGTCAGGCGGCTCAGGGTGGTGAGGTCCATGGGCAGGCGCTTGCCCAGGAGGTAGCCGGACAGGACCACCAGGGCCACGGGGACCACGGTGTTGAGAAGGGCCTGCATGTGGGGCATTCTAAGGGTATGCCTTCCTACCTGGCCCTGGCCGAGGCCATCAAGGGGGTACTCTTGCGGGGGGCTGAGGCCCCGAGGCGGCAGGTGCTTCCCATCCCCGGGGGCCAGTTCCTGGTGATGCCCGCCGCCGACCAGGACCTGGCCTTGTGCAAGCTGGTGACGGTGGAGCCGGGAAAGACCCCTTCGGTCCAGGCGGAGGTCTGGGTGAGGCGGCTAGGGGACGGCCAGGTCTTCCACCTCCCCGGGGAGGAGCTCACCAAGAGGCGCACCGCCGCCCTCTCCCTCCTGGCCGCCCGGGAGCTCGCCACCAGGCGGGAGGGGGCTTTGCTGGTGGTGGGCCCCGGGGTCCAGGGGGAGGCCCACCTCGAGGCTTTCGCCGAGGGCTTTCCCCTCACCCGGGTCCTGGTGCGGGGGAGGGGGCGGGAAAGGGTGGAGGCCTTCTTGGCCAAGGCCCGCTCCTTAGGCCTTCCCGCCGAGGAGTGGAAGGGGGAGGCGGTCCCCGAGGACGTGGCCTTCCTGGTCACCGCCACCCCGAGCCCCACCCCCGTCCTCCCCGAGAGGGTGCCCGAGGGGGTGTTCCTGGCCGCGGTGGGCTCCTTCCGCCCGGGGATGCGGGAGGTACCCGAGGCCCTGGTGCGGGAGGCCGCCCTTTACTGCGACACGGAGGACGCCCTCCTCGAGGCCGGGGAGCTGCAAGGGGTGGACCGGCCCGTGGTCCCCCTGCGGGAGGCCCTTCGGGGGCGGCGGAGCGAAGGGCGCTTCGTCCTCTTCAAGAGCGTGGGCCACGCCCTCTTTGACCTGGCCGCGGCCCGGGCCCATCTGGGGCTATAGGGCCCTGGGGCTACGCTATGCTAACCCAAGTTGCTACCTATCCCCTGGATCTGAAAAAATAGTGGCCGCTATGCTTTCCCGTCTCATAGCGGCCTTTTGCATTATAGACGACGCCCTGCAAGCCATGGGCTACAAGGATGACCCCCAAGCCAAAACGCCCGCCTCCGCCATCCTCACCCTCGCCCTCCTTGCCGCCCTAGAGTTCGGCGGCAAGCACAACAAGGCCCTGGCCCTCGCCAAAGACCTCGGCCTCTTCACCCACGTCCCCTCCCCAAGCCGCTTCAACCGCAGGCTCCACGCCCTCTACCCCCTCCTTCTCCCCCTCCTCCACCTCCTGGCCC
>NZ_FNBC01000029.1 GCF_900102145.1 Thermus arciformis | reverse complement strand
CGCTTCTCCTCCTTCCCCTGGACCTTCCCGAGGGGGCGGAGCTCTACCTGGACCGGGGGTACGAGAGCCATCTGTACGAGGACCTCCTCCGGGAGGCCCAGGAGGTTGTTCCCATGGTCATCCGCAGGAGGAACAGCCGGCGGTATCTCCCTTGGATGCAGTACCTGGCCATCGTGGGGCGGAGGGTGGTGGAGACGGTGGGGAGCATGCTCCATCACCTCTTCCCCAGGCGCATCCACGCCGTGACCCAGGAGGGTTTCGTCATCAAAGTTCTCACCTTCGTCCTGGCCCATAACATCAGTCTCCTGACCCAGAAGATGGCTGGGTAGCAACTTGGGTTACCGTAAAAAAGGCCCCGCCCACGGAAGCGTGGGCGGGAGGGTTACGTTCTGGTGCGCCCGGAGGGATTCGAACCCCCGACCTAGGGCTTAGGAAGCCCCCGCTCTATCCTGCTGAGCTACGGGCGCCCACGCCCTTGGGATTGTAGCACCCCAGGAGGGCCCGAGGCAAGCCGCCCGAAGGGGTATAGTCTTCCCCTGGGGGTAAAGGGGCCTTCCATAAGCGTCCTTTTATCCCAAGGGGCCGGGGCCCCGCTTGTGCCGGGCTTCACGGCCCTTTACCCTGGAGGGAACCATGACCGAGACCAAGGACCTCACCGCCCTATCGGTGAACGCCATCCGCTTTTTGGCCATAGACGCGGTGGAGAAGGCGAAAAGCGGCCACCCCGGGATGCCCATGGCCATGGCGCCCTTGGCCTACCTCCTCTTTCGGGAGGTCATGCGCCACAACCCCTTAGACCCCGCCTGGCCCGACCGCGACCGCTTCGTCCTCTCCGCCGGGCACGGCTCCATGCTCCTCTACGCCGTCCTCCACCTCACGGGCTACGACCTTCCCCTGGAGGAGCTGAAAAGCTTCCGCCAGTGGGGCTCCAAGACCCCGGGCCACCCCGAGCGCGGCCACACCCCGGGGGTGGAGGTGACCACGGGGCCCCTGGGCCAGGGGATCTCCACCGCCGTGGGGCTCGCCCTGGCGGAAAGGAAGCTCGCCGCCGAGTTCAACCGCCCGGGGCACGTGGTGGTGGACCACTACACCTACGTCCTCGCCTCGGACGGGGACCTCATGGAAGGGGTGTCGGGGGAGGCCAGTTCCCTGGCGGGGCACTGGCGGCTTTCCAAGCTCATCGTCTTCTGGGACAATAACCGCATCTCCATTGACGGCTCCACGGACCTCGCCTTTACCGAGGACGTGCTCGCCCGTTACCGGGCCTACGGCTGGCAGACCCTTAGGGTGGAGGACGCCAACGACCTCGAGGCCCTCCGCCACGCCATCAAGCTCGCCAAGCTGGACGAGCGCCCCACCCTCATCGCCGTGCGGAGCCACATCGGCTTCGGCTCCCCCAAGCAGGACTCCCACAAGGCCCACGGGGAGCCCTTGGGCCCTGAGGCGGTGGAGGCCACCCGAAAGAACCTGGGCTGGCCCTACCCCCCCTTCGTGGTGCCCGAGGAGGTCTACCGCCACATGGACATGCGGGAGAGGGGACGGGCCTGGCAGGAGGCCTGGGAGAAGGCCCTCGAGGCCTACGCCCGGGAATACCCGGACCTCCACCAGGAGCTCATGCGCCGTCTGCGAGGGGAGCTTCCGCCCTTGCCCGAAGCGCCCCCATCCTTTGACAAGCCCATCGCCACCCGGGCGGCGAGCGGCAAGGCCCTGGACCTCCTCGCCCCCCGCGTGCCCGAGCTCCTTGGGGGAAGCGCCGACCTCACCCCCTCCAACAACACCCAGGCCCAGGGAATGCAGGACTTCAGCCCCCAGAACCCCCTGGGCCGCTACCTCCACTTCGGGGTGCGGGAGCACGCCATGGGGGCCATCCTGAACGGCCTCAACCTCCACGGGGGGTACCGGGCCTACGGGGGGACCTTCCTCGTCTTCTCCGACTACATGCGCCCCGCCATCCGCCTCGCCGCCCTCATGGAGACCCCCACGGTCTTCGTCTTCACCCACGACTCCATTGCCCTGGGCGAGGACGGCCCCACCCACCAGCCCGTGGAGCACCTCATGAGCCTTCGGGCCATGCCGAACCTCTTTGTGATCCGCCCCGCGGACGCCTACGAGACCTTTTACGCCTGGCAGGTGGCCTTAAGGCGCAAGGAGGGCCCCACCGCCCTCGTCCTCACCCGCCAGGCGGTGCCCCTCCTCTCCCCGGAGAAGGCCAGGGGGCTTTTGCGGGGAGGCTACGTCCTGGAAGACGCCGAAAAGCCCCAAGGGGTCCTCGTGGCCACGGGGAGCGAGGTGCACCTGGCCCTGAAGGCCAGAGCCCTCCTCCTGGAGAAGGGGGTGCGGGTCCGGGTGGTGAGCCTGCCTTCCTTTGAGCTCTTCGCCGCCCAGCCCGAGGCCTACCGCCAAGAGGTCCTGCCCCCGGGGCTTCCGGTGGTGGCCGTGGAGGCGGGGGCCAGCCTGGGGTGGGAGCGGTACGCCCACAAGGTGGTGGGCCTGGACCGCTTCGGGGCCAGCGCCCCCTACCCCGAGGTCTACGAGCGCCTGGGGTTCACCCCCGAACGGGTGGCGGAGGCTCTGGAAGCCTTGCTATGAGGTTTTGCGCCCACCTCCTGCCCATCCCCTCGGGCTACCCCGGCACGGCCATCGGGGTGGACGGGATCCGGGCCACCGCCAACGGCACCCGGGCGGCCCACGCCGTCTTGGGGGCGCGGCACGCGCTCCTTGGGGTCTTGCAGAACGCCCAGGCGGCCCGGGAACTGGGGGAGGAGGTGCACAAGGAGGGAAAGGTGGCCCTGGAGGACCTCTACGCCCAACGGGTCATCGGCAGACGGCTCCAGGCCTTGGGTCTTGCGCCCCAGGGGATGGCCCTCTTGGCGGCCAACCCGTCCCTGCCGGTCCTTTCCGCCGCCGAGGCCGCCTTGGCCCTGGGGGCAGACGTGGCCGTGTGGGCCCACGGCCCGGTGCCCCGCTTCCTGGGGATGCGGGGCGAGGGCATGGTCTTCGGCGCCTAGGGGGTGGGGATGCTGGCCACCTTGCGGGAGGTGATTCCGGAGAAGGGGCGGGCGGTGGGGGCCTTTGACGTGGTGGGTTTGGAGTGGGCCGAGGCGGTCCTAGAGGGGGCCGAGACCCTAGGCCTGCCCGTGGTCCTCAGCGTGGCGCCCCACCTGGGAGGCCCTCCCCTGAAGGCCCTGGCCCCAGGGCTCAGGGCCCTGGCCGAGGCGGCCAGGGTGCCCGTGGCCCTGCACCTGGACCACGGGGAGAGTCTGGAGGCGGTGGTGGAGGCCCTGAGGCTTGGCTTCACCAGCGTGATGCTGGACGGAAGCCACCTGCCTCTGGAGGAGAACATCCGCCAGACCCGGCTGGCGGCCGAGGTGGCCCGGGCCTTCGGGGCCACGGTGGAGGGGGAGGTGGGGGCGGTGCCCGGCGGGTACGGGGAGGCGGTGGACGAAGGTCCCCTGGCCTACACGGACCCGGAGGAGGCCCGGGTGTTCCTGGAGGAAACCGGGGTGGACGCCCTGGCGGTGAGCATCGGCACCCGCCACGGCCTGCACAAGGGCGCGGTCCGCCTCAACCTGCCTCTCCTGGAGGAGCTTTCCCGCTTGCCCGTTCCCTTGGTCCTCCACGGGGCCTCGGGGCTTTCCCCGGAAGACTACCGGGCGGTGGTGGCCCGGGGCATCCGGAAGATCAACCTCTACGCCGACTTGGCCTTAAAGGCGGCGGAGGCCTTGAAGGAGGCCCCAGGAGAGGACTACCTGGCCCTTATGGCGGGTATGAAGGAGGTGCTTAAGGGCCTGGTGGAAGCCCGGATGCGGCTATGGTGGGGTTGAAGGCCCTTCTCTTTGACCTGGACGGCACCCTGGCGGAAACGGAGGAGCTCCACCGGGAGGCCTTCAACCGGGCCTTCGCCCACTTCGGCCTCCCCCTTTACTGGGACCAGGACACCTACGCCCGTCTCCTTTGGACCACGGGGGGCAAGGAGCGCCTTAAGCGGGCCCTGGAGGAGACCCCGGGGGCGCCGCGCCTCACCTGGGAGGAGGTGGCCGAGGTCCACCGCTACAAGACCGGGGTTTATCTGGAGCTCCTTCGCACCTATGGGGTGGCCCTGCGCCCCGGGGTGAGGCGGCTTTTGGCCGAGGCCCAGGAGGCCGGGGTCAAACTCGTTCTGGCCACCACCACGAGCCCGGAGAACGCCGAGGCCTTCCTGGAAGGCACGGGGCTTAAGGGCCGGTTCTCCTTGGTCCTGGCGGGGGACGTGGTGGCGCGGAAGAAGCCGGACCCCGGCATCTACCTCCTGGCCCGCGAGGCCTTGGGGCTTGCCCCCGGGGAAGGGGTGGTGGTGGAGGACTCCCGCAACGGCCTTCTGGCGGGCCTCGAGGCGGGGTTTCCCGTCCTCGTCACCCCGAGCCTTTACACCCTGGACCAGGACTTCCGGGAGGCCCAGGCCCTGCTGCCCCACCTGGGAGACCGGGACAACCCCGCCCCCGTCCTGCAGGGCCCCCGGGCGGGGGAGCGGGTGGTGGTGGACCTGGATTACGTGAAGGAGGTGCAAGCGTGGTGGAGCACCTGATCGTGTTCAACGCCGAGGCCAGCCCCGAGGAGGTGCGGGAGATGGTGCGCAAGGCCCAAGAGGTCCTCTTGCAGATCCCCGGGGTCTGCGGTTTGCGCTACGGGGAGGCCCTCTCCCCGGAAGCCCGTTACCGCTACTGGCTTTCCGTCCTCTTTGAGGGGCCGGAGGTGGTGGCCTTCTACCGGGACCACCCCCTGCACGTGGCCTTCGCCGACGGGGTCTTCCGCCCCATGGCCCGGGACCGGATCACCGCCGACTACCTGGTGGTCACGGAGGTGCTATGCGGCACCTGAGCTACAGGGAAGCGGAGGGCAAAGCCTTGAAGGTCCTGGTGGACGGGGTGGGGGAGGGGTTGGTCCTCGAGGGGGAAGGGGGCTACTACGCCCTCTACTACCTCTTTGGCCTCCAGGGGCGGAGGGCCCCAGACCCCGAGGAAACCCCGGACTGGGTGGAAGGCCCCGCCCCTTCCTGGGAAGGTTTCCGCCTCCCTTACGACCAGGCCCGTTGGCTGGAGGAAAACGGCTACATGTCCTTTGTCAACGAGTCCAAGTAGGAGGAAACCATGGAGTACGACGAGCTGCCCTACGGCGAGGCCAAGGCGCGGGCGGTCAAGGTCCTGGAGGACGGCTACGGGGACGCGGTGGTCCTGAAGGACGACCACGGCTACTGGGTCCTTTACTACTTCTACGGCTTCCAGGGCCCACCCCCCACCGCCAAGCCCCACTGGATGGAAGGCCCCTTGCCCGAGGAGGGCCAGGTGCGCCCTCCCTACGCCATGCGGCGCTTCCTGGAGGATCAGGGGGATTTCACCTACCTGAACGACGTAGACTGAGGGGGTGAGGCGGGACGCTTTCCGGATCCTCCAGGGCACCGAGACCGCCATCTACCTTTTCGCGGGCTTCCTCATCGCCGCCGGGGCGGCGGTCCTTCTCCTCAGCACCTTGATGGAAGGGGTCCAGCACCTCCTCAAGGGGGATTACGGGGAGGTGGTCTTAGGGCTTTTGGACCGGGTACTTTTGGCCTTAATGCTGGCGGAGATCCTCTACACCCTGCTTCGCTTCGCCCGGGAGGGGACCCTGGAGGCCACCCCCTTCCTCATCATCGGCATCATCGCCGCGGTGAGGCGGGTTCTGGTGCTCACCGCCGAGGCGGTGGAGAAGTTTGACCTGGCCGACCCCGCCTTCATGGCCGTTTTGGCCGAGCTCGGCCTCCTTTCCCTCATGGTGGTGGCCTTCGCCCTGGCCATTCGCCTGGTCAGGCCCGCAGGAGGGCAATGAGGGCCTGGGCCGCAGGGTTGGTCACCCGTCTGGGGTGGACCAGCCAGAAGTAGCGGCGGATCTCCCCCACCGGAGGGGCCAGGCGCAGGGCCTTGAGGTTGCCCACCTTGAGGTTCGGTTGGACCACCACCCGGCTCACGATGCCCACCCCGGCCCCGGCCAACACCAGCCGCTTGGTGACCTCGTTGTTGTCGGTGTAGAAGGTGGGGCTTAGGTCAAGGTTCGCCTGCTCAAAAGCCCTCTCCAGGGCCCGCCAGGTCATGGAGCCCGGTTTGCGCACCACCAGGCTTTCCCGGCTTAGCCATTCGGGCGGCACCTCCTCCCGGCCCGCCCAGGGGTGGTCCGGGGGCACGATGAGCACCAGCTCGTCCTCGTAGAAGAGTTCCCGCTCGTAGCCTTCCCACCGCTCCACCCCCTCGAGGATGGCGAGTTCCAGCTCGCCGCCCAGGAGGCGCTCCGCGAGCCTTTCCGAGCTCCCGCTCTCCACGTGGACCCGTATCCCGGGGTGGGCCTCGTGGAACCTCTTGAGGAAGAAGGGAACCACGTAGGTGGCCATGGTGGTGGAAGCCCCCAGGGTGACCTCCCCCAGCTCTAGCCGCCCCATGGCCTGGGAGACCCGCTGGAACCCTTCCAGGGCCTGCACCACCCGCCGGGCCTCCGGGAGGAGGGCTTCCCCCACCCGGGTGAGGACCAGGTGCCGCCCCTGCCGCTCAAAGAGGGGGTGGCCCACCTGCTCTTCCAGGCTCCGCAGGTACTGGCTCACCGCAGGCTGGGTGATGCCCAGGGCCAGGGCGGCCCGGCCTACCCCTCCTTCCTCCACCACCGTGACGAAGACCCTTAAGGCGGCGGGGTTGGGGAGCTTAGCGTTTTTGGATATGAGCATATGCTTATGGTATGAGGAGAAGCATATGATTGCAATAATAAATCCCCCCTTCTAAGGTAAGCCCATGGCTATGCCAACCCGCAACCTGGGCCTGGACCTCATGCGGGCCACCGAGGCCGCCGCCCTGGCCTCGGCCCGCTTCGTGGGCCGGGGGGATAAGGAGGGCGGGGACCGGGCCGCGGTGGAGGCCATGCGCCTTCTCCTCAACGCCTTGGAGTTCCGGGGAAGGGTGGTCATCGGCGAGGGGGAAAAAGACCGCGCCCCCATGCTCTTCAACGGCGAGGTTCTGGGCCAGGGCGAAGGCCCTCTTTGGGACCTGGCCGTGGACCCCGTGGAGGGGACGCGGCTCCTCGCCCTGGGGCGGTACGGGGCCATCAGCGTCATCGCCGCCGCTCCGGAGGGGGCCCTCTTCAACCCCGGACCCGGTTTTTACGCCGCCAAGCTGGTGGTGGGCCCCGAGGCCCGGGAGGCCATTGACCTCCGGGCTTCCGTGGCCGAGAACCTCAAGGAGATCGCCCGGGCCCTCCGCAAGGAGGTGCGCGAGCTCACCGTGTTCGTCCTGGACAAACCCCGGCACGCCCGGCTCATAGAGGAGATCCGCCTGGCGGGGGCCCGCATCAGCCTGCAGACGGACGGGGACGTGGCGGGGGCCCTGGCCGCGGTGCTTCCGGACACGGGCATAGACGTCCTCATGGGCACGGGGGGCACCCCGGAGGGGGTGATCGCCGCCGTGGCCGTCCGGGCCCTGGGGGGCGGGATGCAGATGCGCCTGGACCCCCAGAGCGAGGAAGAGCGTTGGAACCTGGTCCATGCCGGCTTTGACCTGGACAAAGTCTTCACGTTGGAAGAGCTTTGCCAAGCCGAGGACACCCATTTCGCCGCCACCGGCATCACCGATGGCCCCTTCCTCAAGGGGGTGCGCTACGGGCAGCACCGGGCCTGGACGGAGAGCCTGGTGATCCGGGGGGCTACCCGTACCCTGCGCAAGGTGGAGGCCTGGCACCAGCTGGACAAGCTTCGGGGCATCAGCCCCGTGGCCTATTAGGAGGTGGGCATGACGGACAAGAAGACCATGTACAAGAAGGGTGGGGTGGTGGAGTACAAGGAAATGGGCTACTGGCAGCCCGACTACGAGCCCAAAGACACGGATACCCTGGCCCTTTTCCGCATCACCCCCCAGCCGGGCATTGAGCCGGAGGAGGCGGCGGCGGCGGTGGCGGGGGAGTCCTCCACCGCCACCTGGACCGTGGTCTGGACGGACCGCCTCACGAGCTTGGAACGCTACCAGGCCAAGGCCTACCGGGTGGAACCGGTGCCGGGGAACCCCGAACAGTACTTCGCCTGGATCGCCTACGACCTGGCCCTCTTTGAGGAAGGCTCCATCGCCAACATGACCTCCTCCATCATCGGCAACGTCTTCGGCTTCAAGGCCTTGCGGGCCTTGCGCCTCGAGGACCTCCGCGTCCCCGTGGCCTACCTTAAGACCTTCAAGGGGGCCCCCCACGGCATCCCCGTGGAGCGGGACATGCTGAACAAGTACGGCCGCCCCCTCCTCGGGGCCACGGTGAAGCCCAAGCTGGGGCTTTCCGGCAGGAACTACGGGCGCGTGGTCTACGAGGCCTTGGCGGGAGGGCTGGACTTCACCAAGGACGACGAGAACATCAACTCCCAGCCCTTCATGCGCTGGCGGGACCGCTTCCTCTACGCCCAGGAGGCGGTGATGAAGGCGGAGCAGGTGACTGGCGAACGCAAGGGCCACTACATGAACGTCACCGCCGCCACCATGGAGGACGTTTACGAGCGCCTGGAGTTCGCCAAGGAGATTGGGGCCATCATCGTCATGGTGGACCTCACCATGGGCTACACCGCTTTGCAGTCGGTGTCCAACTGGTGCCACAAGAACGGCATGATCCTCCACCTGCACCGGGCGAGCCACGCCACCTTCACCCGGCAGAAGAACCACGGCATCAGCTTCCGGGTCCTGGCCAAGTGGATGCGCATGCTGGGGGTGGACCACATCCACGCGGGCACGGCGGTGGGCAAGCTGGAGGGGGACCCCAACCTGGTGCGGGGCTACTACGACATCCTCAGGGAGCAGTACGTGAAGGCCGACCCCGTGAAGGGCATCTTCTTTGACCAGGACTGGGCCTATTTGCCCGCGGTGATGCCCGTGGCCTCGGGGGGCATCCACGCCGGGCAGATGCACCTGCTCCTCTCCCTCTTCGGGGACGACGTGGTCTTGCAGTTCGGGGGCGGCACCATCGGCCACCCCATGGGAATCCAGGCGGGGGCCACGGCCAACCGGGTGGCCCTCGAGGCCATGGTCAAGGCCAGGAACGAGGGGCGGGACATCCTTTCCGAGGGGCCCGAGATCCTCAAGAAGGCGGCCCAGCACTCCAAGGCCCTGGCCGCCGCCTTGGAGACCTGGGGGAGCGTCACCTTTGACTTCGCCCCCACCGACACCCCCGATGTCCTGCCCACCCCAAGCTAAAGGAGGTAAGCCATGAGGATTACCCAGGGAACCTTTTCCTACCTGCCGGACCTCACGGACGAGGAGATTGAGGCCCAGATCCGCTACATCATCCAAAACGGCTGGGCGGTCTCCATTGAGTACACGGACGACCCCAGCCCCTACAACGTCTACTGGAACATGTGGGGCCTCCCCATGTTTGACCTGGAAGACCCCGCCCCGGCCATGTACGAGTTCAAGAAGTGCCGGGAGGCTTTCCCCAACCACTACATCAAGATCAACGGCTACGACCCCTCCCCCATGTGGCAGGCCCAGCGGGTCTCCTTCATCGCGCATAGGCCTCCCGTGGAGGAGCCCGGCTTCCGCCTGCACCGCACCCTCTGGAGCGACGGCAGGAGGCTCAAGTACACCCTCGAGGCCTACGCCACCCAGAAGCCGGAAGGGGAGCGCTACCGGGAAGAGTAACGCCTGAACCCAGGGAGGGCCGGGTCTTTCCCGCCCTCCTTATCCACAAGGAGGACCATGGAGCCGCAAAGCCTGGCGGTGGTGAAAAACCCGGAGATTGAGGCGGTCCTGGAGGGCTTGGACCGGGAGCTGGTGGGCCTCAGGCCGGTGAAGCAGCGCATCCGCGAGATCGCCGCCTACCTCTCCGTGGATAAGCTCCGCCGGGAGCTCGGCCTCACCGCGGATCGTCCCACCCTGCACATGGCCTTCGTGGGCCCGCCTGGCACCGGCAAGACCACGGTGGCTCTGCGCATGGCCACCATCCTCCACAAGCTGGGCTACATCCGCCGCGACCACCTGGTGGTGGCGAGCCGCGACGACCTGGTGGGCCAGTACATCGGCCACACCGCTCCCAAGACCAAGGAGGTCCTGAAGCGGGCCATGGGCGGGGTTCTCTTCATTGACGAGGCCTATAGCCTCTACCGGGCGGAAAACGAGCGGGACTACGGCCAGGAGACCATAGAAATCCTCCTCCAGGTCATGGAGAACCAGCGGGAGGACCTGGTGGTGATCCTGGCGGGCTACAAGGACCGCATGGAGGAGTTCTTCGCCCTGAACCCCGGCATGCGTTCCCGCATCGCCCACCACATTGAGTTCCCCCCTTACACCCTGGAGGAGCTTTTCCAGATCGGCAAGATCATGCTGGAAAAGCAGGGGTACCGTTTTTCCCCCGAGGCCGAGGTGGCCTTCCGGGAGTACCTGGAAAGGCGCATGCGCCTTCCCAACTTCGCCTACGCCCGAAGCGTCCGCAACGCCCTGGACCGCTTCAAGCTGCGCCAGGCTTACCGGCTTTACCAGAAGGCGGGGCCCGTCACCCCGGAGGAACTCATGACCATCACAGCGGACGACATCTACCAAAGCTCCGTCTTCAAGGAGAAGGAGGAGGAGGATGCCCCATAGGCCCTTCATGTTAGGCATCGCCGGCGACTCGGGGGCGGGCAAGACCACCATCTCCGGGGGCATCGCCCGGCTTTTGGGTACGGAGCGCACCACCAGCATCTGCGTGGACGACTACCACAAGTACGACCGCAAGCAGCGCAAGGAGCTGGGCATCACCCCCTTGAACCCCGAGTGCAACTACATGGACATCATGGAGCAGCACGTGCGCCTCCTGGCGGAGGGGGAGCCCATTCTTAAACCCGTCTACAACCACTCCACGGGCACCTTTGACCCCCCGGTGTACGTTCCCGCTCCTCGTGCGGTGGAAGAAGGTGGGCGGCTGATCCCCAGGGTGGTGATCCTGGAGGGGCTTCTCACCCTCTACTCCCCCGCCCTCCGGGGCCGCTACCACCTCACGGTGTACCTGGACCCCGAGGAGGAGCTGAGGCGGGAGTGGAAGGTGAAGCGGGACGTGGCCAAGCGGGGCTACACCCCGGAGGAGGTTCTGGCGGACATAGAGCGGCGCATGCCCGATTCCAAGGCCTTCATCTGGCCGCAGAAGGAGCACGCGGACATCATCGTGCGCTTCTACCGCCCCCCGGGCTACGACCCGGAGAACCCCAGCACCCTGAACGTGCGCATCGCCCTGAAGCACACCCTTCCCCGCCTGGACCTTTCCGAGGTGCTTCACTCCGCCTACGAGGATGAGGCCCTGATCCGCCTGGAGGCACGGCGGGAGGCGGACATCCTGGACATCACCGGGAACGTGACCCCCGAGCGGGCCCAGGCCTTTGAGCGCATCATCTGGGAGCACCTGGGAGCCCACGCGGAGCACTTTGACCCCAGCCTGGTGGGCACCTTCTGGGATAAGGCGGGGCAGAGCTACCCCCTGGCCCTGACCCAGCTCATCATCGCCTACTACCTGGTTAAGATGCGGGAGCTGGCCATTGAGCGGGGACACCTGCGGGTGGCCTAGGGGGAGAAGATGCTGAAGTTCGCGCCCTCCATCCTCACGGCGGACCTGGCGAGGCTAGGGGAGGCCATAAAGGAGGCCGAGGCGGCCGGGGTGGACTGGATCCACCTGGACGTGATGGACGGGGTATTCGTCCCTAACCTCACCTTCGGGCCCCTCCTGGTGGAGGCGGTGAGGCGGGTCACCTCCTTGCCCCTGGACGTGCACCTCATGATCGTCCAGCCGGAGCGCTACCTCGAGGACTTCGCCAAGGCGGGGGCGGACCACATCACCGTCCACTTTGAGGCCACCTACCACCCCCACCGGGCGGTGCAGAAGGTGAAGGAGCTCGGGAAGAAGGCGGGGCTCGCCATCAACCCCGCCACCCCCCTCGAGGCCTTTGAGCCCCTTTTGCCCGAGCTGGACCTGGCCCTCCTCATGAGCGTGAACCCGGGCTTCGGCGGGCAGCGCTACATCCCCACCGCCACGGAGAGGCTTCGCCGCCTCAAGGCCATGCGGGACCGCCTGAACCCGGGATGCCTCATAGAGGTGGACGGGGGCGTGAACAAGGAGACTTTGGCCGAGGTCTACCGGGCGGGGGCGGACGTGGCCGTGGCGGGGAGCGCCCTCTTCAACCGGCGCCCGGTGGCGGAAAACCTGAAGGAGCTCAAGGAGGTGCTCTATGCCCTTGGTGGTAGGTAAAGAGGTTCTGGAGAAGGCTTGGCGCGAGGGCTACGCGGTTCCCAGCTTCAACACCAACAACCTGGAGATCACCCAGGCCATCCTCGAGGTGGCCGAGGAGCTCAGGGCCCCGGTTTTCATCCAGGTTTCCGATGGGGCCCGCAAGTACGCGGGCATGGAGAACCTGGCCAACCTGGTGAAGGACATGGCGAGCCGGGTGCGGGTGCCTGTGGTCCTCCACCTGGACCACGGGGCGGACTTCGCCATGGTGATGCAGGCCCTCCGGGCGGGCTTCACCAGCGTGATGATTGACGCGAGCCACCATCCTTTTGAGGAGAACGTGCGGGAGACCAAGAAGGTGGTGGAGGCGGCCCACGCGGTGGGGGTGAGCGTGGAGGCCGAGCTCGGCCGCCTCCAGGGCATTGAGGACAACGTCCAGGTCTCTGAAGCCGAGGCCTTTCTCACCGACCCCGAGGAGGCGGAGCGCTTCGTGGCCGAGACGGGGATAGACTACCTGGCCATCGCCATCGGCACGAGCCACGGGGCCTATAAGGGGAAGGGCCGCCCCTACATTGACCACAAGCGCCTGGAGGAGATCCGCAAGCGGGTCTCCCTGCCCTTGGTCCTCCACGGGGCGAGCGGCGTGCCCACCTGGCTCAAGGAAAAGCTCCTGGCCACGGGGGCCGAGCTCAAGGAGGCCACCGGCATCCACGACGAGGACATCCGGAAGGCCATCCCCAACGGCATCGCCAAGATCAACATTGACACCGACCTCCGCCTGGCCATGACCCTGGGCATCCGCGAGGTGGTGACGCAAAACCCCAAGGAGTTTGACCCCCGCAAGATCATCGGCAAGGGCCGGGAGTACCTGAAGCAGGTGATCCGGGAGAAGTTTGCGCTGATGGGCACCGTGGGCCGGGCCTGAGGGCTTCCCGTCCAGGGTATTCTGAGGCCCGTGCTTAGGGTGGTGGTCAAGCCGGGGAAGGGGCGCAAGGTCCGGAACTTCTACCCGAACCTCTACCGGGACGAGCTCCAGGAGGCCCCGGAGGAAGCCGGGGTGGCCGAGGCCTGGGCGGCGGAGGGGGACTTCCTGGCGGTGGGCTACTACGATCCCCGCTCCCGGGTGCCCTTCCGCGCCTACCGCTTTGACCGGGGCCCCCTGAACCGGGCCTTTTTCCGGGAGCGCTTCGCCCGGGCCCTGAGGAAGCGGGAGGGCTTGGGAAGCGCCCACCGCCTGGTCCACGGGGAGGCGGACGGGCTTCCCGGCCTGGTGGTGGACCGCTTCGGGGAGGTCCTGGTCCTCCAGGTGCGCACCCGGGGGATGGAGGCCCTGAGGGAAGTGTGGCTTCCCGCCCTTTTGGAGGTGGTGGCCCCCAAGGGGGTCTACGAGCGGAGCGACCTCGAGGCCAGGCGGCAGGAGGGCCTGCCCGAAAGGGTGGGGGTGGTCTACGGGGAGGTGCCGGAGGTCTTGGAGGTGGAGGAGGACGGCCTCCTTTTCCCCATTCCCCTCTCCTTGGCCCAGAAGACGGGCTTCTACCTGGACCAGCGGGAGAACCGCCGCCTCTTTGAGGCCATGGTGCGCCCAGGGGAGCGGGTCTTGGACGTCTACAGCTACGTGGGGGCCTTCGCCCTGAGGGCGGCCCGCAAGGGGGCCTATGCCTTGGCCGTGGACAAGGACCTCGAGGCCCTGGCCGTCTTGGACCGGGCCGCCCTTAGGGCCGGGCTTCGGGTGGACATCCGCCACGGGGAGGCCCTTTCGGTGCTTAAGGGCCTCGAGGGGGCCTTCCACCACGTCCTCCTGGACCCCCCCACCCTGGTGAAGCGCCCGGAGGAGCTTCCCCCCATGAAGCGCCACCTGGTGGACCTCACCCGGGAGGCCCTAAGGCTTCTCGCCCCCGAGGGCTACCTCTGGCTTTCCAGCTGCAGCTACTACCTCAAGGCCGAGGACCTCTTGGAGGTGGCCCGGAGGGCCGCGGCCGACCGGGGGATGCGCCTTCGGGTCCACGCCCTCACCCACCAGCCTGGGGACCATCCCTGGAGCCTGCACATCCCGGAAAGCCTCTACCTGAAGACCCTCATCCTCCAGGAAGACGCCCTTTAATACCACCCCAGGCTGGCTTGCGCCAGAGCGGGGGCCCCAAAAGAGCCTTCGCAGAGCCCTGCCTCCGGCGTCCCATGTGGCGAAATCAAGGTGCGGGCACTTGGCCGGGCGAAGGAAACCGGGAAAAAGGGGATGACCCCTGGGAAAGGGGCCTTGCCTGTATGATGGGGTGGAGGCACCCTCGGGGTGCGGAAAAGGAGGAGCTATGGAAGTGGCACGGGGTTTGGAAGGCGTTCTCTTCACGGAAAGCCGGATGTGCTTCATTGACGGGGAGGCGGGTAAGCTTTACTACTACGGCATCCCCATCCAGGAGCTGGCGGAGAAGAGCACCTTTGAGGAGACCACCTTCCTACTGCTTCACGGGAGACTCCCGCGGCGAGAGGAGCTGGAGGCCTTCAAGGGGGAACTGGCGCGTCGGCGGACCCTTCCGGACCACCTTCTGGAATCCTTCCGCCGCTACCCCACCTCGGCCCACCCCATGAGCTTTCTCCGCACCGCGGTCTCCGAGCTCGGCATGCTGGACCCCACCGAGGGGGACATCTCCCGGGAGGCCCTTTACGATAAAGGCCTTGACCTCATCGCCAAGTTCGCCACCATCGTGGCCGCCAACAAGCGCCTGAAGGAGGGCAAGGAGCCCATCCCGCCCCGGGAGGACCTCTCCCACGCCGCCAACTTCCTCTACATGGCGAACGGGGTGGAGCCTTCCCCCGAGCAGGAGCGCCTGATGGACGCCGCCCTCATCCTGCACGCCGAGCACGGCTTCAACGCCAGCACCTTCACCGCCATCGCCGCCTTCTCCACGGAGACCGACCTCTACTCGGCCATCACCGCCGCCGTGGCCTCCTTGAAGGGCCCGAGGCACGGGGGGGCCAACGAGGCGGTCATGAAGATGATCCGGGAGATCGGCGCCCCGGAAAGGGCCCGGGAGTGGGTGCGGGAGAAGCTCGCCCGGAAGGAGCGCATCATGGGCATGGGCCACCGGGTGTACAAGGCCTTTGACCCGAGGGCGGGGGTGCTGGAGCGGCTGGCCCGGCTGGTGGCGGAAAAGCACGGCCACTCCACGGAGTACCAGATCCTGAAGATCGTGGAGGAGGAGGCGGGGAAGGTCCTGAACCCCAGGGGCATCTACCCCAACGTGGACTTCTACTCCGGGGTGGTCTACTCCGACCTGGGCTTTGGCCTGGAGTTCTTCACCCCCATCTTCGCCGTGGCCCGCATCTCCGGCTGGGTGGGGCACATCCTGGAGTACAAGGAGCTGGACAACCGCCTCCTGCGCCCCGACGCCAAGTACATCGGGGAGCTGGACGTGCCCTACGTGCCCCTCGAGGCCCGCTAGGGGTTTCTTGCCCCCTGGCCCGGCCGGGGGGTTTTCCTTTTAAAGGCCGCAGAAGGCCTCGTAGTCTATGAGCTCCCGCTGCGTGGGCTGGTCCCCGCACACGGGGCAGGCGGGGTTGCGGCGCGTTTTGAGCTTGCGGAAGGCCCCTTCCAGGGCATCGTAGAGGAGGAGGTGCCCCGCCAGGGGCTTCCCGAGGCCGAGGAGGACCTTCAGGGCCTCCGCCGCCATGAGGCTTCCCACCACCCCCGGCAAGACCCCGAAGACCCCGGCCTCGGCGCAGGAGGGGACGCTTCCCGGAGGCGGGGGCTTGGGGAAGAGGCAGCGGTAGCAAGGCCCCATCTCCCCCTCCTCCGTGGGGTGGTGGAAGACGACCACCTGCCCGTCAAACTGGTAGATGGCCCCGAAGACCAGAGGCTTGTTGAGGAATACCGCGGCGTCGTTCACCAGGTAGCGGGTGGGGAAGTTGTCCGAGGCGTCCACGATGAGGTCGTAGGGCCTAAGGATCTCCAGGGCGTTTTCCGAGGTGAGGCGCACGGGATGGGCCACGATCTCCACCAGGGGGTTCAGGGCCAGAAGGCGCTCCCTGGCCGCCAGGGCCTTGGGCTTGCCCACGTCCTCCGTGGTGTAAAGCACCTGGCGGTGGAGGTTGGAGACCTCCACCCGGTCCATCTCCACGAGGCCCACCCGTCCCACCCCCGCGGCCACCAGGTACTGGAGGACGGGCACCCCCAGGCCCCCCGCCCCCACCACGACCACGGAGGACCTTTTGAGCCTTTCCTGCCCCTCGGGCCCCACCTGGGGCAGGATCATCTGGCGGTGGTAGCGGTCCAGCTCCTCCTTGGTCCACATCTAGGCCTCCCGGGTGCCGAAGCCGGGGGGGAGGAAGTCGGGGTAGTCGGGGTTGCCCTTGCGGTCGGGGAGCCTGGGGATGAGGTCCGAGGGGTGGGGCTCCCCCTTGCGGCAGTAGGGGCAGTCGTGGCGCACCTTGTAGCGCACGGGCCTTGCAGGGATGCCCAGGGCGATGGCGTGGGGGGGAATGTCCTTGGTGACGATGGCCCCGGTGCCCACCATGACGTCGTCCCCGATGCGTACCCCCGCCAAGACGGTGGCGTGGTAGGTGATGCGGACCCCACTTCCGATGATGGTTTCCTTCAGGGTCACGTCGGGGGAGGCCAGGATGTGGTGGGTGTGGCTGTAGACGTTGACGTAATCGGAAAGGGAGGTGCCGTCCCCGATCTTGATCCCGCCGATGTCGTCCAGGAAGACGTAGCGGTGCACCACCACGTCGTCCCCCAGCTCCAGGTTGTACCCCACGGAGAACTCCACGTTCTGAAAGAACTTTGGGTTTTTCCCCACCCGCTTGAAGATGAAAGGGGCGAGGGCCCGCCTTATGGCCACCCCGGAGTGGACCGACTGGCCCAAGGGGGTGAGGTCCAGGACCTTCCAGAACCAGAGGAGGGGCTTGACCCGCCGGAACTTCTCCAAATCGGTGGCGGCGTAGTACTCCGCCTCAAAGGTGATCCCCTCGGGGTCTAGGCCCATGGCCGCCAGGGGGTTCACCTCCAAAAGCTCTTCATAGGGCCTGCCGTAGAGGAGGCGGGCAAGCTCCTCCCGCACCAAGGCGTTCCGGTCCACGCTGGGGTCGGAAAGCTTCTCCGTGAGGCTACCCAGGTAGCGGTCCAGGGCCTTTTGGTGCAGGGGGGCGATCTCCCGGGGAAGAAGCCAGGGCATAGGCCTATGCTACTCCCTCGCGTCCGGGAATACAGCCTCTTTCCTCACCCTACGGAGGAACGGTAGCCGAGCTCCCGCAGGGCCTCCGGGTCCTTGCGCCAGTCGGGGTAGACCTTGACCTCGAGGTCCAGGTACACCTTCTTGCCAAGGAGGGCCTCGAGCTGCTTCCTCGTGGCCTGACCGATCTCCTTGATCTTCCGCCCGCCCTCGCCGATGACGATGGCCTTTTGGGAGGGGCGCTCCACGTAGAGGAGGGCCTTGATGTAAAGCACCCCGTTCTCCCTTTCCGCCACCTCCTCCACCTTGGTGGCGATGGCGTAGGGCACCTCGTGCCAGAGGCGCTTCATGGCCTCTTCCCGGAGGATCTCCGCCACCCATTCCCCGAAGGTCTGGTCGCTCTTGGCGTAGTCCTCCGGGTAGAAGAAGGACCCTTCCGGCATGAGGGCGAGCAGGTCCGCCTTGAGCTGGGCCACCTGCCTTTCGTCCAGGGCGGAAAGCATCCGGGGCTCGGCCTCGGGAAGAAGCTCATGGTAGGCCTTCATCGCCTCCTCGGGGTACTTGGCGGCGTCCAGCTTGTTCCCCACAAGGAGGATGGGCACCTTCCCCACGAGGGGCTTTAAGGCCTTGGCCACCAGCTCGTCCTCCGGGGTCGGGGGGTGGCGGAGGTCCACCACCCAGACCACGGCGTTCACGTCGCTTAGGGCCTCGTAGACCTCCTGGTCCATAAACTCCCCCAGGGCGTCCATGGGTTTGTGGAGGCCCGGGGTGTCCACGAAGACGATCTGACGCCTTCCCTCGGTGAGGATCCCGCGGAGGCGCTTGCGGGTGGTCTGGGGGCGGGGGCTTATGGGGGCCACCTTCACCCCCAGGAGGTTGTTGAGGAGGGTAGACTTGCCCACGTTGGGCTTGCCCACGATGGCCACGAACCCGGAGTAAGTCTTTTCTTCCATGGTGTCAGGTGATCCCGGCCCTTGGGATTTGCCCTTTGGGGCAGGGGCCAGACCTTCCAAGGCTTCCAGTATACTCCAGGCGTGGACCCCTTGGCCCTGGCTTTCCTCCCCGGAATCGGCCCCAAGCGGCTTTTGGAGGCCTTGGGGTCGGGGGACCCTCTGGGCTTTTTGAGGGAGCGCTTCCCCGAGGCCTGGCGGCACCTCGGCGAGGCCGAGGCCCGGGCGGAAAGGGAAAGGCGCCTTGCCGAGGCCATGGGCGTGCGCCTCCTGGGCCTCTGGGAAGAGGGCTTCCCCGAGGGGCTGAAGGCGCTTCCCCAGCCCCCCACCCACCTCTACCTCAAAGGGGAGCTCCCCGAGGAGGGGAAGGCCGTGGCCCTGGTGGGCACCCGCCGGGCCTCCCCTTGGGCCTTGGCCTTCGCCCGGAGGCTCGCCCGGGAACTGGCCGAGGCCGGGCTTTGGGTGGTCTCGGGCCTCGCCCGGGGCATAGACCGGGAGGCCCACCTGGGGGCTTTGGAGGGGGGTGGGCGGACCCTGGGGGTTCTGGGGAGCGCTTTGGACCGGATCTACCCCCCGGAAAACCGCCCCCTGGCCCAGCGGATAGACCTCCTCTCGGAGTTCCCCTTTGGGGAAGGCCCCAGGCCCGAGTTTTTCCCTCGGAGAAACCGCCTCATCGCCGGGCTTTGCCGGGCAGTGGTCGTGGTGGAAGCCCCCCTGGACTCTGGGGCCCTCATCACCGCCCGCCACGCCTTGGAGCTCGGCAAGGAGGTGCTGGCGGTGCCGGGCCGCCCCACGGACGAGCGCTCCTTGGGGGCGAACCGGCTGATCCAGGACGGGGCCTACCCGGTGCTCTCCGCCGAGGACGTCCTTTCCTACCTGGGGGTGGCCGCAAGGCCCAAGCCTCTCCCGGGCCTCTCCCCGGAGGAGGAGGCCCTTTACGCCCTTCTCCAGGAGGGAGAGACGCTCCCCGAGGCCTTGGCCCAGGCCTTGGGGATGCCGGCGGAACGGGTCCTTTCCCTCCTCACCCTCCTGGAGCTAAAGGGCCTGGCCCGGGCCCTCCCGGGAGGGCGCTACGGGCCAGGCTAGGGCTTACTTGGCCTTCTCGTAGAGCTTCTTGGCGATCTCGTAGAGCTCAGCGGGGTGGAACTCGGGGGCGAACTCGGCGGCGTCGTGGCCGGCGTCAAAGACGGGGCCCCCCGTGGGCGGGCCGTCCACCACCACCACCTCGCTGCCGTCCTCGGGGGAAGCACCCCGCCAGATCAGGCCTACATCCTTGTAGTCCTCAGGGCTGAAGCGGTAGAGGTTGCGGTGGAAGCCCAGGTCCATGTACTTCTTGGCCTCGGGGATCTTGCTGTTGTCAATCCTGGGGATGGGGAGCATCTTGGTCATTTCCACCCCGGTGAGGCTTTCCAGGGCCTTGCCGTAGGCGGCGGCGTGCACCCCGCCCCGCACCAGGAGGTAGCCGATCATCTCCCGGGCCACGGGGTTATCGGTCATCTCGTAGACCCGGAGCTTGTGGGTGCGGGCGGCTACCTCCAGGAAGAAGTTATGGAGGAGGTCCAGGATCAGGTTGCCGCTGGTGAAGACGTACTCCCCGTGCCAGTGCTCCCCCATGGCCCCCATGACCAGGCTGTTGGCCCCGCCGGCGATGAAGTGGGCGACGTTGCGGACGTCCTTGGCATAGCCCAAGGGGGCCTGTACCGGGTCCACCCCCTCCTCCAGGTCCTTCCCGGGGTTCTTGGCCAGGAGGCTGTTGATGGTGGCCGCCACCAGCTCAATGTGCCCGAGCTCCTCGGTGGCGATGTTGGCAACGAGGTCGTAGTAGGGCTTCAGGGCCTTCTTCCCCCGGAAGTTGAAGGACTGGTACATGTAGTTCATCAGGGTGGACATCTCCCCGAAGCGCCCTCCCAGGAGGGCCTGCACCGCGGCGGCGGCGTTGGGGTCCTGCTCCTTGGGCATGGGAAGCTCAATCTGCAGACGGTCGATCCTCAGAAACATCCTTCACCTCCTGCCTGGCTGGGCCAGGCACCTCCCACCCTAGTGCGGGCCTCGCTATAAGTCCAATAGAACTTTTTGCCCCAGCAAATAAACTGGATTTATGACTCTGGACCAGCTGCGCTACCTGGTGGCCCTGGCGGAGGAGGGGAGTTTCACCCGGGCGGCGGAGCGGGTCTACCTGACCCAGCCCGCCCTAAGCGTCCAGATCCGCAAGCTGGAGGAGGAGCTTGGGGTGAGGCTTTTTAACCGGCGGGAAGGAAGGCCCACCGAGGTGGGGCGGGCGGTGGTGGCCCAGGCCCGGAGGGTTTTGGAGGAGGTGGAGCGCCTGAGGGCCCTGGCCCGGGGGGAGGAGGGCTGTTTCCAGGGCCCCTTTCGCGTGGGGGTGATCCCCACCCTGGCCCCCTACCTGCTTCCCCGTTTGCTGCCCCGTTTCACGGCCCGTTACCCGGCCCTCGAGGTCAGCGTGCGGGAGGAGCTCACCTCCGCCATCCTGGAAGGCCTTCAGGAGGGGCGTTTGGACGCTGGGCTTGTGGGCACGAGGGAGGAGGGCCCTGGCCTCTTGGCCCTGCCCCTCTTTGAGGAGTCCTTTTTGGCCTACGTTTCCCCCCGTCATCCCCTTTACGGGTGGGAGGCCATCCACCCCCTGGAGGTGCCCCTGGAGGACACCTGGGTCCTCTCCGAGGGGCACTGCTTCCGCGAGCAGGTTCTGGCGGTATGCCGCCCCACCTTGGGAAAGCGGCATGTGGAGTTCCAAAGCGGCGACTTGGAAACCCTCATCCTCCTGGTGGAAGGGGTAGGGGGGCTTACCTTCCTGCCCGAGGTGGCCCTCTGGACCCTTCCCGAGGCGAAGCGGGCCCACCTGCGCCCCCTTGCCCCCCCGGGGGCGGGGCGCACGGTATACCTCCTCCTGCGGGAGGGGAGCCTCAAGGCCCCGGTGGCCAGGGTCCTGGGGGAGGAGGTGGGGCGGCTTTTCCAGGCCTTACGCAAGGGAGCGGGGTTGGGGGCAAGGGGTATGATGGGGGCGGAGGTTCGCCATGACCAAACCTGAGGCCAAGGGTGGGGACGTCCAGATCAAGGCGGGGCTCATCTGGATGAACGGGGCTTTCCTGCCCCAGGAGGAGGCCAAGACCAGCGTCCTAAGCCACGCCCTCCACTACGGCACCAGCGTCTTTGAGGGTATACGGGCCTACGAGACCCCCAAGGGGCCGGCCATCTTCCGCCTGAAGGAGCACGTGAAGCGCTTCTACAACTCCGCCAAGGTCCTCCGCATGGAGATCCCCTTCGCCCCGGAGGAGCTGGAGGAGGCCATCAAGGAGGTGGTGCGGCGAAACGGCTACAAGAGCTGCTATATCCGCCCCCTAGCCTGGATGGGGGCCAAGGCCCTGGGGGTGAACCCCTTGCCCAACAACCCCGCCGAGGTGATGGTGGCCGCCTGGGAGTGGGGGGCCTACCTGGGGGAGGAGGCGGTGCGCAAGGGGGCCAGGCTCATCACCAGCTCCTGGGCCCGCTTCCCTGCCAACGTGATGCCCGGCAAGGCCAAGGTGGGGGGGAACTACGTGAACAGCGCCTTGGCCAAGATGGAGGCGGTGGCCGCCGGGGCCGACGAGGCGCTTCTTCTGGACGAGGAAGGCTACGTGGCCGAGGGGAGCGGGGAGAACCTCTTCTTCGTGCGGGACGGGGTGATCTATGCCCTGGAGCACTCGGTGAACCTGGAGGGCATCACCCGGGACTCGGTGATCCGCATCGCCAAGGACCTCGGCTACGAGGTCCAGGTGGTGCGGGCCACCCGGGACCAGCTCTACATGGCGGACGAGGTCTTCATGACCGGCACGGCCGCCGAGGTCACTCCCGTGTCCATGATTGACTGGCGCCCCATCGGCTCGGGGACGGCGGGGCCCATCACCTTGAAGCTCCGGGAGGTCTACCTCGAGGCCGCCACCGGAAAGCGCCCCGAGTACGAGGGCTGGCTCACCTACGTCACTTCCTGAGCCAGTCCTCAAGGATTTTTTGGTAAAGCGCAGGGTCCAGGCGGGGCCTTTCGTAAAGCCCCGCCTTGAGCCTTTGCCTTTGCGCCTCAAAGAGGATCACGGCGGCCGCCACAGAGACGTTCAGGCTTTGCACCATGCCCAGCATGGGGATCTTGATGGCCCCGTCCGAAAGGGCCAAGGCCTCCTCGGAAACCCCCCACTTCTCCGCCCCTAGGAGGACGCAGGTGGGCTTGGTGTAGTCCACCTCGCGGAAGTCCTGGGCGTCCTCCCGGAGGGCGGTGGCGTAGACCCTAAAGTCCCTTGCCCGCAGGTGGCGGAAGGCCTCGCGGATGTCGGGGTGGACCCGGAGGTAGACCCACTTGTGGCTGCCCCCGCTGGTCTCGTTGAAGGTGGGCACGCCTCCCGTGGGGTTCACCGCGTGGGCCTCGAGGACCCCCACGGCGTCGCAGGTGCGCAGGATGGCGGAGAGGTTATGGGGCTTGTGGACATTCTCCAAGAGGACGGTGAGGTCGGGCTGCCTCTTCCTTAAGACCTCCTCTATCCTTCGTCTCCGCGCCTCCGTGCGTTCCCTCATGATCGGGAAAGCTCCCTTAGCCTCTGGATCAAGGGCTTGAGGACCGCCCGCTTGAGCTTGAGGGCCTGCCGGTTCACCACAAGCCTCGCCGTGGAGTGGGCGAGGACCTCCACCTCCATAAGCCCCGCTGCCCTCAGGGTGGCCCCCGTCTGCACCACGTCCACCACGGCGTCGGCGAGACCGGTGACCGCGGCGAGCTCAATGTTCCCGGAAAGCTCCACCACGTCCGCCGCCCAGCCCCTTTCCTTGAGGAGCCTCGCGGTGAAGTTCGGGTACTTGGTGGCGATGCGGCGGATGGGCCCCGTATCCCCGGGGCGCCTGATGAGGGAGAGCCGGCAGGCCCCAAAGCCTAAGTCCACGGGCTCAAAGAGGTCCCTTCCCGAGTCCAGGAGCACGTCCTTCCCCACCACGCCCACCTCGGCGATGCCCAGGTCCACGTAGACGGGGACGTCCTTGTTGCGAAGCTCCAGAAGGGCCACGCCCCCCTCCTTCCCGTGGAGGAGGGTCCTCTCCCCCTCCACCTCGGGGAGGTCCAGCCCGGCCCGCTTCAGGACCTCGTAGGCCTCCTGGAAGATCCGCCCCTTGGGCAGGGCCACGGTGAGGGCGAAGCGCCTCATTCCACCCTCCAGATCTCCTCCCCCCGGGCGAGGAAGGGGATGCCGCGCCTTCGGGCGTAGGCCACGGGGTCCTCCCCGTGGAAAAGCTCCGTGCGCTTCTCCCGGGCGAAGCGGCGAAGGGCCTTGAGGTCCAGGGCCAAGACCTCGGGGGCCGCTTCCTCCTTGGGAAACCTCAAGGCCTCAAGAAGCCGCTCCACCCCTAAGGCAAAGCCCGCGGCCTTGGGGAGTAGGGCCCCGTCGTACCGCCCCCCCCCGAGGAGGGGGAGGCCGAACCCCGGGGTGTAGGCCCGGAAGAAGATCCCCGAGTAGTACTCGTAGCGCCGGGCCATGCCCAGGTCCAGGAGGACGGGCCTTCCCAGGAGGTCCAGGGTCCTCTCCAGCTGGGCGAGGGCCTCTTGGGCCTTGGGGGGGAGAGGAAGGCCCCGCGCCTCCTTCAAGACCTCCTGCCCGCCGTAGAGGTCGGGGAGGGCGAGGAGGGCCTTTTGCGCCTCCGGGGGCACCGGATGCTGGGCGAGAAGCCCCTTAAGCTCGGGGAGGTTTTTGCGGTGGATGGCCTGCTGCGCCCGCCTTTGCAGGGGCTCGGGAAGCCCCGAGGCCTTGAGCACTTCTCCCACGAGGCTCGGCAGGCCCACCTCCACCTCCCCCTGGACCCCCAAGGCCTCGAGGGCGGCGAAGGCGAGCTCCAGCACCTCGGCGTCCGCCAAGGGCCCCGTGGCCCCCAAAAGCTCCAGGCCCACCTGGGTGTACTCCCGAAGGCGCCCAAGCTCCGCGTCCGCCTCCCTGAGCCACAGGGCCCCGGCGTACTGGAAGCGGTGCACGCCCTCCCCCAGGTGGGCCCGGAGGAGCTTGGCGAGGAGGGTGGTGAACTCGCTCCTCAAGGCCAGGACCTCCCCCGTCTTGTCCACCAGCTTGAAGGCCCTTTCCGCCAGGGGATGGTCGGGGTCGTAAAGCTCCAAGGCGGGAAGCTCCACGGGCTCGTAGCCGTGGCGCCGGAAGAGGTGCTGGAGCTTCCCCACCACCTCGGCCTTGAGCCTGGCCTCGGGGGGCAGGAGGAAGCGGGTGCCTTCGGGGATCATTCCTTGACCAGGATCTCCACCGCCAGGAGCTTGTCCTTCGCCCCCGTGGCCGAGGGGCCTTCCGTGGGGGCGAGGCGCCTCGCCACCTCCATCCCCTCCACCACCTTGGCGAAGAGGGTGTACTGCCCGGTGAGGTGGGGGGCGGGCCCCAGGGTGATGAAGAACTGGCTCCCGTTGGAGTTGGGGTCCTGGGTGCGGGCCATGCCCACCATGCCTTCCCGGTCAAAGGCCAGCCCCGGGGCGATCTCCAGGCCGAAGGCGTAGCCGGGTCCGCCCCGGCCCGTGCCCGTGGGGTCCCCGGTCTGGGCCACGAAGCCCGGGATCACCCGGTGCCAGTCCAGCCCCTCAAAGTAGCGGTGAAGGGCCAGGAAGACGAAGGAGTTCACCGTGTTGGGGGCCTCCTTTTCCAGGAGGTCCAGGAGGATCTCCCCCTTGGTGGTTTTGAGCCGGGCGTAGTAGTCCTTGCCCGGCTCCAGCACGGGCCTGGGGGCGGCGAAGGCGCGCACGGGGGTTTCCGAGAGGTAGGGAAGGGGCTTCATGCTCTCACCCTTGCAGGCGCTGAGGAGGACCAAGAGGAGGAAGAGGAGGCGCACGCCCATAGCCTACACCCTGGGCAGGGTGATGCCCCTTTGCCCCTGGTACTTGCCCTTGCGGTCCCGGTAGGTGACCTCGGGGCGGGGGCCCTCCAGGAAGAGGAGCTGGACGATGCCCTCCCCGGCGTAGACCTTGGCGGGAAGGGGGGTGGTGTTGGAGATCTCCAGGGTGACGTGGCCTTCCCAGCCCGGCTCCAGGGGGGTGACGTTGGCCACGATGCCGCACCGGGCGTAGGTGCTCTTGCCCAGGGCGATGGCGATCACGTTCTCCGGCATGCGGATGTACTCCACGCTCCGGGTGAGGGCGAAGGAGTTGGGGGGGATGATCACCTCCTCCCCCTCGTACTCCACGAAGCTTTTGGGGTCAAAGTTCTTGGGGTCCACCACCGTGGAGAAGACGTTGGTGAAGATCTTCCACTCCGGGGCGGCCCGGAGGTCGTAGCCGAAGGAGGAAAGGCCGTAGCTGATGACCCCTTCCCGCACGAGCCTTTCCTCAAAGGGCTCAATCATGCCCTTTCGCGCCATCTCCCGGATCCACCAGTCCGGCTTCACCATGCCCTCAACTATACCCGCTAGACTGGCCCTATGCGGAAGCTCTGGCCCCTGGCCCTCCTCCTCGCCGCCTGCGGCGCCCAGGACGTGGGGACAGTAGACCCCCTGCGCCTCACCGCCACGGGCCTCCCTCCCGCCTACCTCGGCGAGCCCTATAGCGCAAGCCTCGCCGCCGAAGGAGGGGTGCGGCCCTACCGCTTCAGCCTGGACGGGAAGCTCCCCGAGGGGCTCGCCTTCCAGGGAGGGCGGATCAGCGGGGTGCCCAAGGAGAAGGGAAGCTTCCCCCTCGTCCTCACCGTGGAGGACGCCGCCAAGAATAGCCGCGCCCAGAAGCTCACCCTCACCGTCTCCGACCCGCCCCCGCCGAGGCTAGCCCTCGTCCTCCCCCCGGCCCAGGTGGAAGGGCCCTTCCTCCTCCTCGCCCGGGTGGAGGGGCGGGAGGCGGTGGGCTTCCAGCTGGAGGTGCGCCTCGCCGACCTCGAGCCCGACCCCGCAAGCCTCAAGGCCCTAAGCCCCGCCCACCTCCTGGACTACGACCCGGCCACGGGGCTTTTGCGGCTGGACATGGCCTTCGCCAAGCCCGTGAAGGACCAGGAGGCCTTCCGCCTCCTCCTTACCCCCAAAAAGCCCCTCACCCCGAGGCTTTCCCCCCAGGTGGTCTTCTACGACAAGGAGGGGAAGCCCCTGGGCCAGCCCCTTTCCCGAGGGAAGCCCTTCTCCAGCCTGCTGGAGCTGGCCCAGAACTGGGGCAAGGAGGGCAAGGGGGACCTGGACGGGGACGGCCGGGTGGGGGAGGCCGACCTCAGGCTTCTCGCCCAGGGGTACTTTTCCAAGGCCCAGACCCCCTCCCCCGAGGCCCCGGGCGGAGGCGAAGGGCAAGCGCCCGGGGAAGAAAGGGCCCCCTAAAGCGCCCGGCGGATGGCCTCGGCGTCCTCCTCGCGGTAGCCGTAGAGGGTGACCTCGAGGGTGTCCGGGGCCTTCTTGATCTCCTCCAGCATCACCCGGGCCACGGCCTCCACGGGAAGCCCTCCCACCCCGGTGCCCAAAAGGGGAAAGGCCACGGTCTTCAAGCCGAGCTCCACCGCCTTCTCCAGGGCGCTTTTCGTGGCCTTGCGCACCGTCTCCAGGCTCGCGGGCTCGTCCCCCAGGACGGCGGCGTGGATCACGTAGCGCACCGGGAGGTTCCCCGCCCCCGTGACCGCCGCCTCCCCCACCCGGATCTTGCCGATGCGGTCGCACTCCTCCTGGATGGAGGGGCCGCCCTTCCGGAGGATGGCCCCCGCCACCCCGGCCCCCAGCTTCAGGTGGTTGTTGGCGGCGTTGACGATGGCGTCCCCTTGGAACCCGGTGATGTCCCCTTGGGCCACGCGGATTCGCGCCATGCCCTTATTTTCACCGTACAATGGGCCTGATGTCACGGGACCTATTGGGCCTCGAGGGGCGGATCGTGATGGTCACCGGGGCGGGCCGGGGCTTCGGCCGGGCCATCGCCCACGGCTACGGCAGGAACGGGGCCACGGTGGTGGCGGTGGACCCGGACGTGGAGCTCGCCACCTCCGTGGCCTCGGAGGTGGAGGCCCTGGGGGCCACGGCCATCCCCATCCGCGGGGACATGAGCGTGGTCTTGGACGTCACCACCACCTTTGAAAAGGTGGAGGAGCTCTTCGGCCTGTTGGACGGCATCGTCCACGTGACCGTTGCCGAGAGCAAGACGCCCTTCGTGGAGCTTCTGGAGGGGGAGTGGTACGACCTCATGAGCCAGGACGTGAAGTCCAGCCTCTACGTCCTCCAGCAGGGCCTCCGCCACCTGGCCGGAGGGGGCTTCGTGACCCTGGTCCTGCCCCCCGCGGCGCGCATGGAGCCCCACACCCTCTCCGTGCGCAAGGCCGTGGAAGGGCTCATTGAGGGGGCGAGCCGCACCTTCCCGGGGGTGCGGGTCAACGGCGTGGTGCCCTCCCGCGACCCCGTGGGGGAGGCCTACGATCAGGCCCTGGTGCGGGCGGCCTTGGCCCTTGGGTCCATGGTGGCCGAGGGGGTGCGGGGGGTGGTGCTGGAGGTGCAGCTCCCCGAACCGCCCCTTTCCCCCGAGGTCTACGAGATGCTCCGGGAAGTGCCGTGAAGTGCCCCTACTGCGGCCACCCCGACACCCGGGTGGTGGACTCGAGGCCCTCCGACGAAGGGGCCGCCATTCGCCGGAGGCGGGAGTGCCCCTCCTGCGGCCGCCGCTTCACCACCTACGAGCGCACCCAGCTTGAGCCCCTTATGGTCCTCAAGCGGGACGGCCGCAAAGAGCCCTTCAACCCCGACAAGCTCCTAAGGGGCCTTCTCCTCGCCTGCGAGAAGCGTCCCGTGGACCGGGAGGTCCTCAAGCGCTTCGCCTACACCTTTGAGGACCAAGTGCCAGGCCCGGAGATCTCCTCGGAGGAGATCGGCCTCAAGGCCATGGCCTTCCTCAAGGAGCTGGACCACGTGGCCTACATCCGCTTCGCCTCCGTCTACCGGGAGTTTGACTCGGTGGAGCGCTTCATTGAGGAGATCCGCCGCCTCTCCGAGCTCCCCCCCGTTGACAAAAAGGAGGGGGCTTGATAGGATGGCTTTTGCTGCGCGGGCGAAGGCCCAAGCAGGGGGATCTTGAAAAGGGGAGAGCGCAAGACCCAAACGCAAGCACCCAACGCCTTTTAGGCGTTTTTCTTTGGAGAGTTTGATCCTGGCTCAGGGTGAACGCTGGCGGCGTGCCTAAGACATGCAA
>NZ_FNBC01000072.1 GCF_900102145.1 Thermus arciformis | reverse complement strand
TGCTCCAGGGTGCCTAAGGCGGCCTCGGACTGGACGGAATAGGCGATGGACTGAAAGGTGCCCACCACCAGGTTGAAGGCGGCGAAGACCAGGAGGAGGGGGCCCAGGTCCAGACCTAGGCTCGCCAGCCCCTCGGGGGTCAGGTTCTCCAGGCCGAGGACCATGGAGTAGAAGAAGAGGACGGAGGCCAAAAGCCCCGCCAGGGTGTCAAACCAGTAGCGCCTGGTCAGGTTCCACTCCAGGAGAAACTCGCTCCAGAGTTGCCAGCAGAGCATCACACCTCCTAGAACCTCCCCAATATACCCCGCCTGCGCACCAGGCGGTACATGTAGGCCATGGCCCAAAGCCCCAGGGCGAAGAGGAGGAGCCCTTGAAAGAGGGCCAGGCCCAACAGGCCCCAAGGCGCCTCCGCCCCTGAGAGGCTAAGCCGCAGGAGGTGCACCCCGGGGGCGAAGGGCAGGTGGGCCATCCAGGGCTCAAACCGGACCAGATAAAAGAAGTAGGGCAGGAAGAGGAACTGGACGATGGTGAAAAACTCGTCCACCTGCTTGAAGTACAAGGCAGTGGCCCCCATGAGGAGGCCGAAGCCCAAGGCGGCCAGGAAAAGGGGCAAGAACCCCAAAGGCCAGCGGGCCAGGGGGCCTAGGGTCACGCCGAAGGCCAAGGCCAAGGGCAGGAGGACCAAAAGGCTCCAGAGAACCCCGAATAGGCTTTGCACCAGGGCCCGAAGGAGGAGCTGGCGCAGGAGGCCTCCCCGGGCCAGGGCCATGTGTTCCAGGGTCCCCAGTTGCGCCTCGCCCTGGACCGTGTAGGCGATGGACTGGAAGGTGAACAAGGTGAGGTTGAAGGCCGTGAAGACCAGAAGCAGGGGGCCTGGGTCCAAGAAGCGGGCCTCCTCGGGGGTAAGCCGGCTAAAGCCCAAAAGGATTGCGTAGAAGTAGAGGAGGCTCCCCCCCAGGTTTGCCAGCGTGTTGAACCAGTAACGCCGGGTTCGGGCCCAAGAGAGCAGGAACTCGCTCCAAAGCGGCCAGAGCATGCAGACCTCGCTAAAGATGTGGATGACAGCAGGAAGTTTCTTGGCACCTGGTAGCCTGCTGCCATCCAGGACTTGGCTACATTAGCCCTATTATCTTTGAGGGCAGGGCGCGGGCATCCTTCCACCGCAACCCGGGTCACCCAAGGGCTGCACCCGGGAAGGCTTTACAATCCACCGCATCTTCCTCACCTCCTTTCCCTAGCCCGTGCAGGGGCGAGGTGCCGGCTCCGCCTCGCCTGCGCGTTCAAAAACACCTGGAGTTAGACGAAGAACGCCTGCTTGAGTAAATCCTAAGGTCTGTCCACTGGTAATAGTAACCTGCCCAGGCTGAGCTGTAGCACCCCATACTCCCGTAGGCCACGCTCATGCACTGGGAAGTGGGCCAACCCGAGTCGTAGCAGGGTGGAGGCCAGTCGTTTGCCGCCTTGGCGCTGGTTCGGGTTTCCACCTGGCCCCAGATGATGCTGCCCGTAGAGCAGCTGGCGAAAGCGTAGGCCTTAGCCCCAGGAGAGGCTGTGGTGGGCAGGGCCGAGGCCGCCAAGCTACAGGACGGAAAAAGGGACTGGGGGCCCAGGTGCTGGACCAGGAGGGAAAAAGTATCCAGACCCACCACCATTCCCCCATCAGAGGTCTTGAGCTCCGGGGGCAAACCCTGGAAGTCTCCACCCCAAGGGAGGTTCTCCGGACCGTACCGTTTCATCTGTCCCACAATTTCCCCCAGCTTCGCCCTAAGTTCCTGGCGTTGCGGTTCCTTCAGGGGGAGAGGGATCCTCTCCAAGAAGGCCCTTTCCAGGACGCTTACCACAAGCTCCTCGTCGGACCAAAGAGCCTGCTGCTCCTTCACAAAGCGCAGCTGTTCCTCCCAGAATGCCTTTTCCTCGGGGGTGGCTTGGGCCATCCTTCCCTGGGCGTATTCGGCGAACTTCCGCACGCTTTCCTCGCTCAAGAGGGGTGGTGCTATATCCAGGGAAACCCTCCCCTCCCCCTCCCGGTACCGGATTCCGGGGGCAAGTTCCATCCAGGCAGCGGATTGATCGGGGGATTGGGAAGGCGTTGCGGTTGCCGCTCCCCGCCCGCAGCCCGCAAAAAGACCAGAGAGAACGACCAGGAGCGCCAAGGGCACTCTTGAATTCCAGGCGAAGGGCCTCACGTGGACCCGCCGCGTCCGGCCGACGGCTTTGACCTCCTGCACGTCCTTGAGCATCGCCTCCACCCCCTTCCGGGTTAGCCTCAGGGTAGCAAGAGGAAGGTAACGCCCGCGTAACTCAGGAAGCTCTCATAAAGACTCTAGGGCGTTACGCGGAGGTTACATGGGCCGGGGTAGCCTTCAGGTGTGCGGCTCCTGTGGCTTCTCCTCGCCCTACTCGGGGGCTCTGGGGTCCTTCCCCAATGCCTCGCCCCCCACTGCCCGCCCCCGGGGCCGGGGCTTTAAGTGTCCGTACTAGCCTGCCTTCACCGCCACCCCCTTCCCGCCCAGGAGGCGAAGCCGAGGAGGAGCCCCCCGGCCAGGAGGAGGAGGAGCCTTCCCCTGGGCCACCGGTCGGCCAGATGCCCCCCATAGAGGGCGAAGAGGGGCTCGGCCAGGAGACGGAAGGCCAGGGCTAAGCTGGCCTCTAGGGGGCTCAAGGCCCCAAGAGCGGTGAGGGCGGCGTGGGCGAAGTAGAAGAACCCCGCCCCGAAGAGGCGGAAGGCCTCCAGCCAGAGGAGGAGGGCTATTGTCATACGCCTACAGGCTGGCCGGAAACGGGCCCAAAACGAGAAGGGGTAGATTCTCCTTGTCCAAGATTCCTACTCTGCTTCTTCTTGCCTTAAGGCCTCCAGTCGCCTAGGGTGGAGGGGTCCTAAAGCGAAGGGAAGAAGGACCAGGAATCCCAAGGCTCCTAGGAGGAGGGGCAGGGCTGGATTCCCCTTGCCCAGGACCCCCGCCCCCAGGCCCCCCAGGGCCCCGGCCCCGTAGAGGAGGGCCCGGATGGCGGCAAGGCTTGGGGCCAGGCCCTCCTTGGGCAGGAGCCAGCCCCGCACCGCCCGCAGGTGGGTGCTGAGGAGGGCCACCCCCAGGCCTAAGAGGGGTGGGGCGGCGAGGAGGAGGGGAAAGGGCAGGAGAAAGCCCATCCCCCCGAGGGCTGCCCCTAATGGGCCCAGCCTAAAGGCCAGGGCCGGTGGGACCCGCCCGGCAAAGTAGCTTCCCAGGGTGTACCCCAGGCTTTGCAGCACGAAGACCAGGCCGAAGAGGGCTTCCGGGGTGCCCGCCCGGAGGGCCAGAAGGCCCAGAAGGGCGGTGGTGAGGGCGTGGGCCAGGGTAAAGAGGAGGGAAAGGAGGAGATAGGGCCTGAGGGGGGCGTAGGCCAGGAGGCGACGGAGGGACTGCACCAAGGCCTCGGGCCTCGTCGCCTCCTCCCTCTCCCCCTTCTCCCCCGTGAGGGCGGGGCGGAGGAGGGCCCAGGCCAGGAGGAGGATCCCGGCGGCAAGGAGGTAAGGGAGGGCGGGATGGAGGGCGAAGAGGGCGGGGCCGAGGCCGACTCCCACCAGCCCTCCCACCTCCCAGGCAGCGTAGAGCTTGCCGCTCCTTTCCGCCAGCCTGTCCCGGCCTCTCCGCACCAGGAGGCCTTCCCAGGCCACGATGGCCAGGTCGGTGAGGACCATAAGGGGGTAAGCGTAGAAGACCAGGAGGGCGGCTTCCCGCGGCAGGAAGGGAAGGGGGAGGAACAGGAGGCCCCGGGCCAGGCGCAACTCCAGGAGAGCCCGGGCCAGGCCCCGCCGCTCCACCCAGGGGCTGAGGAGGAGAAGAGGCCCTAGGGTAAGGTAGCCCAGGGCGGCGAAGAAGCCCACCCATAAGGCTTCCCCCGTGCGGGCCACTTCCAGGGCGAGGGCGCTAAAGCCCAGGGAGGCCCCGAGGTCGCTCAGGGCCTCAGCCAAAACAGACTCTTTATGCCTCAAGTGGAGAAAACCCCTCTATTACCCAGACCACCCCGCCAGAGATAGAACAAGCGAACATTTTTTCGCCATTTTGCGAAATCCTGACACAGGAAACGGTCGTGTCAAGAGTTATGTGTAAGAGTCTGTGTACGGGGGGCATACCGCTCCTGAAGCATCTTCTCCAGCACCTCCTTCACCTCCGAGAACCCCTTTAGTTTCCGTTCTGCCCACCTCCCCTCTTGCCTCTCTGACTCCAGGTAAAGGAGCTTGTATACCGCCTCCGCCTTGGGAAACTTGTGGTCCCGCACCTTCGTCCCACGCCGCACTTCCCGGATAAACCGCTCCATCAGGTTGGTGCTCCGCAAGTACGGCCAAAGCACCTTGGGGTACCCGTAGAACCGCAGGAAGGCCCCCGAATCCTGTACCCAAAGCCCCACCACCCCCGGGTACCGCGAAC
>NZ_FNBC01000028.1 GCF_900102145.1 Thermus arciformis | reverse complement strand
GCTGGAGAAGATGCTTCAGGAGCGGTATGCCCCCCGTACACAGACTCTTACACATAACTCTTGACACGACCGGCGATCTCAATGGGGTTGCCGTGGGCGTCGTTCACCTTGAGCTTGTCCGAGGTGAAGTTGTGGACCCGCAAGGACACTTTTTTTCGCTGGGCCAAGGGGTTGGCGAAGTGGAAGCCCTCCTCCCGGACGCTCCCCACGTACCGCCCCAGGAAGACCAGGGCCACGGCCTCGTTGGGCTGGACGGTGAAGAGGCCCAGGGCCAGGAGAAGGGAGGCGAGGAGGCTTGGAAGGAGGTGCCAGAGGTAGAAGAGGTCCTTCTCCCTAAGGAGGCCATACCCCGCCCACCCGAGCCAGAAAAGGGCTACGAGGAGGAGGAAAAGGGCCAAAAACCCGCTTGCCCGCCACGCCGGAAACTCCTTCACCTCGCGCATACCCACTCCTTTCCTAGTTCCGGAACACCACGTCCTCCCGCCCGAAGGCCCACACCGCCAGGCCCAGGGCGGCCCCGGCGTAGACCAGGGTGGAAAGCCAAGTGAGCCCCGCTTGTAAAGGGGTGGCGCTGCCCTTGAGGAGGGCGTCCATCAGCAGGGCCACGTTGAAGAGGGGAAGGAGGTGGTGCCAGGCCTCGAGCTGCAGGAAGCCCCGAAACTGTAGGAAGAGGAGGGGAAGAAGGGCCAAAAGCTGCAGGGGGGCCATGTAGCTTTGCGCCTCCTTGAAGCTCCGGGCGTAAAGCCCCAGGGCCACCATCACCGCCCCCATGAAGAGGGCGAGGAGGAAGGCGGTGAGGAAGAGGGCAAGGAAGCTCCCTCCGTCCAGGCTCACCTGTCCGCCCAAGGCCAGGGCCTCGCCCCTCTCCGTGAGGATGCCCCCGCCGAGGCGGGCGCTCCAGGCCCCGCCCAGGGCCAGCCCCAAAAGCCCCGCCACCCCCGAGAGCAGGCCCATGGCCACCGTGGCCAAGGCCTTGCCCAGGGCCACCTGGACCAGGGGGATGGGGGCGGCCAAAAGGGCCTCGAGGGTCCCCTTCTCCTTCTCCCCCGCCGTGGCGTCCACCGCCACCACCTGGCCTCCGGAGAGGACGAAGACCACCAGAAAGAAGGGGAGGAGGAACCCCAAAAGCCCCCCGGCCCTTTCCCTAGGCGGGGAGGCGTCCACCACTTCCACCCCGAAAGGGGAAAGGACCTCCTGGGGAAGCCCCGCCCGCCGAAGGGCCTCCGCCACCTTGGCCTCCTTGAGGGCCTGCAGGGCCCCCTTGACCTTCTCCACGACCACCTGGCTTTCCGTGAGGCCGGAGGCCAGGCGGCCGTAGACCCGGTACACCCCTTCCCGGAAGGCCACCCCCGCAGGGTAGCGGCCTTCCCGCACCGCTTTTTCGGGGTCCGGGTGGGGCACGGGCTCAAGCCGCGCTTCCTCCAGGGCCTTTAGGGCCTCTTGGGGAAGCCCCGCCACGGCCACCTCCTGCACCTTTTCCGCCGCGCCCTGCATGAGCCGGCTCAGGAAGAGGCTTGGGCCGAACATGAAGACCGGCATCAGCAGCACGGGAAGGACCAGGGTGGAGAAGACCAGCTTCCGGTCGCGAAAGACCTGGACGAGCTCCTTTCGGAAAATCCTAAGGACGGCTTCCATCACGCCCCCCGCACCTTTCGGACGAAGGCCCGCTCCAGGCTCCCTTCCCCCAGGGCCAGGGCCTCGCCCAGGCTTCCCTCGTAGACCAGCCGCCCCCGGTGGAGGAAGCCCACCCGGTCCGCCACCTCCTCGGCCTCGGCCATCACGTGGGTGGAGTAGACCACGGCGTGCCCCAGGCCCCGGTAGGCCTTCACGAACTCCAGGAGGGCCCTGCGGGCGAAGACGTCCAGGCCCGCCGTGGCCTCGTCCAGGAGGAGGACCTTGGGCCGGTGGAGGATGGCCCGGGCCAGGACCACCTTCTGCCGCATGCCCGTGGACATCTCCCCCACCCTCTTGTCCAGGGTCTCCTCCATCTCCAAAAGGGCCGCCACCCAGTCCAGGGCCTCCCGGAAGGCCCGGCCCTTAAGCCCGTAGAAGCCGGCGAAAAACTCCAGCGCCTCCCGCCCCGTAAGCCTCTCGTAGACCCGCATCCCCCCGTTCACCAGGCCCAGGTGGCGGCGGACCTGCAAGGGCTCCTTCCGCACGTGGAACCCCGCCACCCAGGCCTCCCCCCCACTTGGGCGCACCAGGGTGGAGAGCATGCGCAAGGTGGTGGTCTTGCCGGCCCCGTTGGGGCCCAGAAGGGCGTAGACCTCACCTGGCTCCACCCGGAAGGAGAGCCCCTCCACGGCCCAGCCGTGGCGGTAGCGCTTAGAAAGCCCTTCCGCTCGGATCACGGGGATATTGTATCATGGTGATATCACTTTGCAAGTGGCCTCTCCGCCTTTCCCTAGAGGGCCATAATGGGAGCGTGAAGGCCATGACCTTCTGGGTCAAGCCTCAAAGCTCCATAGAGGCCCTGCCCGAGGCCAAGGACCTGGTGCAGGACCTCCTGGAGCTTTTCTACGAGTACTTCCCCGAATACGAGGGGTGTCTAGGGTTTTCCCAGTCCCCCCGTAGGCCCCGCTACCTCTTCCTCTACATGGAGGGGCCCTGCGGGGGGCTTTTGCCCGGCGCCACCCAGTTTTTGAAAGATCTTTTAGAAACCGCCTTTCCTCACGCGGAGGTTCGGGTCTACGGCAAGCCCTGGCCTTAGCGGCGCTTCTTCACCAGCCACCCTTCCTCCCTGACCCCTAGCCGGGCGTTCACCACCCGGGCCAGGACGAAGAGGAGGTCGGAAAGCCGGTTCAGGTAGCGGATGGCCTCGGGGTTCACGGGTTCTTCCCGGCTTAGGGCCACCACCTTGCGCTCGGCCCGGCGCACCACGGTGCGGGCCAGGTGGAGCGCGGCCGCCGCCGGGTGCCCCCCGGGGAGGATGAAGCCCCGAAAAGGGGGGCTTTCCTCCTGGTAGCGGTCAATGGCCCTTTCCAGGGCCTCCACGTCCTCGGCGTCCATGCGGGCGATGTTCTTCTCGTAGGGGCTTCCCATGCGGGTCGCCAGGTCCGCCCCCAGGTCAAAGAGGGCGTTTTGGACCCGCTCCAGGAGGTCGTGGAGGTCCAGGTGCTCCTTGGGGAGGAGGCTTCGGGCGAGGCCGATGGCGCTGTTGGCCTCGTCCACGGTGCCGTAGGCCTCCACCCGGGGGTGGGCCTTCACCACCCGCTCGGACCCGTAAAGCCCGGTCTCCCCGGCGTCCCCCGTCTTGGTGTAGATCTTCATGGGCCCATTGTAAGACGAGGAAAAGCCCCCAAGGGAAACCCTTGGGGGCCTTCTGGCTGTGGCGGGCCCGAGAGGATTCGAACCCCTGACCTGCTGATCCGTAGTCAGCCGCTCTATCCAACTGAGCTACGGGCCCAAGCCGACCCTTAAGGTAGCACGGGAAGCTTTCCTTTGTCAATATGGGTCTTGTGCGGGAAGAGCGGCTACGAAGCCATCTCCTCGGGCTTTTGCGGGGCGGGGCCACTTTGGAAGAAATCCACTCCTTCCTCAAGCCCCTTTTCCCCGGCCTTTCCCGGGGGACCCTCTTCGCCCTCCTCGCGCGGCTTCGGCGGGAGGGGAGGGTGGTCTTTCGCGAGGGGCGCTTTTTCCTAGCGGGGGAAGAAGAGGGTCATGACCCCTAGGCCATCGGAAAGCTGGGCCTCAAAGGCCCCTCCGGGGGGCAGGCCCTCGAGGGCGAAGCGGCTTTCCCCGCCCCGGTGCCAGAGGCCGAGGGCCGTGCGGGCGCCGTCCTCCGCCACGTGGAAGAGGGAGAGGAAGGGGTAGCCCGTCCAGCGGGCCACCAGGAAGCCCCCTTCCTCCTTAAGCTCCACCCGGGGCTCCGCCTGGGGCCTCACGCCCCCTTGCGCCTCGGCGAGGAGCGCTCCTTCCCGGTAGAGGCCCACCCGGTTCCAGGGCCCCACGGGCACCTTGGCCTGGAAGTGGAGGCCCCCCTCGGAGTCCCTCAGGACGTACACGGGGTACTCCCGCCCGTCCACCCGCAGGGTGTAGGAGGAAGGCTCGCCCTCGGGATGGGCGGCGAGGCGGACGGGCGGGTTGAAGACCACCTGGTCCCCCAGGATCCGCCCCGAGAAGAGGAGGCCCTCCCCCGGGAGGCCTTGCGGGGAGGGGGGGCGGTTTTCCAGGAAGGCCTGGGCCCCCTGGTAGGTGTAGTCGGATACCCACTTTGGCCCACAGTAGCTCATGAGGTCGTAGTGCTGGGCCGGGTCTTTGAGGGCGCCGCTCGCCAGGTCGTACCCCCAGGTGCCGATTTGCCCATTCGCGTAGGGGTAGGAAGGGTCCCCGCTGGTGCCGCAAGGGGCGTGCTCTCGGCCGAAGTTGTGGCCGAGCTCGTGGGCCATGACCGCCGGGGCGCTTTGCGGGTAGTCCCAGCCCACGGCCACCGGGTAGCCGATGTAGCCGATCCCGGCGATGCCCGAGGTGTAGCCCACCCGCACGAAGCCGTAGTAGTACCGCCTGCTCCCGTCCGCCTGCCTGAGGAGGCGAAGCTCATCCAGGAGCTGGCTCCAAGCCATGGCGTCGTTGGGGCTGAGGGTGCCCGCGAAGGTGTAAGGGGCCCGGGTGGCGGGAGCGATGTCCTTAAGGGGCCATACGCGCCAAAGGGTTGCCCTGAAGTCGGGCACGGAGGCGGTGACCCCCTGGTGCACCACGGGGACCGCCGTCAAGTGAAGGACGGTCCCCGCCCCCACCTGGGGGCTGAGGGTGCGGGCGTTGTCCCCTTCATCGCTTTCCGCCACCTGGTCGCCCGGGTCCGCCCGGAGCTCCACCCGGAGGCCGGGAGCCATCCACTCCGCGGGCAAGGTGGCGTTGCAGGTGGTGCGGAGGTTCCCTTGGACGGTGTCCGTGGGGATGGGGCTAGGGCAGGTGAAGGAGAGGTTTCCGAGGAAGGCGGTGTTGGTGTAGACCGCCCCGGAGAGGGGCTGGGCCAAGGCCATGGGGTCTGGGCTCGCCACCAGGTGGACCCTGAGGAGAGCGGGCTTGCCCGCCACCAGGCGCAGGTCTTCCTCGAGGACGGTCTGGCCCCACTCCACCTTGGCGATGGCCAGGTTTTGGGTGGAAGTTACCCTTAGGGTCAAGTTCGCTTCTTTTGTAAGGCCTCCGCCCGTTCCCCGCAACCGTAGGGCGTAAGTGCCGGGAGAAAGGTCCGAAACGGCCCGCAGTTCCAGCATGGGCGCTGAGGGCACAGGGATTTGGGTGGGGGAAAGCTGCACGCTGGTGAAGGGGCTGCCGTTTTCGTCCACCAGGGAGAGGCTTATTTGCCCGGTGTAGGTGCCCGTAACCGAGAGGCGCACGTAGGATGTGCCCCCTGGGGAAATGGAGAGAGAGGAGCTTTCCAAGACCAGGGAAAAGTCCCCGCCGCCCGAGGGGGCGGTCACGGTGAGGGTGAGGTTCACCTCCTGGGTGAGGCTTCCCGAGGTGCCCCGCACCTTGAGGGCGTAGGTTCCGGGGTTGACGGAGGAGGCCACCGCGAGGGTGAGGGCCTGGTTCACGGGGCTAGCGCCGCTGACGCTGACGCTGGTGGGGGAGAGGCCGACTCCGGCCACCGGGTTGCCCCCGCCGTCCACCAGGGAGAGGTTGACCGTGCCGGTGAAGCCGTTCTGGGGGGTGACCGTCAGGGTGACCTGGCCCTGCCCTCCCTGCTGGACGGAGAGGCTGGTGGGGGAGAGGGCGAGGGCGAAGCCCTTCCTAGGGCGCACCCGCACCAGGGTCTCCCTGCGGGCGCTCGCCCCTTTGCCGTCCTTGACCTCCAAGCGAGTTTGGTAGTCCCCCGGGGAAGTGTAAGTGTAGGTGTAGCCCGTACCGCAGGGGCTTAGGCTTAGCTTGGCCCCGTCCCCGGGCTCGAGGACGCACTCCAGAGCCTCCCCGTCCGGGTCAGAGGCGCTCCAGGCGAAGCGCACCGCAAGGGGGGCCTCCCCCTCGGAGGGGCTGGCCTGGAAGGCGGTGAGGGTGGGGGGTTGGTTTTCCGGGGGCCCCGAACAGGCGGCGAGCAAGGCCACGAAGGCCCAAAGGCGCAAGGACCGGAGGTTCATCCCCACCACCCTAGCAGGGCCTTCGGGCCTAGGGATGAGAGGTGCTATCCTGGGCCTTAATGCGGCCCGGGCTTGCGGCCAAGCGGCTGGTGGTGAAGGTGGGGAGCGCCGTCCTCGCGGGGGAGGGGGGCTTGGACCTCGAGGCCATGGCCGAGATCGCCCGCCAAGTGGCCGCCCTAAAGGAGGAGGGCCGGGAGGTGGTCTTGGTCTCCTCGGGGGCGGTGGCGGCAGGGATGCGGCGGCTTGGGCTTGAGGAGCGCCCCAAGGACATGCCCCTGAAGCAGGCCCTCGCCGCCCTCGGCCAGCCCCTCCTCATGGCCCGGTGGCAAGAGGCCTTCGCCCCCTTCGGCCTCCCCGTGGCCCAGGTCCTCCTCACCGCCGAGGACCTCTCCTCCAGGGGGCGCTACCTGAACGCCAAGGCCACCCTGCGGGCCCTCCTGGACCTCGGGGCCCTGCCCGTGATCAACGAGAACGACACCGTGGCCTTTGAGGAGATCCGCTTCGGGGACAACGACCAGCTCTCCGCCCGGGTGGCGGCGTTGGTGGAGGCGGGGCTTCTCGTGCTCCTCTCCGACGTGGAGGCCCTTTACGAGGAAGACCCCAAGAAGAACCCCCAGGCCCGGGCCATCCTCGAGGTGGAGTCCGTGGAGGCGGTGTTGGCCCACGCCGGGGAGGGAAACCCCTTGGGAAGCGGGGGGATGAGGAGTAAGCTCCTCGCCGCCCGCATCGCCGGGAGGGTGGGGATCCCCACGCTCCTCCTCCCCGGGAAGCGGCCCGGCGCCCTCCTCCAGGCCCTTTCCGGGGCCTCCTTGGGCACCTACTTCCACGCCAAAAGGCGCTACCGGGGGGAGAAGGCCTGGCTTTTTGGCCTCCTCCGCCCCAAGGGGGAGCTCGTCTTGGACCAGGGGGCGGTGCGTGCCCTTAAGGAGCGGGGGGCAAGCCTCCTTCCCGCCGGCATCCGGGAGGTGCGGGGGAGGTTTTCCCGGGGGGAGGCGGTCCGCCTCCTCTCCGAGGCGGGGGAGGAGGTGGGGGTGGGCCTCGCCAACTACGCCTCGGAGGAGATCGCCCGCATCAAGGGCAGGAGGAGCGCGGAGATTGAGGCCCTCCTGGGCTACCGCTACACCGAGGAGGTGGTCCACCGGGACCACCTCGCCCTGAAGGAGGAGGCATGACGGCGGCCATTCGGGAACTCGCGGAGCGCGCGCGGAAGAGGCTTTCCGAGATCGCCAAGGGGAACCGGGACCGGGCCCTCCTCGCCATGGCCGACCTCCTCGAGGCCCGCTGGGAAGAGGTCCTAAGGGCCAACCGGGAGGATCTGGAGGAGGCGGAAAGGGCGGGCCTTTCCAGGGCCAAGCTGGACCGCCTGGCCCTCAAGGAGAAGGACCTCAAGACCCTCACGGAGGGCCTCCGCCAGATCGCCCGCCTCCCCGACCCCCTGGGGCGGATAGAGGGCCTGGCCAAGAGGCCAAACGGCCTACGGGTGGGCAGGATGCGGGTCCCCTTGGGCCTCATCGGCTTCATCTACGAGGCGCGGCCCGGGGCCACGGTGGAGGCGGTCTCCGTGGCCCTGAAGGCGGGGAACGCCATGCTCCTCAGGGGGGGCAAGGAGGCCTTCCGGTCCAACCGGGCCCTGGTGGCCCTCTGGCACGAGGCCCTGGGAGAGGCGGGCCTTCCCGAGGAGGCGGTGACCCTCGTCCCCACCACCGACCGGGAGGCCATCCTGGAGATGTGCCGCCTGGAGCTTTTGGACCTCCTCATCCCGAGGGGGGGAGAGGAGCTTATAAGGCTCGTGCAGAAGGAAGCCCGGGTCCCCGTCCTCGCCCACGCCAAGGGGGTGAACCACCTCTACGTGGACGAGAAGGCGGACCTCGCCATGGCCCTCCGCCTCGCCCTAAACGGCAAGACCCAGCGCCCCGCGGTGTGCAACGCCCTCGAGGCCGTCTTAGTCCACGAGAAGGTGGCGGAGGCCTTCCTCCCCAGGCTGGAGGAGGCCATGCGGGAAAAGGGCGTGGAGCTCAGGGCCTGTCCAAGGGCCCTTTCCCTCCTCAAGGAGGCGGTGCCCGCGGGAGGGGACGAGTGGGACCGGGAGTATTTGGACCTCATCCTAAGGGTCAAGGTGGTCTCGGGGCTGGAGGAGGCCTTCGCCCACATCGCCCGCTACGGCTCCCGGCACACCGAGGCCATCTGCACCGAGGACCCCAAGGCGGCCTGGCGCTTCCTGGAGGAGGTGGACGCGAGCCTGGTCCTCTGGAACGCCTCCACCCGCTTTAACGACGGCTTTGAGCTGGGGCTTGGGGCGGAGATCGGCATCAGCACCTCCAAGCTCCACGCCTACGGCCCCATGGGGCCCATGGAGCTCACCACCCTCAAGTGGGTGGCCCTAGGGGAGGGGCAGGAGCGCACGTGAGGCCGGAAGACCCCCTGGCCCGGGCCTGGGCCCTCATGGAGGAAGGTCGCTTCCAGGAGGCGGAAGCCCTCCTCCAGGGGGAACCTTCGCCCGAGGCCCGCTTCGCCCTGGGGTATGCCCTCGCCTTCCAGGGGAGGCACGCGGAGGCCCTGGCCCTCTACCGGGAGCTCTACGAGGCGACGGGAAGCCACCGGGCCCTCCACCAGGTGGGGATGGTCCTCCGCATGGCGGGTAGGCTAAAGGAGGCCCTAGCCATCTTTGAAGAGGAGGCCCGCCTCCTTCCCCCTGATCCCCTGGCCCGCGCCACCCACCTCTACGAGCGGGGCTACACCTGGCTCCTCCTTGGGGAAAAGGAGGCGAGCCTGTCCTTCCTTCAGGCAAGTCTAGCCGAGGCGGAGGCTTCCTCTGACCCAATGGCCCAAGCCTGTGCCCACCGGGGGCTTTTGGAATGGCACCTCCGCTTCGGCCTCCCCGAGGAAGCCCGGCGGCACAAGGAGGCGGCCATTCGCCTCTTCCTGGAGGCGGGGGACCGAAAGGGCGCGGAAGAGGTGGAAGACCTTGCTTAGGCGCTTCTACCGCCTCTACCAGGAGGCCCACGTCCCCTTCTTCGCCGCGGCCCTCGCCTACTACGCCCTTTTTTCCCTCATGCCCCTCCTCTTCCTCCTGGTGGGCCTCTTCGGCCTCCTCCTCTCGGGAAACCCCCTTTTGAGGGCCCAGGTCTTCCAGGCCCTCACGGAGTTCACCCTGGCCCTCTTCCCCGCCCGCCCGGAGATGGCCCAAAGCCTCCTGGACTCCCTCACCCAAGGCGCCTTTCCCCTCACCCTGGGAAGCGGCCTCCTCCTCCTTTGGTCGGGGAGCAACTTCTTCGCCGCCCTGAGCTACGCCCTGGGCCTCATCTTCGGCAGGCCCCCCGGGCTTCGCCACCGGGTTTTGGGCCTCCTCATGCCCTTTCTTTTGGGCCTTGGGCTCATCCTCCTCTCCCTGGTGGGCCTCTTCTTGGGCTTTCTCCTCCGCTTTCTGCCTTCGGGGTGGCGGGGGCTTTGGGGGCCGGTGGAGGGCCTTCTTCCCCTCCTGGCGGCCTTTCTCCTCTTCCTCTTCACCTACGCCTTTTTCCGGGGGGTGGGAAGCCTGAGGGACCTCCTCCCTTTGAGCGCGGGGGCGGGGGCGGCCACCTTGCTCTTTGAGGCCGTGCGCCTCGGCCTGCCCCGGCTTTTGCCCCGCTCCCAGTACGAGCTCCTCTATGGTCCCCTGGCGGGGTTCGTCCTCGTCCTCCTCGGGCTTTACCTCCTCCTCTGGGCCTTCCTCTTGGGGGCCCTCCTGGCCCGGGCCGTGGAGGAGGCCTGAGGCCACCCCGGCGAGGGGGCCCGGTGGGGGCGCCGGGCCGAACGGGACCAAGGGTGCCGGGGGGAAGGGTATGATGGTCCCATGAGCCGGGCCAGGCTAACCCCCTAGGGTGGGAAGGGGCCTGGCCGCCCTTTCCCCCCGGGGGAAGGGGCTTTTTTGAGGGAGGAAGCATGGAGAAGTACAACCCCCACGCCATAGAGCCCAAGTGGCAGCGCTTCTGGAAGGAGAAGGGCTTCATGAAGGCCAAGGAGGTCCCCGGGCCCAAGGGGAAGCAGTACGTCCTCGTCATGTTCCCCTACCCCTCGGGGGACCTGCACATGGGCCACCTGAAGAACTACACCATGGGGGACGTGCTCGCCCGCTTCCGCAAGGTGCAAGGCTACGAGGTCCTCCACCCCATGGGCTGGGACGCTTTTGGCCTCCCCGCGGAGAACGCCGCCCTGAAGTTCGGCGTCCACCCCAAGGACTGGACCTACGCCAACATCCGCCAGGCCAAGGAGAGCCTCGAGCTCATGGGCATCCTCTACGACTGGGACCGGGAGGTCACCACCTGCGAGCCCGAGTACTACCGCTGGAACCAGTGGATCTTCCTGAAGATGTGGGAAAAGGGCCTGGCCTACCGGGCGAAGGGCCTCGTCAACTGGTGCCCCAAGTGCCAGACGGTGCTCGCCAACGAGCAGGTGGTGGAGGGGCGGTGCTGGCGGCACGAGGACACCCCCGTGGAGAAGCGGGAGCTGGAGCAGTGGTACCTGCGCATCACCGCCTACGCCGAGAGGCTCCTTCAGGACCTCGAGGGCCTGGACTGGCCCGAGAAGGTCAAGGCCATGCAAAGGGCCTGGATCGGCCGCTCCGAGGGGGCGGAGGTCCTCTTCCCCGTGGAGGGGAAGGAGGTGAGGATCCCCGTCTTCACCACCCGGCCCGACACCCTCTTCGGGGCCACCTTCCTCGTGCTCGCCCCGGAGCACCCCCTCACCCTGGAGCTCGCCGCCCCCGAGAGGCGGGAGGAGGTCTTGGCCTACGTGGAGGCCGCCAAGCGCAAGACGGAGATTGAGCGCCAGGCGGAAGGCAGGGAGAAGACCGGGGTCTTCCTCGGGGCCTACGCCCTGAACCCCGCCACGGGGGAGAGGGTCCCCATCTGGACCGCGGACTACGTGCTCTATGGCTACGGCACCGGGGCCATCATGGCCGTGCCCGCTCACGACCAGAGGGACTACGAGTTCGCCAGGAAGTTCGGCCTTCCCATCAAGAAGGTGATTGAGCGGCCTGAAGACCCCCTCCCCGAGCCCCTGGAAAGGGCCTACGAGGAGCCCGGGGTCATGGTGAACTCCGGGCCCTTTGACGGCACGCCAAGCGAGGAGGGGAAGAAGAGGGTCATCGCCTGGCTGGAGGAGAAGGGCCTGGGTAAGGGCCGGGTCACCTACCGCCTCCGGGACTGGCTCATCAGCCGCCAGCGCTACTGGGGGACCCCCATCCCCATGGTCCACTGCGAGGCCTGCGGGGTGGTCCCCGTCCCCGAGGAGGAGCTTCCCGTGCTCCTTCCCGACCTCAAGGACGTGGAGGACATCCGCCCCAAGGGGAAGAGCCCCCTGGAGGCCCACCCCGAGTTCTACGAGACCACCTGCCCCAGGTGCGGCGGCTCCGCCAAGCGGGACACGGACACCATGGACACCTTCTTTGACTCCAGCTGGTACTACCTCCGCTACGCCGACCCCCACAACGACCGCCTCCCCTTCGCCCCCGAGAAGGCGAACTTCTGGATGCCCGTGGACCAGTACATCGGCGGGGTAGAGCACGCGGTGCTTCACCTCCTCTACAGCCGCTTCTTCACCAAGTTCCTCCACGACCTGGGGATGGTGAAGGTGGAGGAGCCCTTCCAGGGCCTCTTCACCCAGGGCATGGTCCTCGCCTGGACGGACTTTGGCCCCGTGGAGGTGGAAGGCGAGGTGGTGCGCCTCCCCGAGCCCACCCGCATCCGGCTGGAGATCCCGGAAAGCGCCCTTTCCCTGGAGGACGTGCGGAAGATGGGGGCCGAGCTCAGGCCCCACCCTGACGGCACCCTCCACCTCTGGAAGCCCGCCGTGATGAGCAAGTCCAAGGGCAACGGGGTCATGGTGGGGCCCTTCGTGAAGGAGCAGGGGGCGGACATCGCCCGCATCACCATCCTCTTCGCCGCGCCCCCGGAGAACGAGATGGTCTGGACCGAGGAGGGGGTCCAGGGGGCCTGGCGCTTCCTGAACCGCGTCTACAGAAGGGTGGCCGAGGACCGGGAGGCCCTTTTGGGGACGAGCGGGGTCTTCCAGGCCGAGGCGTTGGAGGGGAAGGACCGGGAGCTTTACGGGAAGCTCCACGAGACCCTGAAGAAGGTCACGGAGGACCTCGAGGCCCTCCGCTTCAACACCGCCATCGCCGCCCTCATGGAGTTCCTGAACGCCCTCTACGAGTACCGCAAGGACCGCCCCGTCACCCCGGTCTACCGCACCGCCGTCCGCTACTACCTGCAGATGCTCTTCCCCTTCGCCCCCCACCTCGCCGAGGAGCTTTGGCACTGGTTCTGGCCCGATAGCCTCTTCCAGGCGGGCTGGCCCGAGCTGGACGAGAAGGCCCTGGAGAAGGACGTGGTGGAGGTGGCCGTCCAGGTGAACGGGCGGGTGCGGGGGACGATCCGAATCCCCAAGGACGCCCCTCTGGAGGTGGCCCGGGCCGAGGCCCTTAAGGTGCGAAACGTCCAGGCCCACCTCGAGGGCAAGGAGGTGGTGAAGGAGATCTACGTGCCCGGGAAGATCCTCAACCTGGTAGTGCGGGGCTAGGGAGGCCGAGGCGGGTGGGGAGGGCCTTGGCCACCTCCCCCTTGGCCGGGGTGAGGAAGAGCCCCTCCCCGCCCCAAGAGGCGAGGAGCCTCCCGTAGCCCAGGAAGAAGCCCTCGGGGTCCAGGAGGCCGTAGAGCCTTTCCGGAAGGGGAGGGCCCTCGAGGGGGGCAAGCCTCGGCCCCGCCTCCCGGAAGTGGGCGAGGAGCCTCTCTAGGCGGTTTCTTCGCCTCTCCGCCGGGGTCTTTCTGCGGACCCCGGGAAAGGGGGGGAGGAGGCGCACCCGGAGGTCCTTCCGCCAGGCGAGGGCCCTGTAGAGCTCCTCCGCCCCCAGGACCGCCACCTCTACGGGGTTTAGGGCGTCCACCTGGAGGAGGCGGTACCCCGGGTCCAAAAGCCCGTCCGTGTCCGCCACCGCGGGGCTTCCTTGGGGGATGAGGCGGGCTAGGCGCAGGGCCGCCACCAGGGCCTTCGCCTCCGCCCCCGCCGGGGAGAGGGTGCCCAGAAGGGTCCGGCGCACCAGGAGGAGGCGCCCCTCCCGGTGGAGGAAGAGGGAGAAGGTCCCGGGAAGGGCCCCCTGCCCGGGGTCTAGGTCCAGGAGGTAGGCCTCCTTGGCCTTCGCCAAGAGCTCCTGGGCCAGGGTGGTTTTGCCCGCGTCCGTGGGGCCCATGAGGAGGAGCATCCCCAGGCACTCTACCACCCTCTCCGAAGCCCCAGGGGCGGGCCCTTTTGCGGGGGAAGCGGGGGATGTGGCCTGACGTATTTTTGCGTGCCCGCAAGAAAGGGTTATACTAACCCCACCATGGAGCTTTGGTTTGAGGAGAGCAGGGAGGAGCGGCAGGTCCTGGGGCCTTTCCGGGAGTTCCTAAAGGCGGAGGTGGCCCCGGGGGCGGCGGAGCGGGACCGCACCGGGGCCTTCCCCTGGGAGCTGGTGCGGAAGCTCGCGGGGTTTGGGGTCTTCGGGGCGGTGGTGCCCGAGGCCTACGGGGGGGCCGGGCTTTCCACCAGGCTTTTCGCCCGCATGGTGGAGGAGATCGCCTACCACGACGGCGCCCTCGCCCTCACCGTGGCGAGCCACAACTCCCTGGCCACCGGGCACATCCTCCTCGCGGGGGACGAGGCGCAGAAGGAGGCCTTCCTTCCCAGGCTGGCCTCGGGGGAGGCCCTGGGGGCCTGGGGCCTCACGGAGCCCGGCTCCGGCTCGGACGCCGCCGCCCTCAAGACCAAGGCGGAGAAGGTGGAGGGGGGGTGGCGGCTCAACGGCACCAAGCAGTTCATCACCCAGGGGAGCGTGGCCGGGGTCTACGTGGTCATGGCCCGCACCGACCCCCCTCCAAGCCCCGAGCGGAAGCACCAGGGCATCTCCGCCTTCGCCTTCTTCCGCCCCGAGCGGGGGCTAAGGGTAGGCCGGAAGGAGGAGAAGCTTGGCCTAAGCGCCTCGGACACGGCGCAGCTAATCCTGGAGGACCTCTTCGTGCCCGAGGAGGCCCTTTTGGGCGAGCGGGGGAAGGGCTTCTACGACGTCTTAAGGGTGCTGGACGGGGGCAGGATCGGCATCGCCGCCATGGCCGTGGGCCTGGGCCGGGCCGCCCTGGACTACGCCCTCCGCTACGCCAAGGGGCGGGAGGCCTTCGGCCGGCCCATCGCCGAGTACGAGGGGGTCTCCTTCAAGCTGGCGGAAGCGGCCACGGAGCTGGAGGCGGCGCGGCTTCTCTACCTCAAGGCGGCGGAGCTCAAGGACGCGGGGAGGCCCTTTACCCTCGAGGCCGCCCAGGCCAAGCTCTTCGCCAGCGAGGTGGCGGTGAAGGCCTGCGACGAGGCCATCCAGGTCCTGGGGGGCTACGGCTACGTCAAGGACTACCCTGTGGAGCGCTACTGGCGGGACGCCCGCCTGACCCGCATCGGCGAGGGGACGAGCGAGATCCTGAAGCTCATCATCGCCCGGCGTCTTCTAGAGTCGGTTTGAAGGTCAGGGGCCGGGGGACCTTCAGGGCGAGCTGGCCGCAGGCCGCCCCCACGTCCTGCCCCCGGCTCCACCTTATGGAGGTGGGGACGCCAAGGCGCCTAAGCTCCTCGGCGAAGGCCAGGATGCCCGCCTTGGGCGTCCCCTCCACCGGGGCCCCTTCCCAGGGGTTGAAGGGGATGAGGTTCACGTGGGCGCTTAGGCCCTTGAGGAGCTTGGCGAGGAGCCTCGCCTGCCAGAGGTGGTCGTTCACCCCCTCGAGGAGGGTGTACTCAAAGGTGACCCGCCGCTTGGTCTTGGCGTAGTAGTGGCGCACGGCCTCCAGGATCTCGGCGATGGGGTAGCGGTGGGCGGTGGGGACGATCTTCCTGCGGGTCTCGTCGTCCGGGGCGTGGAGGGAGAGGGCAAGCCGCACCCCCAGGTCCTCCTCGGCGAGGCGGTAGATCCCCTTGGGGATCCCCACGGTGGAGAGGGTGACCCGCCTCGGGCTTAAGGCGAGCCCCTTGGGGTGAAGCATGACCCGCACCGCCCGGAGGACGTTTTGCAGGTTCAGGAGGGGCTCCCCCATCCCCATCAGGACCACGTTCCGGATCTCCCGGGGGGAGATCCCTTGGTGGTGGGCGATGGCGAGGATCTGGGAGAGGATCTCCGCGGCGGTGAGGTTGCGCCCGAAGCCCAAGGCCCCGGTGGCGCAGAAGCTGCACCCCGCCGGGCAGCCCACCATGGTGGAGAGGCAGACGGTCTTGCGGTTCTCGTAGGGCATGTAGACGGCCTCCGTCTTCTTGCCGTCCAGGAGGGTGAAGAGGTACTTCACGCTCCCGTCTCGGCTCGGGTAGGCCTCCACCAGGGCGAACTCCGAGATGCGCCACTCGCGGTCCAGGGCCTCCCGCAGGGCCTTGGGGAGGTCGGTCATCTCGGCGAAGTCCAAAGCGCCCCTGGCGTAGAGCCAGTGGGCGATCTGGGCCTTGCGGTAGCCCTCGCCGGGAAGCTCCTCGGGAAGGAGGTCCAGGATGGCCCTCATGCTACCCCCTCGTAGAGGGCGGCGAGGGGGAGGGTCCCCTCGAGGCAGGGAAGGACCAGGGTTTCCTCCAAGGCTTCTTCCCGGAACCCCTCCGGGGTCCTCCGGTAAAGAACCCCTCCCGGCCGCCCGCTTTCCAAGAGCAGGTAGCCCAGAAGGCTCGGGGGGCGCAGGTAGCGGGAAAGCTTCTCCCGCCGGTCCTGGACCTCCGTGTTCGGGGAAAGCACCTCCGCCACCAGACAGGGGGAGGTTTCGTACAGGGGGTGGGCCTTGGGGCCGCACACCGCCATGACGTCGGGGTAGTAGAAGGTGTCCTCGGAGAGCTTGAGCTTCACCGTCTCGCTGTAAACCCTGCACCCTTTGGCCCGGGCCAGGGGTTTGAGGAGGGCCACCAGGTTGGTGACGATGAGGTTGTGGTCCAGGCCGGCCCCGGCCATGGCGTGGGGGAAGCCCTCGAGGAGCTCGTGGCGAAGGGGGCTTTCCCTCTCCAGGGCCAGGTACTCTTCCTCCGTCAGGGGGCGCAGGGCCCGCTCGGTCATCCCGCCATTATAGCCGAAGCCTCCCGTAGCCCAAAAGGAGCCCGAGGAGGAGGAGAAGGAGCCCCAAGGGCCTGGGCCTCGCCAGAAGGCCCAGGAAGGCCCCGAAGAGGAGGAGGCCCAGGGCCACCCGGTTCCTCCCCTCCCGGTAGGCCCTCCCCGAGAGGAACCCCAGGAGGAGGGGCAGGGCGAAGAGGACGAGGAGGAGAAGCCCGGCGGCGAAGGCGAAGGAGGTCAAAGCCGCCTTTCCTCGGGGGCGAAGCCCTCCACCCAGAAGCTCCCGTCCTTGCGGTGCTCCTTCTTCCAGACGGGGAGGACCTGCTTCACCCGGTCTATGGCGTACTCGCAGGCGGCGAAGGCCTCCTTGCGGTGCCGGGCCGAGACGACGATGGCGATGGAGGCCTCCCCCGGGTCCACCCGGCCCAGGCGGTGCCAGAGGGCGATGCGGCCCAGGGGCCAGCGGGCGCGCATCTCGGAAAGGATCTCCGCCATCGCCTTCTCCGCCATCTCCGGGTAGGCCTCGTACTCCAAAAAGGCCACCTCCTCCCCCCGGTTGGGGCTCCGGGTGGTGCCGAGGAAGCTCACCACCGCCCCGTACTCCGGGGCCGTGGCCCAGGCCACGAGGGCCTCGAGGTCCAAAGGCTCCTGGGTCAGGCCGTAGGAGTCCTGCCCGCCGGAGACCGGGGGAAGGAAGGCCACCTCGTCCCCCTCCTTTAAGGGGGTTTCCGCCCCGGCCAGGGCCTGGTTCACCGCGGCCATGCCCCCCTCGAGGCGAAGCCCGGGGAAGAGCCTTTCCAGCGCCTCCTTGGCCTCCTTAACCCGGGCCCCGGGGGGAAGCTCCAAGGGAAGGCGGTCCTTCCCGGCTTGCTCCCGGTAGAGGGCGAAGAGCCTCACCTCAACCCGCATGTTGCCCAGTATAGACCTGGGTGAGGCCAAGGGCTACGGATAGGGCCTCGGGGTAGCGCATGCGCAGGGGGCCGATGAGGGTGAGCTCCCCAAGCCACTCTCCCCTCTGGAAGCCCGCCTGCACCTGGGCCAGGCCCTCCACCTCCCCCACCCGCACGTCCACCCGCCCCGGGGGGGTGAGGAGCTCCTCGCTCCCCGCCTCGTAGAGGCGGACCAAGCGCTCCAGGAAGCCCGGGTCCTGGGCCTCGGGCTCCTTCAAGGCCTCGGACAGCCCCTCCCGGTACGTGAGGGAAAGCCCTGCGGAGAGGGCCCGCGAGAGGTGGCCGAAGAGTTCCTCCAGGCCCCGGGGGGCCTGGGGCAAGGTGGCGAAGGGGCCGGAGAGCGCCTCCTCCGCTTGCCTGAGCCGCTCCGGGGGTAGGGAGAGGGGGAGCCTGGCCTCCTTCACCCTCCCCCCTTCCAGGACGAAGACGGCCAGGGTGCCCTCCGGGAGAGGGGAGAGGTGAACCTGGAGGACCCGGGGCGTCCTCCGGGGCCTTAGCCGGAGGAGGGCCGGGTAGCCGGAAAGCCCCACCGCCATCTTCACCAGGAAGGCCTCGGGCTCCCGGGCCCCCTCCAGGGCCCTTTCCAGGCGGGCCTGGGTGGCCTCGGGGAGGGGCTTGGGGGGGAGGAGGGAAAGGCTGTACTGGCGGAAGCCCTGCCGGGTGGGCACGCGCCCTGCGGAGGCGTGGGGCTTGCTGAGGTAGCCCATCTCCTCGAGGGCGATGAGCTCGTAGCGGCAGAGGGCGGGGGAAAGCCCCAGGCCCTCGGCCACCCGGGCCGAGGGGACCGGAGCCTTGGTTCGGATGTACTCCTCCACCAGGAGGTAGAGAATGGCCCGCTGCCTCGCCGTCACACCCCTATTGTACCGGGGTCACTGCGGCCTCGTCCTCCTCCCCGGTGCGGATGCGGTAGACCTTCTCCACCGGCAGGACAAACACCTTTCCGTCTCCCACCTCCCCCGTGCGGGCCGCCTTCAGGATGGCCTCCACCGTGGGCTTCACGAAGGGCTCGGAGACCCCGATCTCCAGGCGCACCTTCTCGTGGAGCTCCATCTTCACCGTGGTGCCCCGGTAGGTCTCCACCCGCTCCGTTTCCCCTCCGTGGCCCTGGACCCGGCTTAAGGTGAGCCCGCGGACCTCCGCCTTGAAAAGGGCCTCCAGGACATCGTTCAGCTTCTCCGGGCGGACGATGGCCACGATGAGCTTCATGCCTCACCTCCCTTGGGCCTGAGGCTCGGGACCGCGGGGGCTTTCTCCGAGAGGAGGAGGATCGCCCCCTCGCCCGAGGTGTAGGCCTCCTCGCCGTGCTGGGACACGTCCAGCCCCACCCCTTCCTCCTTGGGGCCTGCCCGCAAGGGGGTGAGGAGGCCCACCAGCTTGAGAAGGAGGAAGGTGGCCAGGGCGCTATAGAGGATCGCCACCCCCACCGCCACGGCCTGGATCCCGAGCTGGGCGGGGTTGCCGAAGAGGAGGCCGTCCGCCACCCCGTTCCAGGACTTCTCGGCGAAGACACCGGTGAGGAGGGCTCCGGTGATGCCCCCGACCCCGTGGCCGGCGAAGACGTCCAGGCTGTCGTCCAGCCGGGTCCTCGCCCGCCAGAGGAGGACGTAGTAGCTGGGGAAGGCGGCGAGCGCCCCGAGGAGGAGGGCGGAGAGGGGGGAGACGAAGCCTGCGGCCGGGGTCACGGCCACCAGGCCCACCACGATGGCCGTGGCCGCCCCCACCGCCGTGGCCTTGCCGGTGCGGAGGAGGTCCAGGAGGGTCCAGACCAGGAGGGTGGCCGCAGGGGCCAGCATGGTGTTCGCGAAGGCCAAGGCGGCCGAGGCGTTGGCCGCCAGGGCGCTTCCCCCGTTGAAGCCGAACCAGCCGAACCAGAGGAGGGCCGCCCCCAGGAGGGTGAAGGGGACGTTATGGGGCAGGATGGCCTGCCGCCCGTAGTCCTTCCGGGCGCCGAGGACCAGGGCGCCTACCAGGGCGGCGACGCCGGCGTTGATGTGGACCACCGTACCCCCGGCGAAGTCCAAGGCGCCTAGGGCCCCCAGGAACCCCCCGCCCCAGACCCAGTGGGCCACCGGGGCGTAGACGAGAAGCCCCCAGAGGGTGAGGAAGGCCAGGTAGGCGGGAAAGCGCATCCTCTCCACCACGGAGCCCGAGACCAGGGCGGCGGTGATAATGGCGAAGGTGCCCTGGAAGGCCAGGAAGAGGACGTGGGGGATGGTGCCCTTGGCCTCGAGGCCCACCCCCTTGAGGAAAAGGTGGTCCAGGCCCCCGAGGAGAGGACTGCCCTGCCCGAAGGCCAGGGTGTACCCGAGAAGGGCCCAGCCCACGCCCACGAAGGCCAAGGCGGCGAAGCTCATCATCATGGTGTTCAAGGCGTTCTTGCTCCGCACCAGCCCCCCGTAGAAAAAGGCCAAGGCCGGGGTCATGAGGAGGACCAGGGCCGTGGAGACCAGCATCCAGGCCGTGTCCGCCCCGTTTACCCCCTCCGCCAGGGCCAGTCCCGATAAACCCAGCGCCGCGATGCCTTTGAGGGTTCCTTTCCGCATCCTCCACCCCCTTGGGGCCCAGGATAGGATGCGGAGTGAAAGATGTCAAGTTGATACGTGACAACAAGCAATAACTATCCGAACATTGCGTTGGGTATTTTGCGGTAAATGCGCTAAGTGTTCAGCTAAAACTGGGCAAGTGTCAACGTAAGTCTGTACAGTTGGACAAACGCCCTCCTTTTCCCTCCCCCGTGCGCCCCGTAAACTGGGCCCCGTGACGTGGGAGGAGCTTCAAGACCGCCTGGCCCAGGGCCAGGATGAGCGCACCCTCTTCCTGCCCCCCGACCTTTCCCCCGAGGAGCTCGCCCGTCACGCCGCGGGCCTCGCCAATCACAAAGGGGGGGTGCTCCTTCTTGGGGTGAGCCCGGAGGGGAAGGTCTTGGGGGCGGCGGAGATCCACCCCTTGCAGATCACCCACGCCCTCTTTGAGCTCACCCAAGGCCTCCTCCTCCCTTACGTGGAGGTGGTGGAGGGGCCTTTGGGCCGGGTTTTAGCCCTCCACGTGCCCCAAAGCCCGGCGGCCATCGCCCTGGGGGCGGGGCGGGTGCCCTTTTGGGACGGGAAGCGCCTCACGGAGCTTCGGCTGGGCCAGGCCCTGCCCGAGCCCGACTTCACCGCCCAGGTGTTGCCCGCGGCGAGCCTTTCCGACCTGGACCCGGTGGAGGTCCTGCGCCTAAGGCGCATCCTGGAGGAAAGGGGAAGCGCCTTGGCCGCCCTCCCCGACCTGGAACTCCTCTTTGCCCTGGGGCTTTTGGAGCGGGTGGAAGGGGAGGCGCGCCCCACGGTGGCGGGGCTTCTCCTGGCGGGAACCCCCCTCGCCTTAAGGCGGCTTCTCCCCCAGGCGGAGGTGAGCTACTACTTCCACGAGGCCGAGGAGGGGTACAGCTTCCGGGAAGACCTCCTCAGGCCCATCCCCGCCCTTCTGGAGCGCCTGAAGGACCTCATCCAGGCCCGCAACCGGGTGCGCTACCTCACCGTGGGGCTTTTCCGCCTCGAGGTCTGGGACTTTGACCAGGAGGTCTACCGGGAGGCCCTGGTCAACGCCCTCGTCCACCGGGACTGGCAGAGCCCGGATGCCATCCAGGTGCACCACCACCGGGACCGGCTGGAGGTCTCCAACCCCGGGGGCTTCCCCCCCGGCATCACCCCGGAGAACGTCCTCCGCCACCCCCCCAAGAGGCGGAACCCCCGCCTGGCCGAGGCCCTCTACCGCCTGGGTTACGTGGAGCGGGCGGGAAGCGGCGTGGACAAGATGTACCGCCTCCTCCTCAAGTACGGCAAGGAGCCCCCGGAGTACCGCCTCTTCCCCGAGGCCCTGACCCTCGTCCTCTACAACCCCGAGCTGGACGAGGCCTTCGTGCGGGAGCTGGCCGAGGCCCAGGAGCGGCTTGGGGCCTTCAGCCTGGACCACCTCATCGCCGTGGCCCACCTGCGCCGGGTGGGGGAGGCCTCCTTGGAGGAGCTCGCCCGGGCGCTCCAGCTTCCCGAGGAGGCGGCGCGCCGGGTCCTCTCCCGCATGGAGAGGATGGGGCTTCTGCGCAAGGAGGGAGGGCGGTACCACCTGGCCCGGCGGGACCTTTTGGCGGAAAGGGCCCTCGCCCTCCTGGAGGCGCCCAGGCGCCGCAGGGAGCTGGAGGAGGCCTTGGGGCTTTCCCGGGGGGCGGCCTTGAAGCTCCTCGGCCGCCTTCTCCGGGAAGGCCGGGTGGAAAGGGTGGGCCGAGGGGCGGCCACCCGCTACCGGAGGCGGTGATGCTCCACCTGGTCCTCTACCAGCCGGAGATCCCCCAAAACGCCGGGAACGCCGCCCGCACCGCGGCGGCCTTGGGGTGGCCCCTCCACCTCATCCGTCCCTTGGGCTTCCTCCTCTCCAGCCCCAAGCTCAAGCGGGCGGGCCTGGACTACTGGCCCCACGTGGACCTCAGGCTCCACGACTCCTTCGCGGCCTTCCTGGAGGCCCTGCCCCCGGGGGCGCGGGTCTTCGCCTTCAGCGCCCGGGGGGAGGCCTCCCTCTACGAGGCCCGCTTCCGGGAGGGGGACTACCTCCTCTTCGGCCCCGAGAGCCGGGGGCTTCCCGAGGAGGTCCTGGCCCGGTTTCCCACCCTAAAGATCCCCATGCCGGGGCCGGTGCGCTCCTTGAACCTGGCGGTGGCCGTGGGGGTGGCGGCCTACGAGGCCTACCGCCAGCTCAGAGGGCGATGAGGGCGTAGCCCTGGGCGTGGACCACCTCCACGCCCAAGGGGGTGCGGTGCCGCCTTTTGGGGTTCGCCCCGAGGAGGGGGGTGTGGCCGTGGACGTGGAGCCGGGGGCGGAAGAGGCGGTGGAAGAGGAGGAAGGCCCTGGCCCCCCGGTGGGCGAAGTCCTCCCCGGCGCTGGGCCCCGGGGGCGGGGCGTGGGTCAGGAGGACGTCCACCCCGTGGCCGTGGAAGAGCCTCCGGGGGAGGGCCAGGGGAAGGGGCTTTAGGGCGAGGCGGAGGAGCTCGGCTTCGGAGAGCTGGCCCTCCCCTTCCCGGTAGCGGGGCACCCCCCCGATGCCGTAGAAGAGGAGCCCTCGGTGGTGGAAAAGCCGCCCGTGGAGGTTCACCACGCCCCCGGGCCGCTTCCTTTCCTCCCCTTCCCAAACCCACTCCTCCCCGTGGTTTCCGGGGACGAAGAGCACGGGCACCCGGACCTTGGTGGCCACGTACTCCAGGTACGCCCCGGGCAGGTCCCCCGCCGCCAGGACCAGGTCAAAGGGGGGGAGGTTTTCGGGGAAGCGGGGGGAGTGGATGTGGGGGTGGACCTGGTCGGAGAGGACAAGGAGGCGCACGCTCCTTTTCATTCTGGCAAAAAGGCGTAAGGATAAGGGCGTGCGGGCGTACTCCACGGCCCACCTCTCCCTTCCCTTGCCCGAGGGCCACCCCTTTCCCCTCTACAAGTACGGGGGCGTGGCCGAGGCCCTGAAGGGGCTTCTTCCCGTCCTCCCCGCTCCCGAGGTGCCCCGGGAGGCCCTCTTCCTGGCCCACGAGGCCTCCTACCTGGAGAAGCTTTTCGGGGAGGGGCTTAGCCGGGAGGAGTCCTTGAGGCTTGGCCTCCCCTTCAGCCAGGCCCTCTTGCGGCGGGCCCTCCACGCCGCCGGCGGGACCCTGGCCGCGGCCCTGGACGCCCTCGAGGCCGGCCTCGGCCTCAACCTCGCCGGGGGCACCCACCACGCCTTCCCCGGCCGGGCCGAGGGGTACAGCCTCTTCAACGACGTGGCCGTGGCCATCCTCTGGCTCCGGGCCAAGGAGGGGTTTTCGGGCCGGGTCCTGGTGGTGGACCTGGACGCCCACCAGGGGAACGGCACGGCGGTCTTCTTCCAGGAGGACCCCTCCGTCTTCACCCTCTCCCTCCACGGGGAGCGGAACTACCCCCTGAAGAAGGAGAGGAGCGACCTGGACGTGGGCCTCCCCGACGGCACGGAAGACGAGGCCTACCTCTGGGCCCTGGAAGAGGCCCTGGAGAAGGCCCGGGCCTTCCGTCCGGACCTCGTCTTCTACAACGCCGGGGTGGACGTCCTAAAGGGGGACCGCTTCGGCCGCCTCGCCTTAAGCCCGGAAGGGGTGAGGCGGCGGGACGAAAGGGTCTTCCGCTTTGCGAAGGCCCTCGGGGTGCCCCTCGTGGTGGTGATGGGCGGGGGGTACAACCGCGACCCCCGCCTCACTGTGGAGGCCCACACCGCGACCTACCGCCTGGCCTTGAGCTCCTTGGCGTAGGTGGCCACGGCTTCCTCCAGGCTAAAGCCCAGGTTCCGGTAGAGGTCCAAAGCGCCCTTCTCGTGGTCGTGGGCCCGGACCCGGAGGAGGTCCGCCCCCTTCCTTTGGGCAAGCCTCGCCGCCTCGGAGAGGAGGGCGCGGCCGATGCCTTTCCCCCGGGCCTCGGGGATGACCCCGATATAGGCCACGCTGGCCTCGCCTCCTTCCAGCTCCACCTCGGCCAGGCCCACGGGCCTCTCCCCCAGGTAGGCCACGAGGAGGTGGACGGCGGGGTCTTGGAAGTGCTCCACGAGCTCCTCGTCCGTCCACTTGAGGCGGAGGGCCCAGCTCTCCTCGCTCTCCCGGTAAAGCTCCCGGTAGACCTCCGCCCCCGGGAAGCCCTCCTTCACCCGCACGCCCTCGGGAAGGGGGTAGTCCAGCCCCTCGGGGCGCTTGACGAAGAAGTAGGTGACGTGGAGGAGGCCGTACCCTGCGCTTTCCAAGGCCTTCCGGAGGATGGCGTTTTCCTCACGGGGAAAGGCGTAAAGCCTCTCCACGATAAGCTCCTTGGCCCGCCCCTCCGCCGCCTCCAGGAGGGGAGGCAGGTCCTCTTCCCGGTAGGCCAGGGGGCCTTCCAGGGCGGCCCCGTCCCAGAAGGGGTAGAGGCCCACGTACCCCGCCACCTCCCCCTCCTTAAGGAGGACGAGGCCGTCCTCCAGCTCCTCGGCCAGGCCCTCGAGGTCCCGGGCCTCCGGGGCGAGGACGCCCCGCTCGGGGCTTTGGTCCATCCAGCGGAGGAGCCTAAGGAGCCCCGGGAGGTCCTTGCGGGCCACGGGCCGGATCATGCCCCCAGTCTACTCCCAGGTTCAGGGCCTTCACCACCCCCTCCTCCCCGTAGAAGTCCACCACGGAAAGCCTGGCGTAGTCCTGCTCCAGCCTCAGGCCCTCCTCGGGGGGTAAGGGGAGGGCGAGGCTTAAGGCGGCCCGGTTCAGGGTGCAGTTTCCCACCACGAGGATGGCCTGGCCCCGGTGCTTCTTTAGGAGCCCCTTCACCGCCCGCCTCCCCCGCGTCCAGGCTTCCTGCACGCTCTCCCCTCCGGGCGGGGCGAAGCCCGCCTCGTCCCTTACCCAGGCCGCCACCTCCTCGGGGAAGCGGGCCTCCACCTCAGGGAAGGAAAGCCCCTCCCACTTTCCCCAGGCCCGTTCCCGAAGCTCGGGGAGGAGGGTGTAGGGGACGGAAAGCGCCCCTGCCAGGAGGGCCGCCCCCTCGGCCTCCGCCAGGCTGTCCGCGGCGTAGACGTGGGCCACGGGGAAGCCTTGGAGGAGGGGGAGGAGGGCCAGGAGGGCCCTTCTCCCTTCCCCGCTCAGGGGAAGCCCCGGGTGGCTGTAGAGGGCGTGGCGGGGGTTCTCCACGGGCCCGGCCCGGGTGAGGAGGAGGGTGGTCTTCTTGTGGGGGCCCTTGAGGAAGTGGGCGAGGAGGCCCATGGCCCTAGAATACGGGGGTGGAAAGGTGGGTCATCGTGAACCCCGCGGCGGGCCGCGGCAAGGTGGGGAGGCTTTCCGGGGCCATCCTCCAGAAAGCCCGTCAGGAGGGGGCCCGGGCCTTCCTCACCGAGGGCCCGGGCCACGCCACGGAGCTTGCCCAAAGGGCCCCCGAGGGGTCCCGGGTGGTGGCCGTGGGGGGGGACGGCACGGTGCACGAGGTCTTGAAGGGCCTCGCGGGCACGGGGAAGGTCCTGGGGGTGGTGCCCATCGGAAGCGGAAACGATTTCGCCCGCATGCTGGGCCTCCTCGGGCTTCCCTGGCCCAAGGCCTTGGAGCTCGCCCTCCACGCCCCCGAGGAGGCGGTGGACCTGGGGTGGGTGAACGGGGAGCCCTTCGGGGCCTCCTTGGGGATCGGCTTTGACGCCCTGGTGGCCAAGAAGGCCCTTGCCGCCCCCCCCTTCCTCCGGGGCATGCCCCGTTACCTCTACGCCCTCTTCGCCGTGCTCAAGGAGCTCACCCTGCCGGAGGCCAGGGTCTTCGTGGACGGGGAAGCGGTCCACCAGGGGAGGATGCTCCTCCTCGCCGCCATGAACGGGCCCGCCTACGGCGGGGGCATTCCCATCGCCCCCATGGCCGACCCCCGGGACGGGCGGCTTTCCGTGGTCCTGGCGGGGGAGCTTTCCCGGCTGGGGGTGGTCCTTATCCTTCCCAGGCTTCTTCTGGGGAGGCACCTCTCCCACCCCCGGGTGCGGGCGTACGCGGGGCGCGAGGTGGCGGTGGAGTTCGCTCATCCCGTCCCCGCCCACGCCGACGGGGAACTCCTCCCGGAGGCCTCGGTCTACCGGGCGGAGGTGCGGCCCTTGGGCCTGCGGGTGGTGGGGGGCCGGGCGGGCGTTCAGAAGGGGGCGCTTTCGCCTAGGCCCGCGGGGGCCTAGAGGGCTTCTTCCAGGCGGAGGAGGAGTTCCTGGAAGCGTTTTAGGGCCTTGGGCAGCTCGGCGTAGATGCGCTCGGCCAGGGCCTCGTCGTAGGCGGCCTTTAGCCGCTCCACCGCCCGAGCCAGGGAGGCCGTCTGCGCCCTAAGCTTCTCTTGCCTCGTCAAGAAGGATCCCTTCCCTTTCCACCACCTCCTTAAGCCCCGGGGCCCAGGAGAGCTCCACCAGGTCCAGGGGCTGGAGGATGGGCAGGCCTTCCAGGTCCCCCCTAAGCTCCGCCAGGGTGGCGAGGTCCAGAGGAGGGTCGGCCAGGAGGGCCAGGTCGTAGTCCGAGCGGGGGCCCCCTTCCTTCCTCGCCCGGGAGCCGAAGAGGTAGAGGCGGTAGCGCCGCCCCTGGAGCCTTGTGCGCACCCGGCGCTTCACCTCCTCCAGGACCTCGCCTTCCGTCACAGGTTCATTCTACCCGCGTATACTTAGGCCATGCGCGGCCTTTCCCAAAGGGTCCAGGCCATGAAGCCCTCGGCCACGGTGGCGGTGAACGCCAAGGCCCTGGAGTTAAGGCGGAAGGGGGTGGACCTCGTGGCCCTCACCGCCGGCGAGCCCGACTTTGACACCCCCGAGCACGTGAAGGAGGCGGCGAGGCGCGCCCTCGCCCAGGGGAAGACCAAGTACGCCCCCCCGGCGGGGATCCCGGAGCTTCGGGAGGCCCTGGCGGAGAAGTTCCGCCGGGAAAACGGCCTTCAGGTCACCCCCGAGGAGACCATCGTCACCGTGGGGGGGAAGCAGGCCCTCTTCAACCTCTTCCAGGCCATCCTGGACCCGGGGGACGAGGTCATCGTGCTGAGCCCCTACTGGGTGAGCTACCCGGAGATGGTGCGCTTCGCCGGGGGGGTGGTGGTGGAGGTGGAAACCCTCCCCGAGGAAGGCTTCGTCCCCGACCCCGAGAGGGTCCGGCGGGCCATCACCCCCCGCACCAAGGCCCTGGTGGTGAACTCCCCCAACAACCCCACGGGGGCGGTCTACCCGAGGGAGGTCTTGGAGGCCCTCGCGAGGCTTGCGGTGGAGCACGACTTCTACCTGGTCTCCGACGAGATCTACGAGCACCTCCTCTACGAGGGGGAGCCCTTCTCCCCGGGGCGCGTGGCCCCGGAGCACACCCTCACCGTGAACGGGGCGGCCAAGGCCTTCGCCATGACCGGATGGCGCATCGGCTACGCCTGCGGGCCCAAGGCGGTGATCAAGGCCATGGCCGATGTGTCCAGCCAGTCCACCACGAGCCCGGACACCATCGCCCAGTGGGCCACCCTCGAGGCCCTCACCAACCAGGAGGCCAGCCGCGCCTTCGTGGAGATGGCCCGGGAGGCCTACCGCAGGAGGCGGGACCTGTTGCTTGAGGGCCTGGCCGCCCTGGGCTTTAAGGCGGTGCGCCCGAGCGGGGCCTTCTACGTCCTCATGGACACCTCCCCCATCGCCCCTGACGAGGTGCAGGCGGCGGAGAGGCTCCTTGAGGCGGGGGTAGCTGTGGTCCCGGGCACGGACTTCGCCGCCTTCGGCCACGTCCGCCTCTCCTACGCCACCAGCGAGGAGAACCTCAGGAAGGCCCTGGAGCGCTTCGCCAGGGTCTTGGCTCAGTAGCGCCGCTTCCTGGGGGCGAGGAGAAGAAGGACCGCTCCCAAGGTCACGCACACGTCCGCCAGGTTGAAGACGGGGAAGTTGGCGATGAGGGGGATGGAGGTGCCGAGGTCCAGGTAGTCCACCACCCACCCCCGGCCCAGGCGGTCCACCCCGTTCCCCAGGGCCCCCGCCGCCAGGAGGGAAAGGGCCAGGGCCTGCCCAAAGGGGTAGGGCCGCCTCGCCAGGAGGAGGAGAAGCCCCGTCCCTACCAGGAAGCTCAGCCACCCGAGGAGGTGGGCCCTGCCCTCCAGAAGGCCAAAGCCCGCCCCCGTGTTCCGCACCAGGGTGAGGTAGAGAAGGTCCCCGAGGAAGGGCTTTGGGACCGGGGAGAGGTGTTCCAGGGCCCAGAGCTTCAGGGTCTGGTCCAGGGCCAGGAGGAGGGGAACGAGCACCGTGGGCATCCCCAAGAGTCTACCTTGTGCTATACTCCTTAGGGTTTGCCTTCGGGCAGGAGGGTGCCATGTCCAAGGTGTGCGAGATCAGCGGAAAGCGGCCCATCGTGGCCAACAGCATAGAGCGGCGGGGTAAGGCCAAGCGGCAAGGGGGCGTGGGCAAAAAGACCACGGGCATCTCTAAGCGCCGCCAGTACCCCAACCTGCAGAAGGTGCGGGTCCAGGTGGCGGGCCAGGAGGTCACCTTCCGCGTGGCCACGAGCCACATCCCCAAGGTCTACGAGCTCGTGGAGCGGGCTAAGGGCCTCAAGCTGGAAGGGCTTTCCCCCAAGGAGATCAAGAAGGCCCTCCTCAAGCTCCTCTAGCGCCCTTTGGGCCTTCCTGCCCCCCCTCGTTGGGGGGCTTTTGTGTAGGATGGCCCCGTGGGCTGGAAGCCGGGGCACTACCTCCTTTTGGCTCTGGCCCTCTACGCCCTGGTGGTGAGCCTGGGCTTTTCCCTGAGGGGCCGGCAGCTTGCCGCCTTGCGCCAGGAAGTGGGGGTTCTCCGCCAGAAGGCGGCCTGGGCCCCCGAGGGGTACAGGCTTCCCCTTTCCGGGGCCTGCCTGCCTTCCCGCCCCGAGAACCTGCCGAACGCGCCCCGCCCCTACCGCAAGGGGGTGAGCGCGGGGTTCGTGTTCCAAAACGGGGACGCCTGCGTGCCCGTGGTGCGGGGGATGGGGGTGGTGGCCGCCCAGGGGGGCGAGGTGGTGAAGGTGGACCTGGGCTACAAGGAGCCCGGCCCGGAGGCGTACCGGGCCCTTCTGGAGCGGGTGAAGGAGGGGGCTTCCCCTGAGGACATGGACCTTTTGCGGGGCCTCGAGGTCCACCTCCGCCACCCGGACGGCCGCACCACCGTGTACGCCCACCTCCAGGCCCCCTACCCGGGGCTAAAGGTGGGAAGCCGGGTCCACCGGGGCGACCCCATCGGCTACCTGGGGAACACCGGGCTCCAAGGGGGGGCCCCGAGGCTCCTCTTTGAGGTCTGGGAGGGGGAGCCCGACCGGAGCCCCTTCCTCTTCCAGGGGCTTTCCGGCGAGGAGCTCCTCCGGCAGGCCAAGGCCTTTTTCGGCTTAGAATAACCCAAGTTGCTACCTATCCCCTGGATCTGAAAAAATAGTGGCCGCTATGCTTTCCCGTCTCATAGCGGCCTTTTGCATTATAGACGACGCCCTGCAAGCCATGGGCTACAAGGATGACCCCCAAGCCAAAACGCCCGCCTCCGCCATCCTCACCCTCGCCCTCCTTGCCGCCCTAGAGTTCGGCGGCAAGCACAACAAGGCCCTGGCCCTCGCCAAAGACCTCGGCCTCTTCACCCACGTCCCCTCCCCAAG
>NZ_FNBC01000031.1 GCF_900102145.1 Thermus arciformis | reverse complement strand
TCGTCTATAATGCAAAAGGCCGCTATGAGACGGGAAAGCATAGCGGCCACTATTTTTTCAGATCCAGGGGATAGGTAGCAACTTGGGTTATACTAAAAGCGGTTTAGTGCCTGGGTGATATTTATGAGCTTACGCGTGCTCGGCGTCAACGCATCGGCACGGACGGACGGCTTTACCGCGGAGCTTTTGGACGAGGTCCTCGAGGCCGCCAGGCGCAAGGGGGCCCACACCGAGCGCCTGGACCTGGTGAAGCACCCCTTTCCCCTCTGCGCGGGAAACTACTCCCAAGACCCCGCCTCCTGCGGCCCCGAAACCTGCGTGCAGGGGCCCTGGGACGGCTTCGGCAAGGTGGTGGAAAAGCTCCTTAGCGCCGACGCCGTGGTCTTCGCCACCCCGGTCTACTGGTTCAGCGTCTCCGCCCGGATGAAGGCCCTCCTGGAGCGCATGACCTCCATGGAAAACCAGGGCCTCCTGAACCTGGGCAAGCCCATGGCCCTCCTGGCGGTGGCGGAGGAGGAAGGGGCGAGCCAGGCCCTCGCCCAGATGCTCCTGCCCCTCTCCTACATGGGCTTCGTCCTCGCCCCCTTGGGCCTGGTCTACGCCCACCATCGGGGCGTGGGGCGCTTGAGGGAAAACCCCGAGCTTTTGGAGGACGCCCGCATCGCCGGGGAGAACCTGGTGCTGATGGCGGAGCGCCTCCGGGGAACTTCCTTCCAAGAGCCCCTCCCCAGCTACCTTTACCGCCATCCCCCCTCCCCGGGGATCGCCGCCGATTGAACCCCTTTCCAGGCTGGACCCCATTTGGCCTCGGGGGGGGATCACAGGTAAAGGGGTTCCACCCCCTCCCGGGCGAAGGGGAGGAGCTCGTAGAGGGCCCGGGGGTCGGGGGGAGGGTCCAGGAGGAGGCGGCCTTCCCGGGGGAGTTCCTGGGCCTTGAGCTTCCTCGGGGGGGCCACCTCCTTGGGCCTTCCCCCTTCCAGGGTGTAGGTGGCCCCGTAGAAGAGGCCGTTTCTGGCGGTGAAGAGGGGGGTGAGGGGCTCCCCTTCCTTCAGGAAGGGCCAAGAGGCGGCGAGGAGGGAGCTTACCCCAAAGACCCTGGCCCCCAGGGCCTGGGCCAGGCCGAGGCCCGCGGCCAGGGCGATCCTCAGGCCCGTGTAGGAGCCCGGGCCCTCCCCCAGGACCAGGGTCTGGACCTCCTGCCGCCTCGCCCCCACCTGGGCCAAAAGCTCCTCCAGGAGGCCAAAGAGCACCTCTTCGTGCCGTCTTTCCACCCGCACCACCCGGCCCAGGCCCTCCTCGCCCCGGAAAAGGCCCAAGGAGAGGTAAGGGGTGGCGGTGTCCAGGGTCAGGGTCCACACGCCCTTCATGGTAAAGGCCCCTGATATACTCCGCTCGGGATGCGGGGCGTTCCCTTGCACCTTCTCTTGGGGCTTGGCGCCCTTCTCACCCTGGCGGGCTACGCCCACCGCCTGGGGTTCCTGCCCTCGGCGGTGGTGGGGGTGGGCCTCGGCCTGTACGGGGTGCTGGCCCTTTGGGGGTTGCGCTTCGGCCTGCGCCACGCCCTTCTGCTTCTTGGGCTTTTGGCCCCCTGGTTTCCCCCTGCCCTCTTTCTGGCCCCCCTGCTTTTCGCTGGGCTCTTCGCCCGGAACTTTAGCGAGAAGGACCAGGGGGCCTTTTACGGCTGGGCCCTGGTCTGGCCCGCCTTGGCCCTCCTTTTGGTCTGGCACGTTTTCCCCACCTTCTACGCCTTTTACCTGAGCCTTTTTGAGCGGGTGAACTTCCTGCGCCCCGCGGCCTTCGCCGGGCTGGAGAACTACCGCATCCTCCTTCAGGACCCCCTCTTCTGGCGCGCTTTGGGCAACACCTTCTGGTACGTGGTCTTCACCGTGCCCACCGGGCTTCTCCTCGCCACCTTTGTGGCCATCCTCCTCAACACCCGGGTGGCCTTCCTCGGGCTGTACCGGACCCTCTTCTTCCTCCCCTACATCACCGCCCTCACGGCGGCGGCCGCCGTGTGGCGCTGGATCTACCACCCCGAGTTCGGCTTCCTCAACTGGCTCCTCCGCACCCCGGGCCTGGACTGGCTGAACACCCCCACCGGGGTCTTCGCCCTCCTCCTCCGGCCCTTGGGGATAGAGGTCCAGGGGTTTTGGGCCGGGCCCAGCCTGGCCTTCGTGGCCGTCATGGCCATGAGCGTGTGGCACTTTTTGGGCTACCAGGTGGTGATCCTCCTGGCGGGGCTCCAGGCCATCCCCAAGGAGTACTACGAGGCCGCGGAGCTGGACGGGGCCACCTTCTGGCAGCGCCACCGCCTCATCACCTGGCCCCTCCTTTCCCCCACCACCTTCTTCCTCTTCACCCTGGGGCTCATCGGGGCCTTCCAGGTCTTCACCCAGGTCTACGTCCTCACCCCCACGGGCGGGGTGCTGCAGGACACCCTCACCCTGGCCTTCTACCTCTACAACAAGGGCTTCCGCGACTCGGACTTCTCCTACGCCAGCGCCATCGCCATGGTCACCTTCCTGATCATCCTGGCCCTCACCCTGGTCCAGCGCCGGGTCTTGGAGAGGCGGGTGAACTATGAGGTTTAGGCTTTCGCTCCTCGGGGTGCACCTGGTCCTTTTGGTGGGCGGGGGGATCATGGCCTTCCCCTTCTACTGGATGCTGGCCACCAGCTTCAAAAGCCCCCAGGAGGCCCTGCAGGCCCAGCCGGTGTGGGTGCCGGAGCGCATCAAGCCCGCGAACTGGCTCAAGGCGGCGAGGCTCGGGGATAGCCCCTTCTTTGGGGGGCTTGGCCCCGGGCGGAGCGTGGCCCTCTTCTTCCCGGGGCCCGAGGCGCCGCCCCCGAGGGCCCTCGTGCCCCGCTCCCCGGGGGCCTTCTTTGACCCGGTGGCGGACGGGACCAAGGTGGAGGTGGCCCGGGGGGAGGGTGGGTGGCGGGTCCGCCTCACCAACACGGGGGAGGCCGGCTTCCGCCGGGTCCCCCTGGTGGTCCTCTGGCCCAAGGGGGCCCCCTTGGAGCCCCCCTTGCCCCCGGACGCCCTCCGCTCCCAGGGGGAGTACTGGCGGCTGGAGTGGGTGAACGCCGTGCCCGGGGCCTTGGGGTACGTGTTCCACAACTACCTCGAGGCCTGGAACGCCGCCCCCTGGGGCCGGTACTTCTTTAATAGCTTCTTCACCGCCTTCACCCAGGTGGCCGTGGGCCTTTTCCTGGCGGCCCTGGCGGCCTTCGCCCTGGCCCGCATCCCCTTCCCGGGAAAGGAGGCCGTCTTCGTCCTCATCCTGGCCACCATGATGGTGCCGGGGGAGGTCCTCCTCATCCCCAACTACGTCCTCCTCGCCCGGCTGGGCTGGCTGGACACCTACTACGCCCTCATCGTCCCCTGGCTGGCCTCGGTCTTCGGCATCTTCCTCCTGCGGCAGTTCTACCTTTCCCTTCCCCAGGACCTCTTTGACGCCGCCAGGATTGACGGGGCCGGCTACCTCACCCAGCTTTTCCGCATCGCCTTGCCCTTGAGCCTGCCGGGGCTCGTGTCCTATGGGATCTTCACCTTCCTCGGGGCCTACAACGCCCTGCTTTGGCCCCTCATCGTCACCCAGAGCCCGGAGATGCGCACGGTGCAGCTTGGCCTCCAGGCCTTCGTTTCCGAGGCGGGCTCGGACTACGGGGCCCTGATGGCCGCAAGCACCTTCGTGATCCTGCCCGTGGTCCTGGGCTACTTCGTGGCCCAGCGGCAGTTCATCCAGGGGATCGCCCGCTCGGGGCTCAAGTGAGTCTGACAAGGGGCACGGTATACTTTCCCCGGAGGTGTGAGGGTATGAAGAAAGCGCTTTTGCTGGTGGCGGTGCTGGGGGTGGTCCTGGCCCAGCAGGCCAAGCCCGAGGACGTGATCAAGGAGCAGTGCGCCAAGGCCAAGGTGGTGGCCGAGCTCTGGCACGGCTTCACCGGTGGGGCCCCTAAAGCGGCCTTGGAGAACCTGGTGGTGGAGTTCAACAAGGGCCAGCAGGGGCGGTGCGTCCGTCCCGTGCCCCAGGGGGGGTACCGGGACCTCTCCACCAAGATCAAGGCGGCCTTCGCCGCCGGGAAGGTTCCGGCCATGGCCCAGGCCTACGAGAACAACATCGCCCTCTACCTCGAGGCCAAGGCCCTTCTGCCCATAGAGGCTCTGGGGGTGAAGCTCCAGGGGGTGAACCTCAGCTTCCTGAACGCCGTGCGCTTCGGGGGCGTGGTCTACGGGGTGCCCTTCAACAAGAGCATCCAGGTCCTCTACTACAACAAGGACCTCCTGAAGAAGCACGGGGCCAAGGTGCCGGCGAGCCTCGAGGAGTTCGTGGCCACCGCCAAGAGGCTTTCCCAGGCCGAGGGCGGCCCCGTCTACTGGTTCCAGCCCGACGCCTCCACCTTCGCCTACTTCTTCTTCAACCTGGGCGGGAGCTACCTCAAGAACGGAAAGCTGGTGCTGAACTCCAAGGAGGCGGTGGAGGCCCTCACCCTCCTGCAAAACGGGGTCAAGGAGGGGTGGGCCAAGGCCATCACCTCCGGCTACATCAACCAGAACCTGGGCTCGGGCCCCTACGCCTTTAGCGTGGACACCTCCGCGGGCTACACCTACTACCGCCAGGGGGCCAAGTTTGACCTGGGGGTGGCCACCCTGCCGGGCCGGACCAAGGGCCAGCCGGGCTACGGTCTCGTCCAGGGCACCAACCTGGTGGTCTTCCGCCAGGCCTCCAAGGAGGAGCAGGCGGTGGCCAAGGACTTCCTCCAGTTCGTCCTCTCCCCCAGGGCCCAGGCCGTCTTCGCCACGGCCACGGGCTACGTGCCCGTCTCCGAGGGGGCCCTCAAGGACCCCGTCTACCAGGCCTACGCCGCCGAGAACCCCGACTACGCCACCATCGTGCGCCAGAGCCGCTACGCCAAGTTTGAGCCCGCCTTGGCGGAGTGGGAGCAGATCCGCTTTGACCTCCTGGGCCAGGCCATCAAGGAGGCCATCCTCAACAAGGCCGACCCCAAGGCCGCCTTGGACAAGGCCCAGAAGCTGGCGGAAGACCTCCTTTCCGGAAAGACCCGTTGAACCTCTTCCTTACCCCCGCCCGAGGCGAAGGCCCCCGGGCGGGGTAAGCTTTAGGTATGCCCAAGGGCTATCACGACCGCGTGGCCTTCGTGGACCTCTCCACGGGGAAGGTGTGGTACGAAAGCTTTGGCGAGGCCTTCTGGCGGCGCTACCTGGGGGGGAGGGCGTTGGCCGCCTACCTCCTCCTCAGGCACGTGCCCAAGGGGGCCGACCCCCTGGGCCCCGAGAACGCCCTCGTCTTCGCCCCCGGGGTCCTCACCGGCACCCCCATCTCCGGCTCGGGGCGGAACACCGTGGCCGCCAAGAGCCCCCTCACCGGGGGGTACGGGGACGCGGAGGGCGGCGGCTTCTTCGGGGCGGAGCTCAAGAACGCGGGCCTGGACGCCCTCGTGGTCCTGGGCCAGGCGGAGGCCCCCGTCTACCTCCACGTGGAAGGAGGGGAGGTGGCCGTCCACCCTGCGCCCCACCTCTGGGGCAAGGACCCCCTGGAGGTGGAGGCCCTCCTCAAGGAGGCCCACGGGGGGAACACCCGCGTGGCCCAGATCGGCCTCGCCGGGGAGAACCGGGTCCTCACCGCCAACGTCATCCACGACCTGGCCCACTTCGCCGGGAGGGGGGGCCTGGGGGCGGTGATGGGGGCCAAAAGGCTCAAGGCGGTCTCCGCCCGGGCCCACAAGGAGACCCTTCCTGCCTACCACGACCCCGGCCTTCTCAAGGAGCTCGCCCGGCGCATAGCCAAGGAGCGCATGGACCGGGCGGCGGGCCTCGTCACCATGGGCACCGTGGGCACGGTGAAGCCCTTCAACCTCCGGGGGGTCCTCCCCAGCCACAACTTCCTGGATGGCTTTTTGGAGGGGGCCGAGGCCCTGGACGGGACCAGCCTGGACGCCCTCGGCATCCGCATCGGCCGGGACACCTGCTACGCCTGCGCCATCCGCTGCAAGCAGGTGGTGAAGATTGAGGGCACGGGCAAGTACGACGTCCGCCCCGAGTACGGGGGGCCGGAGTACGAGGGGCTTGGGGCCTTGGGCTCCACCTGCGGGGTCACCGACCCCTACGCCGTGACCAAGGCCAACACCCTCTGCAACCAGTACGGCCTGGACGTGATCGGGGTGGGGGTGACCATTGCCTGCGCCATGGAGGCGGTGGAGAAGGGCTATTTGGACGACGAGGGCCTGGGGCTTCGCTTCGGCAACGGGGATGCCCTCATCGCCGCCATAGAGAAGCTGGCGAGGCGGGAGGGGAGGCTTGGGGAGCTTCTCGCCCAAGGGGCAAGGCGCCTTGCTGAAGCCATCGGCCACCCCGAGCTCGCCATGCACGTGAAGGGGCAGGAGGTGCCCATGCACGACCCCCGGTACAAGCGGGCCCTGGGGGTGGGGTATGCGGTGAGCCCCACGGGGGCGGACCACAACCACAACCTCCACGACACCGCCTTCGCCAAGGAGGGGAGGGCCCTGAGGGAGCTCCGCTTCTACGGGGAGGACTTCCAGCCCCTGCCCATAGAGGACCTTTCCGAGGCCAAGATCCGGATGCTCTGGACCAAGACCCGGGAGCGGGGGTTCGTGAACAGCCTGGTGCTCTGCGACTTCGTCCCCTGGACCCCGGAGGAGTGGCGGGAGGCCCTCTACGCCGCCACGGGCTGGCGGCTTTCCCCGGAGGAGATGCTTGCGGTGGGGGAGAGGACGCTCCAGCTCACCCGGCTCTTCAACCTGCGGGAGGGGATCTCCCCGGAGGAGGACCGGCTTCCCGAGCGCTTCTTCCAGCCCTTCCGCAAGGGGAACCTCGAGGCCCGCTTAGACCCCCTGGCCTTCCGGGAGGGGGTCAGGGTCTACCGGAGGCTTGCGGGCTGGGAAGGGGGCGTGGATCCGGAAAGGCTCAAGGCCTTGGGCCTAGAGGAGTTCCAGAACGCCCTGGCGTAGGAGGGCGGGAAGGGGAGGCTCCCCCACCCGGAGGAGGGCGTAGCGCCCCCGGAGGAGGGCGAGGAGGCGGAGGGCCTTGAGGTGGGCGGCCAGGGCCTCCTTGTAGGCCTCCACCTCCTCCCGCCCCACGGGGAGGGTTTCCCCGGTCTCCACGTCCTTGAGGAGGGCCTCCGTGGGGGGCGGGTCCAGCTCCAGGGGGGAGAGGACCTGCACCAGGACCACCCGCCTGGGGAGGAGCCTGGGCCAGGGGAGGGGGTCAAGCCCGTCGGTGACGAGGACCAGGACTCCCCTCCCGGGGCGGAGGTCCTCGGGGCTTCCCCCCTCGAGGCGGGCCAGGGGGTCCTCCTGGCGGGCGATCTTGAGGAGGAGGGCCGCCACCTCCTCGGCGTAGGGGAGCTTCCCGTGGAGGCGCATGCTCGGGCTTCCGTCCAGGTAGATCCGGAAGCGGGCCCTTTCCGGGGCGGTCTCCAGCCGGGTGTAAAGCCTTCCCGTCTTGGCGTAGGCCCGCCAGTGGACCCTCCGCACCTCGTCCCCCGGGGCGTAGGGGCGGAGCTCGTAGAACTCCCCCCCAAGCCCCTTCCTCCGGGCGAGGCGCTCCCCGGGGTAGGGGAGGTAGGGCTTGGTGGCGATGCGGTAGCGGGTCATCCCCTCTCGCAGAAGGTGCAGACCCCCACGGGGGGCAGGGGTTCTATGACCTCCTCCCGGCTCCCCTCTCGGAAGACGGTGATCCCCTTGCACCCTTCTTGCCAGGCCAGGAGGAAGAGCCTCTCCACGGTTTCCTTGGGGGTCTCCCGGGGCAGGTTCACCGTGGAGGAGATGCTCTGGTCCACGTGGCGCTGCAGGGCGGCCTGGAGGCGGACCCTCTGGAAGGGGTCCACGGTGTGGGCCGTGGGCCAGTCGGGGACCTCCCCGCCCCGCTCCCGGCGGTAGCGCCGGAGGAGGGGGTGCTCCGCCAAGTAAGCCTGCCCCCCGGCGTGGCGCAGGTAGGTGAGGGCGAAGATGGGCTCCATGCCGCTCGTGACCCCGGCCAGGATGGAGATGGAGCCCGTGGGGGCGATGGAGAGGAGGGCGGCGTTTCGCAGGCCCTTTTCCACCTCCCGGACCAGGTCCAAAGGAAGGGCCTGGATGAAGGGGCTTTCCAGGTGCCTTTTCGCGTCAAAGGCGGGGAAGGGGCCCCGCTCCTGGGCCAGGCGGGCGCTTTCCCAATAGGCGGTCTCCTTGATGCGCCGCATCACCTCCTCCGCCAGGCGGATGGCCTCCTCGGAGGCGTAGGGGAGGCCCAGCATGGCCAGCATGTCGGCGAGGCCCATCACCCCAAGCCCGATGCGGCGGCTCCTTAGGGAGGCTTCCCTTTGCGCCCTTAGGGGATGGCGGTTCTTGCCCAGGTCCACCACCGCGTCCAAGAAGCGCACCGCCCACCGGGTGGCCTCCTCCAGCTCGGCGTGGTCCAGCCGGGCCCTTGCGGTGAAGGGCTCCTTCACGAAGGTGGCGAGGTTCAGGCTCCCCAGGTTGCAGGCCCCGTAGGGCTCCATGGGCACCTCGCCGCAGACGTTCACCCCCTGGACCTCCATCCCCCCGTACTGGGCGGTGGCCCAGGTGCGGATGCGGTCCCAGAAGAGGAGGCCGGGCTCGGCGCTTTGCCAGGCCGCTTCCACCAGGGCCTCCCAGGCCTCCTTGGCCCGGAGGGTGGCCGTGATCCTTTCCCTGGGGGTGGTGAAGGAAAGCCTCCAGGCCTCGTCGGCCAGGGCGGCCTGCAGGAAGGCGTCCGAGGCCCTTAGGGAGATGTTGGCGTGGCGCACCCGGCTCCGCTCGGGGTCGGTCTTGGCCCGGAGGAAGTCCAGGAGCTCGGGGTGGGTGTCGGAGAAGGTGAGCATGAGGGCCCCCCGCCTCCCCCCGCTCGCCCCCATGACCCCGGCCAGGGTGGAGAAGAGCTCCATGAAGCTCACCGCCCCCGAGCTCTCCACCCCGGCGTTGCCCACCTTGGCCCCCTTGGGGCGGAGGACGTCGGCGTTGGTGCCCACCCCGCCCCCGTAGGCGAAGGTCCTCGCCGCCTCGTCCAGAAAGCGGGTGATGCCCCGCACCGAGTCCTCCCGGATGGGGAGGAAGTAGCAGTTGAAGAGGGTGCTCTTGCGCCAGTTGCCGAGCCCGAAGAGGATGCGCCCCCCGGGGACGAAGCGGAAGTCCGAAAAGAGCCAAAGAAACTTCCCCTCCCCGCCCTTCTCTACCCGGGCGGCGTGGTGGGCGAGCCTTCGCCACATCTCCTCGGGGGTGGCCTCGAGGAGCCTCCCCTCCTCGTCCCGCAGGGCGTAGCGCCGGAGGAAGACGCTGGCCCTAAGCTCGTCCCCCCCGAAGAACTCCAGGGCGAGCCTCTCCGCCTCGGCTTCGCCGTAGACCCGGGGCACCTCTTCCAGTCTACACCCGGATGGTCACCCGCGCCCCCGTCTCAAAGAGGTGGATGGAGTCTATAAAGCGCACGATGCGGGTGGCGTGGCCCATGACCACGGAATGGGTCCTCGCCCCGCCCCCGAAGAACCGCACGCCCTCCAGGATGTCCCCGTCGGTGATGCCCGTGGCGGCGAAGACGATCTCCCGCCCCGGGGCCAGGTCCTCCGTGCGGTAGACCCGGTTCTCGTCCCCGCCCATGGCCTTGAGCCGCGCCCTTTCCTCCTCGTTTTGCGGGACGAAGCGGGCCTGGATCTCCCCGCCCAGGCACTTTAAGGCGGCGGCGGCCAAAACCCCTTCCGGGGCCCCGCCGATGCCCATCACCGCGTGAACCCCCGTGCCCCGGATGGCCGCCGCCAGGGCGGCGATCACGTCCCCATCGGAGATGAGCTTGACCCTAGCCCCCGCCTCCCGGATCTCCCGGATGAGCCTTTCGTGCCGGGGGCGGTCCAGGACCACCACCACCAGGTCCTCCACGGAGCGCTGGAGGGCGAGGGCCAAGGCCTTGAGGTTGGCGGAGACGGGCCAGGTGAGGTCCACGAGCCCCGCGGCGGGCGGGGGGACGATGAGCTTTTCCATGTACATGTCGGGGGCGTGGAAGAGCCCGCCCTTTTCGCTGATGGCGATCACGGTCACGGCGTTGGGCAGGCCCTTGGCGGCGGTGGTGGTGCCCTCCACGGGGTCCACGGCGATGTCCACCTCCAGCCCCCCCTGGCCCAGGACCTCCCCGATGTAGAGCATGGGGGCCTCGTCCATCTCCCCCTCGCCGATGACCACGGTGCCCCTTATGGGAAGCTCGTTCAGCACCCGGCGCATGGCCTCGGTGCCCGCCTCGTCCACCGCCTCCTTGTCCCCCTTGCCCGCGAAGCGGCTCGCGGCCAGGGCCGCCTGCTCCGTGACCCGGACGACCTCGAGGACCAGCCGGCGCTCAATTTCCATGGTTCCATCATAAAGGGCCCGGCCTCCGGGACGGGCTCCCTGGCCGGGGCCTCCCCTTAGGAAGAAGCTTCCGGCTCCTTCCCCGAGGCCCGGTTCCCCCCGGGCCGGTGCCTTTCCCAGAGGGTCTTCGCCAGGTCCTCGGGTCCAAGGCCGAGCTCCGCCAGGGTGAGGAGGAGGTGGAAGAGGAGGTCCGCCGCCTCGTGGCGGAGCTCCTCGGGGTTTTGGTTCTTGGCGGCGAGGATCACCTCCCCCGCCTCCTCCCCGATCTTCTTGAGGATCCGGTCCAGGCCCGCTTGGTGCATCCGGGCCACGTAGCTTCCCTCGGGGAGGGTCCTTAGGCGTTCCTTGATGGTGGCGTAGACCTGGCCCACCACGAAGCCGAGGTCCTTTTCCCCCTCTAGGAGGGCCCGGTGGAAGCAGCTCCTCTCCCCCGTGTGGCAGGCGGGGCCTTGGGGGAGGACGCGGTAGACCACGGCGTCCCCGTCGCAGTCCAGGAGGACCTCCACCACCTCCTGGGTGTGCCCCGAGGTCTCCCCCTTGCGCCAAAGCGCCTGGCGGCTTCGGCTAAAGAAGGTGCTCCGCCTGGTCCTTAGGGTCTCCTCCAGGGCCTCCCGGTTGGCGTAGGCCAGGGTGAGGACCTCCCCGGTGCGGGCGTCTTGGACCACCACGGGGACGAGGCCCGTTTCGTCAAAGCGGACGGCGGAAAGGTCCATGCCCCTAGTCTAGCCGCACGGGGAGGCCCTTTCCCGCGAGGTAGCGCTTGAGCTCGGGAATGGGGATCTCGCCGAAGTGGAAGACGCTTGCGGCCAAGGCGGCCTCGGCCCCGGCCTGGAAGGCCTCGAGGAAATGCTCCATCCGCCCGGCCCCGCCGCTTGCGATCACCGGGACCCCCACCGCCTCGGCCACCCTGCGGGTGAGCTTGAGGTCGTACCCCTCCTTGGTCCCGTCCCGGTCCATGCTGGTGAGGAGGATCTCCCCGGCCCCAAGCTCCACCCCCTTCACCGCCCACTCCACGGCGTGGAGGCCCGTGGGCACCCGCCCCCCCGCCACATAGACCTCGGGGAAGTCCCCCCGCCACCTGGCGTCTATGGCCAGGACCACCGCCTGGGCGCCGAAGTGGTCGGCAAGCTCCCGGATGAGCTCGGGCCGCCGTACCGCGGCGGAGTTCACGCTCACCTTGTCGGCTCCTGCCAAAAGGAGCTTGCGGGCGTCCTCCAAGGAGCGCACCCCCCCGCCCACGGTGAGGGGGATGAAGACCCTCTCCGCCACCCTCGCCACCACGTCCAGGAGGATGGCCCGTTCCTCGTGGGTGGCGGAGATGTCCAGGAAGACGAGCTCGTCCGCCCCCGCCTCATCGTAGGCTTGGGCCGCCTCCACGGGGTCCCCGGCGTCCCTTAGGTTCACGAAGTTCACCCCCTTGACCACGCGGCCCGCGTGGACGTCCAGGCAGGGGACGATGCGCTTGGCGAGGCTCATAGGGGGGGCTGGAAGAGGAACTCCGCCTGGGGCAGGAGGAGGGGGGCGACCTTTTCGCCCCTGGCCACAAGGAAGCGCCGGCGGAAGCGGCCCCCCTCGGGGTCCCGGTGGACATCGAGGCCCTCCCGGGTGAGAAGCCAGACCTCGGGGAGGCCCGCCCGGGCGTAGAGGGGAAGCTTCTTCTCCCGGTCCCAGGCCTCGGTGGAGAGGCTCACCTCCACCAGGAGAAGCACGTCCTCCGGGCCGGGATGGGCCTGGGTGTAGAAGTCCTCCCGGGGCCTGAGGAGGAGGAGGTCGGGAAGGGGAAGGCTTTCCTCGGAAAGGCGCAAGGGGCTTTGCACCCGGAGTTGGGCGAGCCCCGCCACCTTGGGGGCAAGCGCATGGAGGAGCCAGTCCAATAGCCCCGCGTGCTCGCTGGAGGGGGGAGCCATCTCGTAGACCTCGCCGTCTAGGAGTTCCAGGCGGAGTTCGGGGTGGAGCGCCCCCAAGGCCTCCACCTCCTCCACCCGGAACCGGTGCCGCACCATGGAGCTCATTATACTTTTCCAAAAGCCCTTCCGGTGCTACCATCTAAAGGATGGAACGGGTGAACGTGGTGGGAGCGGGCCTCGCGGGGAGCGAGGCCGCCTGGACCCTCTTGCGCCTGGGCGTGCCCGTGCGCCTTTTTGAGATGCGCCCTAAGAAGATGACTCCGGCCCACGGCACGGACCGCTTCGCCGAGATCGTCTGCTCCAACTCCCTGGGCGGGGAAGGGGAGGCGAACGCCAAGGGGCTTCTCCAGGCGGAGATGCGCCAGGCGGGAAGCCTCGTCATGGAGGCGGCGGACCTTGCCCGGGTGCCCGCGGGGGGAGCCTTGGCCGTGGACCGGGAGGAGTTTAGCGGCCACATCACGAAGCGGCTCACGGGCCACCCCCTCCTCGAGGTGGTGCGGGAGGAGGTGCGGGAGATCCCCCCCGGGATCACCGTGCTCGCCACGGGGCCTTTGACCTCCGAGGCCCTGGCCGAGGCCCTGAGGCGGCGCTTTGGCGACCACTTCCTCGCCTACTACGACGCCGCAAGCCCCATCGTCCTCTACGAGAGCATTGACCTCACGAAGTGCTTCCGCGCGGGGCGCTACGGCCAGAGCGCCGACTACCTCAACTGCCCCATGACCGAGGAGGAGTACCGCCGCTTCCACCAGGCCCTGGTGGAGGCGGAAAAGCACACGCCCCACGAATGGGAGAACCTCCAGTTCTTTGAGGCCTGCGTCCCCGTGGAGGAGCTCGCCCGGCGGGGCTACCAGACCCTGCTCTTTGGCCCCATGAAGCCCGTGGGGCTAAAGGACCCCCGCACGGGGAAGGAGCCCTTCGCCGTGGTCCAGCTCCGCCAGGAGGACAAGGCCGGGCGGATGTGGAGCCTGGTGGGGTTCCAGACGGGGCTCAAGTGGCCCGAGCAAAAGCGCCTCATCCAGATGATCCCGGGCCTGGAGAACGCCGAGATCGTCCGCTACGGGGTGATGCACCGGAACACCTACCTAAACGCCCCGAGGCTCCTTGGCGAGACTCTGGAGTTCAAGGAGGCGGAGGGGCTTTACGCCGCCGGGGTCTTGGCCGGGGTGGAGGGGTATTTGGAGAGCGCCGCCACGGGCTTCCTCGCCGGGCTCAACGCCGCGCGGAAGGCCCTGGGGCTTCCCCCCGTGGTGCCCCCGGAGGAGAGCCTGCTGGGGGGGCTTGTGCGCTACCTGGCCACGGCGAACCCGGAGGGCTTCCAGCCCATGTACGCCAACTGGGGCCTGGTGCCCCCGGTGGAAGGCAGGATGGGCAAGAAGGAGAAGCGGCAGGCCATGTACCGTAGGGGCCTACAGGCCTTCTCGGGGTGGCTTGCCGCCCTCAGACCCCCCCTTCCCGGGGCCCGGACCCTTGAGCCTGTGCCCGGAGCCTGAGGGCCTTTAGGGCCGCCTCCCGCTCGTTCCAGGGGAGGGCGAGGGTCCCCCTTTCCAGGGTGGCCTCGTGCCCCTTGCCCGCGAGGAGCACCGTGTCCCCCGGCCTGGCCTCCAGGATGGCCCGGAGGATGGCCTCCTCCCGGTCCGGCACCCGTTCAAAGACCCCGCCCTCCCTCCTTGCCGCCTCGGCCAGGGCCTCGAGGATGGCCTCCAGGGGCTCGGTGCGGTGGTCCTCCTCGGTGAAGAAGGTCTTGTCGGCGAGGCGGGCGGCCACCTGGCCGATGTCCTCCCGCCTCCTCGGGTCGCGCTCCCCCGCCGCCCCCACCACCAGAAGGAGCCTCCCCCGGGTGGTGCGCCTCAGGGTCTTCAGGGCGGCCTCGAGGCTCTTCCCGGTGTGGGCGAAGTCTATGACCACCCGGAAGGGCTCCTTCTGCACCACCTCCATCCGCCCCGGGACCCCGGGGAAGGTGGCCAGGGCCGCAAGGAGCTCGTCCAGGGGGCGGCCGAAGGCCAGGGCGGCGGCCAGGGCGGCCAGGGCGTTTTCCACGTTGTAGGCCCCGAGCAGGGGCAAAAAGGCCTCTCCCCGGCCCCAGGGGGTGTGCAGGGTGAAGGCGAGGCCCTCTTCCCCCTCCCTTAGCTCCTCCGCCCACACCTCCCCCCCGGGGCCGAAGAGGAGGTGGGGCCTTTGCCGTAGGGCCTCCAGGTGGGGGAGCCGGGTGCTCAGGACGGCGAGCTCCGAGCGCTCCACCAGAAGGGCCTTGGCCCGGAAGTAGGCCTCCGGGGTGCCGTGGAGGTCCAGGTGGTCGTCGGGGTAGAAGCTCACGAAGACCCCCACCCGGTAAGCGATCCCCTCCACCCGCTTCAGGGCCAGGGCATGGCTGGAGACCTCCAGCACCGCCTCCTTCAGGCCCCGGTCCGCCGCCTCCCGCAAAAAGGCGTAGACCCTGGGGGCCTCGGGGGTGGTGAAGTGGCCTAGGGGGGGGCGCCTCTCCTTCCCGAAGGCCAGGCCCGCGGTGGAGAGGAGGGCGGCCTCCCCCAGGAGGTGGTGGAGGAGGAAGCTCGTGGTGGTCTTGCCCTTGGAGCCCGTGACCCCGAAGAGGGCGAGGGCCCGGTCGGGCTCCCCATAGAAGCGCCGGGCGAGCTCCGCCAGGGCCTGGCGGCCGTCCTCCACCCGGAGGTAGGGCACGGGGAGGGAGAGGGCCTTTTCCCCCACCACGGCGATGGCCCCCCGCCTTAAGGCCTCGGGGATGAAGTCGTGCCCGTCCAGGGGCTTCCGGTGGGGGAGGGGTACCCCGGGGACGGCCACGAAGACGTAGCCCGCCTCCACCTCGCGGGAGTCCAGGGTGAGGCCCCGCACGGGGATGGGGGGGGCCTCGAGGCCGTAGGGGGCGAAGAGGGCGTCCAGGGTCATGGCCTGAGGAGGGGGCTTAGGGCGGCCAGGAGGGCCTCGCGGTCCTCCACCCGCTCCACGAAGTCCACTTGGTCGGCCTCCACCACGTGGAGAGGGGAGAGGTCCCAGCCCGCCATGAGCTCCTCGTAAAGCGCGTTCAGGCCCAGAAGGTAGCGGTCGGGGAGGTTCTGCTCAAAGGGGCGGCCCCGCTTGGCGATGCGCCTCCTCAGGGTGGGGAGGCTCGCCCGGAGGTAGATGAGGAGGTCGGGCTTGCGCAGGGCGGGGGCCACGCTGTGGAAGAGCTCCAGGTAGGTCCGCCAGTCCCGGGGGGAGAGGAGGCCTTCCCGGTAGAGGTGTTGGGCGAAGACCAGGGCGTCTTCGTAGAGGGTGCGGTCCTGGACCACGGGGGCCTTTCCGTTCACCTCCAGGAGGTGCTGGCGCACCCGCCGGGCCAGGAAGAAGACCTGGGAGGGGAAGGCGTAGGCCCGCATGTCCCGGTAGAAGTCCTCCAGGTAGGGGTTTTCGCTCACCGCCTCGTAGATGGGCTTGAGGCCGAAGGCCTCGGCGAGGAGGGCCGTGAGGGTGCTCTTGCCGCTTCCGATGTTGCCGGCGATGGCCACGTACATCAGGCCTCCTGCGTCTTGGCGAGATGGGCCCGCACCCGGGCCACCACCTCCTCCCGGTGGGGGCCCGCGGGGCTAAAGTCCAGCTCGTCCGCCTCGAGGACCAAGAGGGGGTGGGGGTAGCGGGCGAAGTGGCGCTCGTAGGCCTCGGATAAGGCCTCCAGGTAGCCGGGGTCCATCCCCTTCTCAAAGGGCCTTCCCCGCTTGGCGATGCGCTCCAGGAGCACGGGCACCGGGGCCCTCAGGTAGAGGGTGAGGTCGGGCGGGGGAAGCCTCGGGGAAAGCTCCCGGTAAAGCTCCAGGTAAAGGTCCCACTCGGGGCCCTCGAGGGTGAGGCTCGCGAAGATGGCGTCCTTGTCAAAGAGGTAGTCCGCCACCACCCCGCCGAAGAGGGGCCGCTCCCGGAGGCGGGAGAGCTGGCGGTACCGGGAGAGGAGGAAGAAGACCTGGGTCTTGAAGGCGTAGCGCTTCGGGTCCCGGTAGAAGAGGGGCAGGAAGGGGTTTTCCTCCACCACCTCCAAAAGGGGCTCCGCCCCCAGGGCCTGGGAGAGGAGGCGGGCCAGGGTGGTCTTGCCCACGCCGATGGGGCCTTCTATGGCGACGTACACGGCTACCTCCTGGGCCGGGCCATGAGGGTGAGGGTGACCTCCAGCCTTCGCCCCTCCCGCCAGAGGGTGAGGCGCACCCGGTCCCCGGGGCGGTAGCGGGCGATGCGGCGCACCACGTCCACCTTGTCCTTCACGGGGGTGCCGTTCACCGCCAGGATCACGTCCCCCAGGGCGAGGAGCCTCCCCTGGGCGTCCCGGCTCGCCCCCCGGAGCCCGGCCCGCGCCGCGGGGCTTCCCGGCTCCACCCGGTCCACCATGGCCCCCTGGGCGGTGGTGAGGCCCACCGCTCGGAGGAGGACGGGGGGGAGCTCCTCGAGGCTCACCAGGCTCGCCCCCAGCCAGCCCCGCTGGGGGATGCCGAAGCGCTCCAGGTCCTGGACGCTCTGGAGGGCGAGCTCCGCGGGGACGGCCACCCCGATGCCCCCCACCCCCGAGGGCCCCCCCACCACGTCGGCCATCACCCCCACCACCTCCCCCTGGAGGCTTAAGAGGGGGCTACCCGAGTTGCCCACGGTGAGGGGGGCATCGGTGAAGAGGTACTCCCCCACCTCGGCCCCGATGGTGGGGTCGGGAGTGGGGACCTCCAGGGGGCCGATCCCCGAGAGAATGCCGTAGGAGGCCAGGGGCCCCTGGCCGTAGGGGAAGCCCACCACCACCACCCCCATCCCCAGGGGGAGGCTCGAGGTGGGGGCCTTGCTGAAGGAGAGGACCCCCGGGGCCTGCACCCCCTTCACCGTGAGGAGGGCCAGGTCAATTCCCGGGTCCACGGCGAAGCGCTCCGCGGGGAAGGTCCGCCCGTCGTAAAGGCGCACGGTGAGGTCGGTGAGGTCCTGGACCACGTGGTAGTTGGTCACGATCCGCAGGGGGCTCACGAAGAAGCCGGTGCCCACCACGTCCCCTTCCCCGGCGCTTAGGGGGGTGCCGTGGATCCGCACCACGGCGGGGAGGGCCCGCTTGATCACCTGGCTTCGCGCCACCTCCTCGGGGGAGACCAGGCGCTGGGCCAGGGCCAGGGCCAGGAGGAGGAAGGCGAGGAGGGGAAGAGGCATGGCCTTACATTACCTCGGGGGCGGGGAGGCCGAGGAGGCCGAGGCCGGTCCTCAGGGTTTCCTTCAGGCTCCGCACCAGCTCCAGGCGGAGCTCCCTCAAGCCCGGGGGGGCGGTGAGGACCGGGGTGGCGGGCCTATCCCCTTCCTTGGCGTTGTAGTAGGCGTTCCAGGCGGCCGCGAGGTCCAGGAGGTACTGGGCGAGGACGTGGGGGGTCTTCTCCTCCGCGGCCTCGAGGACCGCCTCCTCAAAGTCCAAAAGGGCCAGGGCGAGCTCCCGCTCGTAGGGGGTGGCCTGGGCCAGGTCCGGGCTTCCCCAGGCTTCCGCCTTGCGGAGGATGCTGTGGGCCCGGGCGTGGGCGTACTGGAGGTAGGGGCCCGTGTCCCCCTCAAAGGAGAGGGCCTCGGCGTAGCGGAAGTCAATCTGCTTCTTGGGCTCGGTCTTCACCATGGCGAAGCGGATGGCCCCCAGGGCCACCATCCGGGCCGCCTCCTCCTTGTTCGGGTGGCCGGGGTTCTTCTCCTCCACGATGGCCAAGGCCCGCTTCCTGGCCTCCTCCAGCACCTCGTCCACGCTCACCGCAAGGCCCTTCCTCCCCGACATCTGCTTCCCCTCCAGGAGCACGGTCTCGTAGGCCAGGTGGAAGGCCCCCTGGGCGAGCTCCGGGTGCCCCACCAGGGCCAAGGCGGCCCGCACCAGGGCCTGGGGGTGGCTTTGCCGCACGTCAATGACGTTGATGGTCTCCCGCGCCTTCGGGGTGTAGGCCTCCCCCTCGGGGGCGCTCGTCCTGAGCCCCGGGTAGTAGGGGTTCTCGTAGGGGCGGAAGCGAAGCCCCTCCAGAAGGCCCATCTTCCAGAACTGGAAGGCGATGTCCTTGGCGTAGTAGGTGGCCGCCCCCCCGGAGCGCACCAGGACGAAGTAGGGGTCCTCGAGGCCCGGGATGAAGGGGCTCGCGTCCATCACCAAGGCCCCGGCGTACTTGCCCTCCGTGGGCCGGAAGACGTGGGGGCTTTTCTCCAGGAGCTCCAGGGCCTTTCCCAGAAGCCCCGCCCGCACGATGTCCGACTCCCAGACCAGGAGGTCGTAGTGGGCGTTCAGGGCGTGCATGGTGGCCATCTGGGCGAGGAGGATCCGGTTCACCTCCTCCCGAAGCTCCCCCCGTTCCAGGGCGTGGAGGACTTCCTCAATGGCGGGCTGGAGCCTCTCGTACTCCGGGTCCTGGTGCAGGCGGACGTAGGCCCGGCCGGCGAAGTGGTCGTACTTCTCCTTCCCGTCCCAGGTGAGGCCGTAGTGCCGCAGGGCGAAGAGGGTCTCCGCCGCCTGGCGGCCGGTGTCGTCAATGTAGTTGAGGACCAAAACCTCCCGCCCCGCGTAGGCCAGGATGCGGGCCAGGGCGTCCCCCAGGGCGATGTTCCGCAGGTGGCCCACGTGGAGCTCCTTGTTGGGGTTCACCGAGGTGTGCTCAATGAGCACCAGGCCCTCCCGCTTGGGAAAGGGCTTCCTCTCCTTCAGGGCCTCCTTCAGGAGGGCCTCCGTGGAGAGGCGGAAGTTCAGGTACCCCCCCACGGGGATGGCCTCCTCCACGAAGGGGGGAAGCCGTAGCCGCCCCTTAAGCTCCTCGGCGATGGCCTGGGGGGGCTTCTTGAGCTCCTTGGCCAGGGCGAAGAGGGGAACCCCGTAGTCCCCGGGCTTGTCCTTGGGGGCCTTGGCCACCTTCAGCCGGAGGTCCAGGCCCATCTCCTTAAGGGCCTCGTGAACGGCCTCTTCCAGGGCGCGGCGCACCATCAAGGGGTCATCATACCTTTAAGCGGCGCTTAGGGCGCCCCGGTTAAGCTTGGGGTATGGGGAGGCGCCTGCTGGGGTTCGCTTTGGGTTTGGGCCTCGCCCTAGGCCAGGGGCTTCTTGGGGGAGGCCAGGGGCACAGCGCCGCGGTGGTAGGGGGGGCGCTTTGGGCCTGGGGTTGGGGGTACGACGGCCAGCTTGGGGACGGTTCCTTCCTCAACCGGGCGAGGCCCGTCCGGGTGCTGGAAGGGGTCCTGGGGGTGGCCGTGGGGAACCTCCACACCCTGGTCCTGCTTCCCGAGGGGAAAGCGCTCGGGTTCGGGCACAACGAGAAAGGGCAGCTCGGGGACGGCACTCAGGCCAGCAAGGGGAAGCCCGTGCCCCTGCCCCTTCCTGCCCGGGCCCTGGCCGCAGGCTACGCCCACAGCCTCCTCCTTGGCCCCGAGGGTCGGGTGTACGCCGCCGGGTCCAACGAGGAGGGGCAGCTTGGGGAGGCCGGAGGAAGGCCGCGAAGCCGCTTTCTCCCCGTGGAGGGCCTGCCCCCGGTGGTGGGGGTGGCCGCGGGGTACTTCCACAGCCTGGCCTGGACGGAGGGAGGGGACCTCTACGCCTGGGGCAGCAACCTCTCCGGCCAGCTGGGCACGGGCACGGTGGAGTCCAGCCCGAGGCCGGTTAAGGTCCTGGAGAGGGTGCGGCTTGCCGTGGGCGGGGGGAGCTTCAGCGCGGCCTTGCTCCAGGACGGGAGCGTTTGGGTCACAGGCCTAGACAGCGCCACCTTCCGCAAGGTGGAGGGCCTGCCCCGGGCCCGCGCCCTGGCTGCGGGCCGGGTCCACCTCCTCGTCCTCGGGGAGGACGGCCGGGTTTACGCCCTGGGGGAGAACGAGGAGGGCCAGCTCGGGGACGGCACCCGGGAGGGCCGCCTCGAGGCCCAGAGGGTGGAGGGCCTGGAGGGGGTGGTGGCGGTGGGGGCGGGGGACGCCCATAGCCTCGCCCTCCTCTCGGACGGAAGCCTTTTCGCCTGGGGGGACAACCGCTTTGGCCAGCTGGGGGACGGCACCCGGGAGGGGAGGCTCAGGCCGGCTCGGGTGCGGTTTCCTTAAGGGCTTCCTTCAGGGCCTGGGCGGCCTTGAGGTTCATCCCGGGAAGCCGGGCGAGCTCCTCTAAGGGGGCTTCCCTAAGGGCCCTTAGCCCCCCGTAGCGTTCCAGAAGGAGCCGCCTCCTCCTCTCCCCGATCCCGGGGATGCCCTGGAGGACCCGGAAAAGCTCCTCGCTCCGCCGCTTCTGGTGGTAGCGGAGACCGTTTTGGTGGGCCTCGTCCCGGAGGTGGATGAGAAGCCTTAGGGCCGGGTGGGTGAGGGGGAGGCGGAGCTCCCGCCCCTCCGGCGTGACCAGGACCTCCTCCCCCTTGGCGAGGCCCACCAGGGGAAGCCTGAGGCCCGCCCGCTCCAGGGCCCTTTCCGCCGCCCGCACCTGGCCTATTCCCCCGTCAATGAGGAGGAGGTCGGGGAGGGGAAGGTCTTTGAGGCTTCCCGTGTAGCGGCGGAAGACCCCTTCCTCCATGGCGGCGTAGTCGTCGTTCCCCGCCTTGAGGCGCATCCTGCGGTACTCCTGCCGCTTGGGCCTTCCCCCTTCAAAGACGGCGATGGAGAAGACCCGGGCCTGGCCCTGGAGGTGGCTCACGTCGTAGCCCTCGAGACGCCAGGGGCGGGCGGGAAGCCCCAGGAGGTCCTGGAGGGCCTTGAGGGCGGGGTGCTCCCCCCGCCTTTCCCGAAGCTTAAGCTCGGTCTCCAGGGCGAGGCGGGCGTTCCTTTCGGCAAGCTCCAAGAGCCGCGCCTTCTCCCCCTTCTTCGGCACCCTTAGCTCCACCTTCCGCCCCGCGCGGCGCTTAAGGAGCTCGGCGAGGCCCTCCAGGTCCTCCAGGGGAAAGGGGAGGAGGACGAGGGGGGGTAGGGGGGAGGCCTCCAGGTAGTGGTCCCGGAGGAAGGCCCAGAGGATTTCCTCGTCCGTGGCCTCCTCCTTCTCCACCACGCGGCCGATGCGGCCGAGGATCCGCCCGGAGCGCACCTGGTAGAGCTGCACCACGGCGAGGGCCCCGGAGCGGGCGAGGCCCAAAAAGTCCAGGTCCCCCATCTCCGGGTCAAAGGCCTGCTGGCCCGTGGAGAAGAAGGCCCTTAGGGCCTCCATCTGGTCGCGGATCTCCGCCGCCCGCTCAAACTCAAGCCTTCTCGCCGCCTCCCGCATCTTGGTCTCGAGCTCCTGAAGGAGCCCGTCCACCCGGCCCTCCAGGACCGCCTCCACCTGGCGCACCACCTCCCGGTAGGCCTCTGGGTCCGCCTTTCCCACGCAAGGGGCGAGGCAGCGGCCCATGCTGTGGTTCAGGCAGGGGTAGCGCCTCCGCTTCATGGGGTAGCCCGAGTTTTTGCGCAAGGGGAAGAGGCGGTCCACGAGGGTCTTGATGCGGCGGAGCGCCCCCGCCTCGGGGAAGGGGCCGTAGTACTTGGCCCCGTCCTCCTCCACCCGGCGCACCACGAGGAGGGTGGGGAAGGGCTCGTTGGTGAGCTTGAGGAAGGGGTAGTGCTTGTCGTCCTTGAGGAGGACGTTGTAGGGGGGGCGGTGGGCCTTGATGAGGTTGGCCTCGAGGAGGAGGGCCTCCACCTCGTCCCGGGTGGCGATGAAGTCCAGACCCGTGGCCTCCTCGGCGATGCGCCGGGCCTTGCCCTCGGCGTGGAAGTAGCTCCGTACCCGGGCGCGGAGGCTCTTGGCCTTGCCCACGTAGAGCACCTCCTCCCCCCGCTTCCAGAGGTAGACCCCGGGGGCCTCGGGGAGGGGAGGGAGGTCTTGGGCCCGCACGCCCCCCATTGTAGACTTTCCCCGTGCCCCCCTTCCTGGTGGACGCCCACCTGGACCTGGCCTGGAACGCCCGCGCCCTGGGGCGGGACCTGACCCTTTCCCTGGAAGCCCTCCGCGCCCAGGACCCCCACCCCGACACCCCCCTGGTCACCCTCCCGAGCCTTAAGGAGGCGGGGGTGGCCCTCGCCTTCGCCACCCTCTTCGCCGACCCCCGGGAAGGGGCACGGGAGGACTGGGAGGAGGAGGTGTACGCCCAGCTCGCCCTCTACGAGGCCTGGGAGAGGGGGGGCCTCGTGAGGGTCCTAAGGGAGCGGGCGGACCTCTTGGCCCACCTGGAGCGCTTCCCCCAAGACGGCGTCTTGGGCCTCGTCCTCCTCCTGGAGGGGGCCCATGCCCTGGAAGCCCCGGAGGACCTCCGCCCCTTGCGCAAGCGGGGCCTCAGGCTTCTTTCCCTCACCTGGGCCACGGGAAACGCCTACGCCGGCGGGAACGCCGAGCCCGGCCCCCTCACGGCCAAGGGCCAAGCCCTCCTCCAGGAGATGGCGGCCCTGGGCGTGGCCCTGGACCTCTCCCACCTGGCGGAGGAGGCCGCCTGGGAGGCCCTGGAGGCCTACCGGGGCCCCGTGTGCGCCACCCACGCCAACTGCCGCGCCTTGGTGCCCTCCGAGAGGCACCTCTCCGACGGGCTCTTGCGGGCCCTGGCCGGGCGGGAGGGGGTTTTGGGCCTCGTGCCCTTCAACGCCTTCTTGGACCCCGCCTGGAAGCGGGGGATGCCGCGGCTTCCCCTGGAGGCCTTCCTCCGGCACAAGGCCCACGCCGAGGCCCTCATGGGCGGGGGGCGGGTGGGCCTGGGCACGGACTGGGACGGGGGGTTCGGCCTCGAGGCCACCCCCCAGGGCCTGGACCGGCACCGGGACCTATGCGCCTTAGGGGACGAGGGGTTTTTGGGCGGGAACTGGCTACGCTGGCTCCTTGGCTGGTTCTAGGGGGACCACGGCCAGGGTGCAGCGGCTTGCGGCCACGAGGCGCCCTTCCTCGTCGTAGACCTTCACCTCCCAGACCTGGGTGGTGCGGCCCACGTGGAGGGGCCTCCCCACGGCCCGGATCGTCCCCTCCCGCTTCTTGCGGAGGTGGTTGCAGTTGATCTCCAGCCCGAAGGCGGCGTGCCCCGGGGGGCAGTTCAGAAACCCTCCCACGCTCGCCACGCTCTCCGCCAGGGCCACCGTGGCCCCCCCGTGGAGGAAGCCGAAGGGCTGGTGGACCTTGGGCGTCACCACAAGCTCCGCCACCACCTCGTCCTTCTCCGCCTTGAGGTAGCGCACCCCCAGGGTCTGGTCCAGGGTTTCCCGCTCCAGGAAGGCCTTGACCTCCATGCCCTGGAGTATAAAGGGGCCGTGGGCGAGATCCGGCTCTTTCCCGGCCTCCTCGCCCCCCCGGCGGGGCTGGACTTCCTCTTGGACCTCCCCTCGGAGGAGGGGCTTCACCTCGTGGCCTTCGCCGAGGGGGCCTTGGACGCGTTGAAGGCGGCCTTCCGGGAGGGGGCGAAAAGCCTCGTCCTCCTCTCCCCGGTCCTCTTCCGGGACGCGCTCCTTGGGGCGCGGCTTGGCGCCTTGCGCTTCGGCCTGGAGCGGGGCGGGGTGGAGGGGTTTGCCCGGGTGGGCCGGGCCCTCTTCTTCGGGGCCTTAAGTGCGGGGAGCGAGGAGGTCTACGAGGCCTGGAAGGAGGGCCTGAGCGAGGCGGGGCTTTGGCGGTGGCTTGGGCGCCTCGAGGCCCTCACCGACGAAAGGCGCTGGCTTCGGGGCACCGAGGCCCGGGTCCTCGTGGTCCAGGGGGCCCTGGACGCCTTCACGCCCCCCCTTCACGGGGCCAAGGTGGCGGACTTCGCCAAGGGGGAGGCCCTCCGCTTCGTGGTGGACGAGGCCGGGCACCTCGTGCCCTGGGAGGCTCAGGGGGAGGTCCGGGACCTGGTGGCGGACTTCCTCCTGGGGGAGGGGTTCAGGCCCCTGCCCGGGGGGCTCGCCTTATGAGGCGCACGGGCTACCTCCACCTCTACGGCCTGAACCTGGTCTTTGACCGGGTGGGAAGGGGCCCGGCGGTGGTCCTCCTGGCCGAGGAGGCCTCCCGCTGGCCCGAGGCGCTTCCCGAGGGGTACACCTTCTACCTCCTGGACCTGCCCGGGTACGGCAGGACCGAGGGGCCGAGGATGGCCCCCGAGGAGCTCGCCCACTTCGTCGCGGGCTTCGCGGTCATGATGAACCTGGGCTCCCCCTGGGTCCTCCTCCGGGGCTTGGGGCTGGCCCTCGGGCCCCACCTCGAGGCCCTGGGCCTCCGCGCCCTCCCGGCGGAGGGGGTGAAGATTACAGAGGTCTTGTCAAGTAAACTTAGCTATGGTAGCATAGACCCAGGAGGTAACCTATGAGGAAGCTTTTGGCGACCGCGGTTCTGCTTTTGGGCCTGGCCTCGGCCCAGTTCTCGGTGGAGAACCTGAAGCCTTCCTTCGCCTTCGTGGGCGGCACCCAGGGGTTTGGCCTTGAGCTTTCCTGGCACTGCCTCCTCTTCCAGCCCCCTGTGGGGGAGGTGCGCCCCGCCTTGGACCTGGCCTACACCGTTGCGGGGGACTTTAACGGGGCCTTCCTCTTCCGCTATCTCTACCCGATGGCCGAGGGGCTTAGGGCGGGGGCAGGCCTTGGGGTAGCGGTTCCCGGCTTTGACTTCGGAAAAACGGGCCTTTACTTCCGCGCCGATGCCGAGTACGACCTGGCCCAGGCCCTGAACGTGCCCGCCTTCGTGGGCGCCGACCTGGGCCTTGCGGGCGGGAAGTTCGCCGCCCAGCTCAAGGTGGGCTACCGCTTCTAGACGCCCTTAGGTCCCTAGGGTTTTGGCTCAGCTTTCCCCCTCTTCCCCTTCCGGGGCGTCCACTTCCTTCTTCATCACCTCCCTGAGGAGGCTCGTGGCGTAGCTCCCCTTGGGCAGGAAGAAGGAAAGCCAAAGCCCCTCCGGGCCCTCCTCCACCTTCCACTCCGCGAGGGGGACCCGGATGGGCCTTCGGGCGCCCCGCCTCGCCCTGAACTCCTCCCGCTTGAGGCCGTAGCGGGCGAGGACCTCGTCCTCTATGGCCCTCGCCTCCCCTTGGGCCTCGGGGTACTTCTTGCCGAAGAGGGGCCCGGTGGCGCTGATCTCAAGCCTTAGGGCGCGCTCGGCCTCGCTTGGGTCTTCCACCAGGAACTCCCCTCCCGTGGCGTGCTTCTTGGCCCAGTCCCCGGGGACCACCCGGTCGTAGAGGCCCAGGGCCATCCTCAGGGCCACCCAGTCGTTGAAGAGGAGGCTCTGGAGGCTTCCGATGAGGAAGCGCTTGAGCCAGGGGCTTCCCCGGCCCCTTCCTTCCTTCACCAGCTTGTAGCCCCTAACCGGGTTGAGCCCCCCAAGGCCAAAGCGCTGGGGGCCGTAGTAGTTGGGGACGCCCTTCTCCGCGAGGCGCCTAAGGACCGCCTCCGCCTCCGCCACCCCCCCTTTGGGGCGGCGGATGAGGACGCGGAAGCGGTTGCCCTTGAGGTGCCCCGTCCTGAGCTTGTTGGTGTGGAGGTCGGCGGCAAGGAGCCTCACGCCCTGGAGGTTCTCCAGAAGGCAGAGGGCGTCCTCGTACTTCCTCGGGATGGAGAACCACTGGCGGGTTTGGGCGCGCTTGTCCTTGAGGCCCGCCACCCCGATCTCCTTCTCGGGCACCCCCACCTCGTCCCGCAGGAACTCCAGGACCTCCCGGGTGGTGCGGCCCTCCTTCTCCAGGAGGAGGTAGAGGTGCTCCCCTTCCCCCTTGGGGAGGTAGGCGGGGACCTCCTCCACCTGGAAGTCCTGGGGCTCCACCCGGATCTCCCCCCCTACCCCGGGGAGGTCTTCCGTGAGAAAGGGGTAGCGCTCAGGGCGGTAAACGAGGTCCATCCCCCTATTCTCGCCTAAGGGAGGGCCTCAAGCCAAGACTCCAGGACGCCGAAGCCGTAGCGGAAGAAGGCCTCGGAGCCAAGCTCCACCCCGGCCTCGGCGAGGATCTCTTTGGGGCTTCGGCTCTCCCCGGCCTCGAGGACCCGGAGGTACTTGGGCACGAAGGCCTCCCCCTCCTCCCGGTACCTGCCGTAGAGGGCGAGGACCACCAGGTAGCCCAGGGCGTAGCTATAGGTGTAGAAGCGGTAGTGGACGAAGTGGGGGATGCCCGCCCAGGCGGCGCGGTCAAGCTCCGTCCAGGCCACGGCCTCCCCGTAAAGCCTCCTCTGCTCCTCGTCCCAGAGGGCGTGGAAGGCCTCGGGGGAGAGGGCGGCCTCCTTGCGGGCCTCGAGGCTCCTTCGCTCAAAGAAGGTGTACATCACCTGGCGGAAGAGGGTGCCTATGGCGTCCTCCACCCTCTCCGCCAGGAGGAGGGCCTTTTCCTCCCCGGAAAGCCTCTCCAGGAGGAGGTCGTCCAGGAGGATCTCGGCGAAGACGCTCGCGGTCTCGGCGAGGGGGGTGGAGGCCCCGAAGTTGAGGAGGCGCTGCTTGCGGGCGAGGTAGAAGTGCACCCCGTGCCCGAGCTCGTGGGCGAGGGTGTGGGCGCTGTCCAGGTCGTCCGTGTGGTTCAAGAGGATATAGGGGTGGGTGGAGGGAAGCCCCCCGGAGCAGAAGGCCCCGCCCCGTTTGCCGGGCCTCGGGTAGGCGTCTATCCAGCGCTTCTCAAAGAACTCCCGGGCGATGGCCTCAAGCTCCGGGGAGAAGCGGCGGAAGGCCTCCAGCACCAGGGCCTTCGCCTCCGCGAAGGGCACCTTGGGCTTCTCCCCCAGGGGAGCGAGGAGGTCCTCGCTTGGGGTCTTCTCCCGGCCGAGCCTCCTGGCCTTCCAGCGGTAGTAGCGCTCCACCAGGGGGTAGTGGGCCTCCGTGGCCTCGAGGAGGGCCTCAATGTCCCTCACCTCCACCTCGTCCCGGAGGGCCACGGGCTCCAGGGGGTGGCGGTAGCCCCTGAGGCGGAGGTCCTGGAGGTAGTCCAGGTAAACTGCGTTGAAGACGGCGCCCAGCGTGGGGGCCTCGGCGAGGAGCTTCCCGTAAAGCGCCCGGTGGGCCTCCCGGCGCACCTCGGGGCTTGGGTCGCGGCGGAGGGCCCGGACCTCCATCTCTGTGAGTTCCTTGCCCTGCACCAGGAAGCGGAAGCGGCCCGTGTACTCCGTGTAGAACTGGCTCCAGGCGCTCCTTCCCACCAGGCCCTTGAGGTTTAGAAGCTCCTCTTCCCGCTCGGAGAGGGTGTGGGGGGCGTAGGCCCTCTGCCTTTTTAGGAAGTGGCGGAGGTCGGCTAGCCCCGGGTGGTCCAAAAGCCTTTGGAAGGCCTCCTCGGGAAGCTTCCTCAGAGCCACCTCCAGGGGCACGAGGCGGTTTTTGACCTCGGTGTACCGGTTTCGCACCCTGTCCAGGAGGGCCTTGGCCTCGGGGTCCTGGGTGCGGGTGGCGAAGTAGAGGCTGGCGTAGTTCAGGGGCCTATAGGCGAGCTCCAGGGCCTTCTCGTACCGCTCCAGGAGGTCCTGGGCCTCTTTCGGGTCCAAGAGGCCCTGGGGGTCAAGGCCTTGGGCCAGGGCGAGGGCGGCCTTCAGGTCCTCCTCAATCCGCGGGTCGGCAGGACCCGCGTAAAGGTCGTCAAGGTTCCACTCCACGGGGAACCACTATAAAGGAAGCTCACTCCACCTGGAGGTCCATATAAGGGTGGAAGCGGCCGTAGAGGGCGTAGGCCCCGTCGGACCCTCCGGGGAAGCGAGGGGCAGGGGGCGCTTACGTGCGTCGCGATCCCCTTACGGGGCTCAAGCTCTTGCAAC
>NZ_FNBC01000017.1 GCF_900102145.1 Thermus arciformis | reverse complement strand
CCAGGTGCTTGAGGGCGTAGCGGGCCAGGGACTGGTGGGAAGGGAAGGGGCCTTCCATCAGGTCCTGGAGTGAGGCCTCCGTCTCGCGGTAGGTGAGGTGGAAGAAGGCGCGGAAGAGAAGGAGGGCCAGGTAAAGGGCGTGGCTGTAGCGCCAGGGGCGGCCCCGCTTGCCTTTGGGGGTGGGAGGGGCCACCTCCCGGGCCAGGCGCAGGCAGTGTTCCAGGACCTCCTTGGGGCTTGCCTCCCGGCGAACGAAGCCGCGCTTGCCCATCAGGAGGGAGATATACACCCGTCCTCCTGACCTTTGCAAGGCAAGCCCACCAGGAAGAGGAAAAGGGCTGCCAGGGCCAGGCTTCCCCCTACCCCGAAGGCCCACGCGGCCCCCAGGCTCTGCCAGAGGAGGCCGAAGAGGAGGCTTGCCGGGAGGAGGAGAAGCCCCATGAGGGTGTGGTAGAGGCCGATGGCGCTGGCCTTTTCCTCCTCGGGGACCAGGGTGGCCAGGTAGGCCCGGCTCGCCCCTTCAAAGGCTGCGGAGTAAACGGCGTAGAGGAGGAGGAAGGCCAGGGCGAGGGGGGCGGAGGTGGCCACGGCGAAGCCCAGGTAGACCAGGGCGTAGAGGCCGTAGCCCAGGGCCACCACCCGGCGCAGGCCCACCCGGTCCGCCAGGCTTCCCAAGGGGTAGGCGAGGAGGGCGTAGGCCAGGTTGTAGAGGGTGTAGGCCAGGGTCACCCGCTCCTCGGAAAGGCCCAGGTCCTTCAGCCTTAGGAGCAAAAAGGCGTTGGAGGAAAGGGCCAGGGTGAAGACCCCGGAGACCCAGAGGAAGCGGCGGTAGCCCGGGTCCATGCGGGCCAGACGCAAGGGGGGGAGGGCCTTGGGGGGCCTTTCGGCCTCCCTCAGGCGGAGAAGAAGGAGAAAGGCCAAAAAGGCGGGCACCGCCGAAAGCCAAAACACCCCCCGCACCCCCACCACCGGCAGGAGGAGGAAGGCCACCAAAGGGCCCAGGGTGGCCCCCAGGGTGTCCAGGCCCCGGTGGAGGCCGTAGGCCCGGCCCAGGGCCTCCTGGGGGGCGCTTTCGGCGATGAGGGCGTCCCGCGGGGCGGTGCGGAGGCCCTTCCCCGTCCGGTCCAGGAAGCGGTAGAGGAGCACGTGCAGGGGATGGGAGGCCAGGGCGAGGATGGGGCGGAAGAGGGCGGGGAGGCCGTACCCCAGGAGGAGGAAGGGGCGCCTCTTCCCGAGCCGGTCCGAAAGCCTCCCCCCCACCACCTTGAAGAGGCTCGCCGTGGCCTCCGCCACCCCTTCCACCAGCCCGATTGTTCCGGGGCCCGCTCCCAGGCTTGCCAGGAAGAGGGGGAGGAGGGGGTAGACCATCTCGCTCGCCACGTCCATGAGGAAGCTCACCAGGCCCAGGAGGTAGACCACGGGGGGAAGCTTCACGGGCGGTGCCTCCAGAAAAGCCAAAGCAGGAAGGGCTCGGGGAGGACCATGAGGAGGGAAAGGGGGTCTAAGGGGGCGGGGGAGAGGAAGGCCAGGCCGAGGGGCGTGGCGAAGGGAAGGGGCAGGGTGCGGGTGAGGAGGAAGAGGAGGAGAAGGGCCAGGGAAAGCCCCACCCCAAGCCGCCACACCAAAGGGGCGAAGGAGGGGTCCTCCCCGGGGTACATGAAGTGGAGGACCACAAGCCCCAGGGCGTAGGTGACCTTCAGGGCCAAAAGGATGAGGAAGAGCTGCCCGTAAAAGTAGTACTCGCTCACCAGCCCGTACCGCACCGCCTCGGCCTCGGAAACCCCAAGGGCGCTTCCGCAAAGCCCCTGGCCGAGCGTTTCCCCTAGGCCCAGGCCGAGAAACTGCAGGAAAAAGGGAAGGAGGTTGAGCCCCGCGATCCGAGGAAGGGCGGGCGAGGGTAGGAAACCCACAGGCATAGCCTCTTTCCTTCCGGGGAAAAGGTCAAGGGCCAGGAGGCCCTGGCCCTTGACCGCTTTAGGTCCTCACCAGAGGCGGAAGCCCGGCACGGGGTTCAGGTTGCTGAAAAGCTGCACCAGGGTGGGCCCGTAGGCCAGGACCACGAGGATCACCGCCACGGCGAACCAGAAGCCGATCCGGTCCATGGCCTGGACCAGAGGCCGATCTTCCGGTCCGGAGATCGCCTCGGCGAAGGGCACGGGGGCCTCGGCGAGCTCCGCGCGGCGCTCCCGGCCCAAGAGGACGCTGAAAAGCCCGTAGATGAAGAGGAGCAGGGCCACGAGGAGGATGATCCCCGCCAGGATGTTGAAGACCATGGGGAGAGCGGCGTGGGGGTAGGCGTCCGGCACCTGGGCGATGTAGGCCCGCCGGGGCACGTTGAGGAGGCCCTGCCAGTGGAGGCCCACCGCCATGACCATCATGCCGAGGAACCAGAGCCACACCACCGCCAGGCCGAGCCGCCTCTGGGCGTCAGAGATGGGCTTCCCCGTGAGGTTGGGGATGAGCCAGTAAAGAGAGCCCATGGCGGTGAGGGTCACGAGGCTTGCCACCTGGAGGTGGAAGTGGCCGGGGATCCAGGCGGTGTTGTGCACCACGTAGTCCAGGGTGAAGCTGGCGTTCACGATGCCCCCGGCGCCCCCGGGGATGAAGCCGAGGAGGCCCAGGACCGGGGCCACGAAGGCGGGGTTGTCCCAGGGGAGGGCCCGGATCCAGCCGAAAAGCCCCTTGCCGCCCCGCATGCGCCCCGCGAACTCCAGGCTTGCCGCGATGGTGAAGGCGGTCATGAGGCTCGGCACGGCCACGAAGAGGGTGAGGACGGAGTGGATCATCTTCCAGGTGGGGTCAATCCCGGGGTCGGCGAACTGGTGGTGGAAGCCCACGGGGGTGGAGAGGAGGAGGAAGAGGAGGAAGGCGAGGCGGGCCATGGGGTCGGAGACCAGCTTCCCCCCGGCCTGCTTGGGAAGGACGGTGTAAATGATGGCGTAGGCGGGGAGGAGCCAGAAGTAGACGATGGGGTGGCCCGTCCACCAGAAGAGGGTGCGGGCGATAAGGGGGTCAACGCCCTGGATCAGGCCGAAGGACCAGGGCAGGAGGAAGAGGACCGCCTCCAGCACGAGCCCGATGGAAGCGATGAACCACATGAGCCAGAAGACCACGGCCATGTAGGTGACCAAGGGGGTCACCTTCCCCGGGTTCTCCGCCTTCCAGCGCCGCCATAGGTCCAGGACGAGGTAGATGCTCACCCAGGTGGAGAGGACGAAAAGGCTTGCCCCGAGGTAGAAGGCCCAGTGCCCCTTGAGGGGCGGGTAGAAGGTGTAAAGCACCGTGGCCTCGTTGGCGAGGAGGGGAAGGGCGGCCACCACGAGCCCGATGAAGGCCATCCACCAGGAGAGCCACATGAGGCCCATGTTGGGCCGCATGTTCAGCTCTCTAGCGGGGAGATAGACCATGATGGCCTGGGCGAAGAGCTGGGTGAAGACGATGGCGTTCAAGACCCCGTGCAGGGTCAGGCCCTGGTAGTAGGACTGGACGAAGGGGAGGAGGCGCTTGAGGAGGGGGTAGGCGTCCACGTTCCCGTAGTTCAGGGCCTGGAAGGGGCCAAAGAGGCTACCCACGATGACGGCGATGAAGCCCAGGACCAGGAAGTAGAGGGTCGCCTTCTTCTCTGGGTGGGCCTCGTAGATCCGGCTCATTTCACCGCTACGCACCGCCATGGCTCACTCCTTCACCACGATCTTGCCGAACATGTTCTGGTGGCCTACGCCGCAGTACTGGTTGCAGATGATCCGGTACTCCCCGGGCTTCTTGAAGGTGTAGCGCACGGTGGAGACCTCGCCCGGGAGCACCTCCACGTTGATGTTGGTGCCCTCCACGTGGAAGCCGTGGATCACGTCCGGGCTCGTGATCTTGAAGACGATCTCCGCGCCCTTGGGCACCTCAACGGGGTTCGGCTGGTAGCCGAAGGCGAAGGCCAGGACGTAGACCGTGTACTGGTTGGGGCCGGTCTCCACCACCGCCTGGGCGGGGTCGGCCCAGGGGCCTTCGGCGCGCACCTTGGTGGGGTCCACCCGCTCCAGCTTTCCTGCGGGGATGACCCCCGAGGTGTGGGTGGCCAGGGTGTAGGCGATGAGGGCGATGAAGACCACCAGCATGGCCAAGGAGAAGGCGAGCCAGCCTTTCTCGTACGCCAGAATGGCCTTGTGGGCTTTGTGCTCGTCCACCATACCCTACCCCCTAGCGAAGAAGACGGCGTATACCCCCAGCCAGAAGACCAGGATGGCGAGGGTAAGAACCACGATCACTCCTATGGCGCCCACCGGTTTTTCTTCCATACCCTTCCTCCCTACGGCAGGTTGCCGTATACACTGCCCATGGTAGCGAAGCTGGGAGGAAAGTGAGAGGTACATTTGTCCCTTCTCATGGTTGCAGTACGGGGTGAGGGTAATCCCACCCCGGCCCGGGGGGGTCCTTGGTGGAAAACGGCGCCGTAGGCCGGGCTCGGAGGAGCCCAGCCCAACCCGGAAGCGCTTAGGCCCCGCTTCCTACCCGGGCCAGGACCAGGCGGCTCACTTCCTTTAGGGTTTCAAATACCCCCTTCCCCTCGGTGGCCACGGCCTCAAACACGGGAAACCGCCCTTCGGGGTCCACCACCGCCCGCACCATCTCCACGGGAAGGGCGTCGGGGAGGTCGCGCTTGTTCACCTGGAGGACCACGGGGAGGTCTTCCACCTTGAGGCCGTACTCCGCCAGGTTTTCCCGCATATTGCGCATGCTCTCGGCGTTGGCCCGGAGACGGTTTGGGGCCGAGTCCGCCACGAAGACGATCCCGTCCACCCCCCTCAGGATGAGCTTGCGGCTGGCGTTGTAGAACACCTGGCCCGGCACGGTGTAGAGGTGGAAGCGGGTCTTGAAGCCCTTGACCTCCCCGAGGTCCAGGGGAAGGAAGTCAAAGAAGAGGGTGCGCTCGTCCTCCGTGGCCAGGGAGACCATCTCCCCCTTGCGGCCCTCGGGGATCTTGCCGTAGATCCACTTGAGGTTGGTGGTCTTCCCGGAAAGCCCAGGGCCGTAGTACACGATCTTGAAGTTGATCTCGCGGTTGGCGAAGTTGATGGTGCTCATGCTAGTTGAAAAGCTCGTCCAGGAGGGCCTTGGCTTCCTCGCGGTACTCCGTGTCCAGGTGGAGCTTGGGCGGGTGGGCGAGGGCTTCCTCGGCCAGCCGGGCGAGGGCTTCCGCCGCCCGCTTGCCGTGGAGCTTCACCTTGCCCAAGGGGGCGTTCTCGTCAAAGACGAGGAGCAAAAGGGCGTGCTCTCCCGCTTCGTCTACGTAGAGGCCCATGCGCTCCCCCTGGAGAACCTGCTCCTGGAAGCGGGCTTCCCCCAGGAGCTTGGCCAGGGCCTGGGTGGCGGCGGCGTTCCCCGCCGCCAGGGTGGCCAGGGAGTCCAGGGGCGGGGGCTTGGGGGCCCAGAGGGCTTCCTTGTGCGCCAAGACGAAGCCCTTCCGGTCCACGAGGAGGGCGTAGCGGGCCCCGGTTTCCCGAAGGGCTTCCTCCAGCACCCGGAGGGCCTCCTCGTAGAGGGCCCCGTAGAGGACCAGGGAGGGTTCCACCATAGTATGCTCAGTCTACCATGGAGGCCTTTCTTGAGGAGGCGCGGGCGCTCCTTGCGGAGCTTGTGGCCATCCCTTCCGTGAGCGCCGAAGGGCGGGCCTTGCGGGAAGGGGCGGCGAAGGTGGCCGAGGTTTTGGAGGGCCTGGGGCTTCGCCCTGAGCTCCACGAAGGCTATGGCCCCCCCGTGGTCTTCGCCGAAGGGGGGGAGGGGGAGAGGACCCTCCTCTTCTACAACCACTACGACGTCCAGCCCCCAGACCCCCTGGAGCTTTGGGACACGGACCCCTTCGTCCTCGCCGAGCGGGAGGGGGCCTGGTGGGCCCGGGGCGCCCACGACGACAAGGGGGAGCTGGTGGCCCGGGTGATGGCCCTGAGGCTTTTCCAGAAGAAGCACGGCTTCCTGCCCCGGGTGAAGTTCGTGGTGGAGGGGGAGGAGGAGGTGGGAAGCCCCCACCTCGAGGCCTACGTGGCGGAGAAGCGGGACCGCCTGAAGGCCGAGGCCATCCTCTGGGAGGCCGGGGGGGTGGACGCCAAGGGCAGGCCCTACCTCTACGCCGGGCTCAAGGGCATCGTGGCCCTGGAGCTTAGGGCGCGCACCGCGGCCTTTGACCTCCACTCCTCCTACGGGGCGGTGGTGGAAAACCCCATCTACCGCTTGAGCCGGGCCCTGGCCTCCCTTCGGGACGAGGAGGGGCGGGTCTTGATCCCGGGGTTTTACGCCAAGGTGCGCCCCCTCACCCCCTTGGAGATGGAGGTCTTGGCCGAGATCCCGGACGAGTCGGAGGCCCTTCGGGAGGCCTTTGGCGTGAGGGACTTCCTGGGCGGGGCGAGGAACTTGGACTTCAACCAGCGCCTTTACACGGAGCCCTGCGTGAACTTCAACGGCTTCCACGCGGGCTACGGGGGCCCCGGGTCCAAGACCGTCCTCCCCGCGGAGGCCCGGGCCAAGCTGGACTTCCGCCTCGTCCCCGACCAGGACCCGGAGGAGGTGCCGGAGCTTCTTCGGCGCCACCTCGAGGCCCAGGGCTTCCACGACGTGGAGGTGGTGGTCTTGGAGAAGGGGGAACGCCCGGCCCGCTCCGACCTCGCCCACCCCTTCGTGGCCCTGGCGCGGCGGGCCTTGGAGGAGGCCTTCGGGGAAAAGGCCGTCCTCTACCCCAACATGGCGGGCTCGGGGCCCATGCACCCCTTCCTCCACCACCTCAAGGCCCCGGCGGTGGGCCTCGGGGTGGGCTACCCGGGAAGCCGGGTGCATAGCCCCAACGAGCACATCCGCGTGCGGGACTTTGAGCGGGGCACCCTGGCCCTTCTCAGGCTCTTGGAGCTTTTCTTCCTGGGCCACTGAGGGCGGTTTCTGCTAGGCTCTTGGGGTATGCGCCTGATCTTTGGCGAGCGCGACACGCCCTACGAGGAGGCCCGGGTGGTGGTCCTGCCCGTGCCCTACGACCTCTCCCTCTCCTTCCTCCCGGGGGCCAGGCGGGGCCCCGAGGCCATCTTCCTCGCAAGCCGTGAGCTCGAGCCCTTCCTTCTTGAGCTCGGGGTGGCCCCCGAGGAGGTGGGGGTCCACGCCGCCGAGCCGGTGCCCTGGGTGGCGGGGATGGCCGAGGAAAGCCACCGCCTGATCCGGGAGGAGGCCCTGAGGCACCTCCAGGCGGGCAAGTGGGTGGTGGCCCTGGGCGGGGACCACTCCATCACCCACCCCCTGGTCCAGGCCCACCGGGAGGCCTTGGGGGACTTCTCCCTCCTCCACATTGACGCCCACGCCGACCTCTACCCCGAGTGGCAGGGCTCGGTCTACTCCCACGCAAGCCCCTTCTACCGCCTCCTCACGGAGGGGTTTTCCCTGGTCCAGGTGGGGATCCGGGCCATGGACCGGGAGGCCTTGCGCTTGGCTCAGGAGAAGGGCGTGGCCCTCTTTCCCGCCCACCGGATCCACCGGGAGGGGCTTCCCCTGGAGGAGATCCTTAAGGCCCTGGGGAAGCGGGTCTACGTCAGCCTGGACTTTGATGCCCTGGACCCCTCGGTGATGCCCAGCGTGGGGACGCCCTTGCCGGGAGGGCTTTCCTACCGCCAGGTGGTGGACCTCCTCGAGGCCCTCTTCCAGGAGAAAGAGGTGGTGGGCATGGACTTCGTGGAGCTCTCCCCCAACGGCCAGTTCCACGCCGAGATGACCGCGGCCCAGCTCGTCTACCACGCCATCGGCCTGAAGGGGCTTCAGGCGGGCTGGCTTTCCCAAGAAGTGGACCACATTTAGCCCGAGAGGTTCCCCTTAGCCTGGGGGCATGCGCCTCGGGCTTTGGCTTCCCTTCCTCCTCCTCCCGGCCCTGGCCCAGGTCCTCACCCTCCCTGGCCTCCGGGCGCGGACCTACGGGGAGGGGGGGTTTCGCCTGGAGCGGGTCCTGGAGGAGAGGCCCGCCTTCACCCGGGTCCAGTTCTCCCACCTCTCGGACGGCCTCCGGGTCCACGGCTTCGCCAACCTGCCCAAGGGAAGGGGGCCTTTCCCGGTGGTGGTGGTCCTCCACGGCTACGTGGAGCCAAGCCGCTACCGCCTCCTCGCCTATACCACCCCCTACGCTGACTTCCTGGCGGAAAGGGGCTACCTCGTCCTCCACCCTAACTTTCGGGGCCACCCCCCTTCCGAGGGCGCCCCGGCCCAAGGCCTCCGCCACGTCTACGCCGTGGACGTGCTGAACCTCCTCGCCGAGGTGCGCCGGGGGGCCTTTCCCCAGGCGGAGGCCTCCCGCATCGCCCTCTTCGGCCACTCCATGGGGGGCGGGGTGGCCCAGATCGTGAGCCTAGTGGACCCCGGCCTCAAGGGCGCGGTCCTCTACGGGAGCATGAGCGGGGACGAGCGGCGGAACCTAGAGCGGATCCGCTACTGGTCCAGGGGAAGCCGGGGAGAGGAGCTTTTCGCCCTTTCCCCGGAGGTCCTCCGCCAGGCCTCGGCCTGGACCTACCTGGCGGAGCTTTCCGTGCCCTTGAGCGTTCACCACGGCACCCAGGACGCCCAGGTGCCCCCGGAGTGGTCCTGGGAGCTCTGCCGCAGGCTCAAGGCCCTGAAAAAGCCCGTGGAGTGCTTCCGCTACCCCGGGGGGCACCTCTTCCGGGGGGAGGTGGACCGGGCCTTTCGCGGGAGGGCGCTCTCCTTCCTCGGGCGGGTTTTGCGCTAGGCTTTAGGGGATGGCGGCCTTCTTGGCGAACCTTTCCGCCCTTTTCCTGGCCTTGGCCTTTGGGGCGGCGGTTTTCGGCGTCTTGGCCAGGCTCCTTGGGGCCAGGAGGGTTTGGCCCTTCTTCGCCTCGGCCCTTCTCCTCTTGCTCTTCGCCCTTCTTTTCCGGCTAGAATAGCCCTTCGTGGCGAAGCGCGTGGTTTCCGTTTCCCTGGGCAGCCGCCGCCGGGACGCGGTGGCCGAGCTTGAGCTCCTGGGGGAAAAGATCGTCCTGGAGAGGCGGGGCACGGACGGGGACTTCCAAGGGGCCCTCTGCCTCATCCGGGAGCTGGACGGGAAGGTGGACGCCATCGGCCTCGGGGGGATTGACCTCTACCTGGTGGCGGGGGGGCGGCGCTACACCCTAAGGGACGCGAGGAGGCTCAAGGAGGCCGCCAGGAAGACCCCGGTGGTGGACGGCTCGGGCCTCAAGCACACCTTGGAGAGGCGGGCGGTGGGGGAGCTCGCCTCCCTTATAGACTGGAGGAAAACCAAGGTCCTCCTGCCCTCGGCCGTGGACCGGTTCGGCCTCGCCGAGGCCCTGGACGAGGCGGGGGCGAGGGTGCTCTACGGGGACTTCATCTTCGCCCTGGGCCTGCCCATCCCCCTCTACAGCCTCTCCTTCCTGCAGAAGCTCGCCTTTTTGCTCCTCCCCCTCTTCACCCAGCTTCCCTTCGGCCTCCTTTACCCCACGGGGAAGAAGCAGGAGGAGGTGCAGGAGGACTGGCGGAGCCGCTACTACCTCTGGGCCGACGTGGTGGCCGGGGACTGGCACTACCTCCGCCGCCACATGCCCAAGGACATGCGGGGCAAGACGGTCCTCACCAACACCACCACGGAGGAGGACGTGGCCTTCCTCCGGGAGCGGGGGGTGAGGCGCCTCGTCACCACCACCCCGAGGCTTAGCGGCCGAAGCTTCGGCACCAACGTGGTGGAGGCCCTTTTGGTGGCCCTGGCCGGGCGGGAGCTTGGGGAGGAGGACTACCTTCGGTATATTGACCAACTGGGGCTTAAGCCCCAGGTCCTGGACCTGGGAGAAGCCCAGTGAGCCTGGAGGAAACATGATCAGCGTGACGGATCTCCGCCCCGGCACCAAGGTGAAAATGGACGGCGGCCTTTGGGAGTGCGTGGAGTACCAGCACCAGAAGCTGGGCCGCGGGGGGGCCAAGGTGGTGGCCAAGTTCAAGAACCTGGAGACCGGGGCCACGGTGGAGCGCACCTTCAACTCCGGGGAGAAGCTGGAGGACATCTACGTGGAAACCCGGGAGCTCCAGTACCTCTACCCCGACGGGGAGGACCTGGTCTTCATGGACCTGGAGACCTACGAGCAGTTCCACGTGCCCAAGGGCCGGGTGGAGGGGGCCCGCTTCCTGAAGGAAGGGATGACCGTCCTGGGGGACATGTACGAGGGGCGACCCTTGAAGATCGCCCTCCCCACGGTGGTGGAGCTTCGCATCGTGGACACCCCTCCCGGGGTGCGGGGGGACACGGTCTCCGGAGGCTCCAAGCCCGCCACCTTGGAGACGGGGGCCGTGGTCCAGGTGCCCCTCTTCGTGGAGCCGGGAGAGGTCATCAAGGTGGACACCCGCACCGGGGAGTACGTGGGCCGGGCCTGATGCCACCCTATGCTGGCGCAAGCCAGCATGGGGGCCCCGGCAAAGGGTTCTCCATTAGGCCGGTCCCTTCCGGGGGGCTTTGACCGGGTACAAGAGGGTCGGCCCCCCCCTTTCCTTCAGGTATGCTTGTTGCCGCAAGGAGGACCCATGACGCCCAAGGAGCTCAAGCAGATCCTGCAGGCCCTGGTGGAGCACGGGGTGAGCGAGCTCACCCTGGAGACCCCGGACTACAAGCTCACCGTGCGCCGGGGCGGGGAGGTGCAGGTGGTGAGCGTTCCCCAGGTCCAGGCCCCCATTCTGGCGGCCCCCCCGGAGGTACCGGCCCCGACCCCGCCCGCGCCGGCGGCCCCGGCGGCGGGGCCCCAGCCCCAGGCCAAGGCGGAGCCCCAGGACGACTGCCCGGGGTGCGTGGAGGTCCGGGCCCCCATCGTGGGCACCTTCTACCGGGCCCCGGCCCCGGACGCCCCTCCCTACGTGAAGGAGGGGGACCGGGTGGAGAAGGGGCAGGTCCTCTGCATCATTGAGGCCATGAAGCTGATGAACGAGATCGAGTCCGAGGTCTCGGGGATCGTCAAGAAGATCCTGGTGGAAAACGGAGAGCCCGTGGAGTACGGCCAGCCCCTTTTCCTTATTCAGCCGGTATGAAGAAGGTCCTCATCGCCAACCGGGGCGAGATCGCCTTAAGGATCCTCCGAGCGGCCAAGGAGCTTGGGATCAAGACGGTGGTGGCCCACTCCACCGCCGACGAGAAGAGCCTTCCCGTCCTCCTCGCCGACGAGGCCATCTGCATCGGGCCGCCTCCTTCGGGGCAGAGCTACCTCAACATCCCCAACCTCCTCTCCGCGGCCATCGTTACCGGGGCGGACGCCATCCACCCGGGCTACGGCTTCCTGGCGGAGAACGCCACCTTCGCCGAGATGTGCCGGGAGCACGGGATCACCTTCATCGGCCCCACTCCGGAGAACATGAGGGCCCTAGGGGACAAGGCCACGGCGAGGAAGGTGGCCCGGGAGGCGGGGGTGCCCACGGTGCCGGGCACGGACGAGCTGGGTAGCGTGGAGGAGGCCAAGCGGGCGGCCCAGGAGATCGGCTACCCCGTGATCCTCAAGGCGAGCGCGGGAGGCGGGGGCCGGGGGATGCGCGTGGTCCACACGGAGGAGGAGCTGGAGCGGGCGGTGCTCCAGGCCCAGGAGGAGGCCCGGGCCGCCTTCGGGAACCCCGCCGTCTACCTGGAGAAGTACATTGAGGAGCCCAAGCACATTGAGATCCAGGTCCTGGGGGACGGGGAGCGGGTGGTGCACCTTTGGGAGCGGGACTGCTCCATCCAGCGCCGCCACCAGAAGCTCCTTGAGGAGGCCCCAAGCCTCCTTCCCGAGGAGACCCGCCGGGCCATTGCCGAGGCGGCGCGGCGCCTCGCCGAGCACGTGGGGTACGTCTCCGCGGGCACCCTGGAGTTTTTGGTGGACAAGGAGGGGAACTTCTACTTCATTGAGATGAACACCCGCATCCAGGTGGAGCACCCCGTCACCGAGATGATCACGGGGATTGACCTGGTCCAGGCCCAGTTCCGCATCGCCCAGGGGGAGAAGCTCTGGCTCAAGCAGGAGGAGATCCAGGTCCGGGGGCACGCCATAGAGGTGCGCGTCAACGCCGAGGACCCGGAGAAGGGCTTCAGGCCCTCCATCGGCAAGGTGGAGACCCTCCTCTTCCCCGGGGGGCCGGGCATCCGGGTGGACAGCCACCTCTACGCGGGCTACCAGATCCCGCCCCACTACGACAGCCTCATCGCCAAGATCCTCGCCTGGGCCCCCACCCGGGAGGAGGCCATAAGGCGCATGGAGCGGGCCCTTTCCGAGACGGTGATTGAGGGGCCGGGCCTCAAGACCACCATTCCCTTCCACCAGAAGGTCCTCCAGAACGCCTTCTTCCGCCGGGGGGCCGTCTACACCAACTTCGTGGCCCGGCGCATGGAGATGTAGACTGGGCCTGTGATGGTGGACTACGAGATCAGCGACCACGCCCTCGAGGGCCTGGTGGTCCACGCCCTCTCGGGCTTCCAGGGGGCGCGGCTTCTGGAGGCGCCTCCCCGTTCCTTGGGGGAGGTGTTCCGCCGGATGAAGCCCGTGAAGGTGGAGCGTTCCCCGGAAGGGCTTTCCGTGGAGGTGGTCCTCTCCGTGGACTACGGGGTGGCCATCCCCGAGGTGGCCCGGGAGGTGCAGAAGGCGGTGGCCGAGGCCCTCTTTTTGGCCACGGGGGAAAAGGTGAAGGCGGTGAACGTCACGGTGGCCCAGGTGGCCTACCGTCCGGAGGGGCATGCGTAGGCGGGCGCGGGAACTCGCCATGCGGGCCCTCTTCGCCCACACCCAGGGGGGCGTGGACCTGGAGGAGGCCCTGCGCCACGCCCTGGAGGAGATGGGCGGGGAGGACGACCCCTACGGGGACCCCCTGGACGAGGAGGGGGTGGCCTTCGCCCGGAGGCTCCTTTTCGGCTACAAGGCCCACCAGGAGGAGGTGGATCGGGTCTTGAAGGAGACGGTGGAGGGGTGGGACTTCGGCCAGATGTCCAAGACCGACCTCACCGTGTTGCGCCTCGCGGCCTACGAGATGCTCCACGAGCCCACCCCCTTCGCCCCCCTCATAGAGGTGGCGGTGAAGATCGCCAAGCGCTACGGGGGGGAGCACTCCGGGGCCTTCGTGAACGGGGTCTTGGGCCGCCTCTTCCGCCGCATCCAGGAGGGGGAGGTGAAGGCGGCCCCCAAGGAGGACTGAGATGGTCAAGGCACGGCTTCTTTCCGGCCACGAGGCGGCCCAGGCGGTGTACGCCGAGCTTCAGGCCAGGCTCGCTTCCCTCCCCTTCGTCCCCTCCTTGCGGGTGATCCGGCTCGGGGAGGACCCGGCCTCGGTGTCCTACGTGCGCCTCAAGGACAAGAAGGCCCGGGAGCTGGGCTTCAGGAGCCAGGTGGAGGTCTACCCCGAAAGCTTTTCGGAGGAGGCCCTCCTTGAGCGCATCGCCGAGCTCAACGCCGACCCCGAGGTGGACGGCGTCCTCGTCCAGCTGCCCCTCCCCCCCCACATCCGCCCCGAGCGGGTCCTCGAGGCCATCCACCCCCTGAAGGACGTGGACGGCTTCCACCCCTTGAACGTGGGGAGGCTTTGGAGCGGGGGGGAGGGGCTTTTCCCCTGCACCCCCTTGGGGGTGGTCCGCCTCCTCAGGCACTACGGGGTGGGGCTTAGGGGCAAGGAGGTGGTGGTGATCGGGCGGTCCAACATCGTGGGGAAGCCCTTGGCGGGCCTTCTCCTGCGGGAGGACGCCACGGTGACCCTGGCCCACTCCAAGACCCAGGACCTGCCCGAGGTCACCCGGCGGGCGGAGGTGCTGGTGGTGGCCGTGGGCCGGCCCCACCTGGTGCGGAAGGAGTGGGTGCGCTCCGGGGCCATCGTGGTGGACGTGGGCGTGAACCGGGTGGAGGGGAGGCTTCTCGGCGACGTCCACCCCGAGGTGGCCGAGGTGGCCTCCGCCCTCACCCCCGTGCCCGGGGGGGTGGGGCCCATGACCGTGGCCATGCTCATGGCCAACACCCTCAAGGCGGCCCTTCTCAGGCGGCATGGAACTCCTCGCTAACGGGGTTTTCTGGACGGCCCTCCTGGCCAACCTCTTGGCCCAGACCCTGAAGCTTTTCCTCTACTACCGCCTCGAGGGCCGCTTCCAGTGGGAGCGCTTCCTGGAAACCGGGGGGATGCCCAGCTCCCACTCCGCCACGGTGAGCGCCCTGGCGGTGAGCGTGGGCCTGAGGGAGGGGTTTGACAGCCCCCTCTTCGCCGTGGCCGCCGTCTTCGCCCTCATCGTCATGTACGACGCCACGAGCATCCGCCGGGCGGCGGGCCTCCACGCCCAGCTCCTCAACCAGCTGGTGGAGGAGCTGCAGAAGCTGGTGGAGAAGGGCTTCGCCCAGGAGCCCCTGAAGGAGCTTCTGGGCCACACCTACCTCGAGGTCCTGGTGGGGGCCCTCCTGGGCCTTTTGGTGGCCCTCGCCGTCTACGCCCTCTTCCCCGCCTGGTAGAAGGCCAGGGTCTGGCCCAGGAGGAAGACGAGGAGGCCTAGGGCGGGGGAGAGGAAGAAGACGAAGAAGCTCACGAAGAGGGCCGCCACCAGGGGCAGGAGGGGCCTGCGGAAGCGATGGAACACCCAGAGGTTCAGAAGCCCGAAGAAGGCCATGAGGAGAAAGGCCGCCGTCTCCATGGCAGGCCATTGTACGCTCTTGCCAAGCCTGGGGTATGGGGTAAACTTTTACCGAGTATAAGGAGGTGGCGCCCATGCTCACCTTGCCGGAAAAGATCTTCTTCGTCCTCCTCGCGGCCCTGAGCCTTTACTACGCCTACACGGGCTTCCGCCGGGTCTACCTGGCCATAAGGCGGGGGCGGCCTGAGGAGCGCTTTGACCGCCTGCCCGAGCGCATCGGCCGGGCCCTCTGGCTTGTCCTCACCCAGCAGACGGTCTTCAAGAGAAGGCCCCTCGTCTCCCTCCTCCACGCCTTCGTCTTCTACGGCTTCGTCTACTACCTCCTGGTGAACCTCGTGGACTTCCTGGAGGGCTTCTTCGGCCTCCACGCCCGGGGAGGGCTTTGGAACCCCTATAACCTCATCGCTGACCTCCTCACCGCCCTGATCCTCGTGGGCATCCTGGGCCTCATGCTTAGGCGCTACCTCCTCGCTCCCCAGGATTTCACCTGGAACCCCAAGGTGCGCCTGCACGAGAAAGCCCAGGCGGGCATCGCCCGGGACTCGGCCATCGTGGGGGGCTTCATCGCCTTCCACGTGGGAAGCCGCCTCCTCTCCAAGGCCTTCCAGCTCGCAAGCGAAGGCCCGGACCCCTTCCAGCCCGTGGCGAGCGCCATTGGCGGGGCGCTTTCCGGCCTTTCCCCGGCCCTCCTCACCTTCGGCGAGCACTTCTTCTGGTGGGGCGCCTTGGGCTCCATCCTCCTCTTCCTCCCTTACTTCCCCCGCTCCAAGCACATCCACCTCTTCATGGCCCCCATCAACCTGGCCTTCCGCAAGGAGGTGCCGGGGGCCCTCGCGTCCCTGGACTTGGAGAAGGAGGAGGAGAAGTTCGGGGCGGAGAAGCTGGAGGACCTCTCCTGGAAGCGGCTTTTGGACGCCTACGCCTGCATCATGTGCAACCGCTGCCAGGAGGCCTGCCCCGCCTACGCCACGGGAAAGGCCCTAAGCCCGGCCGCCATCCTCATCTCCGAGCGCTACGAGCTAAACGCCATCCTCCCCGAGTTCGCCGCCGGGAAGGAGAGCCCCAGGCCCCTCATGGACTTCGCCCTGAACGAGGAGGCCCTCTGGGCCTGCACCACCTGCCTGGCCTGCGTGGAGGTCTGCCCCGTGGGCAACGAGCCCATGCTCCACATCCTGGACGTGCGCCGGGCCAAGGTGCTCATGGAGGGGGAGTTCCCCCAGGAGCTCAACAACGCCTTCCGGGGGATGGAGCGCTCCGGGAACCCCTGGGGCATCGGCCAGGGCAAGCGCCTGGACTGGGCGGAGGGGCTTAACGTCCCCACGGTGGAGGAGAAGCCCCACCCCGAGGTCCTCTACTGGGTGGGCTGCGCCCCGAGCTACGACCCCCGGGCCCAGAAGATCGCCCGGAGCATGGTGGAGATCCTGAACGCCAGCGGGGTGGACTGGGCGGTCCTTGGCACCCGGGAGAAGTGCACGGGGGACTCGGCCAGGCGGGCGGGCAACGAGTACCTCTTCTTCCAGCTCGCCACGGAGAACGTGGAGACCCTGAACGCCGTGGCCCCCAAGACCATCGTCACCACCTGCCCCCACTGCCTCCACACCCTGAAGAACGAGTACAAGGACTTCGGCGGCGACTACCGGGTGGTGCACCACACGGAGTTCATCGCCGAGCTCTTGCGCAAGGGGCGGATCCGGGTGGAGGAGGAAACCCGCAAGGTGGTCTTCCACGACCCCTGCTACCTGGGCCGCCACAACGGGGTCTACGAGGCCCCGCGCGAGGTGCTGAAGGGGGTGGGTCTCGCCCTCGCCGAGCCTCCCCGGAGCCGGGAGAGGAACTTCTGTTGCGGGGCGGGCGGGGCCCAGTTCTGGAAGGAGGAGGAGCCTGGGGCCATGCGGGTTTCCGAGAACCGCTACAAGGAGCTCAAGGGAACGGGGGCCGAGGTCATCGCCACGGGCTGCCCCTTCTGCATGGCCATGATGAACGTGGAGACCGCCCAGGACGAGAGGCCCCTCGAGGTCTTGGACATCGCCGAGCTGGTGGCCCAGGGCCTCAAGGCCTGAGGTAGACGGCGTAGGCCCGGTACCCCTCCATCCACCCCTCCCCAAAGGCCCTTAAGTCCAGGCCCGGGGGAGGGGTGAGGAGCTCTTCCTCTTCCCAGTAGAAGGGGCTATGGGGCCTTCCCCGCCTTTGGGCCTCCTTCCGGGAGAAGCCCTCCACGAGGAGAAGCCCCCCGGGGAGGAGGAGGGGGGCGAGGCCCTGGAGGAGGGGCCGGTTCACGTAGTAGGCCATCACGATCCCGGCGAAGGGGCCTTGGGGCAGGCGGGCCAGGGCCCCGGGGGCCTCGAGGTCCAGCTCCAGGAGAGAAAGCCCCGGGGTCCCCCGGAGCCTCTTCAGGGCCTCCCGGCTCTTCTCCACCAGGACCACGGGGTGGCCCCGCCCTAGGAAGTAGCGGGCGTTCCGCCCCAAGCCCCCTGCCAGGTCCAGCACCGGCCCTTCGGGGACGAAGGGGCCGTAGGCCCGCACCACGAAGGCGGGCTTCCTTTCCTCTAGGGCTTCCCGGTAGAAGGCCTCCCAGTCCCTAGGCATGGCGGCGAAAGGCGAGGAGGCTCCCCACGAGGAGGATGAGGAGGGTACCTCCCCAGAAGACCCCCTTGGGGAGGGCGAGGGCGAGCTCGGGGCGGTGGAGGAGGTGGGCGAGGGTGTGGGTGCCCTCCAGGAGGAGCTTGACCCCGGCCCAGCCCACCAGGGCGTAGGCCACCTTTTCCAGCCCGGGAAAGCGTTCCATCAGGGCCACCACCGAGCTCGCCAGGAGGCGGATGAAGAGGATCCCCAGGGCCACCCCGAGGAACACGAGGAGAAAGTCTTTGGAGAAGGCCACCACCGCCAGGATGGAGTCCACGGCGAAGGCCAGGTCCACCAGGTTGATGAGGAGGACTACCCGCCAAAACTCCCCCGCCGTGGCCTCGGGAAGGGGTTTGGCCTCCGGGTGGTCGCGGAAGTGCTGGACCATGAGGTAGACGAGGTAAAGCCCCCCCAGGACCTGGACCCACCAGAGCCGGATGAGGAAGACGGCGAAGAGGAGGGCGAGGCCTCGCAGAAGGTAAGCCCCCAGGATGCCGTAGAAGAGGGCCTTGCGCCTCAGCTCCGGGGGCAGGGGCTTCACCATCACCGCCAGAACCAGGGCGTTGTCCCCGGAGAGCAAGGCCTCGAGGGCCGCCACGGAGAGGAGCACCAGAAAGGCTTCTCCGCTCATCTTTCCCCCAGAAGGTAGCGAAGCCCCGGGGCCAGGGCCTGCTTCCAGGTGACCCAGTTGTGGCCGCTGGGCCTTTCCCGGTAGGCGTGGGGGGCTTTTCGGTCGGCGAGGAGGGCGGCGAAGCGGCGGTTGGGGGCGAGGAGCCATTCCAGAAGCCCCACCTCGAGGTAGACCCGGGGGAGGTTTTCCGCCTCGGCGTAGCGGGGAAGGAGCCACTCCTCGTCCCGGTAGGCGTCCTTGCCCCCGGGGTGGGCCTTGAGGGCGGGGGAGAGGGCGAGGACCTTGGGGAAGCGCTCGGGGTGCCTCCAGGCCTGCCACAAGGAGAAAAGCCCCCCCAAGGAGGCCCCCACCAGCACCACCTCCTTGAGGGGCCCGTAGGCCCCTTCCACCGCCTCCAGCACCCGGTGGAACTCCGCCTCGTAGGCCTTGCTGAAGCGGTACTCGGCGTTGCGGTCTATGGGCTCCACGAAGACGAGGCGCACCGGGGGGACCTCCCCCGCCTCAAAGAGCGCCCGGGCCACCTTGTGGAGCCCCGCGGTGCGGTAGAAGGCCACCCCGTCCTGGGCCACCACCGTGGCCTTTGGGGAAAGCCCCGTCTCCGCCACGTAAAAGCGCCTCTCCCCCAGGCGGTGCCGGGCCACCTTGGGCTCTTCCGTGGGCTCGGGAGGGGCCTCGTAGCGGAAGCCAGGAAGCCTTATGGCCCGCGCGTAGCTCCACCAGGGGTTTTCGGCCTTCTCGGGGTTTTCGGGGTCGGGAAAGGGCCTTCCCTCCCGGTCCAGGAAGGCGTACTCCACGTACGCCCCTTCGGGGAACTCCAGGGTGAGGGGGCCCGAGAGGGGGATGGGGTTCCTCTCCCAGTCGGTGAAGTCTCCGATGAGGGCGGCGGCCCCTTCCGGCGGGTAAAAGGTGGCGCTCCTTCGTCCTACCCGTACCACGGGTATACTCTACCTGTGAAGGTCGGCATCGTAGGAAGCGGCATGGTGGGGAGCGCCACCGCCTATGCCCTGGCCCTCCTCGGCGTGGCGCGGGAGGTGGTCCTCGTGGACCTGGACCGGAAGCTGGCCCAGGCCCACGCCGAGGACATCCTCCACGCCACGCCCTTCGCCCACCCGGTCTGGGTGCGGGCGGGGTCGTACGGGGACCTCGAGGGGGCCCGGGCGGTGGTGCTCGCCGCTGGGGTGGCCCAGCGCCCCGGGGAGACCCGCCTGCAACTTCTGGACCGCAACGCCCAGGTCTTCGCCCAGGTGGTGCCCCGGGTTCTGGAGGCGGCCCCGGAGGCGGTGCTCCTCGTGGCCACGAACCCGGTGGACGTGATGACCCAGGTGGCCTACCGCCTCTCCGGCCTGCCCCCGGGGCGGGTGGTGGGCTCGGGGACGATCCTGGACACGGCCCGCTTCCGGGCCCTCCTGGCGGAGCACCTTCGGGTGGCTCCCCAGTCGGTCCACGCCTACGTGCTGGGGGAGCACGGGGACTCGGAGGTGCTGGTCTGGTCCAGCGCCCAGGTGGGCGGGGTGCCCCTCCTGGAGTTCGCCGAGGCCCGGGGGCGGGCCCTCTCCCCGGAGGACCGGGCCCGCATTGACGAGGGGGTCCGCCGGGCCGCCTACCGGATCATTGAGGGGAAGGGGGCCACGTACTACGGCATCGGGGCGGGCCTCGCCCGGCTTGTGCGGGCCATCCTCACCGACGAAAAGGGGGTGTACACCGTGAGCGCCTTCACCCCCGAGGTGGAGGGGGTCTTGGAGGTGAGCCTCTCCCTGCCCCGCATCCTGGGCGCGGGGGGCGTGGAGGGGACCGTCTACCCGAGCCTGAGCCCGGAGGAGCGGGAGGCCTTGCGGCGAAGCGCCGAGATCCTCAAGGAGGCGGCCTTTGCCCTAGGGTTTTAGATCTTTTCCAGATTTGGGTAGAGGGCGAGGAGCTCCTCCTCCGTGAGGCCCTCGCCCTCCTTCTCCGGCGTCCAGGCCAGGTGGAAGGCGAGGAGGGTGAAGGGGGTGCTGGCGGCGAAGGCGAGGAGGACCTCCCTCGCCTTTTCCCGGTCCAGGGGGGCCTGGGGGGGCAGGCCTCCCCGGACGGCGAGGAGGAGGGAGGCCACCAGGTAGCGTCCCCCGGGCTCCACCTTGGGGGCGTAGGCCGCCTCCACCTTCTTCCCCTCAAAGTGCCGGAAGGTCTCCTGGTAGGTGCTCCGGTCCTCCAGCATCCAGGCGTCAAACCGACCCAGGACCTCTTCCTCCGTCCCTTCCCGCGCCTCGTAGCTTCCGAAGCGCCAGGCGGGGGCTTCCCGGAGGAGGAGAAGGGCCACCTCGTCCACGAGGTCCGCAAGCCCCTTGGCCGTGGTGGTGTCCGCCTCCTCGGCGAGGCGCCTCAGGGCCCTTTGCACCTCGGGGCGGACGAGAAGGGCGAGGCGGAGGCGGCCCACGCTGGCCTGGGGCCCGCCCTCGCCCGCCTGCCTCAGGCCCCGGACCACGAGGAAGGCCACCAGGGCGAGCCCGAAGAAGACCAGGACCGGCGCCACCCCCAGGTTCCCCCCGCCTCCCGGGTAAGGGTAGACGAAGACCGGGCCCGGGGTGGGCGCCGGGACGGGGTAGACCGGGGCGGGCCCCGGGCTCATGGGCGGGGGAGGGGCGGGGGCGTAGGGCCTCCCCCCGACCCCGCCCCCGCTTTTCTGGGCCAAGGCGAGGCCCAGGAGGAGGACCAGGACCAGGAGCCTGAGGGCCTTCACCCCTAGAGCATACGCCAGGGCCTTCCCCCTTTGCGTGAAAAGCCATTTCGCAGTAAACTTGATATGGGTAGGCTTAGACTATGGACCCAAAGGAAACGAGCCAAGAGGAAAGGAGGAACGCCATGCTGCCGGAAACCCTGCCCGTCTGCCCTGTGCGGGGCTCGGTCATCTACCCCACCATGGTCATGCCCATTGACGCGGGCCGGCCCATCTCCATCCGGGCCATTGACGAGGCGTTGGCCCGCGAGCGGGTGCTTCTCATCGTGAGCCAGAAGGACAAGGAGGTGGAGACCCCCAAGCCCTCGGACCTCTACGAGGTGGGCACCGCCTGCAACATCCTCAAGATGCGCAAGAACCCGGACGGCTCCGTCCAGGTGCTGGTGCAGGCCTTCGCCCGGGTGCGGGTGAAGGAGTGGCTGGACCTGGGGGACCACCTCGAGGCCCGGGGGGAGGTCCTCCCCGACGAGCCCGGGGATGCCCTCACCGTGAAGGCCCTGGTGCGGGAGGTGAAGGACAAGTTCCAGGCCCTCCTTAAGGAGGGGAAGTACCTGCCCCCCGAGGTGGCCCAGTTCATCCTGAACCTGGAGGACCCCTCGCAGCTTGCCGACTACATCGCCTTCCACATGGACTTCCGCCTCGAGGACAAGCAGAAGGTCCTGGAGACCGCCAACGTGGCCGAGCGGCTGAAGGCGGTCCTTGTCCTCCTGGAGGGGGAGCTCGCCCTCATTGAGACCCAGCGGCGCATCCAGCAGCAGGTCAAGGAGGAGATTGACCGCAACCAGCGGGAGTACTACCTCCGAGAGCAGATGAAGGCCATCCAGCGGGAGCTCCACGGGGAGGAGGGCGAGCAGGAGGTGGAGGAGTTCCGGAGGAAGGTGGAGGCCCTAGACCTTCCCCCTGTGGTGCGCCAGGAAGTGGAGCGGGAGCTCAACCGCTTCGCCCGCATGCACCCGGACTCCGCCGAGGCCAGCGTGATCCGCACCTACCTGGACTGGATCGTGAACCTCCCCTGGAACAAGCGCACCGAGGACAACCTGGACCTGAACCGGGCCAAGGAGATCCTGGAGCGGGACCACTACGGCCTGGAGAAGGTGAAGGACCGGGTACTGGAGTTCTTGGCGGTGCGCAAGCTGAAGGCGGAGCGGGCCAAGCGGGGGGAGATCCCGGCCGAGGAGGTGAACAAGGGCCCCATCCTCCTCTTCGTGGGGCCGCCCGGGGTGGGGAAGACCTCCATCGCCAAGAGCATCGCCGAGGCCCTGGGCCGCAAGTACGTGCGCATCTCCTTGGGCGGGGTGCGGGACGAATCGGATATCCGGGGCCACCGCCGCACCTACATCGGGGCCATGCCGGGCCGGATCATCCAGGGCCTGAGGCAGGCCGGGACCAAGAACCCCGTCTTCCTCCTGGACGAGGTGGACAAGCTCGGCATCTCCTACCAGGGGGACCCGGCGGCGGCCCTCCTAGAGGTCTTGGACCCCGCCCAGAACAAGGAGTTCGTGGACCACTACCTGGGGGTGCCCTTTGACCTCAGCGAGGTGATGTTCATCTGCACCGCCAACTTCCCCCAGAACATCCCCGCGCCCCTCATGGACCGCATGGAGGCCATTGAGTTCACGAGCTACATTGAGCAGGAGAAGCTGGAGATTGCCAAGCGCTACCTCCTTCCCCGGCAGATGCGGGAGACGGGGCTTGCCGAGGGCCAGGTGGTGGTGACCGAGGCCGCCCTCATGCGCCTCATCACCCACTACACCCGCGAGGCGGGGGTGCGGCAGCTGGAGCGGGAGATTGGGGCGCTTTTGCGCAAGGCGGCGCGGCAGATCCTGGAGGAAGGCAAGAAGCGGGTGCGCATCACGGAGAAGGACCTGGAGCGCTACCTCGGGCCTCCCCGCTTCCTCCCCGAGACCGAGGCCCGCCATCCCCAGGTGGGGGTGGCCACGGGGATGTACTACACCCCCGTGGGCGGGGACATCATGTTCGTGGAGGTCTCGGTGATGCCGGGCAAGGGGAACCTCATCCTCACCGGGCAGCTCGGGGACGTGATGAAGGAGTCGGCCCGGGCCGCCCTCTCCTACGCCAAGAAGAACGCCCAGCGCTTCGGCATCCCCTTGGACCGCTTTGAGAAGAGCGACATCCACATCCACGTGCCCGCGGGGGCCATCCCCAAGGAGGGGCCGAGCGCGGGGGTGGCCATCGTGAGCGCCCTGGTTTCCGCCCTCACGGAGGTGCCCGTGCGGCACGACATCGCCATGACCGGGGAGATCACCCTCACGGGGAGGGTCCTTCCCATCGGCGGGGTGAAGGAGAAGGTCTTAGGGGCGAGGCGGGCGGGGATCCGCGAGGTGATCCTCCCGAAGCCAAACGAGCCCGACCTCTCCGACATCCCGAGGCCCCTCCGGCAGAACATGACCTTCCACTTCGTGGAGCACCTGGACGGGGTGCTGGACCTGGCCCTTGTGGGAGGGCTCAAGGCCTTGGAGACCCGCGCCCAGAAGAAGCGCCCCGCCCGCAAGGGCAAGCGGGAGCTCGTGGCCCACGCCTAGGGTACCCCGCCTTGGCTTTAGCCAGGGCGGGGCCCTTAACCCAGGGCCTCCTGGTAGACCTCCAGGTATTCTCGCGTGATCCTCTCGGGGTGGAAGCGCTCCACGGCGTACTCCCGGGCCCGTTCGCGCATCCTCTTTAGATCTGGGCTTTCTAGAAGCTCCAGCACTGCCTGGGCGAAGCCCTCCAGGTCCCCAAGCTCCACAAGCCTCCCCACCTCCGGGGTGACGAGCTCCGGCACCCCCCCCACCGCCGTGGCCACCACCGGCACCCCCGAGGCCAGGGCCTCGAGGGCCGCCTGGCCGAAGGACTCCTCCTCCGAGGCCAAAAGGAAGAGGTCCCCCGCCCCCAGCACCTCCTCGGGGTGGGGGGTGGGGGGGTGGAAGGTGACCCAGGGGGCCACCCCGAGCTCCTCCGCCACCCGCCGGGCCTCGGCCTCCTCGGGGCCTTTGCCCAGGAGGAGAAGCCTCGCGGGAAGCCTCCGCCGCACCTTGGCGAAGGCCCGCACCAGGTCCGGCACCCGCTTGATGGGGCGGAAGTTGGAGGCGTGCAGAAGGAGCCACTCCCCCTCCTCGGCGTAGCGCCTCTTGTGCTCCGGCCGGGGCCGGAAGCGCTCCGGGTCCACGGCGTTCGGGATCACCCGGGGCCGCACCCCAAAGGCCCTTTCCGCCTCCTTGGCCAGGGCCCGGCTCACCGCCGTGGTGGCCCGGGCCGCCTGGAGGGCCCGCCTCGTGGGCCCATGAAAGGCGGGGTCCATCCCCAGGAGGGAGACGTCCGTGCCGTGGAGGGTGTGGACCAGGGGAAAGGCCTCGCCGAAGGCCAGGTAGGCCGCCGCCGCGTGGGGGATGGCGTAGTGGGTGTGGACCAGGTCCAGTCCGAGCCGCCTGGCCTCCCGCTCCAGGGTCCCCGCCAGGGAGAGGGTGTAGAGGGGCCCGGGGAAGACGGGGTAGTAGGGGAGGTCCACGGGCACGTAGGTCACCGGGCTTTCCCGGGAGAGGCGGAAGGGCCTCTCCGTGGCGAAGAGGTAGACCTGGTGCCCCATCCGGGCGAGCCTTTCCGCGAGCTCCGTGGCCACGATACCGCTTCCCCCAAGCCCGGGGTAGGCCACGAGGCCCAGGCGGAGGGGCCTCACCGCTTTCCCTCCGAAGGCCCAGGCCGGATCATGCCCCGAGTCTACCGCAGGGCGCGAAGCCCCAGGAGGAGGAAAAGGAGGTCTGCCCCCCAGGCCCCAAGCTCAGGAGGAAGAACCCCGAGGCCCGCCAGGGCGGCGCCCAAAATGAAGGCCCAGACCAGCACCCGCTTCATGGGGAAGGGCATACCGGAACCCCTTCAGGGCCTCCAGCCCGAAGGAGCCGCCGGGTAGGGCGGGGCCTGGTTCCGCCTTAGCTCCGCCCGGAAAAGCCGGCTTAAGGTGACCGCGCCCCCAGTCTTGGCCGCCTCCCCCAGGGCCTGGTCCAGGAGGGCGGAAAGCTCCAGCAGGAAGCGGTCCTGCCGGGCCTTCTCCACCGGCAGGGCCCCGAAGGTGAAGCAGGCGGGGTTCACCGCCTGGCAGTGCCTCTCCAGGCGGAGCTTTCCCCCGAGGAAGTAAAGCCGCCAGCTTCCCAGGTCCACCCGGTAGCCCGCCCGAAGGTGGTCGCGGTACTGGAGGGAAAGGGCCTCCCAGAGGGCCCGGGCCTCCCCGCCCCGGGGGCTTAGGGTGTAGCGCCAGGCCTTGGCCCCTTGGGCGGTGAGGGTCTGGCTACGGGTGAGGGCCCAGTCCTGGGCCAGGGCCAGGGGGAGGAGGAAGAGGAGGAAGGGCCAGAGTTTTCCCATGGCCTCATTTTCCCCATCGGCCCGGGGGGAGGGCGGGCATTCGCACCGAGCGCCCTCGGTTTCCTGGTATATCCCCCCGATGGAGGCAGTTTGCTTCGGTGCCGGAGGCTTCCGCGTCGCCATCGAGGGGGCCTAGGTCCTCTTCCGGGCCTCGGGCACGGGGCCCGTGGTGCGGGTTTACGTGGAGGCCCCAAGCCCCGGGCTCCTCCGGGCGCTTTTAGAGGAGGCGCAAAGGCTAGAGGAAGGGTGAGGCGCGCTTTTAGCCTGGCTCCCACCCCTCACGTGCTAGAACAAAGAAGGGGAATGTGGAGGGGCCGATGAAAGTCGACGTCATTGGAACGAGTTACGTGGGCCTCACCACCGCCCTAAGCCTCGCCTACGTGGAGCACGAGGTGGTGGGGGTGGACCTGGACGAGGGCAAGGTGGCCGGGCTTAAGCGGGGCGAGCCGCCCTTCTACGAGCCCCACGCCAAGGAGACCCTGGCCCTGGTGCGGGACCGGCTCTCCTTCACCACGCGGTACCAAGAGGCCATCCCCCAGGCGGAGGTGGTCTTCCTGAGCGTGGGCACCCCTTCCCTGGAGGACGGCTCCCCCAACCTCTCCCAGGTGCGGGAGGCGGCCTGGGCCATCGGGTGGCAGGGCGCGCGACCAGATGCGGCAGCGGAGAAGGCCCTCAAAGCGTTTATTTTGCCCCGAGGGCCGAGGCCAATCCCCTGGCCCGGCGGGCCCTGACGGAGGGCCGGGTTCTGGCCGAGCGGAAGGGCTAAAGGCGGGCCGCTTCCTCCAGCGCCCTCTCGGCCTCCTCCATGTAGCGGTCCCAGGGGATGAGGGCGTAGCCCCTCTCCCTCCGTGCGGCGTAGTAGGGAAGGTCCAGGGAGAGGGGGGGCCGCACCTCGAGGTGTTGCCGCACCAAGGCGGGGAGGGGTTTGGGGAAGACCTTGGGGCGCCTCAAGCGCTCTAGGAGAAGGGCCAAGCGCAAGGGGGCCATCAGTTCCTCTGCACCTTCTTGTTGAGGAAGTCCAGGAGGAGGTACTTGCCGATGTTCCTGGGGCTCGTGAGGTAGGCCTTGCCCCGGGTGATCTGGGAAAGCTTCTTCACGAAGGCGAGAAGCTCGGGTTCCCGGGCGAGCATGAAGGTGTGGATGGGGATCCCTTCCCGCCTCGCCAAGGTGGCCTCCTTGAGGGTCTCGGCCAGGATCAAGGGGTCCAGGCCCCAGGCGTTTTTGTAGATCTCCCCGCTCGGCAGGGTTAAGGCCGAGGGCTTGCCGTCGGTGATGAGGATGATCTGCTTCATCTCCCCGCCCATCTTCTTAAGGAGGGTCCGGGCGAGCTCCAGGCCCGCCTTGGTGTTCGTGTGGTAGGGGCCCACCTGGGCCAGGGGGAGCTTGGCCAGGGGGATCTCCTCGGCGGTGTCGTGGAAGAGGACGAAGCGGACCCGGTCGCCGGGGTACTGGGTGCGGATGAGGTGGGCGAGGGCGAGGGCCACTTTCTTGGCCGGGGTGAAGCGGTCCTCCCCGTAGAGGATCATGGAGTGGGAGCAGTCCAGGAGGACCACGGTGCTCATGCTGGCGGTGTACTCGGCGAGGTCTATGACCAGATCCTCGTGGGAAAGGCCTTCCAGCCCCTTGGCCACGGCCTTCTTGAGGGTCTCGGGAACGTTGAGCTCCAAGGGGTCCCCCCACTCCCAGGGCTTGGTTTCCCCCGTCTTCTCCACCCCGGGGGCGTGGTGGGGGGTGGGGTGGAGGCCCGGGGGGTTGCGGCCCAGGGCCCCGAGGAGCTCCCGGAGGCTTTTCAGGCCCAGGAAGTCCGAGGCCTTCTCCGTGAGCTCCAGGCGGGCCTCCCCCGCCTCGCCCCGGTACCCTCCTTGGGCGGGCTCCGTGGGGTCCTCCCCGGGAAGGCGCAGGTAGCCCGCCTCCTGGAGTTTCCGGATCATCCCCTGGATGGCCTGGTAGAGCCTCGTCTCCTCCTTGCGGTTGGCGAAGCGGGCCTCGCGGAGCCAGTCCTCGGGGACGAGCTCGTTCTTGAGGAGGGCCTGGAGGAGGGCGTCGTAGAGGTCCTCGAGGGTGGGGGCGCGGTTAGGGTCTGGGTCGTAGCGCTGGAAGGGGTCGGAAAACCCCGAGTCCAGGAGGAAGTCCTCCAGGAGGGAGAGGATCTCCTCGGGGGAAAGCTCTTCCAGGCCTCCCTCGTAGCGGCTGTAGCGGATGGCCTTCATCGCCACCTCCTAAGCCCTAAAACTCGGCCCATAGGACCCCTTCGCTAAGCACCCGCTCCCGGAAGGCGGGGTCGGCCTCGGCGAGGTCCACGAGGTCCACCCGCCGCACCACGGGGGCCTCCTCCAGGGCCTCCCGAAGGAGGGGCATGAGGTCCGCGAGGGGGGTGGGAGAGAGGAGGGCGAGGTCCAGGTCGGAGGCCTGCCGCCCCTCCCCCCGGGCGAAGGAGCCGAAGAGGAAAAGCCTCGTCCCCGTGCCCTGGAGGAAGGGCCTCAGGGCCTTTAGGACCGCCTCCTTGTCCCGGTCCAGGCTAGTTGCCATAGCTCCTCGGGCGCTCCGCCGCCTGGTAGCTCGCCTCGCCCCGGGAGAGCTTCCGCCGCCCCACGAGGCCCTCCAGGACGAACTCCCCGGCGGAAAGCAAAACCTCAGGGGCTTCCCCCTCGGCCAGGGCCCGGGCCGCCTCCAGAAGCCCCGGGACCCCGGCCATGGCCCTAAGGGCCTCCTCCACGTCCCCTTCGGGCAGGGTGAGGAGGTTCCCCTCCTCAAAGTGGGCCACGATGGGCTCGGTCCTCAGGCGGTAGCGGGGGAGGACCAGGCCGAAGGCCCTTTGCACGATCTCCCGCGCCACCCTCTCCGCCCCCTGGAGCTCCCCCTCGTACTCCAGTTCCAGCTTTCCGGTGATGGCGGGAAGCCCCTGGTAGAGGTCCAGAGGCCTCGCCACGGGCCTTCCTCCGTAGAGGAGGGCCCTTCTTTCGGCGCTTGCCGCCACCACCTCCAAAAGGCTGATGGCGAGGCGCTGGGAGACCCCCGCCGTCTGGTCCACGCGGCGGTCCTCCCGGGCGGCGAAGGCCACGGCCTCCACGGAAAGCCTCACCCACTCCGGGACCAGGACCCCCTCCGGCACGTAGGCCTCCTGGGCGCTGATCCGGGCGCCCTCCTCCAGGGAGCGGGGGTAGTGGGTGCGGATCTCGCTCCCGATGCGGTCCTTGAGGGGGGTCACGATCCTGCCCCGGGCGGTGTAGTCCTGGGGGTTGGCGGTGAAGACGAGCCAGACGTCCAGGGGAAGCCGGAGGGGGTAGCCCCGGATCTGGACGTCCCCCTCCTCGAGGATGTTGAAGAGGGCCACCTGCACCTTGGGGGCGAGGTCGGCGAGCTCGTTCACGGCGAAGATCCCCCGGTTCGCCCGGGGCAGGAGGCCGTAGTGGATGCTCTCCAAGTCCGCCATCCCCGTGCCCCGCCTGGCCGCCTTGATGGGGTCCATGTCCCCGAGGAGGTCGGCCACGGTGGTGTCGGGGGTGGCGAGCTTCTCCACGTACCGGTCCTCCCGGGAAAGCCAGACGATGGGGGCGTCGTCCCCAGCCTCCTCCAGAAGGCGCTTTCCCTCGGGGGAGATGGGAAAGAGGGGGTTGTCGCGAAGCTCCGTGGCGAGGGCGGGGACCTCCTCGTCCAGGAGGCCTGTGAGGCTTCGCAGGATCCGGCTTTTCGCCTGGCCCCGGGTGCCGAGGAGGATGAAGTTCTGCTTGGCGAGGATGGCCTGGACCAGGGCGGGGATCACCGTGTCCTCGTAGCCGTGGATGCCGGGGAAGAGCCTCTCCCCACGCCTGAGCTTCTCCCGGAGGTTCTCCCGGGCCTCGTCCTTCACGGTGCGGCGGAGCTTCTCCAGGGGGTAGGTGCGCCTGAGTTCGCCTAGGGTCTTGGCCTTCACCCTTACCAGTCTAGGGGAAGGGGTGGGCGGGGTGTGTGCCGTGGGTTCCCCTAGGGCGTGGGATAATAAGGGGGTGAACCGGGCCCGGGACTGGCTGGCCTTCGTGGAGGAAAAGCTTTGACCCGCGTCTTCCGCTTTGACCCCAAGGCCCGCCTTAAGGAGGTGGCCGAGGCGGCCAAGGCCTTGGGGGAGCGCCCCGAGGTCCTCGCCGTGGTCCTCTTCGGCTCCCTGGCCCGGGGGGAGGCCACCGCCTTCAGCGACGCCGACCTCCTCGTCCTCCTCCGGGACACCCCTCTTCCCTTCCCCGAAAGGCTCGTGCGCTACCGCCCGGAAGGGGTGCGCCGGGTGGAGGTCTTCCCTTACACCCTGAGCGAGGCCGTGGCGGGCCTCAAGGGGGGTTTCGGCGTGGTCCCGGCCGCCCTCAGGGAAGGGAAGCTCCTCTTTGAGCGGGAGGGGGCCTGGGAGGCCCTCCGCCGCCTAGCCTAACGCCCTTCTCATGGGGGGGAAGTATCTTGGCGGCGTGGAGATTCACGGCACCACCATCCTCGCCGTCCGCAAGGACGGGGTCACCGCCCTCGCCGGGGACGGCCAGGTCACCTTCGGCCAGACCGTGCTCAAGCGGGGGGCGGTGAAGGTGCGGAAGCTGGAGGTGGGGGAGGGTGTCCTCGTGGGCTTCGCCGGGGGCGTGGCCGACGCCATGGCCCTTCTGGAGCGCTTTGAAGAGCGGCTTAAGGAGGCCAAGGGGAACCTCCTAAGGGGTGCGGTGGAGACGGCCAAGCTCTGGCGCACCGACCGGGTCCTCCGCCACCTCCAGGCCATGATCGTGGCCGCGGACCGGGAGGGTATGGTCCTGCTCTCGGGAAGCGGGGAGGTGATCGCCCCGGAGGAGCCCCTTTTGGCGGTGGGTTCTGGGGGGCCCTACGCCCTCGCCGCCGCCAAGGCCCTTTACCGGCACACGGGGCTTTCCGCCAAGGAGATCGCCGAGGAGGCCATAAGAATCGCCGCCGAGGTGGACCTCTACACCTCGGGCCAGGTGACCGTCCTCACCCTGGGGGAGGCATGAACCTGACGCCCGCCGAGATCGTCCGGGAGCTCTCCAAGCACATCGTGGGCCAGGAGGCGGCCAAGCGCGCCGTGGCCGTGGCCTTAAGGAACCGCTACCGCCGCAAGAAGCTCTCCCCAGAGGTTGCCCGGGAGGTAACCCCCAAGAACATCCTCATGATCGGGCCCACGGGGGTGGGGAAGACGGAGATCGCCCGCCGCCTCGCCCGCCTGGCCGGGGCCCCCTTCGTGAAGGTGGAGGCCACCAAGTTCACCGAGGTGGGGTACGTGGGCCGGGACGTGGACGCCATCGTCCGCGATCTGGCGGAGGCGAGCTATGGGCTCGTGCTGGAGGAGATGAAGAAGAAGGTGGAGGAAAAGGCCCTGGCCCTCGCCGAGGAGGAGCTTGCCACCCTGCTTCGCACCTCGGTGGCCGAGGTGCGCTCGGGCCGCCTGGACGGTCACTTCGTGGAGGTCCAGGTGGAGGAGGAGGTGGCCCTCCCCTTCATGGGGGTCTTGGGGGGCGAGGCTTTTGGGGGGATGGGGGAGATGCTGAAAGGCCTCCTCCCCAAGCGGCCCGTGCGCAAGCGGATGACGGTGAAGGAGGCCCGGGAGGCGCTCAAGAACCAGCACGCCGAGCGCCTTATAGACAAGGAGGAACTCAAGGAGGAGGCGAGGCGCCGTGCCCAGGAGGAGGGGATCGTCTTCATTGACGAGATTGACAAGATCGCCCGCCGGGAAGGGGCCGTGGGCCCTGACGTCTCCGGGGAAGGGGTGCAGCGGGACCTCCTCCCCATCGTGGAGGGCACGGTGGTCTCCACCCGCATCGGCCCCATCTCCACGGAGCACGTCCTCTTCATCGCCGCCGGGGCCTTCCACGTGGCCAAGCCATCGGACCTGATCCCCGAGCTCCAGGGGCGGTTTCCCATCAGGGTGGAGCTTTCCCCCTTGGGCCCCGAGGAGTTCTACCGCATCCTCAAGGAGCCGGAGAACTCCCTTATCCGCCAGTACACGGAGCTCCTCAAGGCGGACGGCACGGAGCTTGTCTTTGAGGACGAGGCCCTTTGGGCCATCGCCAAGGCGGCCCACCGGGCCAACCAAGAGCTGGAGGACATCGGCGCAAGGCGGCTCGCCACCGTTTTGGAGAAGGTCTTGGAGGAGGTGAGCTTCCAAACGGACCTCGGCCGGGTGGAGATCACCCGGGCCTACGTGGAGCAAAGGCTGGAGGCGGTCTTCGCCTCGCCGGACCTGACGCGGTTCGTGTTGTAGGAGGTTAAGGATATGCGCTGGTTTCTCTTGGCCCTGAGCTTGCTGGCCGCACCCACCCTGGCCCAGACGCCCCCGCCCCCGGCGGGGCAGGCCCAGCAGGACCCCCTGAAGATGGGGGTGCAGCTTTACGCCCTGGGGCGGTATGAGGCGGCCTTGGCCCTCTTTGAGCGGGCGGCCAAGGAGAACCCCCAGAACCCCGACGCCCTCTACTGGCTGGCCCGGGCCCAGCTGAAGATGGGCCTTCTGAACCCCGCCTTGGAGAACGCCAAGGGCCTGGTGGCCAAAAACCCCCGCTACATCGGGGGGTACATGGTCCTCTCCGAGGCCTACGTGGCCCTTTACCGGGCCTCGGAGGACCGGGAGAAGGCCAAGGCCTACCTGGAGCAGGCCCTTTCCGTGCTGCGGGACGCGGAAAAAATCAACCCCCGTTACGCGCCCCTCTTCGCCCAGCGGGGCCTGATCTACGCCCTTCTGGGCCAGCCGGATAGGGCGGAGGAGGCCTTTAAGAAGGCCCTTAGTCTTCAGGATTCCGCGGAGGTGAGGGCGGCGTTGGCCGAGCTTTACCTCTCCTTGGGCCGCCTGGACGACGCCTTGGAGCAGTACGCCAAGGCCGTGGCCTTGGCCCCCAAGGACCAGGACCTTAGGGTCCGCTACGCCTCCGCCCTCCTCCTCAAGGGGAAGGCCGAGGAGGCGGCGAGGGTCCTGGAGGAGGGCCACAAGCTCAAGCCCCTGGACGCGGAAGGGTGGTACACTCTGGGCCAGGCCTACCTCACCCTGGGCCGGACCAAGGAGGCCGGGGTGGCCCTGGAAAACGCCGTGGCCCTGGCCCCCTTGCGCTTCCCCGCCGCCTACTACTACCTGGGGCAGGTCTACCTCTCCTTGGGGGACTATGAGAAGGCGAGAAGCCGCCTCACGGTGGCGGTGCGCCTCGAGCCCAAGCGGGCGGAGTACCGCTACGGGCTTTGTCTGGCCAACGAGAAGCTCGGCGACAAGGAGGGGGCCCGGTACCAGTGCCAGGAGGCCTTGAAGCTGAAACCGGGCTACAAGGAGGCCGAGGAGGTCCTGCGCAGGCTTTAGCCTCGCAATCAGGGACGCTTAGGCCGGGGCTGAGAAAAGGCTTTTTGGGGGCCCCGCCGCGGTGGGGTGCTTGAGTGTGAGCGGCTTCCTTCCTCGCGGGTGGAGAAGGGGTAGCCTGGTTCCTGAAGGGGGTAGGCCGTGCGGGGGATCTGGGAGGGCGCGCGGGTTGGGGCTTGGAGGCTCCGCCTGGCCCTGCCCGCCTCGCGGGCCCAGGCCGGGCGCCCTGGGGAGGGGGAAGCCCATGTGGCGGTATGAAGGGGGGCGGTTCCGGGAGGAGGCCTTTGCCCTCCCCGAGGAGAAGCGCCTCCTCTTGGTGGTGAACGGTAAGCCCTGGACCGCCTTCAGCTACACCCCGGGGGACGAGGTCTACTTGGCCCTGGGGCATCTTTTCCTGAGCGGGGTGCTCCGGGGCCTCGAGGGGGTGCGGTACCTGGTGGGGGACGGGGTGGTGGCCGTGGACCTTCCCGAGGATCCCGAGCGGGGCCTGGGGGTCAGGGATAGCGGGTGCGCCGCCGCCGGGCTCCGTTACGGGGAGCCCCGGCTCTTTCCCGTGCCCCGGGTGGCCCTGGACCCGGGGCTTCCCCTTCACCTCTTGGCCGAACTCCGCAAGAGGGCGGCCCGGTACGCCGAGACCCGGGGCATCCACGGGGCGGCCCTTTTTGACCCCTCTGGGCGGCTCCTCTACCTCAGCGAGGACATCGGCCGCCACAACGCCGTGGACCGCTTGGCGGGCTTCATGCTCCTCCACGGGGTAACCCCCCCGGTCCTCCTGGCCTCCACGGGGCGGGTGAGCCAAGAGATGGCGGCCAAGGCCATCGGCATGGGGGCGGCCCTCCTGGCCAGCCGCACCGGGGCCACGGCCCCCGCGGTGGCCCTGGCCCGGGCCTACGGCCTGGCCCTAGCCGCTTACGTGCGGCCCACGGGCTACCGCCTCTACGCTCCCGGAGGCATGCCCGTGGCCGAGGGGGCCCTCAAGCCTTAGGCTCGTCCCTCTTCTCCTCCTCCTGGAGGCCCTTCTTAAACTCCCGGGCGGACTGGCCGATGCCCCGGGCCAGCTCCGGAAGCTTCTTGGCCCCGAAGAGGAGGAGGATGACCAAGAGGATGAGGAGGATTTCCAAGGGTCCTAAGCGCATGGGGCCATGATAGCACGCCTTGACCCTCCTTGGGCCAGGTGCTATCGTGGCCTGTGGGTGGCCACGGCCTCCGGGGCGTAGCGCAGGCCGGTAGCGCACCTGCTTTGGGAGCAGGGGGTCGCCCGTTCAAATCGGGCCGCCCCGACCACGCGGGAGTAGCTCAGTTGGTAGAGCATCGGCCTTCCAAGCCGAGGGTCGCGGGTTCGAGTCCCGTCTCCCGCTCCAAATGGCCGGGGCTTTGGCCCCGGCTCCCTGTTTGGGCCCGTAGCTCAGGGGACAGAGCAGCCGCCTTCTAAGCGGTAGGTCGGGGGTTCGAATCCCTCCGGGCCCGCCAGCTCCAGAACGCAAATCTTCCGCACTCGGAAGTAAGGCAGTAGCAGGGTTGACCCCCAAACTTGACCCCCAAAGGGAGGGCAAACCTCACCCCCGGCCTCGAGGCCGGGGGCGGTTTGGGGGTCAGCTTTGGGGGTCAGGCCTGGGGGTTGGGGGCCACCAGGTCCTCGGGGTCAAAGGTCCACGCCTCCTTCTCCCTGGCCAGCAGGTGGCGGTAGATATCCAGGGTGATGGAGGGCCGCGCGTGCCCTAGGCGGCCCGCCACCACTTCCGGAGGGGCCCCCTCCGCCAGGAGCAGGGAAGCGTAGGTGTGCCGAAGGTCGTGGGGGCGGATGGGGGGTAGCCCCAACCTGGCCACAATCTTTCGGAGGGCGTGGGCCAGGCTGTGGGGGTTGAGGGGCTGGGAGGGGTCCTTGGCGCTCGGGAACACCCAGGCTTCCCGAAGGTCCAGGGGGTCCACTCCCGCTTCCACCAGGGCCCCCCACCGGGCCCGAAGGCGCTCCAGGGTCTTGGGGGGGACGGGGATGGTGCGCAGGCTGGAGGGGGTCTTGGGGGTGGTGAGTACCCCCCTCCCTTTGAGGTTGGTCCAGGCCCGGCGCACGGCCAGGGTGCCCGCCTCGAAGTCCACGTCCCCCCACTTGAGCCCAAGGGCCTCCCCAGGCCGGAGGCCCACCGCCAGGCACAGGCGCAGGGCCGTGCCCACCTCCCAGGTGGGCCAAGCGTCCAGGGCCTTGAGGAGGGCGGCCACCTCGTGAGGCTCCAGGGTCCTCCCGGCGGTGCGGCGCGTGGGGGCCTGAAGGCGGATGGAGGCCGTAGGGTCCCGGTGGACGATTTCCAGGGCCAGGGCCTCCTTGAAGAGGGCCCGCAAGTGGGTAAGCGCCTTGCGGATGGCCCTCGGGCCTAGGCCCTGGGCGGCCATGCGGTCCAAGGCCTCCCGGACATCGGCAGGCTTGATGGCCTGGAGCCGCATGTGGCCCAGGTAGGTGAGGAGATAGCCCACCTCCCGCTGGTAGTTGATGAAGGTCTTGGGGGCCAGGGTAGCCCGCTTGCGGGCAAGCCACTTTTCCGCGAAGGTGGCCAGGGTAGTGGCGTCCCTGGTGGGAAGCAGGCCCTTCTCGTGCTGGGCCACAAGCTCCCGGGCCTTGCGCAGGGCCTCCTCGGCGGTCTTGCCGAAGACGCTCACCCGCCTATACCGCCCATCGGGCTCCCGGAGGTAAGGGCGCACCTCCCAGCGCCCATCCTTACGCTTGCGGGCCTTGAGTCCTTTGCGCGGCATACCCCATGCTAACCTGGCGTTGCCACAGGGGGGCAAGGGGTTGACCTTCGCGAAAGTTTTGTTTCGCGAAGGTTGCCGGGGGCAACCCGTCAACCCATGACGCGAAGGGGGAGTAGCCTGGGGGTTCGCCCCCGGGTTTTTCCCGGCGAAAGTTTGCGCCATTTTCCCCACGCTGAGGGGAAGGCTCCTCCCCCTCGTGTGGGGAAGGTTCTGGGGCTTTCTAGCCCTGCCGTTTTCCAAAGAGGGCTACCCCTCCTCGTCCAAGGGCCACTCCGCCGCGGTGAAGGAGAGGGGATGGGGCTCCGCCTTCGGCGCGGCGGCCAGGGCCAGCTTGAGGGCCAGGGCGGCCACCCGGGCCTTGTGCTCCGGGTTGAGGCCTTCCGCCTCCTCCAGGGCCTTCTCCAGGACCGCCACGGCCTTGCCCCCAAGCCCGGCCAGGCGCGTGCGCTAGGCCTCGGCCTCCTCCCACCGGGCGCGGGCGGCCTCGTACCGCTCAGTCCACTTCGGCTTCGCCTTCGCCTTCCTCATCTTCCACCTCCTTGAGCTTGAGCCCGGAGAAGAGGGCTTCCAGCGCCTTGCGGAAGTCTTTGCCCAGGTCCTCGGCCAGGGCCTCGGGGAAGGCCCGGAGGGCGTACCTCCCCCACAGGGGCAGGCCCAGGTCCAGGGCCCGGTCCTTCCCCCCTCTCCTAGCCTGCGAGAGATAGCCCAGGCGGGCGCACTTCCTGCAGAGGAGCCCCCGGCGGACCAGGTAGAGCACCCGGCGCTTCCCCCCACACCCGGGGCAGACGAACTGCCACTCGTGGCCGAAGCGGCGCTCCACGCCGACAAGGCGCACCACCTGCTCCCCGAAGGTCAAGCAAACGGGCGGCCTCTCGGGGAGGGGGCGGCCCGTCTTCATCCGCCACCACTCCGAAAGCCACACGGCCCAGACTTGGGGGGTTCGTTCGGCAATCCCCTCCCAGGGCCTTCCCGGTCCCCTCCCCAGCCCGGGGAGAGGGCCGCGCCTTCCCGCCCCGAGGGCGGCCCTAAGCGCCAGGTCCAAGTCCCTGATTTCCTCCATCATCGTCTAACCCCCATGCCGAACGGGCTTACGCCCCCACCTCCTCACGCCGCTTCACCCGGGCCCGGGCGATGGGCTCAAGCCGGGGCGGGTTCCCGGCCCAAACTCCCAGAAGCTCCACCTCCTGGGCTTCCGGCCAGGCCTCCTCCAGGAAGCTCAACCGCTCCACCAGCCAGGCCTCGAGGCTCGGGGCGTTCTGCCCAGGCCAGGCGGCGTGGGCCTCCAGGTCCTCCTCCTCCGGCATGGCCAGAGCCCAGTAGAGCACCCGGCCATCGGCCACCACCCGGACCTTAGGCGGGCGCATGGCGCGCACCTTGGCCGCGAGGTCCGGGGCCAGGGTGATGAGCTTCCGCCAGGGGCTCACAGCTCCACCTCCACCTCGTCCTCCTCTTCCCCCCGGGCCGTTTTAGAAAGAGGAGGGGCAACACCTCCCGCATCCCCCGCATCCCCCGCAAACGGCGTCCTGGTGCCGTTTAGCACGCGCGGGGGATGTGCGGGGGTTGCGGGGGTTTGCGGGGGATGGGCGGGGGTTTGCGGGGGATGGGCTTCCCACCTCCCGCGCTCGGGAGTAGCGTCCTGGAGGGCGTTTGCGGGTGTTGCGGGGGTTGCGGGGGATGGCTCCCCACTCCTTTCTAAAACCCAGAGGAGGCGCTTCACCCGGGCGTCCCGCACCCCCTCCACCTTGACCCCCACCCCCCGGAGGGCGGTCTGCACCCGGGGCAGGTGCTTCCCCAGCCCGGCGGGGGTGCGGGGCCACCCCTCGGGCTTCACCCGGGCCTCCTTGAGGCCCATGGCCCCCTCCAGGGCGGCGAGGAGTTCGCTTGCGGTGTAGACGGCCCGGTGCCCCTCGGGCCAGTCGGCGGTGAGGAGGAGGATGGCCTGGGCCACGGGGTCGTTGTCCAGCAGGTCCTGGTTGAGCCCGGCCTGCACCGCGTAGAAGGCTTGCACCACTTCCCCGGCCTCGAGGCCCAGGGCGGGGGCGGCGGCCTCCGCCCAGATGGCCCAGTCCGCCAGGCGGGGCAAGGAGGGCATGGCGGCCCGCACCTCCTCCCACCGCCTCAGGGCCAGGGCCACGGCGTCCAAGAGGGCACCCAGGACCTTGGGGTGGGCCTGCTCAAAGGCCGCCCAAAGCTCCCGCTCAGGCCTCCGGGCCCCGTCCTCCAAGCGCTCCAGGTTGACCATCATCACCCGGTCGGCCAGGTCGTCCCGGAGGAGGCCGAAGCCTATCCCGGTGAGGATGACGGGCCTTTGCGCCTCCAGCACGTGCTCCTCGGAGTCCGTGTAAAGCTCCCGCTTGCCCAGCCCGCCTCCGGTGGAGAGGCGGCAGAGGGCGTCCGATAGCCAGGTGGGCACCTTGCTCAGGTTGTCGTAGGCCAGGACCCAGGACGCCTTGGCCGCCACCATCAGGGCCTCCACGTCCTTGGGCTCAGCCCGCAAGGGGGCCTCCTGGGGGTCCACCAGGGCCTTGAGGAGCCGGGCGGCGGTGCTCTTCCCCGCCCCCTTGGCCCCGGCCAGGACCAGGATGGGGTAGGGGCCTCTCGGGGAAAGCGCCCCCACCAGCCACCCCAGGACCAGGGCCGCGTCCCGGCGCTCCTGGAGGGGGAGGAGGTCAAGGAGGGGGGCGAGGCTACCCCCTCGCTCGGGTAGGGGCAGGGGCTTCTGGTGCCGCCCCCGGCGGAAGCGCACCTGGGCCTCGTGGGCGGGGATGACGCGCCACCCCTCGGGCCCCACCTCCACCACCAGCCAGTCCGGGCGGGCCAGGTCCAGGTACACCCTGCCCCCCCACCCGGCCAGGCGCGTGTGCACCTCGTGCTCCTCCCCCTCGTAGAGGGCCTTGGCCTCCAGGACGGCCAGGGCGTCCTGCATGGCTTGGGCGTAGAGGGGCTTTCCCTCCTTGGCGTAGTGAAGCCCGGCAAGCCAGGCGCGAAACTCCCGCCCCCGCACGGGATGGTGCTCCACGTGCCCGTCCCTGGGGAGGGTGGCCCAGGCCTCCTTGCTCGGGGTGTGCCAGAGGGCCACCACCTCCCCCAGGCCCAGGTCCACGGCGGTCTTGGCGGCGGTGGCCTCCTCCTTCTTGGCCGGGCCCAGGTAGTCCCGCCAGGCCTGGCGCACGGCCTCCAGGGTGGCCCCCACCTTCCGGGCCGCCACCTTCAGGACCGCCTCCACCTCCACGGAGTCCAGGCCCTCCTCCACCAGGGCCTCAAAGAGGGCCTTCCGCACCCGCCCCCAGTTCTCCGGGGTGAGGGCGTCCACGATGGCGCGGATGGCCTCACTCATGGCCCACCCCCTTCACCCGGGCCCGGCGGTTCATGGCCCAGCGCACGCGGGGAGGAAGAGGAGGGGAGGCCTCCAGGGGGAGAGGCTTGGCCTCCCCCACCTCCCGGGCCCAGCGCAACACCTCCCGGGCCTCCCTCTCCGGCAGGCCCGAGGCCAGGGCGGCCTCCAGAAGGGCGGCTTCCGCCTCCTCGGGGGAGAGGCCGTGGGCCACCAGGCCGTAGGCGGCCAGGCCGTACCTGAGCAAAGTCAGGTGCCGCGTCCCCTCAGGTGCCCGGGCTACCCGGTGGCAGTAGGCCTGGAGAAGGGCCTGCAGGCGCTTAGGGCTAGCCCCTTCCACCGGGGTCCAAACCTCCCTCGGAGGCGGCGGCGGGGGCAGGAGCTTCAAGAGGAGGTCCCGGGGCACCGGGGGAAGCTCCTCCGGCCCCACCAGGGGCGCCTCCCAGGCGTACCCCCTCCCGTCCTTCAGCCGGGTAGGCGCGGCCACCACATAAGCCCGGCCCATGCCCCGGAGGTCCACCCCGGGGATGGCCCGCACGCTGGCGGAAAGCCTCACCCCTTCAGGAAGCCGGAGGAAGACGTGGCGGCCTCCCTTGGGGGTCCTCTGCCGGGGGGCGGCCTCAAGCTCCGGGAAGTCCCGGCGTAGAGCCTCCCAGGCCTCCCCCTGGTCCACATCAAGGACCAAGACCCCCTCCGGGGCCAAAATCCCCACCCCACACTCGGGGCAGGCCCGCCACCAGGCCTCGAGGGTGGCGGGGTCCTGGGAGGCCTCCTTGAGCCCGTGGGGCACCAGCCGGGGGTGGGGGCGCTTCTCCCCGGGGAGGAGGGGAAGGACGGCGTAGCCCAGACGGGCGTAGCCCAGGACGTGCTCAATCGGCCTCATTACTCACCTCCTCCTCCTGGGCCAGGGCCGCATCAATGAGGAGGTCAATGCGCTTGCGGGCGTCAATGCGCTCCCCCCAGGGAAGGGCCAGGAAGATAGCTTGAAAAGCGTCTAGCAAGATGGCGGTTTCCTCTTTGGCCCCCTCGGGCGTTATGATGACCACAACGGCACGCATGGCCACCTCCTTACCGCCCCCGGGCCTCCTCGGGGGCCTCTTCTTCCAGGTCCACCGGGCCGCCTAGAAGGCGTTCAAGCTCCCGCCGGGGGATGATAACGCGCCCCCCCAGGCGCGCCGCCTTCAGTTCACCGCGCCAAATCAACCGATAAACGTGGTTTGTATGGACTCCAAGGGCTTCAGCCGCTTCGCGAACGCTAAGGCCAAGCTTCCGCATGTTTTTGCCCCGCCTTTTCCGGCCCAAGGGTGGGGCACCCTCTTGGGCGGCCTGGAAGCCTAAAGCCGTGAGCCTACGGCCTTAGGCCGCCAGGGGCGGGGCAACGGGGGCGATGACCAAACTTTTGGTCAGGTTTTGCGTGGGGTCTTTAGGGGGTGGCCTTTCCTTGAGGCTTTCGGGAAGGGTCTTCTGGGGTTCGTGAGTCAGGCGGATGAGGTCTAGGGCCAAGGCAAGGAGCGCGGTCAGGGCTTTAAGCGCCATTTTAAGCGCTTCGCTAAGGCTCCTCCCGCGCCTTAACCTCAGCAGGTAAACGAAAAAGAGTTTAAGCACCCGCTCATGGGCCAACCTCCGGAAGCGAAGCCGCACCCTCCCGCGCTTGGCGACCCTACCCCTGAAGAAAGCACCTTGGGCAAGGTGCCGCTTCACTAAAGCGAAGTAGTCCCACAGGGGTCTTAACGCCCCAAGAAGGTTATCCCGCGCATCTTGCAGGCTTTTGATTACAGCCCCCGCCGCTTCGGCCAGGGGGGCCACCGCCTCAAACGTCTGGCGTAGAGTCCTCCTAGCGGTTTCCACCGCCTCGTTAAGGTTCCTTAAGGTTTCCTGGGGGACCTGGGGAAGGGTCCAGGTGGCGGTCTGAAGGCCGTCAACAACGGCCTGAAGGCTCCTCACGGCTTCGCTTTGGGCGAAGTGCTGTAGCTTGGCCGTGAGAGCTTCTTGCATCTTGGCCGTAGGATAGCATACCTCCTCTGCACTCGCAACACCCTGGCATCACCCCACGAAACCCTTTCTTACAAAGGGTTCTTTTCGTGGAATGGCTTCACGGGTTGACCCCCAAACCTGACCCCCATTGACCCCCAAAACTGACCCCTAACCGGAAGTAATCCAGGGTTATGCTATCGGCCAAAACCCCCGTTCAGAACGGGCATTTCGTCAACTCTAGGTTAGCCTAAGTTATGGCCCTTCGCCTCCTTCTAAGCGGTAGGTCGGGGGTTCGAATCCCTCCGGGCCCGCCACTTGATTTTTCTTTTGGGTTTTGCTAGGTTGAGCTTGCCCGGTTTAGGGTTCAGTTTTTCCAGTGAAGGAGGTCAACTTATGTTGAAGGGGTTGCGCGACTTTTTGATGCGGGGGAACGTGGTGGATTTGGCGGTGGCCGTGGTGGTGGGCACCGCTTTCAACCAGGTGGTGAATAGCCTGGTGGCGGACGTCATCACACCCCTCATCGGCGCCCTTGGAGGGGCTCCGGACTTTTCCAGCATCAAGCTGGGGCCCATCGCCTTGGGCAAATTCTTAAACGCCTTGATCAACTTCCTGATCGTGGGCACGGCGGTGTATTTCCTGGTGGTGGTTCCCATGCAGACCATGCAGAGCCGCCTGCAGAAAAAGGCCGAGGAGGCTCCTTCTGCGCCTCCTGAGCCCCCTGAGGAGGTCAAGCTTCTTCGGGAGATCCTCGAGGAGCTGAGGAAAAAGGCCTAAGCCGATTCCAGAAGAAAAGGCCCAGGTACCCCAGGCCGAGCTCCGGCCTGGGGTCTGTGGTCACGGAAAGGGCGAAGGCGTGGAAGAGGAGGCTTTCCAGGGCGTGGCGGGGGCTTCGCCTGAAGAGGTCTTTTAGGGCTGGCCCTTGCCTGAAGGCGAGAAGGCCCAGGTAGGGGAGATAAGGCCAGGGTCCGGTGGCCAGGCCCAGCGCGGAAAGCCCCAGGCTGGCCAAGGCGAGACCGCGCAGGGCGGGCAAGGGGTCCAGGCCCAGGGGCCGGAGGCTCTGCCGGAGGGGTTCCTCTTCCCCGGGCCAGGGGGTTTTGAAGAGGAGGAGCCTTTTCCCCTCGTGCCCTCCTAGGTAGCCCCTGGGGTCGGGGGCTACCCCTAGGGGAAGGAGGAGGGCGGGGTTTTCCCCGAGGGCCTGGAAGAGGAGAGGGTCTAGGGGAAGGCCGTCCACCAGAAACCAGGCATGGGGCCTGCCGGAGAGAAGGAAGCCCAGAGCCCTTTCCACCCGGTGGCCCCGGTGGGCCAGGATCCCGGGCCAGGCCTCCGGGGGTTCCCGGAGGAGGGCCTCCCGCCAAGAGGGCTTGGCCTGAAGGGGGGTGGTGCGGAGGCGGAAGCGGACCTCCAAGGCCTCCCCTTCCTCCAGGGCGAAGCGGGCGAGGAGGTTGCCTTGGGCCTCGTAGACCTCCAGGGGCTTATGGGAGAGGGAGACCTCCCCCACCTCCTGCCCCGGGAGGGTTTGGGGCAGGGGGAGGAGGACCTCCTCGAGGCCTTGGGCCGTGTAGCGGAGGGCGTAGCGGAGGGGGGCCATGGCTAGACCATCGGCGGGCCATGATACCACCTCCGGGGTTGACGGGCGGGGCGGGGCCGCGTAGGGTGGAGATATGTGGCTATGCGCATATGGTCACAGGAGGATATATGCCTAGCGCCCTCCACCGGTACAAGGCCGAGTTCTTCAAGGCCTTGGCCCACCCCCTGCGCCTGGCCATCTTGGACGCCCTCCGGGAAGGGGAGAAGTCGGTCTCCTCGCTGCAGCGGGAACTCGGGGCCGAGCAGTCGGGGCTTTCCCGGCAGCTTTCCCTGTTAAGGGAGCGTGGGCTGGTGGAGGCCAGGCGGGAGGGGCAGATGGTCTACTACCGCACCCGCGACCCGGAGGTCTACGCCTTCTTGGACCTGGGCCGGCGGATCTTTGAGCGGCACCTCGAGGCGGAGCGGGGCCGCCTCGAGGCCCTGAAGGAGGAGGCGTGAGCTGGCCCCTCCTGGCCGCCTTCCTCCTCGTGGGGGCCTCCGCCTTGGCGGGGAGGGGGAGGGCGTACCCCTGGCTCTTGGGGGCGGGCGGCCTGGGGTTCCTCCTGGGGGGCGGGGCCCTGTGGGGGGGAGAGGCCAGCGCCAGCGGCTTCTTTCTGATGCTCTTGGGGCTTTTGACCCTCGGCCTTGCCCCCTACCTCCCGGACTACCTGGCCCACCACCCCAAGGAGGCCAGGGCCTACGCCGGGATCGTGCCCCTTTTCCTCCTGGCCATGGCCGGGGTTTCCCTGGCGCCCCCGGGGTTCGCCTTCCTCTTCCTTTGGGAGGGGATGGCCCTTTTGGGCTACCTCCTGGTGGCCCTGGAAGGGCCTAAGGCCCAGGAGGGGGCCAGGGCCTTTTTCCTGGCGAGCCGGCTCTCGGGGGCCGGGCTTTACCTGGCCTTCCTGGGCCAGGGGCACCTGGGCCCGGACTGGGTCTGGGCGGGCCTCCTGCTGGGCTTCGGCGTGAAGGCGGCCCTCTTCCCCTTCCACCTTTGGCTTCCTTTGGCCCACCCCGTGGCCATCAGCCCGGTCTCCGCCCTCCTCTCCGGGGCCATGACCAAGCTGGGCCTGTACGGCCTCTACCAGGCCCAGGCCTGGTTCGGTCCGCCCCCGGGGTGGGTGGGCCTGGCCTTGGCCTTGCTCGGGTTCCTGGGGGCGGTGTACGCCCTGGTGCGGGGGCTGGGGGAGGAGGACCTGAAGGGGGCCCTGGCGTACTCCAGCGTGGAGAACCTGGGCCTGATGCTGGCCGCCTTGGGGGGGTACTTCCTCACGGGGGCCCCCCTCTTCCTGGCGGCCTTCTTCCTGCACCAGGTGGGGCATGCCCTCTTCAAGGGCCTCCTCTTCCTGGGCTCGGGGGCCTTGGCCGAGCGGCGGCTCTCCCGCTTGGGGGGGCTTTGGCGGCAGGAGCCCTTTCTGGGGAGCCTTTGGCTGTTGGGGGTGGCGGTGGGGGCGGGGCTACCTCCGGGGGCGGTCTTCGTGGCGGAGTGGGCCCTGTACCAAGGCCTTTTCGCCGCTTCCGGTTTCCTGGTTCTGGGCGTCGGGGCCTTGGCTTTGGTGGGGGCGCTCGCCCTCTACTTCTACGTCCGCCTCTTCGGCCTGGCCTTCCTGGGGGCGGCGCGGGCGGAGGTGCGCCCGGAGCTTAGCCCGGGGATGCGCGGGGGGCTTTTGGCGCTGGCGGTTCCCCTGGGGGCTTTGAGCCTGCTACCGGACTTTTTCTTGAAGCCTTTGGCCCAGGAGGTGTACCCCAACTGGGGGGTTTTTCCCCTCCTCTTCCTGACCCTGGGCTTGGTTCGCTGGCTTGCCCGGAGGCCCCACCGGGCCTATGGCACCTGGGACTGCGGCTTTCCCCGCTTGAGCCCCAGGATGCAGCCGAACGGCCTGGGCTTCTCGGAGCCCGCCCTGCGCCTCTTTCCCTTTCTGCGCCTCGAGGTGGGGGAGAGGCCGAGGCTGGAAGAGCCCCTGGCGGGGGTCTACCGCCAGCTGGGGAAGGCCTACTCCCGGTTCGCGCGCCTGGTCCAAACCCTGCAGTCGGGAAGCCTGCACTTTTACCTCCTCCTCCAGCTTCTAACCCTGGTGGTGGTCCTGGGGGTGGTGCTCCTATGACGGCGTTCTTGCTCCTCCTCCTTGCCCCCCTCTTCGGGGGCAGCGTGAAGTGGCTGAAGGCCAGGCTCACCCACCGCCGGGGGGCTAGCCCTCTCCTGGAGTACCGGAACCTGGCTAAGCTTTGGGGGAAGGCCTGGGTGAGGCCCACCCTAAGCACCCCCGTTTTCCTCCTGGGCCCAGCTTTAGCCTTAGGGGGCGCCCTGGCGGCGGCGAGCCTCCTTCCCCTGCTGCCGGGTCCTGGGTTCGCCGGGGACTTTCTGGTGGCCCTCTACCTCCTCAACCTGGGCCGCTTTTTCCAGATGCTTTCCGCTTTGGACACGGGGAGCGCCTTCGGGGCCCAGGGGAGCTACCGGGAGGGCCTGGTCACCCTCTTGGCCGAGCCGGGGACCCTGATGGCCCTGGGGGCCGCGGCCCTGGCCGGGGAAGGCCTCCGCATGGCGGGCTTCCCGGTGCTCGGCCCGCAAAACGCCCTGGTGCTCCTCCTGGTCCTGGCCTCCTTGGCGGTGGCCCTTCTGGCGGAGGGGGCGCGGATGCCGGTGGACGACCCCACCACCCACCTGGAGCTCACCATGATCCACGAGGCCCAGCTCCTGGACCACGGGGGGCCTTTGCTGGCCCTGTACGAGCTGGCCGCCTCCGTGAAGATGCTGTTCTACGTCGGCCTCATGGCCCTTCTCCTGCCAGGCCCCAAGGTGCTGGTCTTCCTGGGGCTGGCCGCGGCCTGGGTGCTGGCCTTGGGGTACCTGGAGACCTTCGGGGTGAAGCTTCGCTACCTGCGGCTTCCCGATTTTCTTTCCTACAACACCCTCTTCGGGGTGCTGGCGCTTTTGGGGGCGGTATGGAGGTTCTGAACACCTTGGTGCTGGCGGTCTTGGCCACGGGCTTCCTGATGGTGAGCCGCAGGAGCCTGGATGCGGTCATCAGGCTTTATGCGCTTCAGAACGTGCTCTTGGCCCTGGTTTCCTTCGGGTTGGCCCGGGGCGAGGTGCACTTCCTCCTGGCGGGCCTGGCCCTGTTCCTCATCAAGGGGGTGGCCATCCCCTGGTACCTCTTCTGGCTCCTGGACCGCCTCGAGGTCAGCCACGAGGTGGAGGGGTACCTCTCGGTTTCCCTCTCCCTCCTCCTGGCGGGTTTGCTCACCGGCCTGGCCTTCCGGGTGGGGGCGGTCTTCGTCCTGCCCGAGGCGCCCTTGCCCCAAGGGGTGCCGGTGGCCCTCTCCCTGGTCCTCCTGGGGGTGCTCTCCATGGTGAGCCGCAAGAAGGCCATCAGCCAGGTGCTGGGCTTCCTGGCCCTGGAGAACGGGGTCTTCCTCCTGGCCCTCTCGGAGAGCCACGGCCTGCCCCTCTTCGTGGAGCTGGGGGTGGCGCTGGACGCTTTCGCCGCGGTGTTCCTGGCGGGGGTCCTCATCTTCCGCATCAAGGGGGAGATGGGCCACGTGGACACGGCCCGCATGCGGGCCCTAAGGGGGTAGGGGATGCTTTGGCTTCTTCTTTTCCTTCCCCTCCTGGCCTTCCTGGGGCGACGGGAGCGGGACGCCTTGGTGCGGCTTTCCCTTCTGGCGCCCCTTTTCTCGGCGGCCTTGGCCCCTTTCCTCCTGGGGCAGGTGGCGGGGCCTTTTCGCCTGGACGAGGTGGGCCTCTTCTACCTCCTCCTGACCGACCTCCTCTATGCCCTCATCGCCCTGTTCGCCCGGGGCTACTTCCCTGAGGGGGAGGCCTGGCGCTTCTACTGGGCGGGTGCCCTCTTCCTCTTCGCGGCCCACGGGGCCTACCTGGCCCACAACCTGGGGGTGCTTTGGATCTTCGTGGAAGGGTCCACCCTGGCCTCGGCCCTCCTCGTCTACCACAAGGGGGGGACCCGGGCCCTGGAGGCCACCTGGAAGTACCTCATGCTGGGGAGCGTGGGCATCGCCTTGGGGCTCATGGGGGTCATCCTGGTCTACGCCCTGCTTTCCGGGGCCACCCTGGACTGGGGGGAGGCCCGGGCCTTGGTAAAGGGGGCCAACCCGGAGGGCCTTAAGCTGGCCTTTGCCCTCCTCCTGGTGGGCTTCGGCACCAAGGTGGGCCTCTTCCCCCTGCAAGCCTGGCTTCCCGACGCCCATGCGGAGGCCCCGGGGCCGGCCTCGGCCCTGCTTTCCGGCACCCTCCTCAACGTGGCCTTCTACGCCCTCCTGCGCTACACCGCCTTGGCCCAGGCGGCGGGGCTTTTCCCCTTTGCCTCCGGCCTCCTCATCGCCTTCGGCCTCTTAAGCCTGCTGGCGGCGGGGCTTTTTCTCTTTGGCCAAAAGGAGTACAAGCGCCTTCTGGCCTACTCCAGCATGGAGCACATGGGCCTCGCCGTCTTCGCCCTGGGGCTGGGCCTGCCCTGGCTGGCCCTCTTCCACACCCTGGCCCACTCCCTGGCCAAGACCCTGGCCTTTTTGGGGGCGAGCGGGATCCTGGCCCTCACCCACGCCAAGGAGGTGGGGCGGGTAGGGGGCCTTTTCCGCTCCCTTCCCGGTCTGGGGGTGCCCTTCGTCCTGGCCCTGGCCGCCCTCGGGGGGCTTCCCCCCTTCCCCCTCTTTTTCGCCGAGTTCAAGGCGGTGGAGGCGGCCATGCGCTTTCCCCTCTTGGCCGTCCTCTACCTGGCCGGGCTCGGGCTCGCCTTCGTGGGCCTCCTCGGCCCCATGACCCAGATGGGCTTCGGTCCGGGAAGACCCCTCGAGGCCAGAGGGCTTGACCTGTGGGCGCTGTGGCTCCTCCTGGCCCTCCTCCTGGTTCTCGGGGTGTTTCCCCCGGTGGGGGCCTTTAAGACCCTGGAGGTGGTGCTGTGGACGCGGTGAAGGAAGCCCTGCGGGAGGGGCGTCCCGTGGCCCTCTTCCCCGATGGGGGGCAGGCGGTTTTGGTGGTGGAGGTGGGGCGGGCCCTCCGGGTCTTCCGCCTGGGTGAAGGGGGGAGCTTCCCCAGCCTGGCCTCGGACTTCCCCTCCTTGGATTGGTTTGAGCGGGCCCTGTGGGAGCGGGGCTACACCCCGGTGGGCCACCCTGGGCCTAAGCCCCTGAGGCGGCACGACCTTCCCTACGCCTTCCGGGAGTTCCCCGAGCTCCACGAGGTGCCGGTGGGCCCGGTGCACGCGGGCATCATTGAGCCTGGTCATTTCCGCTTCAGCGTCCTGGGGGAGCGGATCCTGCACCTGGAGATCCGGTTGGGTTACCAGCACCGGGGCCTCCTAAACCGCCTCCTGGGGAAGGGTCCTGAGGCGGCCCTCCTCCTGGCGGAACGGGCCGGGAGCGAGCCCGTGGCCCACGCCTTGGCCTTCGCCCTGGCCTGGGAGGAGGCCTTGGGCCGTAAAGCCCCACCCCGGGCCCAGGCCCTGCGCCTCGCCGCCTTAGAGCTGGAGCGGGCCTTCGGGCACCTGGGGCACCTGGCGGGGCTTTTCACCGATATCGGCTACGCCTACGGGGCCACCCAGGTGGGGCGCGTTCGGGCCCTCCTCCAGGGGGAGGTGGACCGCCTCACCGGCCACCGCTACGGGCGGAACTTCGTGCGGGTGGGGGGCGTGTGGCGGGAGGGGCGGCCCGACCTGGCGGCCTTGGCTGCTTACCGGGAGGAGCTTTCCCGGCTGTTGCCCCGCCTCCTCAAGCACCCCCAGGTGCTGGACCGCATGCGCTACGTGGGGGTGGTGCGCCGGGTGGAGGCGGAGGCCTATGGGTTCGTGGGGCCCACGGCCCGGGCCAGCGGGGTGGCCCGGGACCTGCGGCAGGAGGACCCCGCCTACCCCGGGTTCCGGCCGGTGGTGCGCCAGGGGGGGGACGTCCTCTCCCGGGCCCAGGTGTACGCGGAGGAGGCGCTTCAGGCCCTGGATTACGCCCTGGGCTTTCTCGCCCACCTCCCCGAGGGCCCCTTGGCCCAGGACCTTCCCCCGGGGGACGGGGAGGCCATGGCCCGGGTGGAGGCGGGGCGGGGCGAGGTCTTCTGGTTCGTGCGGTTGGAGGGCGGCAAGGTGGCCTTGGCGGAGGGGGTGGACCCCTCCTTCAAAAACTGGCGGGCTTTGGAGCTGGCGGTGCGCGGGGAAGGCCTTCCGGACTTTCCCCTTTGCAACAAGTCCTTTGACCTCTCCTACGCCGGGACCGACCTTTAGGGGTGGAGCATGAGCCTCTTGAAGACTTGGAAAATCGGCCTTCTGGCCCGTCCCCTCGAGGCCCTCCTTCGCGTGCCGGACCACGCCTTCGGCTACCCCCTCCTGCGCCCCGAGGGCCTCACGGAGCCGGTGCAGGAAGACCTCGTGGGGCTCTGCCCCAGCGGGGCCTTCTTCCGGGAGGGGAGAACCTTCGGGCTGGACCTGGCCCGGTGCGTGGGTTGCGGGCGGTGCGCCCTGGCCCATCCCGAGGCGGTGGGGGAGGTGAAGCGCCTGGAGGTGGCCGTCACCCGGAGGGAGGACCTGGTCCAGCGGGTGGACCTGGAGCGGGGGGCCTTCCTGGACCCTGGGCCGCCACCCCCTCCCCGGAAGGAGCTCGCCCTCCCCACCCTGGCCTTCCGGGAGGTGAGCGCGGGGGACACGGGGCTTGCCGACTCGGAGATCGCCCTTCTGGGAAACCCCTTCCACGACATGGGCCGCTTTGGCTTCTCCGTGGTGGCCTCCCCCCGGCACGCGGACGCCCTCTTGGTCACGGGGCCGGTGAGCCGCAACATGAGGGAGGCCCTCTTGCGCACCTACGAGGCCGTACCCGAGCCCAAGGGGGTGGTGGCGGTGGGCAACGAGGCCATCTCCGGCGGGCTCTTTGCCGGAAGCCCCGAGGTGGAAGGCGGGGTGGACCGGGTGGTGCCCGTGGACGTGTACGTCCCCGGCGACCCCCCCCGCCCCGGCGCCATCCTCTTCGGCCTCCTCCTCTTGGCGGGCCGGGTGCGCCAGCGCCTGGTGGGCGGGGTTTTGCGCTAAGCTTTTCCCCATGGACTGGCTCCTCACCCCAGGACCCGTGCGCCTGCACCCCAAGGCCTTGGAGGCCCTTTCCCGGCCCCAGCTCCACCACCGCACCGAGCCCGCCCGGGAGGCCTTCTTGAGGGCGAGGGGGCTCCTAAGGGAGGCCTTCCGCACCGAGGGCGAGGTCTTAATCCTCACGGGAAGCGGCACCCTGGCCATGGAGGCCTTGGTGAAGAACCTCTTCGCCCCCGGGGAAAGGGTCTTGGTGCCGGTCTACGGCAAGTTCTCCGAGCGCTTTTACGAGATCGCCTTGGAGGCGGGGCTCGAGGCCCACCGCCTGGACTACCCCTACGGCCGGGTGCCCCGCCCCGAGGACGTGGCCAAGGAGGGGTACGCGGGGCTTCTTCTGGTCCACTCGGAGACCTCCACCGGGGCCCTCGTGGACCTTCCCGCCTTGGCCCGGGCCTTTAAGGAGCAAAACCCCGAGGGCCTGGTGGGGGCGGACATGGTGACGAGCCTCCTCGTGCGGGAGGTGGCCCTCGAGGCCATGGGCGTGGACGCCGCCGCCTCGGGAAGCCAGAAGGGCCTCATGTGCCCCCCGGGCCTCGGCTTCGTGGCCCTTTCCCCCAGGGCCCTGGAGCGCCTAAGGCCCAGGGGCTACTACCTGGACCTCGCCCGGGAGCTCAAGGCCCAGAGGGAAGGGGAGAGCGCCTGGACCCCGGCCATCAACCTCGTCCTGGCGGTGGCCGCCGTCTTGGAAGAGGTCCTTCCCCGCCTTGCCCACCACCTCGCCCTCAAGGCCTGGCAGAACGCCCTCCTCTACGGGGTGGGGGAGGAGCGGGGCCTAAGGGCCGTCCCCGAGGAGAAAAGCCCCGCCGTGGCCGCCTTCTACTTGCCGGAAGGGGTGCCCTACGCCCGGGTGAAGGAGGCCTTCGCCCAAAGAGGGGCCGTCATCGCCGGGGGGCAGGGGCCCTTGAAGGGGAGGATATTCCGCCTCTCCCTCATGGGGGCCTACGACCGCTACGAGGCGCTAGGGGTGGCGGCCCTCTTCAGAGAGGTTTTGGACGAAATTCTTCCAGCTTCTTGAGCATCTCCTCCCGGGTGTAGACGGCCCGGGCCCCGCCCACGAGCTTGGGGCGCGTCTTGGCGGCGAGGAGGACCGCCTCGCCGAGCTTCCGCACGGAAAGCCTCAGGGGCACGGCCACGGGGCGGAGGTGCATGCCGATGAGGACCCCCCCGATGTCCATCCCCCCGTGGGCCTGGGCCCTTAGGGACTCCACCACCACCGGCTCTTTAAAGCGGAGGAAGGCCACCGTGGCCAAGGCCCCCCCCGCCTTGGGGTGGGGGAAGACGGTGACCTCCTCGAGGCCAAAGGCCCGGGCCGCCTCCCGCTCCACCACCAGGGCCCGGTTCAGGTGCTCGCACCCCTGAACCGCCACCCACACCCCCCGCTCCTGGAGGGGGGGGAGGAGGCCCTCCAGGATGGCCTCCGCCACCTCCAGGCTCGGGCGGGTGCCCACCTTTTCCCCCAGGACCTCGCTGGTGGACCCCCCCAGGACGAAGAGGCTTCCTTCCCCCATGGGGAAGAGGTCCAGAAACTCCCCGATGGCCCTTTCGGCCGCCTTGCGGATGCCCTCCATGCCCTTAGCCTACCCCCGCCTCGGCGGATTAAGTACCCCACCGCGGCGAAAGCCGCGGTGGGGGCCCCAAAACCCACATTCCGCACCCCCTTTACTCCAGCAGGTAATATCGCCCGGCCCCCAGGAGGCGCACCGCGGTCTCGTGATGGGGCGCCAGGTTGAGAACCAGCCACTTGCCCCCCAGCTCCACCAGGCGGACCCACATGAACAGTTGAAACACCCAGCGCAAGGTGGGCTTGGCTGTGGGTCTCCCCTTCTGGTCCGGCAGGCTGGACCCCGTCTCCCAAAGCCTCCGCCTCAGCGCCCACTCCCCCAGGGCGTACACCAAAAGGGCCAGGGCCATCACCATCCCCAGGGCCATCACCCGCTCGGGCCGCTTCAAGAAGGTGCTCTCCGCAAAGAACAGGGGGTCCTTCAGAAACCGGAA
>NZ_FNBC01000027.1 GCF_900102145.1 Thermus arciformis | reverse complement strand
GGTCTGTCTTGTTCCGTTCCCCCTTAGCTTTGCGGAAGGCGGCGAGGTGGTAGGGGTTGACCAGGGCCACGGGGAGGCCCTTCTCGGCCAGGAGGCGGAGGAGGGGGAGGTGGTAGGGGCCCGTGGGCTCCAGGGCGACCCAGGCGGGGTTGTGGTGGGCGAGGGCGGCGAGGAGGGCTTGACGGCCTTCGGGGGTGTTGGGGAAGCGGAGGCGGGTGGGTTTGGGGGAGTTGGAGACCAGGGCCAGGTCCAGGTGGGGTTTGCTGACGTCAATACCGGCGAAGGTCATGGGCTCTCTCCTTTTTGGTAAGCTGAGGGAGGTGGCCACCCGACCCTGTGGGCCTTCCATGTGGATGCGGTCTTTGACGACCGGGATACTGTGCGGCGGGGAGGCCGGGGCGGGTGGCTACCCATCAATCCCGCGGGCGTGGGTGCCCGGCAACCGGGGCGGTAGGGCCTCCCTCAGGGGGCAAGATACATAGGGCCTCCCTCAGGGGGCAAGATACATGCGACCGTGACGGCGGAGGCTCGCCGCCTCCGGAATGGCCCTGTCCAGTTGCAAGGGATTGAGCCCCGTAAGGGGATTGCGACTGTGAACATCATGCCGCCCCATTCACCCCCCATTACGGGGTTGCAAGGGATTGAGCCCCGTAAGGGGATTGCGACCCGAAGGGTCCAACTCCCGCTACCGAAACAATCAGAGAAGTTGCAAGGGATTGAGCCCCGTAAGGGGATTGCGACCCTCGTACCAGGCGGTGCGCCAGTCCCTACGCATGGCGTTGCAAGAGCTTGAGCCCCGTAAGGGGATTGCCGCCCATGGGGTCTTTTGGTTAGCCTTTCCCCATGGGAAAGCGTCTTTATGCCGTGGCGTACGACATCCCGGACGACACCCGCCGGGTGAAGCTGGCCAACCTCTTGAAAAGCTACGGGGAGCGGGTCCAGCTCTCCGTGTTTGAGTGCTACCTGGACGAGCGGCTTCTGGAGGACCTGCGGCGGAGGGCCGGGCGGCTTCTGGACCTGGGCCAGGACGCCCTGGGCATCTACCCCGTGGCGGGCCGGGTGGAGGTTCTGGGCGTGGGGCCCTTGCCGGAGCCCCGGGAGGTCCAGGTGCTGTGAGGCCCCGCGTGCACACCTCACACGGGCCCCGGGGGGGGCCCTATATACTCGGGCCATGCCTGGGGACGGCCTGAGCGTGGCCCTGGCGGGCCTCCTTCACGACGTGGGCAAGCTCTACTCCCGGGCCTTTTGGGGGGAGCGGGACGAGCGGGTTCCCGACCGCACCCACACCGCTTACACCGCCCACTTCGTCCGGGAGCACGCCGGGCTCTTTCGCGGGGCGGGCCTGGACCCGGACTGGCTCGCCCAGACGGCGAGCCGCCACCACGAGGGCTGGCGCGACCGCCCCCAGTACCGGCCCGAGACCCCCGAGGCCTGGTGCGTGGCCCTGGCGGACACCCACGCTTCCAAGGAGCGGGAGGAGGGGGAGGGCGGGGGAAGCCCCCCGGAGGTGCCCCTTTATCCTCCCTTCCGCAGGCTCCTCCTGGGGGGCGAGGAGGGGAGGGAAGGGGGGTACAGCCCCGTGCGGGCCGGGGGGCGGGTGGGCCTCGAGGCCGGGGGGCTTTACCCGGAGGAGCGGCCCAACGTTTCCAAGGACGTCTACAAGCGGCTCCTTGAGCGGCTGGAGGGGCGGCTTTCCGAGATGGCCCGCCTCCGCCTCACCAAGGAGGCCCTCCTCCTGAACCTGGCCCTGGCCTTCCAGGAGACCCTCTCCCTGGTGCCCTCGGACACCCAGTCGGAGCCGGACGTCTCCCTCTACGACCACCTGCGCCTCACCGCGGCCATCGCCCACGCCCTGTGGCTTTTCCACGGGGAAAGCCCCTCGGCGCAGGACCTGCGCCAGGACGGGGGGAAGTTCCTCCTGGCGGTGGGGGACATGGGGGGCATCCAGGGGCACATCTACCGCATCGCCGGGGCGGAGGCGGGGGTGGGGGGCATCGCCAAGCGGCTTCGGGCGAGGAGCCTCGAGGTGAGCCTGGCGGCGGAGGCCATGGCCCTGGGGCTTCTCCGGCGCCTGGGCCTCACCCCCCTGAACCGCATCCTGGGGGCGGGGGGCAAGTTCTACCTCCTCCTGCCCAACACCCTCGAGGCGAGGGCGGCCTTGGAGGAGGCCCGGGAGGCCTGGGGAAGGTGGGCCCTCAAGCGGGGGGGAAGCCTCGTGCCCCACCTGGCCTGGGTGGCCTTCCGGGGGGAGGACTTCCGGGACTTCGCCGCCCTCCTAGGGCGCCTCCACGGGGCCCTCGCCCGGGAGAAGCTCAGGCCCTTCGCCTTTCTCGCCGCCACGGGGGAAGTCCTGGGGGCGCCCCTCCGTCCCTGCGCCGCCTGCGGCCTGGAGCCCGCCCAAAGGGACGAGCCCGGAAGCCTCTGCCCGGACTGCGAGCGGGAGGCGGCCCTCGGGGCCCGGCTTCCCCAAAGCGACCGGGTGGGCTTCTTCCTGGAGGAGGCCCCGAGGCCCCACCTGGGCTTCCCCGGCCTGAAGGTGGGCCTGGGAGGGCCCTTGGAGGGGGCCTTCCACCTCTTCCGCGCCCGGCTGGACTTCGTCCCCTGGCCCCACCCCTCGGAGGCCAAGCCCCTCCTCGGCCACCTGCCCCGGGTGGAGCACGCCCTAAAGGCCAAGGGGTGGAGCCTGGAGGCCTACCGGGCCTGGGCCGAGGAGGAGGGGCTTTTGGAGGACGAGGAGGTCCACCCCGGAAAGGTCCTCACCTTCGCCGAACTCGCCGCCCTCTCGGAAGGCGCCCCCTACCTCGGGGCCCTCATGCTGGACGCCGACCGCATGGGGGAGGCCTTCGCCACGGGGTTTCGCCGGGAGGGGCGGGACCTCGCCACCCCGAGCCGCCTCGCCGCCCTTTCCCGCACCCTGGAGGTCTTCTTCACCACGGAGGTCCTCACCCTCCTGGAGGAGCCCCGGCGCTACCGGGAGCGGCTTGGGTGGGACGACCTCGAGGCCCAGCGCAAGGAGGCCCGCTACCCCCTCCTCTACAGCGTCTACTCCGGGGGGGACGACCTCTTCCTCCTCGGGCCCTGGGACGCCCTTTTGGACTTCGCCCTGGACCTGGAGAAGCTCTACCGCCTCTTCACCCGCCACCCCCGCCTCACCCTCTCCGGGGGGTTCCTCCTCGCCCACCCCAGCCTCCCCGTGCCCGAGCTCGCCCGGCTCCTTGCCGAAGCGGAGGGGCGGGCCAAGGCCGAGGGGCGGGGGAGGCTTTTCCTCTTCGGCCAGGCGGTGCCTTGGGAGGTCCTGGGGGACCTTCGCGCCTGGGCCGAGGGCCTGAGGCGGGACCTCAGGGAAGAGCGGGTGAGCCGGGCCCAGGTCTACCGCTGGCTCCTCCTCTGGCGTAGGTTCTCCCCCCTGGAGGACCCCGGGGAGAGGATGCGCTACAAGCCCCTCTTGGTCTACGCCCTAAGGCGTGTGCGGGAGTGGGACGAGGAGGCGTGGAAGAGGTACCTAAAGCTTCTTGACCACCAGGACCCGGCCTGGGCCTACCTTCCCGTCTGGGTCCAGTGGGCGCTTTACCGGGAAAGGAGGGTGTGAATGCCAGCGCTGGAGTTTTTCAAGGACAAGGAGCGGGGAGTTCTGGACCCGAAGGTCTTTGAGCGGGCCCGGGAGGTGGCGGAGGGGCTCGCCAGGGGGAAGCTCAAGTCCAGCCAGTTCCGCAACTACTTCGCCGAGCTCAGGGCCCTGGAGAACCGCTTCGCGCAGGAGAGGCGCAAGGAGGGGGAGGAGTTGGCCTTCGCCCGGCTCGTCCCCCAGCTTGAGCTCCTCAAGGCCAAGCTCTTCTACAACACCCGCTCCCAGGGCCCTTTGAGGGACGCCAAGGAGTTCGTGGAGTTCATGGAGGAGGCCCTCGAGGCGGGCAAGCGGAGCCCCAAGGACTTTGAGGCCATGATGAAGTACGTGGAGGCGGTGCTCGCCTATTTCTACGCCGTGGGGAAGTAGGAGGAAGGGGATGAAGCTCAAGAAGGTGATCCGCATCCGGTCGGTGCTCCTGGCCAAGACGGGCCTCAGGATCGGGATGAGCCGGGACCAGATGGCCATCGGCGACCTGGACAACCCCGTGGTCCGCAACCCCCTCACGGACGAGCCCTACATCCCCGGCTCCAGCCTCAAGGGGAAGCTCCGCTACCTCCTGGAGTGGAGCCTGGGCGGGGACTACATCCTGAAGGCCAAGGACAAGCACGTCTACGCCTCCCCCGACCCCAAGGACCCCGTGGCCCGCATCTTCGGCCTCGCCCCGGAGAACGACGAGAAGTCTTTGGCGGTGGCCCGGGAGCGGGGCCCCACGAGGCTTCTCGTGCGGGACGCCTACCTCACGGAGGACGCCAAGGAGGTCCTAGAGCGCACTTCCGCCCGGGGCGGGCTCTACACGGAGATCAAGCAGGAGGTCTTCATCCCCCGCCTCGGGGGGAACGCCAACCCCCGCACCACGGAAAGGGTCCCCGCCGGGGCCCGCTTTAAGGTGGAGATGACCTACCGGGTGCTGGACGACCTGGACGAGGAGTATTACGAGAAGTACCTCCTCCGGGCCCTGGAGCTTCTGGAGCTGGACGGCCTCGGGGGGCATATCAGCCGGGGCTACGGCCAGGTCTACTTCCTCCACCCCGAAAGGCTTGCGGAAGACCAGGAGGGCTGGCCCCTTAGGGAAAGGCTCAAGGTGGAGGAAGTGGTCCTTTAGGGGGCCTGGATGCGGGCGACCCTCTTCCGCCTCTACTTCCAGGGCCCCCTCAAGGCCCTCCCCCGGGCCCCCACCCTCCTGGGCCACCTCCTCTGGTGGTATCGGTACACCCACGGGCGGGAGGCCTTGGAGGAGCTTTTAGAAAGGCTCCAACAAGAACCGCCTTTCCGCCTCTCCAGCGTCTACCCCGAGGGCTGGCTTCCCCGGCCCAAGCTTCCCCCCGTGCAGGTGGAGGAAACCGCCCTAAGGAAGGCCCTGAAGAGCCTCTCCCTGGTGCGCCTGGACACGTTCCAGGCCCTGGCGGAAAGGGGAGAGGAGGCCCTTTTGGAGGCCCCCGAGGTCCTGGGAGGGGCCAGGCCCCCGGAGGTGCGGAGGCTCCGCCGCACCCGGGTGGGGGTGGACCGAGCCGCGGGCACGGCCCGCCCGGGGGTCCTCTTCACCCAGGAGTACCTCTTCCCCGACCCCAAGACCCCCCACGCCCTCTACGTCCTGGGGGAGGCCCCCTTTGACCTCGGGGAGGCCCTGGCCTTCGTGGGGGAGATGGGGTATGGGGGGCAGGCGGGCGTGGGGCTTGGGCGCTTCCGGGTGGAGGGTCCCTTTCCCGTGGACCTGCCCGAGGCCGAGGCCCCAAACGCCTACGCCACCCTGGCCCCGGGACCCCTGGAAGGCGCCCTCTACTACGAGGTGGAGCCCTACTGGGGCAGGCTCGGAGGGGCCTACGTGGGGGCCAAGCCCTTCAAGAGGCCCCACCTTCGGACCAAGGAGGGGAGCGTGTACCGGAGGCCCACCCACCGCCTCCTGGAGGTGACCCCCACGGAGCCCCCGGAGGCGGGGGCGCGGGTGTGGGAGGCCCTTTCGGTCTTTCCCCTGGGGGTGAGGGTATGGGATTCCTGAGGAGCTTTCGCCTGGAGCTGGAGGCCCTAAGCCCCGTGCACGTGGGCACGGGGGAGGCCTACCCCGCCTACGCTTATGTGCCGGACTTTGGCCGGAAGGAGGTCCACCTCCTAGACCCCGGCGCCCTTCTCCTCGCCCTCCCCGAGGCCAGGAGGCGGCAGTACCTGGAGAAGGTGGCCCAGGGCCCCAAGGCGGCCCAGGAGGTCCTGCGCTATCTCCTGGAAGAAGACCAGCTTCCCCGGGAGGCCATTCTCCACACCCTCCCCGCCAGCAAGGCCTTTCTGGAAACCCTCCGCTCCGCCACGGAGGAGGCCCTCCTGGAGTACCGTCCCCTGCCCCGCTCCCCCTTGGGGGCCTACCTCCCCGGCTCCAGCGTCAAGGGGGCCTTGCGCACCGCCTGGCTCTTCCACGTCCTGGTGGAGCGGGACCAGGTGGCGGAGTGGGACCGGAGGGCGGGGGTCTGGCGGCTCAGGCCAGGGGACGGGGAGGCCCGCGTCTACCCCTCCCGGGACCCCGGCCTCTACGAGAACCAGGCCTTTGAGGGGGCGGTGCTGGGCTACGCCCGGGAGGGGAAAGGGGGGCGGGGGATGGTCCTGGACCTCTACCGCGACCCCTTCCGGGCGGTGCGCCTTGCGGACTCCGGCCCCACCCCCACCTTCCTAAACCGCCTCGGGGTCTTTCACCCCCACAAGGACACCTCGGGGATGGCCCTCCTGGCGGAGACCTTCCGCGTGGGCACCCGCTTCGCCCTCGCCCTTCGCTACCACGAGGGCCTGGGGGTGTCCATGCCCGTCCCCCCGGAGGCCCTGGTCCGGGCCCTCAGGGACTACTACGGCAAGGTGGCGGAGTGGGAGGAGGGCTTCGCCGAGGAGCACGGGCTTAAGCGGGCCCTCGAGGTCTACCGAACCCTGAGGGAGCGGCTTCGGGACCCCGAGGCCTTCCCCCTCCGGGTGGGCTTCGGCTCGGGGAGGCTTGCCCTGCGCCTTGCCCTCCTCCTCCCCGAGGACCACCCCGAGGCCCAGGAGCCCAAGACCCGGAAGACCGCGGGGGCGCAGAACCCCGTGGACGGCTACCCCCTGGGCTGGATGGTGGGCAAGCTGGAATCCCTGTAGGAGGTGAAGCGTGGAGGACCTTGACACCCTTTGGGAGCGGTACCGGGAGGCGGTGCGGGCGGGGGGCAACCCCCAGGCCCTCTACCAGGAGATGGTCTGGCCCGCCCTCCTCGCCCTCTGGCGGGAGAAGCCCCGGGTCTACCCCGCTCCCCAGGCCTTCGCCGTGTCCGTCCACACCCTGGGCACGAGCCCCGAGGCCACGGCCCTGGCCATCCTGGGGACGGGGGCGGAGCGGGTCTATGTGCTCCACACCCCGGAAAGCGCCCGCTTCCTCCCCAGGCTTCGCCAGGACACGGGGAAGGACCTCTACCCCGTGGAGATCGGCAAGAGCGACGTGGAGGCCATCTACCGGGAGGTGAAGCGGCTTCTGGAGAAGCACCCGGAGGTGCCCGTGGCCCTGGACCTCACCAGCGGCACCAAGGCCATGAGCGCGGGGCTCGCCGCCGCGGGCTTCTTCTTCCAGCGCTTCTACCCCAAGGTGCGGGTGGTCTACGTGGACAACGAGGACTACGACCCCGAGCTCCGCCGCCCCCGGGCGGGCACGGAGAAGCTCCGCATCCTCCCCAACCCCCACGAGGCCCTGGCGGAGGTGGACGCCCTCTTCGCCAAGGAGCTCTACGGGAAAGGGGAGTTCGGCCAGGCGGCGGCCTACTTCCGCGGCATGGTGGGGAGGACGGGGAACCAGGCCTACGCCCTCTACGCCCTCCTCGCGGAGATGTACCGGGCCTGGCGGGCGTTGGACTTCGGGGAGGCCTTAAAGGCGGGGAGGAAGCTCCTCGGCCAGCTCTCCCAAAACGTCTGGCTGAACCACCCCCTAAACGCCCAGAGGGAGGCCCTCGAGGCCCAGGTGGCCCTCCTCGAGGCCGTGGACCGCTTCCTGAAGGCCCGGGACTTCGCCCTGGGGGAGGGGGTTTATGGCCTTGCCCGCACCCTTTTGCACCTCGCCCAGGGGGCCAAGGAGGAGGCCTCCGTCCTCGCCGCCCTCTACGCCTACCGGGCCCTGGAACTCCTCCTTCAAGAGAGGCTCGCCCGCCTCGGCAGGCGGGCCGAGGCCCCGGGGCTTTCCCCGGAGGAGGCGGAGGCCCTTCGGGGGGCTTTGGCGGAGCTTTTAGGGGTGGATTCCGAGGAGGTGCGCCTTTCGCCCAAGCTCGGCCTTCTGGACCTTCTCGCCTTCCTCCGCCTCAAGGGGGACGAGGGGCTTGGCCGCATCCCCTTAGAGGAGCTTCGGGGCCTCGCCGGGGCGCTCAAGGGGCGGAACAGCGCCCTTCTGGTCCACGGCTTTGACGTGCCCTCGGCCAAGGAGGTGGAGCGCATCGCCCGCCTGGCCCAGGGCCTCCTCCAGGACCTCGAGGCCCGGACCGGGCTTGGCCCCCTCTCCCCCGAGCCCGTGCCCTTGGGGTTTTAGCCGTGGTCCTCGCCGCCTTGGTCCTGGCCCTGGAGGGGGAAGGCCTCCCCGAGCCCTCGGGCCTCAGGGGCTTCTTCTACGGGCTTCTGCGGGAGGTGGCCCCGGAGGTGCACGACCAGGGGGAAAACCCCTTCGCCCTGGGCTTCGGGGGGCGGGAGGGGGCGGCCTGGGCCCGGGTGAGCCTCCTCAAGGAGGAGCTCTACGCCCGCCTCGCCCCCAGGCTTTTCGCCCTGGAGGGGGCGGAGGTGCGGCTTGGGTCCCCTTTCCGGGTGCGGGCCGTCTTGCAGGAGGGGCACCCCTGGGCGGGGGTTTCCACCTACCCCCGCCTCTTTCAGGGCCCCCCTTCCCGGGACCTCGCCCTCCGCTTCGCCAGCCCCACCTTCTTCCGCAAAAAGGGGGTCCACTACCCCCTCCCCGAGCCCAGGCTGGTGCTGGAGAGCCTGCTGCGGCGCCTCGAGGCCTTCGGCCCCCTGAAGGCCCCGGAGGGGGTGAGGGAGGCCCTTCTGGAAAGGACCACGGTGCGGAGCCTGGAAGGGCGCACCCTCCCCGCCCGCACGGAGGTGGACACCGCGGGCTTCGTGGGGCGGGTGGTCTACCACCTGCCCAAGGCCACGGAGGAGGAGGCCCTTTGGCTTTCCGCCCTGGGCCGCTTCGCCTTCTTTAGCGGCGTGGGGGCCAAGACCTCCTTGGGCTACGGCCGGGCCAGGGCGGAGTAATACCACCCCATGCTGGCGCGAGCCAGCATGGGGGCCCCGGCAAAAGGTTCCTAAGGAGCTTCCCTGGGCCAGTCGGGCGAAGGAAACCGGAAGAAAGGGTATAAGCGCCTTGGGGCCCCCACTGCGGCTTTCGCCGCGGTGGGGTACTTAAGTACCCCGCTCTGGCTTGCGCCAGAGCGGGGGCCCCAAAAAAGCCTTCGCAAAGCCCTACCCCCGGCGTCCCCTGTGGCGAAATCAAGGTGCGGGCACTTAGCCCTCCTGGGCCCGCTCCACCCTCTTCCCCCCGAGGATGGCCCGAACCCGCTCCCCGGGGATGGTCTCCTCCCGGAGGAGCTCTTCGGCGATTTCGTGCACGGCCTCGGCGTGCTCCATGAGCACCTGGCGGGCCTTGGCGTAGGCCTCGTCCAGGATGCGCCGGATGTCCTCGTCAATGAGGCGGGCGGTCTCCTCGGAGTGGTCCTTCTTCTTGGCGATCTCCTCCCCCAGGAAGATGGGGCCGGAGTCGGAGCCCCAGGCGATGTTCCTAAAGTGCTCCCCCATGCCCCAGTCCAGGACCATGCGCTTGGCGATCCCCGTGGCCCGCTTGAAGTCGTCCTGGGCCCCGGTGGTGACGGTGCCCGTGAAGAGCTCCTCCGCCACCCGGCCCGCCATGAGCACGGCGAGCTCGTCCATGAGGTGCTCCCGGGAGACCAGGACCCTTTCCTCGGGCTTGCTCCAGCGGGCCCCCAGGGCCATGCCCCGGGGGACGATGGAGACCTTCTCCGTCTTGTCGGCGTGGGGCAGGACCTCCCCCACCACGGCGTGCCCCGCCTCGTGGTAGGCCACGGCCCGCCTTTCCTCCTCGGAGAGCTTCAGGGCGGGCCGCTCCAGGCCCAAGACGATCTTGTCCAGGGCCTTGAGGAAGTGGTCCTTGCGGATCCTCTTCTCCCCCTCCCGGGCGGCGAGGAGGGCGGCCTCGTTCACCAGGTTCTTGAGGTCCGCCCCGGAGAAGCCCGGGGTGAGGTGGGCGAGCTCCAAGGCGTCCACGTCCTCGGCGATGGGCTTGCCCCGCATGTGGACGAGGAGGATCTCCTTGCGCTCCTCCAGGGAGGGGAGGCCCACCACCACCTGGCGGTCAAAGCGCCCGGGGCGCAGCAGGGCGGGGTCCAGGATGTCGGGGCGGTTGGTGGCGGCGAGGACGATGACGGAGGTGTCCTTCTCAAACCCGTCCATCTCCGAGAGGATCTGGTTCAGGGTCTGCTCCCGCTCGTCGTGGCCGCCCCCGATCCCCGCGCCCCGCTTGCGGCCGATGGAGTCCAGCTCGTCAATGAAGATGATGCTGGGGGCGTTCCTGCGGGCGTCCTCAAAGAGGCTCCGCACCCGGCTCGCCCCCACCCCCACGAACATCTCCATGAACTCGCTGGCGGAGACGGAGAAGAAGGGCACCCCCGCCTCCCCCGCCACCGCCCGGGCGAGGAGGGTCTTGCCCGTGCCGGGGGGGCCCACCAGGAGGACGCCCTTGGGGATCTCGGCCCCGAGCTCCAGGTACTTCTTGGGGTTCTTGAGGAAGTCCACCACCTCCATGAGCTCCCGCTTGGCCTCCTCGTGGCCGGCCACGTCCTTGAAGGTGGTGTTGACGCGCTTCTCCTTGCCGTAAAGCCGGGCCCGGCTCTGGCCGAACTGCATCACCTGGCCGGCCCCGCCTTGGGCCCGCATGAAGAAGAACCAGAAGAAGAGGATGAGGAGCAGGGTGGGCCCCACGTAAAGGAGGAGCTGGGGCCAGAAGGAGGGGGGCTTGGTGACCACCTTGACCCCGTGTTCCTCCAGAAAGCGCAGGAGCTCGGGGTCCTGGACCTGGGCCGGGGGCAGGGGCACCTGGAAGCGCCGCGCCACCTGGCTTCCCCCTTGGGGCGTGGGGAAGCGCTCGGGCTCCTTGAGAAGGCCCAGGATGCGGGTTTCCTCCAGGGTGACCTCCGCCACCTTGCCCTGGCGCACCAGCTCCCGGAAGCCCGTGTAGGAGAGGGTGGGGGCCGGGGGACCGGTGAAGGCGGTGTAGGCCAGATAGCCGAGGAGGAGCAGAAGGACGAGGGTGAAGGGGTTGACTCGTTGCGGCAAGGTCTACCTCCCTCGCCCTATGGTAGCGCCTGGCGGGTGAGAGGACTGAGGCCTGTGGTATCCTCTAGCGGCGATGAGGGGGGTCCTCGAGGCCCTGCACCAGGGGGACTACGACACCGCCATAGAGCGCCTCACCCGCAAGGCCCTCTTCGGGCGGAGGGAGGAGGCCAGGGAGGCCTGGCTCCTCCTCGCCGAGGTCCACAGCCTCTACGGGGCCGAGGGCCTGGAGAAGGCCCACCAGGCCCTGGAGGAGGCCTATGGGCTTGGGGGGTTGGAGCACGACCCCCTCCACCGGGCCCTCCTGGGGGAGCTTCTCGCCCTGGAGGGGCGGCCCGAGCGGGAGGTCCTCCCCCTCTTCCTGCCCACGGAAGACCCCCGGGCCCGCTACCACCAGGCCCAGGCCCTCTTTTATCTGGGGCGGCTGGAGGAGGCCCTGAAGACCCTGAAGAAGGGCCTCCCCCCCTTCTTGGCCTGGCGGGCGGAGGGGCTTAGGGGGAGGATCCTGGAGCGGCTCGGCCGCCACGAGGAGGCCGCCTTGGCCTACGAGGAGGGGGCGAGGATCGCCTTGGGGCTTGAGCGCTACTGGCTCCTCCTGGACGCCGCCGCCATGTGGCTGGAGGCGGGGGAGGGGGAGCGGGCCCTTTTGGCCCTGGAGGAGGCCGAGGCCGAGGTGGGGGAGGAAAGCCCCGAGGACGAGGCCACCCGCCGCTACCTCCTGGCCCGGGCCCACCTCCTCCTGGGGAACCCCAACCGGGCCCTGGAGGAGGCCCAAAGGGCCCTGGAGAAGGAGGAGGAAAGCGGCCACAGGGCCTACGGCACCCCCCTGGTGGCGGGGCAGGCCTGGCTGCAGCTCGGCCGCTACCCGGAGGCCATGGCCGCCTACCGGGAGGCCCTGGCCCGGGCGGAGGCCGGCGAGCGCCCCTACGTCCTGCACGAGATGGGGGTGGCCGCCTTGGACCACGGGGCCTACCTCGAGGCGGAGGGCTACCTGCGGGAACTCCTTCGGGAGGAGGGCTACCCCTACCGGGCCCAGGCCCTGGCGGACCTGGCGGAGGCCCTCTACCGCCAGGGCCGCTACGGGGAGGCGGAGGAGGCCGCCCGCGAGGCCATGGCCCAGGGGGCGGAGGCCTCGGGGGAGCTCATCCTGGGGCACATCGCCTACGACCTCATGCACCTGGAGGAGGCCCTGGCCCACTACCGCAAGGCGGCGGAGCTCGCCGAGGAGGGGAGCCGGGAGTGGGTGGGGGCCCAGGAGATGGTGGTGGACACCCTGGCCCAGCTGGGCTACCGCTCCCCTGAGGAGATCCTGGCCCGGGCGGAGGCGGTCTTGCCCCACGTCCACCCCGCGGACGAGTGGCACGGGGCCCTCCTCGCCTACCGGGAGCGGGCCCAGGCCCTCCTGAAGGAGGGGCGGCGGCTCAACTAGCCCCCTTGCGCAAGGAGGCGAGGGCCCTTAGCACCTCCTGGGACCTCAGGGGCTTGGGGAGGTGGAGCACCCGCAAGGGGCGGAAGAGGAGGCCCGGGGGGGTTTCGCTCACCAGGTAGAGGGAGGCGAGCCTTCCCTCGGGGTGGGCCCGCACCCTGCGGGCGGCCTCGAGGGCCCTTTCCCCCTGGAGGATCACCCCCTTGGGCCGCTCCTTGAGGAGGCGCAAGAGCCCCTCCAGGTCCTTGGCCAGGAGGACCCGGAAGCGGTGGGCCTCCAGGAGGTAGAGGAGGAGCCTGCGCACCACCCCGCTTTCCGCCAGGACCGCCACCAGGGGGTCCTCGGGGAGGAGGGTGGAGGGGCGGAGGAGGCCCCGGGCCTTCATCTCGTGGAGGAGGTGGTAGACCTCTTCCTCGGGAAGGCCCGAGAGGAGGGCGACGCTCCTTGCCCGCCGCACCCCGTCCAGGTGCTCCAGCACCCCCCAGGCCTCGGGGGGAAGGGGGTGGCGGGTGGGGTCCTCCGCCAGGTGCAGGACCTCGTCCGGGTCCACCTGGCCCCGCCGCCACTCGTCCAGGCGGCGGGCGGCCTCCATGAGGACCCACCCCGTGTCCAGGGTCTCGGGGAGGGCCACCTGGCTGCCCTCCACCAGGGGCTCGGCGAGGACCTCCCCCTCCTTCTCCCCGAGGAGGGTGGCCAGGGCCTCGAGGACCTGGGCGGTGAGGGCCTCCCTAAGCTCCTCCTCCCCGATGAGGCCAAGCTCCAAGGCCAGGGCCCCCAGGGGGGTGCCGGGGTTTTCCCGCCCCTGGCGCTCCACGAGCTCTTGCACCTCTTCCAGGGTCAGGTGGCCCAGGCGCACCAGGTACTCCCCCAGGTGGGGCCCGGGCTCGGTGCGGGCGTAGAGGATGCGGCCCGAAAGGAGGTGCACCCGGCCGTAGACCCGGCCCTGGAAGCTTACCACGGCGCTTTTTTTCCCCAGGGCCAAGGCCTTGAGGAGTTCCGCCAGGTCCAGCTCCTCCAGGGTGGCCCGGATCATAGGAGAGGTTCTAAGGGGAGGGGGAGGCCCAGGTGGCGGTAGGCCAGCTCCGTGGCCACCCGGCCCCTGGGGGTGCGCTTCAGGAGCCCCTGCTGGATGAGGTAGGGCTCGTGGACCTCCTCCAGGGTACCCGGGTCCTCGGAGAGGGCGGTGGCCAGGGTCTGGAGGCCCACCGGCCCCCCGCCGAAGCGGAGGATGAGGACCTCGAGGATCTCCCGGTCCCGCTTCTCCAGGCCTAGCTCGTCCAGGCCCAAGGCCGAAAGGGCCTCTTGGGCCCGCTCCAGGGTGATGACCTCCTCCCCCGCCACCTGGGCGAAGTCCCGCACCCGGCGGAAGAGCCGCTTGGCGATGCGCATGGTGCCCCGGCTCCTTCGGGCGATCTCCCGGGCGGCCTCCTCGGCGATGCCCACCCCCAGGAGCCGGGCGTCCCGCCGGATGCCCTCGGCGAGCTCCTCCACGGAGTAGTAGTCCAGGTGCTCCACGATGCCGAAGCGGCTCCTTAGGGGCGCGGTGATGAGGCCCGGGCGGGTGGTGGCCCCGATGAGGGTGAAGCGGGGAAGCTCCAGGCGGATGGTCCTCGCCGCAGGGCCCTGGCCCACCACGATGTCCATGACAAAGTCCTCCATGGCCGGGTAGAGGTGCTCCTCCGCCTGGCGGCTTAGGCGGTGGATCTCGTCAATGAAGAGGATGTCCCCTTCCTCCAGGGAGTTGGCCAGGATGGCGGCGAGGTCCCCGGGCTTCTCAATGGCGGGCCCGGAGGTGACCCGGAGGTTCACCCCGAGCTCGTGGGCGATGACGTGGGCCAGGGTGGTCTTGCCAAGCCCCGGGGGGCCGAAGAGGAGGAGGTGCTCCAGGGGCTCCTTGCGGGCCTTGGCGGCCTCGAGGTAGACCCTGAGCTTGGCTTTCAAGCGCTCCTGGCCGATGTACTCCTCCAGGCGCTTGGGCCTTAGGGCGAGGTCCAAAGGCGCCTCCACGCCCTTACATGATAGCCTTTTCCCGTGGGGAAGACGGTCAAGGACTTCCGGGAGGCCAAGGGCAAGAGGCTTGTCTACCTCACCGCCTACGACTACCCCACGGCCCGCATGGCCGAGGCCGCCGGGGTGGACGCCGTTTTGGTGGGGGACTCCCTGGGGATGGTGGTCCTGGGCTACCCCTCCACGGTGCCCGTGACCCTGGAGGAGATGCTCCACCACACCAAGGCGGCCCGGCGGGGCGCCCCGAACACCTTCCTGGTGGCCGACCTCCCTTACCTCACCTACGCCACCCTGGACCGGGCCCTTTTCGCGGCGGAGCGCCTCCTGAAGGAAGGTGGGGCGGACGCCGTGAAGCTTGAGGGGGGCGAGGAGGTGGCGGAGGTCGTCCAGGGCCTGGTGCGGGCGGGGGTGCCGGTCCTCGGGCACGTGGGCCTCACCCCCCAGACGGCGAGCCAGCTCGGGGGCTACCGGCTCCAGGGCAAGCGCCCCGAGGAGGCGGAGCGCATCCTCAAGGGGGCCTTGGCCCTCGAGGCGGCCGGGGCCTACGGCGTCGTCTTGGAGATGGTGCCCGCTTCCCTGGCCAAGGAGGTCACGGAGAGGCTTTCCGTGCACACCGTGGGCATCGGGGCCGGGCCCCACACGGACGCCCAGGTCCTGGTCTTCCACGACGTGGTGGGGCTCTACGGCGCGTTCAAGCCCCGCTTCGCAAAGCGGTACCTGGAGGGGGAAAGGCTCATCGTGGAGGCCCTGGGCCAGTACGTAAAGGAGGTGCGGGAAGGGCTTTTCCCGGGCCCGGAGCATAGCTTTTGAGGCCACCCCACCTTGGGCGCTTGGGAGGGGAAGGCCCTCCGGGCCTTGACGGTTTAGTGAGAATGCGTCATCATTTTTGTCATGACGGCCCTGGAGGTCCGCCGCCTTTCCGTGCGCTTCGGGGAGTTCCGGGCCCTGGAGGAGGTTCAGTTTTCCGTCCCCGAAGGGGCCTTCGTGGCCATCGTGGGGCCCAACGGGGCGGGGAAAAGCACCCTCTTGAAGGCGGTGCTGGGCCTGGTGCCATACCAGGGGGAGGTCCTGGTCTATGGCCTTCCCGCGGGGAAGGCCGATCCCTTTTGGTTCGGCTACGTGCCCCAGATCAAGACCTTTGACCGCTCCTTTCCCGCCTTGGCCTTGGAGCTGGTGGTCACGGGGCTCAGGCGGCGCTGGCCCTTCCGCCTGAGCCCTAAGGAGAAGGAGGCGGCCCTTGCGGCCCTGGCCCAGGTGGGGGCTTCGGAGCTCGCCTATCGGCCTTTGGGACGGCTTTCCGGGGGCCAGCTCCAGCGGGTCTACCTGGCCCGGGCCCTGATCCGCAGGCCCCGGATCCTCCTCCTGGACGAGCCCGCCACCGGGGTGGACCGGGTGGGGGAGGAGGACCTCTACCGCTACCTCGAGGCCTACCAGAAGGCTTCCGGGGCCACGGTCCTCATGATCACCCACGACTGGGAGGCGGCCCACCACGCCACCCACGTCCTGGTTCTGAACCGAAGGGTGGTGGGCTTCGGCCCCCCCGAGCGGGCCCTTTCCGAGGAGTGCCTGCGCCAGGCCTTCGGCCACGTGGGGCACGCCCACGGCCTTTTCGTGGAGGGCGGCCGTGCTTGAGGCCCTGGGCTACCCCTTCTTCCAGCGGGCCCTCCTGGCGGGGCTTTTGGTGGCCCTGCTTTCGGGCCTCGCCTCCCCCTTCGTGGTGCAAAGGCGCCTCTCCTTCCTGGGAGACGGCCTGGCCCACGCCGCCTTCGCCGGGGTGGCCCTGGGGCTTTTCCTGAGGGAAGAGCCCTTTTGGTTCGCCCTGCCCTTCACCTTCTTCGTGGCCTTGGCCATCACCTGGGTCAAGGAGCGGAGCGGGCTTTCCGAGGACACGGCCATCGGGGTCTTCTTCGCCCTCTCCGTGGCCTTAGGGGCGGTCTTCCTCGCCAAGGCCAGAGGGTACGTGGGGGACGCCATGGGCTACCTCTTCGGCTCCCTCCTGGCCGTGGGGCCCTCCGACCTTTTGGCGGTGGGCGCCATGGTCCTTTTGGGCCTGGCCCTCCTCCCCCTTTGGGGGCCCTTGGCCTACGCCACTTTGGACCGGGAGCTGGCCCTCGCCGACCGGGTGCCCGTGGTCTTCCACGACTACCTCCTTTCGGGCTTCTTGGCGGTGAGCCTCGTGCTTTCGGTGAAGGTGGTGGGGGTTCTCCTGGTGGCGGCCTTCCTGGTGATCCCGGGGGCCACGGCCCGGCTCCTCGCCCGCACCTTCGCCCAGATGACCCTCCTTTCCCTCCTCCTGGCCCTCTTCTCCACCTTGGGCGGGCTTTTCCTCTCCCTCCTCCTGGACTGGCCCAGCGGGGCCAGCGTGGTCCTCTTCCAGGCCCTCCTCTTCGGCCTCGCCCTCCTAAAAACGGGATTTTCGGGTGAGAAATAGGGGTATAATGGGGCCATGTGGGTGTCCACCAAGGCCCAGTACGGGCTTCGCGCCCTGGTGGAGATCGGCCTCCGGGCCCCCGAGGCCGTTCCCCTAAAGGAGGTGGCCGAGGCCCAGGGCATCAGCCAGCACTACCTGGAGCAGATCGCCGCCCAGCTCCGCCGCGCCGGGTTCATCCGCTCCGTGCGGGGGGCCAAGGGGGGCTACCGCCTGGCCCGCCCCCCCGAGCGGGTGACCGCCTTAGAGGTGGTGGAGGCCCTGGAGGGGAGCCTGGCCCCGGTTTCCTGCATTGAGGACCCCGAGTCCTGCGCCAAGGTGGGGCAGTGCTCCACGGAGCTCCTCTGGAAGCGGGTGGACCTGGCCATGCGCCAGGTCCTTGGGGGCACCACCCTGAAGGACCTCATTGAGGAGCGGAGGCTTTTGGAGGCCAGGCGCCTCGTCCAGCTGGAGGCCAGTTGAGGGTTTACCTGGACTACGCCGCCACCACGCCCCTGGACCCCGAGGTGCCGGAGGCCATGCGGGAGGTGGAGGGGGTCTTCGGAAACCCCTCCAGCGTTCACCGCTTCGGCCAGGAGGCGCGGAAGGTCCTGGAAGGGGCCCGGGAGAAGGTGGCCGCCCTCCTCGGGGCGAGGCCTAGGGAGGTGGTCTTCACCGCCTCGGGCTCCGAGGCCGACGCCTTGGCCCTTTTGGGGGTGGCCTTGGCCCGGGGCCGGGGCCACGTGGTGAGCACCGCCGTGGAGCACTCCGCCCTCTTGGGGGCCCTTGGGCTTTTGGAAAGGCTCGGCTTCGCCGTGACCCGCCTCAAGCCCGACCGCCACGGCCTCGTCTACCCGGAGCAGGTGAAGGAGGCCCTGCGGGAGGACACCTTCTTGGTGAGCGTCATGGCCGCCAACAATGAGCTCGGCACCCTTTACCCCATCCGGGAGATCGCGGAGGTGGCCCACGCCCACGGGGCCCTCTTCCACACGGACGCCGTCCAGGCCATCGGCCAGGTGCCCTTTTCCCTGGGGGAGGTGGGGGCGGACCTCGTCTCCTTGAGCGCCCACAAGTTCTACGGGCCCAAGGGCATCGGGGCCCTCCTGGTGCGCCAGGGGGTGGAGCTTTTCCCTTTGGTTCCCGGCAAGCAGGAGGGGGGCAGGCGGGGGGGGACCCAGAGCCCGGTCCTGGCCCACGGCCTGGCGGTGGCCCTGGAGAAGGCCTTGAGGCTTCTTCCCGAGGAGAGGGAAAGGCTCCTCGCCCTGCGGCGCCGCCTCGAGGCCGGCCTCCTCGCCGTGGAGGGGGTGGAGCTGAACGGCCACCCCGAGCGGCGGCTTCCCAAGCTGGTGAACGTCACGGTGAAGGGGGCCGACGGGGAGGCCCTCCTTTTGGCCATGGACCTCCTGGGGGTGGCGGTCTCCTCGGGGTCGGCCTGCTCCGCGGGGAGCCTCGAGCCCTCCCACGTCCTCCTCGCCATCGGCCGCTCCCCCAAGGAGGCCAAGGCCTCCTTGCGCTTCTCCCTGGGGCGCTTCACCACCGAGGCCGAGGTGGACCGGGCGGTGGAGGCCTTCCGGGAGGCGGTGGCCCGGACCCGGGCCTAAAGCACCCCACTGCGGCGAAAGCCGCAGTGGGGGCCCCAAAGGAAGCTTCCTAAGCCTTACTTCGGGCCACCCCTTAGCCGTTACCCCCCCCCTTGGCGAACTCCTCCCGGAGCTCCCGCCTCAGGATCTTCCCCACGCTGGACTTGGGAAGGCTTTCGCGGAATTGGATGATGCGGGGAACCTTGTAGGCGGCGAGGTTTTGGCGGCAGAAGGCCTCTATGTCCTTTTCCGTGACCTTGCCCCGGTACTCGGGCTTGAGGACGAGGAAGGCGGCCACGGTCTCCCCGCGGTAGGGGTCTGGGACGCCCACCACGGCGGCTTCCTGGACGGCGGGGTGCTGGTAGAGGACTTCTTCCACCTCGCGGGGGTAGATGTTGTAGCCTCCGGCGATGATCATGTCCTTTTTGCGGTCCACGATGTAGAAGTAGCCGTCTTGGTCCATTTTGGCGAGGTCGCCGGTGAAGAGCCAGCCGTCTTTGAGGGTCTTTTGGGTTTCTTCTGGGCGGTTCCAGTAGCCTTTCATGATGTTAGGACCTTTGACGGCGAGTTCGCCCACCTCGCCCGGGGGGAGTTCCTGGCCCTCCTCGTCCACCACCTTGGCCTCCACGCCGGGCAGGGGCATGCCGATGGAGCCCTTGCGCACCTCCCCCAGCACCGGGTTGGAGTGGGTCACGGGGCTCGCCTCGGAGAGGCCGTAGCCCTCAATGAGCCTCGCCCCGGTGATCTCCTCAAACCGCTTGGCCACCTCCACGGGCAGGGGGGCCGCTCCCGAGAGGCAGATGCGGATGCTCTTGACGTTCCGCCCCTCTATGCCGGGGAAGTTGTTAAAGGCCACGTAGAGGGTGGGGACGCCGGGGAAGTGGGTGACCCGGTGTTTTTCAATGGCCTCCACGATGGGGCCGATCTCGGGCCTCGGGAGGAGGACGATCTTGTACCCGGAGAAGAGGCCGTAGTTCATGGCCACGGTCATCCCGTAGACGTGGAAGAAGGGCAGGGCCCCGAGCATCACCCCCTTGCCCAGAAGCTCCCGGGAGGTGGGGTCCCAGGCGTCAATCTGGAGGACGTTGGCCACGAGGTTTTTGTGGGTGAGCATCGCCCCCTTGGAGATCCCCGTGGTGCCCCCGGTGTACTGGAGGAGGGCGAGGTCCTCGGGGTCGGGGACGTGGGGCTCGGCGGGGGGGCGCTTCAGGAGCTCGGCGAAGGCGTGGAAGCCCTCCTTCCTGGGGAAGCCCAGGGGGAGGCCCTCCCGCTTGGCCTTCAGGGGGTAGAGGAGGTTTTTGGGGAAGGGGAGGAAGTCCTTGATCCCCGTGACCACCACCCGCTTCACCGGGACCTCCTTTTCCACCTCCAGGAAGCGGGGGAGGAGGTGGTCCAGGATCACCAGGGTCTCGGCCCCCGCGTCCAGAAGCTGGTGGCGGAGTTCCCTCGGGGTGTAGAGGGGGTTCACGTTCACCCCCACGCCCCCGGCGAGGAGGGTGCCGTAGAAGGCGACGACGAACTGGGGCGTGTTGGGGAGCATGAGGGCCACCCGGTCCCCGGGCCGCACCCCCAGCTCCTTAAGCCCCTGGGCGAAGCGGCGGGCGAGGTTCCACAGCTCCTGGTAGCTTAGGGTCTTCCCCAGAAACTCCAGGGCGACGTTTTGGGGGAAGCGGCGGGCGCTTTCCTCCAGGAAGCGCCAAAGGGGGATGGGGGGCACCTCCACCTCCGCCGGGACGCCGGGGTCGTAATGGGCGAGCCAGGGTTTGTCGCTGACCTGCATTTCTGTCCCTCCTTGCCCCTCACCCTACCAAAGCCTTATACCGAGTGCAAGACCGCAGGGCGGTGTAGCATGGTCCTATGCGCTTTCGCGACCGCAGGCACGCGGGGGCCCTCTTGGCGGAGGCCTTGGCCCCTTTGGGCCTGGAGCACCCCGTGGTCCTGGGGCTTCCCCGGGGAGGAGTGGTGGTGGCCGACGAGGTGGCCAGGCGCCTCGGCGGGGAGCTGGACGTGGTCTTGGTGCGCAAGGTGGGGGCGCCGGGCAACCCGGAGTTCGCCTTGGGGGCGGTGGGGGAGAGGGGGGAGCTCGTCCTCAGGCCCTACGCCCTCCAGTACGCCGACCCAAGCTATCTGGAGCGGGAGGCCGCGCGGCAGCGGGAGGTGATCCGCAAGCGGGCGGAGCGCTACCGCAAGGTCCGGCCCAAGGTGCCCCTGAAGGGCCGGGACGTGGTCCTGGTGGACGACGGCGTGGCCACGGGGGCGAGCATGGAGGCGGCCCTTTCCGTGGCGCTTCAGGAGGGGCCGAGGCGGGTGGTGGTGGCCGTGCCCGTGGGAAGCCCGGAGGCCCTGGAGAAGCTTAAGGAGCGGGCGGAGGTGGTGGCCCTTTCGGCCCCCCAGGACTTCGCCGCCGTGGGGGCCTACTACCTGGACTTCGGCGAGGTCACCGACGAGGACGTGGAGGCCATTTTGCTACAATGGGCCCCATGAAGCCCGTGGTCAAGCAGGCGGCCCACGTGGAGGCCCGCCCCGTGGAGCGGGGCGAGAAGGCCTTCATCCAGGTGCTCATCGGCCCCGAGGACGGGGCGCCCCACTTCATCACCCGGAAGTTCACCCTCCTTCCCGGAGGCCGCATCCCCAAGCACAAGCACCCCACCATTGAGCACGAGCAGTACGTGCTTTCCGGCCGGATGAAGGTGCTTTTGGGGGATGAGGTGCGGGAGGTTTCCGCGGGCCAGGCGGTCTACATCCCTCCCGACACCCCCCACGCCTACGTGAACGAGGGGGAGGAGCCCGTGGAGTTCCTCTGCGTCATCCCCAAGACGAGCGCCTACGCCACGGAGTGGCTCGAGGAATAGGGACCTAGGGGCGGCCAGGGCCTTACTACGCCCGCACCTCCTGCCGCTGGAAGGCCACGTAGGCCAGGGTGAAGAGGAGCACCGCCAGGGCGAAGAGCCCCGTGAGCTGGGGCCAGACGAGGAGGAGGCTTTGGAAGAGGGGCAAGGGGGTGCCGAGGACGGCCCCCTCTAGCTGGGTGATGAGGATGGGGCCTAGGGAGCGCACCGCCGGGTTCAGGATGGCGGTGAGGGCCTCGGCGAAGAGGGTGTTGGGGGAGAGGCGGGAGATCCAGAGGGCCAAGGTGGCCTGGCGGAGCTGGCTTTCCGGGTCAAAGGGGTCGGCCCGGAGGAGGAGGGCGCTGGCCGCGAGGTCGGTGAGGATGGGGAAGAAGACGGCGAAGAAGAGCCACACCCCCAAAGCGGCCAAGGCGGCGGTGGCGGGCTGGCGGAAGAGGACGGAGAAGAGGAGGCCCAAGGCCAGCCAGACCCCGGCGTAGGCCAAGGTGGCCAGGAAGAAGAAGAGGATGCGGGCCACCTCCTCGCCCCCCGGGGGAACCCCCAGGGTGAAAAGCCCCAGGCCCAGGACCAAAAGGAGGAGGGCCAGGAGGAGGACGCTTAAGGTGCCGAGGCCCGCCAGGAACTTGCCGAAGAGGAGGGCGTCCCGGTAGATGGGCTGGGAGAGGATGCGGGAGAGGGTGCCCCGGGCGTACTCCCCGTTCACCGCGTCAAAGGCCAAGGCGATGGCCGCCAGGGGCACAAAGAAGGAGAGGAAGCCCACGAAGGAGGGCAGGGGGTCTTGGGCGGTGGTGAGGAGCTTGAGGTAGAGGTAGGGGTCCTCCCCCACGGTCTGCCGCAGGGTCTGGGTGCCGGTGTAGACGGCGCTTAGGGCCGAGAGGAGGATGAGGGCCTCGAGGATGCGCATCCTCAGGCCGGAGAGGTGGTCGGCCATCTCCTTGAAGAAGACCGCCCAAAGCCCCGTCCAGGGGGAGCCTTCACGCCGCATGCCCCACCTCCTTGAAGTAGTGGGCGTAGATCTCGTCCAGGCTGGGCCGCCTCAGGGAGAGGCTGTAGAGGGCGCCCCGTTCCACGGCGATCCTGGCCAGCTCGGGGCGCACGTCCCGGGTGGCGAGGACCCGGTAGCGGCCTCCCTCCGCCTCCACCCGGCTCACCCCGGGCACCTCCCGGAAGGGGCCCTCGAGGCCGGGCACGGCCTCCACCCACACCTCGTACCCGCCCCCCAGCACCCGGGCGGCCAGGTCCTCCACCGTCCCCAAAAGGGCCAGGCGGCCCCGGTGGAAGAGGCCCACCCGGTCGCAGATCTCCTGCACCTGGTGGAGGAGGTGGCTGGAGAGGAGGACGGTGATGCCCTCCGCCTTGAGGCCCTTGATGAGCTCCAGGAACTCCCGGGCGGCCTCGGGGTCCAGGCCCAGGGTGGGCTCGTCCAGGATGGCCACCTTGGGCCTCTTGAGGAGGACCTCCGCGAGGCCCAACCGCTGGCGCATCCCCCGGCTGAAGGCGGCCACCTTCCGGTCCTTCACCTCCCAAAGCCCCATGCGCTTAAGGACCTCCTCTATGCGGGCCTGGGCCTCCCCGTCGGGAAGCCCGAGGAGCCTGGTGGTGTAGCGCAGGTTCTCCCAGGCGGAAAGCTCCCCGTAAAACCCCACCTGATCGGGGAGGTAGCCCACCCGGGCCTTGACCTTAAGGGGTTCCCGCATGGGGTCCAGGCCCAGCACCCGGGCCTCCCCCGAGGTGGGCTCGGTGAGGCCCAGGAGCATGAGGATGGTGGTGGTCTTGCCCGAGCCGTTGGGGCCCAGGAGGCCGAAGACCTCCCCCTCCTCCACCTCCAGGTTCAGGTCCTCCACCGCCACCACGCGCCCGTAGCGCTTGGTGAGGCCCCGGGTCAGGATGACCGCCATGCTACCTCCGGCCGAAGCGGTTCACGGCGAAACCCAGGACCAGGAGGGCCACGGCCATGAGCCCCACCCCCACGAGCCCCCACAGGGTGGAGCGCACCACCGTGGCCCGGTAGTCCAGGCTCGCGGAGACCCCGTCGTCCCCGGAGAGGGAGAGGGTGACCATGTAGTCCCCGGTCACCGCCTTGGCCGAGGGCTTGATGCGGGCGGTGACCTCCTTCTCCTGGCCGGGCTCCAGGGCCTCCAGCTTGTCGGGCTCAAACTTGACCTCCCAGCCCGAGGGCTCAAAGGCGCTGAAGGAGAGGTTCTTGGCGGGGGCGCTCCCTTCGTTTTTCACCACGAGCTTCACGGGGTTTTCCCGCCCCGCGGTCACCTGGCCGGAAAGCCGCCCCTCCTTGGTGTTGAGGCGCACCTCGGGGCGGCCCGTGACCTCGAGGGTGAGCCCGAGCTCCGCCTTGGCCTCCCCGGCCAGGGCCCTCAGGGTGACGGCGTAGGTGTCCGCCTTGGTGTCCTTGGGCAGGGAGACCTCCACGTCCAGGTCCTTGCTCTCCCCGGCCTTGACGGGCAGGCTCGTCACCTGCTGGCCGGAGAAGGCGGGGGTGAAGGTGACCTGGAAGCCCTTGGGGGCCTCGTACTCCAAGGAGACCAGGAGGTCGCGGTCGGACTCGTTCTTCAGGGTCACCCGGTAGCGGAAGGTGCTGGTGGGCGGGCCTTTGAGGATGGGGAGCTCGGCCTCGAGGCTAAGCCTTTGGGGAAGCCCCTGCCCCACCACCAAGGCGATGGGGAGGCTTGCCGTCTGCCCAAGCCCCTCGGCCCGCACCAGGAAGCGGTAGGTGCCGGGCTTCACCTCCTTGGGCGGCTGCAGGCGCAGGGTGAGGGTGGCCTCCCCGTCCGGGGCCAGGTAGACCGCCCGCACCAGCCGCCCGCCCCCGATGAGGCTCGCCTGCCAGCCCGGGGGCACCTCGGCCAAGGAGAGGCGCACCACCCCGGGAGGCAGGCCGTGGTTCTTGAGGGTGAGGGTGAGGTTCACGCTCTCCCCCGGCTGCACCCCCATCTCCGGGTAAGGGGTGCCCAGGGAGAGGCCGCGGAAGCCCTGCGCCAGGGCCACGCCAAGGGCCAGCCACGCGAGCACCAGGAGTCTATGCACCATAGGAAGCCTCCCTTACCAAACTTAGGCAGGGAGCATGAGCCCAAAATGAAAACCCCCGGGGCGCGCCCGGGGGCGGAGGGAAGGGGCTCAGCCCGCCCGGGCCTCGAGGTACTCCCGCTCCCCCAAGACGATGGCTCGGGCCAGCTCGGGGTCCTTGGGGAACTCCTTGCCCCGCTGGATCATGTAGGTCTCGTAGCGGCCGATCTCAAAGACCTCGGCCAGCTTCTTCAGGGCCTTGGCCATGTCAAAGGCCTTGCAGGAGAAGATGTCTATGGAGAGGAAGCGCTTCTTGGGGAAGGTGTGGATGGCGATGTGGCTTTCGGCGATGATCACCACCCCCGTCACCCCGTCCTCGCCCCCGGAGCCGTAGCTGTAGACGAAGGGGGGAAGCACCTTGGTCATCTCCATCTCCTCGGGGAGCTCGTCCAGGACGCGGCGCACCAGCTCGGCGTCCCGGAGCCTCTCGGGGTTGGCGTCGTAGCCATCCACCATCAGGTGAGGGCCGAATCCAAAGAGTTCCACCATGACCACCTCCTTCCCGTGCCCCCCGGGGTATCCCCTGCGGCACGCCCCCCATTATGCCCCCCCCTCCCCCCCCTGTCAATACCTCGTCCTGGCCAAGGAAAACCCCGACTGCCTGCCCGAGGGTTCCCCCCCAAGGGAGGGGCGGGGGGCCTTGGGGGAAAAGCCCTCTTCCCCTTGGGCTTTGGGTACGGGAGTGGGGTATGTGGGGCCCCAAGCGTGGTCCCGGCGATGCTTTTCCCCAAGGGAAAGGTGTATGCTAAACCCGGCAAGGAGGTGCCATGTACCGGGGAAGAGAAGGGCAGTGGGCGTTTTACCTGCACCGGATCTCGGGCCTGGGCATCCTGGTCTTCCTCATGCTCCACGTGGCCAACATCTCAAGCGCCATGTGGGGGCCGGAGGTGTCCAATGCCCTCATGAAGTTCTACCACCAGCCCGTGTTTCAGGTGGGGCTTCTTTTCCTCATCGCCGGGGTGCTCTACCACGGGTTTAATGGCCTGCGCATCATCCTCATGGACTTCACCTCCTGGGGGGTGCGCTACCAGCGGCAGCTCTGGTACGGGGTCTGGGTCCTTTTCGTGGTCTTCTACCTGCCCTTTTTGATCAAGATCGGGGGCGGGATTCTGGGAGGCGGCCATGGCGATTAAGTCCCGGCGCTACGAGGAGGCCAAGCTGGAGGCCAGCACCAACCTGGAGCTCTACTGGTGGGTCTTCATGCGCATCAGCGGGGTGGTGCTGGTCTTCTTGCTCATCGGCCACATGTGGATGAACGCCATCCTCACGGACCTCAACACCATCAACTACGACTACGTGGCCAAGAGACTTTCCCAGACCACCTGGAAGCTCTACGACCTCCTCATCCTGGCCCTGGGCCTCCTGCACGGGGCCAACGGGCTCCGCTACGTCCTGGACGACTGGATCCGGGACCCCATGAAGCGCTTCTGGACCAAGGCCGTCCTTTACAGTCTCATCGCCTTCCTGTTCCTCCTGGGAAGCCTTTCCCTTCTGAACCACGACTTCGGGGTGAAGTGATATGGCGCACAGGCACGAGGTCATCGTGGTGGGCGCGGGCGGGGCGGGCCTCGCCACCGCCCTGTACGCGGCCAGAGAGGGTGCGGACGTGGCGGTGGTCTCCAAGCTCTACCCCACGCGAAGCCACACCGGGGCGGCCCAAGGGGGCATAGGGGCGGCCCTCGGCAACGTGGAGGAGGACCACTGGGAGTGGCACATGTTTGACACGGTCAAGGGGGGGGACTACCTCACGGACCAGGACGCCGCCGAGGTCTTCGCCAAGGAGGTCATTGAGGCGGTGATTGAGCTTGAGCACATGGGCCTCCCCTTTGACCGGCTCCCGAACGGCAAGATCGCCCAGCGCCGCTTCGGGGGGCACACCAAGGACTGGGGCAAGGCCCCGGTGCACCGGGCGGCCCACGCCGCCGACCGCACCGGCCACATGATCCTCCAGACCCTTTACCAGCAGTGCGTTAAACACAACATCACCTTCTACAACGAGTTCCACGTCACCGACGTCATCCTCGAGGACGGGGTGGCCAAGGGCCTCGTGGCCCTGGAGCTCGCCACCGGGGAGCTCCACCTCTTCCAGGCCAAGGCCATCGTCATCGCCTCTGGAGGGTTCGGGCGAATCTACAAGGTGACCTCCAACGCCTACACCCTCACCGGGGACCTGCAGGCCATCCTCTACCGCAAGGGGCTTCCCCTCGAGGACATGGAGTTCTACCAGTTCCACCCCACGGGGCTTTACCCCCTGGGCATCCTCCTCACCGAGGGGGCCCGGGGCGAGGGGGGGATCCTCCGGAACGCCCTCGGGGAGCGGTTCATGGAGCGCTACGCCCCCACCATCAAGGACCTCGCCCCAAGGGACCTCGTCTCCCGGGCCATGTACCTGGAGGTGCGGGAGGGAAGGGGGTGTGGCCCCAAGAAGGACCACGTCCTCTTGGACCTCACCCACCTGCCCCCCGAGGTCATTGAGAAGAAGCTCCCCGACATCACCGAGTTCAGCCGCATCTACCTGGGGGTGGACCCCCTGAAGGAGCCCGTGCCGGTGATGCCCACGGCCCACTACGCCATGGGGGGGATCCCCACCACCCTCTGGGGCCAGGTGATCAAGGGCGAGAAGAACACCGTGGTCCCCGGGCTCTACGCCGCCGGGGAGGCGGCCTGCGTGAGCCTCCACGGGGCGAACCGCCTGGGGACGAACTCCCTGGGGGACCTCGTGGTCTTCGGGCGCCGGGCCGGGATCCACGCCGCCCGCTTCGCCAAGGACGCCGACTACCACGAGCTCACCGAGGCGCACCTTGGCGAAAGCCGGGAGCGCATTGAGCGCATCAAGAACTCCACCGGCAAGGAGAAGGTGGCGGCCCTTAGGGCCGAGCTGCAGCAGTCCATGATGGACCACGCCTCCGTCTTCCGCACCGGGGAGCTCCTTAAGAAGCAGGTGGAGATCCTCAAGGAGCTCATGGACCGCTACAAGCGGATCTCCATTGACGACAAGGGGGACGCCTACAACACCGAGCTCGTGGAGGCCCTGGAGCTCGGGTACCTCCTCGAGGTCTCCGAGGCCCTGGTCCACTCCGCCCTAAACCGCACCGAGTCCCGCGGGGCCCACGCCCGGGAAGACTACCCCGAGCGGGACGACCAGAACTGGCTCAAGCACACCCTGGCCTACAAGGTGGAAGACGGCAAGGTGGCCTTCCGCTACAAGCCCGTGGTCCTGGGCCGCTTTGAGCCCAAGGCCCGCACCTACTAGGAGGGAGGCATGCAGGTCACCCTGAAGATCCTCCGCTTTGACCCCCAGAAGGACCAGAGGCCCCATTGGGAGACCTACCAGGTGGAGGCCGAGCCCTGGGACCGGGTCCTGGACCTCCTCCACAAGGTTAAGTGGGACCAAGACGGCACCCTGGCCTTCCGAAGGAGCTGCGGCCACGGCATCTGCGGCTCGGACGCCATGCTCATCAACGGCAAGAACCGCCTGGCCTGCAAGACCCTGGTGAAGGACCTGGGGAGCGTGATCACCGTGGAGCCCATCCGGGGCCTCCCGGTGGAGAAGGACCTCATCGTGGACATGGAGCCCTTCTTCGCCGCCTACCGGGCGGTGAAGCCCTACCTCATCAACGACGAGCCCCCGCCCCAGCGGGAGAGGCTCCAGTCCCCCGAGGAAAGGGAGCGGTTTGACCAGGGCACCAAGTGCATCCTCTGTGCGAGCTGCACCACGAGCTGCCCCGTCTTCTGGGTGAACGGCACCTACATCGGCCCTGCCGCCATCGTCCAGGCCCACCGCTTCCTCTTTGACTCCCGGGACCGGGGCAAGAGGGAGCGCTTCAAGGCCCTGGGCTCGGGGAGCGGGGTGTGGCGGTGCCGCACCGCCTACAACTGCACCGAGGCCTGCCCCCGGGAGATCCCCGTGACCCAGCTCATAGAGGAGGTCAAGCGGGCGATCCTCATGGACCGCTTCTAGGGTTAAAAGGGGTGCGCCCCGGGCTTCCCGGGGCGCGTTTTGACCTTGAGGTCTAGGCTACGCCTTCTTTCAAGAGACGAATGAAGGCTTTGAGGACAGCGGGGTTGTCGGGCCATGCCCGGCCCGTGACCAGGTTGCCATCCACCACTGGCGCATCGTCCACAAAGGTGCCGCCCGCGATTTCTATGTCGGGTTTGAGCACGCCCTAGGCCGCCAGGCGCCGCCCCTTCACCACCCCAGCGGCGGTAAGGACTAAAGGCCCGTGGCAGAGGGTGCCCACGGGTTTGTTGGCTTGGAAGAAATGGCGGACGATCTCCAGGGCTTTAGGCTCCGTGCGGATCCACTCCGGAGCGCGCCCGCCCGGAATGTAGAGGCCTTGGTAGGCCTCGGGGTCCACCTCCGTGAAGCTGAGGTCTGCCTGCAGGCGGTAGCCCAGCTTCTCCGTGTAGGTTTCCATGAGGGGTTCAAAGTCATGGACCACCGTTTGAATGACCTTCTTCCGGGGCGCGGCCACGTGGACAGTGAACCCCTCTTCTTGAAGCCTTTGGAGGGGATAGAAGGTTTCTAGGGCTTCTGCGGCATCTCCGGCGAGGATCAGGACCTTCATGCCCACCTCCTTCCGACCCTTAAGGGCCTATGTTCATCTTGGCTTTTCCCGAGCCCACCTAGTGTGGTTATGGTTAACCCAAGTTGCTACCTATCCCCTGGATCTGAAAAAATAGTGGCCGCTATGCTTTCCCGTCTCATAGCGGCCTTTTGCATTATAGACGACGCCCTGCAAGCCATGGGCTACAAGGATGACCCCCAAGCCAAAACGCCCGCCTCCGCCATCCTCACCCTCGCCCTCCTTGCCGCCCTAGAGTTCGGCGGCAAGCACAACAAGGCCCTGGCCCTCGCCAAAGACCTCGGCCTCTTCACCCACGTCCCCTCCCCAAGCCGCTTCAACCGCAGGCTCCACGCCCTCTACCCCCTCCTTCTCCCCCTCCTCCACCTCCTGGCCCAG
>NZ_FNBC01000086.1 GCF_900102145.1 Thermus arciformis | reverse complement strand
CTCTTGGGGTGGTCCAAATTTGGGGCAGCACTTCATAGACCCTCCCCACCAGGGCGCTCAGGTTGGGGTGGCCCGTCTTCACCAGGGCGTGGGCGTAGTTCCCGTCTCCGAGGTTGATCCGGAGCCGCAAGGCCCCGTCTTCCACGAGGAGCCTCAGGTTGAGGTTGCCCCCCTTGGTCCTGTCGCCACGGGAGTAGAGGAGGCCTTGCCGCCTCTCCCTCCACTCCCGCTTGAGCTTCCTCAGGGGCTTACCCGAGAGGTGCCTGCGCTTGAGCTGTTGGAAGAGCTTTCTCCCCCCGAAGACCACCTTCCGGGGGTCTTCTCCTCTCTCCCGGGCAGAATCCAGGACGGCTTGGGCCTTCAGGATCGCGTCGTCGGCGTAGCGGGTGTTCAGACGGAAGAGAGTGCAGAGGGGGCCGTCCTGCCGTTTGAGTTCGTCCCGCCCCTTCCCTTCCGGGAGGCGGTTGTAGGCGTAGCGCACGGCGGCGGAGAAGCGGCGCATGAGGTCCAGGGTGGCCTTGTGGTCTTCTTCAGAAGGGAAGAGGAGAAGCGCCTGGACTCCGGTGAAGGCCTTCGCCTTCTTTTTGGCGCGCTCCCGCGTGGCTTTAGGCTTGGCCTTCACCTGGGGCCTCCTGGGAGGGAGTATACCCGTCTGTGGCCCTTGCATTGGAGAAACTTGCTGGAGTGAGGCGCTGAGAAGCGGAAGCGTTTGAGCGTCAGGGTGAAGTAGGGTGCGTTATTTTTCAACTGTTTGCGCCTCCCCGGCGGCGTGGAGGAGGTGGCGCCCGGGGTGGACCACCCACCCCCGGGCCAGGAGCACCCCTTCCCTCACGGGCCGGAGGTAGCTCACGGAGAGCTCGGCGGTGACCACCTTCGCCCCCAGGCTTTCCACCGCCTGGCCTAAGGCGCTGTCCAGAAGGGCCGCCAAGATCCCCCCGTGGACCAGGCCCTGGCCCTGCAAGAACTCCTCCCGCACCCTAAGGCGAAGCTCTGCCTCGCCCTCTTCCCTCCTTAGGACCTCCGCCTGGAACCAGGATGTGGACCCCCTAGACTAGACGCCAACTTTGATGTAGGATGACCCCATCCGGGAGGTCAAGATGAAGAAGCCCAAAGCGGTACCCCCCCAGG
>NZ_FNBC01000025.1 GCF_900102145.1 Thermus arciformis | reverse complement strand
TGGTGCGAGCGCCTTTTCCTATCCGTGCGGTGCAGGTGGATGGGGGCAGCGAGTTTATGTCCGATTTTGAGGAGGCCTGTGAACGTTTGGGCGTTAAGCTCTTCGTTCTTCCTCCGAGGAGCCCCAAGCTCAATGGTCACGTGGAGCGGATGCAGCGGACCTTTAGGGATGAGTTCTACACACGACCGTTGCCTTCACAGATCCCCGAGCTCCAAAGGGAGCTTGACGCCTACCTGGACCACTACAACCGCCGGCGACCCCACCGGGCCTTGGGGGGCCTGGCCCCTTTAGAGTACCTGGCTAGAATACGGGGGGAGGCGGTCCCCACAGAGTCTCAAATGTGTTGACCGACTACATCATCTTGCGCTCATGGAAGAGGTGTGGTAGCATTCCCCTGCCCGCAAAGGGCTAAGCCGAAAACGGTATGCTTCCCCCACCGCTCCTTTGAGCGGTGGGCTATAAACCTTCTCACCCTTAACGGGGTAAACTGAGGGTGCCCGAGAAGGGGCGGGCCCGTATGGAAAGGGTAGCCATATTTATTGACGGCTCCAACCTCTACAAGGGGTTGGTGCAGCACCTGGGGTCGGACTATCGGCTGAACTTTGTGGAGTTCATCACCCTCCTCACCGCCGGGAGGAGGCTTCTTCGGGCCTACTACTACAACGCCCCCCTCCCCCCCGAGGACCCCGCGGCCAAGGCCCACCAAAGCTTCCTCAATTACCTGAAGCGGGTCCCCTACGTGGCCGTGCGCCTGGGGCGGCTGGAACGGCGGGCGGACGGCTTCGTGGAAAAGGGGGTGGACATCCAGATCGCCATAGATATCCTGCGCCTGGCCTACGCCGACGCCTACGACGTGGCGGTGCTGGTCTCCGGGGACGGGGACTTCGCCGAGGTGGTGCGGGTGGTGCAGGACATGGGCAAGCAGGTGGAAAACACCACCTTCCACGCCCTCTCCTCCCACCGCCTGGCCCAGCAGGCGGACCGCTTCTACCCCCTGGACGACTTCCCCTGGGAGCGCCTGCGGGCCCAGACCCCGCCCCAGGCCCCGGAGGAGGGTTAAGCTCCCCGCAATGGCCGGGGGGCTTAGAGCAACTCCTCGGGGCGGAAGAAGAGGGCGATCTCCCTCTGGGCGTCCTCGAGGGTGGCCGAGCCGTGGATGACGTTCTCGTCAATGGTGGTGGCGTAGTCCCCCCGGATGGTGCCGGGGAGGGCGTCTTTGGGGTGGGTGGCCCCCATCATCTTGCGCACCTCGGCCACCGCGTTCGGCCCTTCCAGGACCATGGCCACCACCGGGCCCGAGGTGATGAAGTCCACCAGGCCCGGGAAGAAGGGCTTCTCCCGGTGCTCGGCGTAGTGCCGCTCAGCGAGCTCCCGAGAGATCCTTAGAAGCTTAAGCCCCACCAACCGGAAGCCCTTGCGCTCAAAGCGGGCGAGGATCTCCCCCACCAGGCCGCGCCGGAAGCCGTCGGGTTTGACCATCACGAAGGTCCGCTCCATACCCCTAGAAGTCTAGCAGGCCTAGGGGCGGAAGTAGCCCAGGAGGATGTAGGCCACCACCACGATCCAGAGGAGGATGAGGAGGACGTCCCGCCAGCCGAGGCCGGGCCTCTTGGGCTCCAGCACCTGGGTGGGGAGCTCCTCGGGCTCCTCCCCGAGCTTCAGGCGCACCGGGGCCCCCTGGGCGGCCTCCAGGGGCAGGGCGTAAGGGCGGGTGGACTGGGGGAGTTCCTCCGGCACCCGCACCACGATGGCGCTGATGTTGTCCGGCCCTCCCCACTCGTTGGCCAGCTCCACCAGGCGCCGGGCGGCCTCCTCGGGGGGGAAGTTCTTGAGGACCTCCTTGAGGGTGCGGTCCTCCAGGACCCCGGAAAGCCCGTCCGTGCAGAGGAGAAAGGTGTCCCCGGGGAAAAGCTTGAGCCCCAGGAGGTCCACCCGGGCCTGGGGGAAGGAGCCCAAGGCGTTGGTGATCACGTTGCGCCAGCGGTGGGTCCGGGCCTCCTCTGGGCTCAAGAGGCCCTGGCGCACCCTCTCCGCCACCCAGGAGTGGTCCTCCGTGAGGAGGGTAAGCTCCCCTCCCCGGAGGAGGTAGGCCCTCGAGTCCCCCACGTGGGCCACCAGGGCGTAGGGCAGGTCCAGGAGGAGGCAGGTGGCGGTGGTGCCCATGCCCCGGTTCTCCGGGCGCTGGGCCTCTTGGTGGATGCGGGCGTTGGCCCGCTCAAAGGCCTCGAGGAGGGCCTTGGGGGAGGGTTCGGCCTCCTGGAAGTGGCCGAGGATGGTCTCCACCGCAAGCCTGGCCGCCACCTCCCCGGTGCGGTGCCCCCCCATCCCGTCGGCCACCACGAAGACCCCTCCCCAAGGGGTGAGGAGGTGGCCCAGGGCGTCCTCGTTCTTGGGGCGCTTGAGGCCCGGGTGGGTCCTTTCGGCGAAGGCGAGGCCAGGCACAAGGGGATTCTACCCCAGGGGCTTGACTTTTCCGAAGGGGCGTGGGATAGTAAGGAGTCCCTGGAAAGCCAAGCGGGTTTTCGGGATGAAGGAGAAGCATGAAGAAGGGTACCGTCAAGTGGTTCAACGCGGAAAAAGGCTACGGGTTCATCCAGCAGGAGGAAGGCCCCGACGTGTTCGTGCACTTCACGGCCATTGAGGCCGAGGGCTTCCGCACCCTGAACGAGGGGGAGCGGGTGGAGTTTGAGGTGGAACCGGGCCGGGGCGGCAAGGGCCCCCAGGCCAAGAAGGTCCGCCGCCTCTAAACCCCGTAAGTTCGGAAAGGACCCCCTAAAGGGGGTCCTTTCCCTTTAGGCTAGGGGTATGCGCATCCTTGTTTCCAACGACGACGGCATCTTTTCCCCCGGCATCAAGGCCCTGGGACTGGCCATGCGGGCCCTGGGAGAGGTCTACGTGGTGGCCCCCGACGTGGAGCAGTCGGCGGTGGGCCACGGCATCACCGTGCGCCGCCCCTTGCGCTTCAAGCACACGGCGAGCGCGGGCTTCGGAGAGATCCCCGCCTACCGGGTGGACGGCACCCCGGCGGACTGCGTGGTCCTTGGGGTGCACCTCCTGGGGCGGCCAGACCTGGTGGTTTCGGGCATCAACATCGGGGTGAACCTCGGCCTGGACCTCACCCACTCGGGCACGGTGGCGGCGGCCCTGGAAGGCACCTCCCTGGGCATCCCCTCCATCGCCTTCAGCCTGGACACCTCGGAGGAGCTGAACTTCGCCCATGCCGCGGAGTGGGCGGTGCGCATCGCCAAGAAGGTGGCGGAGGAGGGCCTGCCCAAAGGGGTGCTCCTCAACGTGAACTTCCCCGCCGGGGCCCCCCGGGGCCTCCGGGTGACCCGGCTTTCCACCCACCGCTTTGAGGACCGGGTGGTGGAGCGCCTGGACCCCGAGGGCCGCCCCTACTACTGGATCGCCGGCACCCCCGTGGGGGAGGAGGAGGAGGGGACGGACCTTTGGGCGGTGCGCCGGGGGTACGTCTCCCTCACCCCGGTGAGCCTGGACTTCACCGCCGAGGACTTCCTCCCCGAGCTCGCCCGCTGGGCGGAGAAGCTCTAATACCACCCCAGGCTGGCTTGGCCAGCCTGGGGCCCCGGCAGGGGCTTCCTCGAGGCAGCCAGCGGGGGAAAGGCTAAAGCCCCGGTGGGGGGGCCAAGAGGAGCCTCACGGGCATCCCCTCCCTCAGGCCCAGGGCCTCCCGGGCGCTTCCCCCGTTCACGGCGATCTCCAGGAGCCCGGCGCTTCCCAAATAGGCCAAGGCCTCCCCCGCCGCCACCTCGCCGAAGGTGCGGCGGATGGGAAGCCGCCTCCCCGCCACCTCCACCGATCCCCCCAAAGGGGCCTGGAGCAAGGTGGTGATGGCGTTGCCGAAGCGGTCAAAGGTGAGGACCTCCCCTTCGGGCCCCGGGGTCAGGGCGAGGGGAAGGCGCTTGAGGCTTTCTAGGGGAACCTCGAGGCCCAAGGCCTCCGGGGAAAGGCCCAGGGCCAGGTGGGCCGCCGCCGGGGCGAAGCGGTCGCGGCCGTGGAAGGTGGCCTCTCCCGGGCGCCAGCCAGGAAGCGCCCCTTGGGGAAACGGGGGAAGGACGCGCTCCAGAAGAAACGCCCTTCGGGGCGGGTCCAGGAGCCAGGCCAGGCTGAAGAGGCCGTTGTCCGGGCCCACGTACCACCGCCTTCCCCAAACGGCCACCGCCCGCCGGGAGGTCCCCACCCCCGGGTCCACCACCGCCAGCACCACGGCCCCTTCCGGAAGGTAGGGCACCGCCTCAAAGAGGGCGTAGGCCACCCGCCGGAGGTCCTGGGGGGGAAGGTCGTGGGCCAGGTCCACCACTTTAACCCCCGGGGCCCGCTCCCGGAGCACCGCCTTGACCACCCCCACGTAGGGGTCTTCCAGGCCGAAGTCGGAGAGGAAGAACACCGGCCTCATCTAAGCGCCTCCCGTTCGCAACCGGGGATCCCTGACCGGCCTCAGAACCTGCGCAGCCAAGCGGAGGGGAAAAGGGCCAGGGCCACCCCGGCCACCACCCAGCCCAAGGCGAGCCCCAAGACGCTCCCCGCCCGCTCCTTGGCCCAAAGGAGCCCGGCCCCAAGGAGGAGGAAGAGGAGGGTGGGACCGGGCACCGCCAAGGCAAAGAAGAGCGCAGAGAGGTAGGGGGCGAGCTCCCGGTAGCGCTCCTTGAACACCCAAGGGGCGAGGCCCCGGAAGAAGGGCTCCATGAGGGCCAGGCCCAGGAAGACGAGGAGGTGCAAGGGCAGGGTGGGAAACCCCAGGAAGGGCCGCACCAGCCCGTAGGCCCAAAGGGCGAGGACCAAGGCCGGCCCCACCCAAAACCCCTCCACCCAGCCCTCCAAAGGCCCCAGGAGCTGGGGAAGGCGCCGCCTCTGCCAGAGGAGAAGCCCCGCGAAGAGGAAGAGGCCGTAGGCCAGGAAGAACCCCGGGAGAACCTGGGCCTTCTGGTAGGGGGTAAAAAGGGCCAGGAGGTTGGCGAAGAGGGCCTTGCCCAGGAAGAGGGCCACCCCTAAGGCCAAGGCCAGGGCCAGGAGGACCGCGAGGTAGAGGCTCCCCGGCCCCGGAAGGGGGTCTTCCACCACCTCCACCGTGCGCAAGGGCTCAATGCGGCTTTCCCCCAGGACCACCAGGACCAAAAAGGTGCCCAGGGCGAGAAGCCAGGGCCACACCCGGGCGAGAAAGAGCGCGGGGAGGTTGACAAGCCCCGCAAGCTGCCCCAAGGCCGCCTGCCCCCGGGCCCAGTCCCCTTGGCCAAAGTAGGCCAGGACCAGGGTGGAAAGGGCCTCGCGCTGGAGGTCAGTACGGCCGGAAGTCTGCGGCAAGACCTCCTCCAGAAGGGCCACCGCCTCCTCGGGCCTCCCCGCGAGGAAAAGGAGGCGGCCCCGCTCCACCCGCTCCTCCAGGGTGGACCCCAAGGCGGCAAGCCCCGCCTCGGGGTTCCCCAGGGCCAGGTGGATCCGGGCCAAAAGGAGGCGGGCCTCCGGGGTGGGGGGAAGGCCCTGGGCCTCCCTTAGGGCTTCCTCCAGGCGGTTTTGGGCCCGAAGGGCCAGGGCCCGGAGGAGCCTCCCCTCGGGGGTTGGGGGGAGGGGAAGCCCAAGCGCCTCCTCCGCCTTCCCCTTCAGGAGGAGAAGCCTTCCCCGGAGGACGAGGGCCTCCGGGTCCTCTCCCAGGCGGGAGAGGTAGGCTTCGGCCTGGGCCAGATCCCCCTTCTCCAGGTGGATGCGGACCAGAAGGCGGAGGGCGGGGCGGTACCCGGGGTCTTCTACCAAGGCGAGCTCACAGGTGGCCTGGGCGCTTTCCAAGGCCCCTTGCCCGTAAAGGCGCTCGCAGCGGGCGTAATACTCCTCGGCCCCTTGGGCCAGGGCCAGAAGGCTCAATATCCATGCAAGCCCCAGAATACGCCTCATGCCCTCCAGTTTACGCCCACCCCTTGCCCCCGGCTTTAGACCGGGTATAATCCTTCCCGGAGGAACCCCATGAGGCGTGCGCTTATCCTGCTCCTGACGAGCCTTTTGCCCCTGGCCCTGGCCCAGGCCTCCCAGGTGGAGGCCCTTCTGGACGCCGGGCGGTTCCAGGAGGCCTACGAGATGGGCTCCAAGCTCGCCACCCCCGAGGCCCTGGCCCTGGCGGCCAAGGCCGCGAGCTTCTACGCCATGTACCAGGCCAAGGACGCCGAGAAGCGCACCTGGTTTGAGCGGGCGGAAAAGGCCGCTTCCCAGGCCATCGCCAAGGCCCCCGACTACCCCGAGGGCTACTTTGAGCGGGCCCGGGCCCTGGGCAGGCTTTCCCAGTACAAGGGGATCCTCGAGGCCCTGGCCGAGGGGCTTGCCCCCAAGATCCGGAGCGACCTGGAGAAGACCCTAAAGCTCAAGCCCGACCACGCCGGGGCCATGGTGGCCCTGGCCCTCTGGCACTTTGAGCTGGTGCAGAAGGGCTGGCTGGTGGCCGCCACCCAGGGGGCGGATGGGGCCAAGGTGGAGCCCCTCATGCGCAAGGCCATAGAGCTGGAGCCCGAGGCCATCATCCACCGGGTGGAGTACGCCCGGGTTCTCGCCGCCTGGGGAAAGAAGGAGGAGGCCAGGAAGCAGCTGGAAACCGCCCTTTCCCTCCCCGCCAAGACCGCCGCCGACCGCTACGACCAGGAGAGGGCCCGCCAGGAGCTGGCCAAGCTGAAGTAGGCCTACTTGGGGGTGGGGAGGCGGAGGCCGAGCCTCCGCCCGAAGACCCGGAGGAGCACCGTGGTCAGGGCCCCCAGGAAGAGGGCCCCCTCCGGGTGGCTTCCGTGGAGGGCGTAGACCACCAAGGCCCCCAAGAGGGCCGCGGAGGCGTACAGGTCCCCCGCCCGGTAGAGGATGCCCGGCACCTCCCCCGAGAGGAGGTCCCGCAGCACCCCGCCCCCCACCCCGGAGAGGGTGCCCGCCAGGGCCACGCCGAAGGGCCCGAGTCCCGCCGCCAGACCCCTTTCCGCCCCCAGGGCGGCGAAGAGGCCGAGACCCAGGGTGTCCAGGTAGTAGATGAAAGGCTCCAGGGCCTGCACCCTGGGGTGAAAGCGGAAGACGAGAAGCCCCACCAGGACCACGCTCCAAAGGAGGGGCTCGTTCCTTAAGGCGCTTGGGGGCAGAAGGCCCACCAGGACGTCGCGGATGGACCCCCCTCCCACGGCGGTCACCGTGGCCAGGACCAGGACCCCGAGGAGGTCAAACCCCTTCTCCACCCCCTTCAGGGCCCCGGTGGCGGCGAAGACCAGGGTGCCGAGCCAGACGAGGACCTCAACCATCCAAAAGCACCGCCGCCCGGGCCTGGACGTGGCCTGGGGCCAGGCCCTCCGAGGTCTTGAAGCCGAGGCCCACCCGGTCCTCGGGAAGGCCCAAAAGCCGGGCGAGGTTTTCCACCAGGGCCTTCCGGTGGGGGGAGAGCTTGGGCCAATCCAGGGTGATGACCAGGTTCGCCTGGAGAAGCCTTCCCCCCCGCTCCGCCACCAGGCGCAGGGCCTCCCTCAGGAAGACCTCGCTCCTCACCCCCTGCCAGCGGGGGTCGGTGTCGGGGAAGAGGAGGCCGATGTCCCCGAGGCCGTAGGCGGAAAGGAGGGCGTCGGTGAGGGCGTGGAGGGGGGCGTCCCCGTCGGAGTGGGCGAAGGCCCCCCTGGGGCTTGGGATGAGGAGGCCGCAGAGGTAAAGGGGCCTCCCCTCCTCGAGGCGGTGGCTGTCCTCCCCGTAGCCGAGGCGCATGGCTATACTCTAGGGCATGCCGAGCTTTCAGGAGGCCCTGGCCCTCATGGAGGCCTGGACAGAAAGCGAGTCCTTGAGGCGGCACATGCGGGCGGTGGAGGTGGCCATGCGGGCCTACGCCCGCCGCTTTGGGGAGGAGGAGGAGCTTTGGGCCATGGCCGGGGTGCTCCACGACATGGACTACGAGAAGCACCCCGAGGAGCACCCCTACAGGGCCGTGGAGGAGCTTAAACGCCTGGGCTACCCGGAGGAGGTCCTAAAGGCCATCCTGGGCCACGCGAGCTACACCGGGGTGCCCCGGGAAAGCCTCATGGCCAAGGCCCTCTTCGCCGTGGACGAGCTCACGGGGCTCATCACCGCCGCGGTGTACGTGCGCCCCGACCGCTCCATCCTGGGCCTGGAGCTCCCGAGCCTCAAGAAGAAGTTCAAGGACAAGGCCTTCGCCAAGGGGGTGAACCGGGAGGAGATCCGGCTTGGGGCCGAGGAGCTGGGGGTGCCCTTGGACGAGCACCTGGCCTTCGTCCTCGAGGCCATGAAGGCCGAGGCCGAGCTTCTGGGCCTCAAGTAGTTGCCCGGGGCCCCGCTTGCCGCTAGGGTGGAAGGCGTGGAGCTCCCCGACCTCACCCCCTACCTGGGGCAGATCACCTTCGGCGGCCTCGCCGGGTACGCCGTGGGCTACGCCCTCAAGAAGGTGGGCCGCCTTTTGGCCCTGGCCCTGGGCCTCCTCTTCGTGGCCCTCCAGCTCCTGGCCCAGGCGGGCTACGTGGAGGTGGACTGGACCCGCATCCAGCGGGACGTGGAGCCCTTCCTGCAGCAGCCCGGCCTGAAAAGCCTCTGGGAGAGGCTCCTTTCCACCCTCACCTACAACCTCCCCTTCGGGGCGAGTTTCCTGGGGGGGTTTCTCCTGGGTCTCCGGGCGGGTTGACGCCGCCCTAAGTAGCTGCACGTTGATTTCGCAACACGGGTTGCCCGAAATAAGGCTTGGGAAGGTCCTTTTGGGGCCCCCACCGCGGCGAAAGCCGCGGCGGGGTACTTAAGTGCCCGCACCTTGATTTCGCCACATGGGACGCCGGGGGTAGGGCTTTGCGAAGGCTCTTTTGGGGCCCCCGCTCTGGCGCAAGCCAGAGCGGGGTACTTAGCCTAGAGGCCCCCGCCCAAGCGAGGCGGGCCGTCCAGGGCTTCCCGGAGGATCGCCGCCGCCCGAAGGAGCTCCTCCAGGGGCCTCACCAGGGCGATGCGCACCCACCCCACGCCCCCCGGCCCAAACCCCCGGCCCGGGGCCAGGACCACCCCCCGCTCCACCAGGCCGAGGGCGAACTCCAGGTCGTCCACCCCCTCGGGAAGCCGCCCCCAGAGGTACATGGTGGCCCGGGGCGGAAGGAGGCTTAGGGCCCCCTTTAGGGCCTCGGCCATCCCCAAGGCCCTTTCCCGGTAGACCCGGGCGTGGCCCTGGGTCACCTCCTTGGGGGTCTTCAGGGCCTCCACCCCCATGCGGAGGATGCCGGCGTACTGGTTGAAGTCTATGACCCCCTTCACCCGCTCCAGGCGGGCGAGGGCCTCCTCGCTCCCCAGGGCGAAGCCCAGACGGAAGCCCGCCAGGTTGTAGCTCTTGGAGAGGGAGAAGAGCTCCACCACCCGCTCCTTGGCCCCGGGGAGGGCCAGGGGGGAGGGGGCCTCCCCCTCGTAGACCTGGTCCACGTAGGGGTTGTCGTGGATGAGCCAGAGGCCGTGCTTTCGCACAAGGCCCAGGGCCTCCTCAAAGTAGCCCCAGTCGGCCACGGCCCCCGTGGGGTTGTTGGGGTAGTTGAGGAGGAGGACCTTGGCCTCCCGCCACACGCCTTCCGGCACCGCCTGGAGGTCGGCGAGGCCGTCCTCCCTTAGGGGGATGAGGAAGGTCCTCAAGGAGGCCACCCGGGCCGCCCCGAAGTAGCTGGGGTAGGCCACCTCGGGGAGGAGGAGGAGGTCTTCGGGCTCCGTGAGGGCGAGGAGGAGGTGAGCGAGCCCCTCTTGGCTTCCGATGAGGGCCAGGGCCTCCCGCCTGGGGTCCAGGCCCACCCCGTAGCGGCCCTGGTACCAGCGGGCCGCCTCCTCCAGGAAGGGGAGGGTGCAGCTCTTCAGGCAGTAGCCGTAGGTGGCGGGGTCGTTCAAGGCCTCGGCCAGGGCCTTCAGGGGGGCCTCGGGGGGCGGGAGGTCGGTGGAGCCGATGGAGAGGTCAAGGAGCCTCACGCCCCGCTCCCGGGCCTTCCGCTTGGCCTCGTCCACCACCAGAAAGACCGAGGGCTCCGGGACCCTACTCATGGTGCCCCTCCTTCCAGGGCTTGCCCGTCACCAGGGAGAGGGCGTGGGGCAAGACGGGGAGCACGGCCTCCAAGGACTCCCTCGCCCCCTTGGGGCTTCCCGGGAGGTTCAGGATCAGGGTCCTTCCCCGGACCCCCGCCACCCCGCGGGAGAGGGCGGCCATGGGGGTCTTCCTGAGCCCCACAAGGCGCATGAGCTCGGCGAGGCCCGGCACCTCCCGGTCCAGAAGCTCCCGCGTGGCCTCGGGGGTCCGGTCCCGGGGGGCAAGCCCCGTCCCCCCGTTGGTGAGGACGAGGTCCAGGCCCTCCCGGTCCGCCCAGAGCCTGAGGACCTTCTTGATCATGGGGGGCTCGTCGGGCACGAGCTCGTAGGCCGCCACCTCAAAGGGCCCTCCCTTCAGGGCCTCCCGGATGGCCAAGTGGGTGGTGTCCTCCCGTTCGCCCCGGTAGCCTTTGTCGGAGACGGTGAGGATGCCCACGCGGAACATTGCCCTTAGCCTATCACGCTCCCCGGATCAGCCCTTGAGCCCCGTCAGTACCACGCCCTCGATGATCTGCCGCTGGAAGAAGAAGAAGACCACCAAGACCGGTAGGATGGCCAGGCTTGATGCGGCCATGATCAGGTTCCAGGCCGTGCCCGCCTCCCCCGAGAAGAGGGCGATCCCCACCGGCAGGGTGCGCATCTGTGGGGTCTGCACCACGATGAGAGGCCAGAGGAAGGCGTTCCAGTTACCTAGGAAGGTGAAGATACCCAGGGCGGCCAGAGCCGGACGCACCAAGGGAAGGCCCACCCGCCAAAAGACCCCAAACTCGGAAAGCCCGTCAATTCGGGCGGCATCGAAGAGATCCTGGGGCAGGGTCTCAAAAAACTGCCGCATGAGGAAGATGCCAAAGGCGCTCATGAGGCCCGGGAAAAGGAGGCCAAAGTAAGTGTTGATCCATCCTTTTTCCGCGCTCATTACATACCATGGGATGACCAGCATCTCCGTGGGCACCATGAGGGTGGAGAGGATCAGTACGAAAAAGACGTTCCTCCCGGGGAAGCGGAGCCGAGCTAGGGTATAGCCCGCGAGGCTGTCAAAGAAGAGCACGGAGGCCGTGGTTACTGTGGCCACCAAAAGGCTATTCAGGAACCAGCGGGGAAACCCCGTTCCCCAGAGGACCTGCCGGTAGTTTTCCAGAGTGGGCTCTTGGGGCAGAAAGCGAAGGGTAAAGAGCTCAGGAAAGGGCTTAAGGGAGGTGAGGATCATCCAGAGAAAGGGGAGAACCATGACCCCGCTTCCCAGGCCCAGAAGGAGGAGAGCCAAAAGGTCCCCAAGACGCCTTTGCGCCCTCATAGCTCCACCTTCCGCGTAAAGACCCGGAGCTGCACAAGGGTAATCAAAAAGATAAGGGCAAAGAGCACCACAGTGACCGCCGCCGCATACCCTAACTGGAAGCGGAGAAAGGCCAGCTGGTAGATGTAAAGGGCCAGGGTCAAGGTGCTGTTCAAGGGCCCCCCTTGGTCGGTGAAGTTAAGGTTCACCACCTGGGTGAAAAGCTGCAGGTAGCCGATGGTGGCGATCACCACGGAAAAAACCAGGACCGGGTTTAGGAGGGGCCAGGTGATGTGCCGGAAAAGCCTCCAGCCCTCCCCCCCGTCAATCCGGGCCGCCTCGTAGTACTGGCGGGGGATGCTTTCCAACCCTGCCAAGAACAAGACCACTTGGAAGCCCAGGTTCTGCCAGACCACCACCCACGTCACGGTAGGTAAGGCCTGGGTGGGGCTTTGCAGGAAGGGCTGGGGTGGGAGGCCAACGAGGGTGAGGATTTCGTTCACCAGGCCGAAGTGGGGGGAAAGCATCCAGCTCCACACCCAGGCCACGGCCACCGCGGGGGTCACATAGGGGGCGAAGTAGACCGCCCGGAAGAAATCCCGGGCCACCTTCACCCGTTGCAAAAGAAGGGCGATGGCCAAACCTAGGAAAAGCTGGGACGGAACCCCGAGCAAGGTGTACAAAAAGGTGTTGGTCAAGGCCCTACGAAAGAGGGGATCCTCGAGGAGGCGCTCGTAGTGCTCCAGCCCCACGAATTTCCTGGCTCCTGGGTCAGCGTGCCATTCGTAAAGGGAAAGCCCTAGGGCCTGGAAGGTGGGGAAAATGCGGAAGTAGAGGAAGAAAGCCAGGGGGATGGCTAAGAAGACGTACGCCCAAAGAGCTTCCCGCTGGCCGAGGCTAAGCCGCACCCTACCTCCAGAAGCGGTCCAGGATCTTCTGCTCCTCCTCCGCGGCCATGCGCAGGGACTGGGCCGGGTCCATCCCCTGGAGAATGACCCGGTTGATGGCGTCCACCATCACTTTGCGTTGGGCGGTTTCGTCCACAAAGGGGGTGGCCTTGGCGTAGCCCAGGCTCAAAATAAAAGGTCCATAGATGGGGTCCAAGGAAAGCTTGGGGTCCCGGATGAGCGCCTTGCTAGCCGGAAGCTCACCCACTTTTTCCAGCCAGTAACGCTGGGTTTCCTCGGAAGTAAGGAAGGCCAAGAACTTGAGGGCAGCCTCCCTTTTGGGTCCGGTAGCCAAGGGGGTGAGGCCATGCATCCAGAAGGAACCAAAGTTGGCCTTCCGGCCTCCTGCCCGCTCCACGGGAAGTTCAGCGACCCCCCAGGAAAAGCGGGCCCCTTGTTGGATGGTGCCGATGGCGAAGGAGCCGTCTATGATCATCCCGATCCTTCCCGCCATGAAGCCATCCCGGTAGCCGTTATTGCCGGGGAAGAAGTTCGGCACCCCGATCTCGTGCTTGCGCACCCAGTCGGTGTAAAAGGTGAAGGCTTTGAGGCCTGGCTCGCTGAGGTAAAGGACTTTGCGGCCGTCCTCGGAATAGGGACGACCGCCAAACTGGCGCACCAAGATCTCCCGCACCAAATGATGGTCCTGCCCATCGGGGGCGATGCCGTAACCGATTTGGGTGAAGCGCCCCCCTTGCTTCACCGTGAGCTTCTTAGCCGCCGCCAGGAACTCGTCCCAGCTCCTGGGAGGACCGGAAAGGCCCGCCTGACGGAAGAGGTCCTTGTTGTAGAAGAGGGCCAGGCTCCGCACAGCCGTGGGAACACCGTAGACCTTCTCCCCGATCTTGACGGCCTGAACCATGGACACAAACTCCCGGTCTACCCGCGCGCTCCACTCTTCGGGTAAGGGCACGAGGTAACCCGCCTTGACCCAGGTAGGGGCCCAGCCGTAGTAGAGGTTCACCACGTCCGGCCCCTGCCCGGCGGGGATGGCTGCGGCCACCTTCTGTTGGTAAGCGTCGTAAGGGAAGGTTTGCTGTACCACCCTGATCCCTGGATTTTGGGCCTCAAAGCGGCGGATGAGCTCATCTACCGCCTCCACCTTGCTTTTAAACTCGTACTGCCAGTAGGTGATGGTGACAGTCTGGGCAAAGGAAAGACCCAAAAGCGACGAAAGGACCAAGAGAAAGCGCTTTTGCAACATCCTTGCCTCCTTTCAAGGGGAATTTTACCACAGCATAATGGGTTCATGTGGCGCTTTCCTCAGGTCTTGGAAGGACGGTACGTGCGCCTTAGGCCCCTAAGCCTCGCCCACCTTCCCGCCTTTCTCCGTCACTACGACCCCGAGGTCTACCGCTTTTTGAGCCGGGCCCCGCAGGAGGCCACGCCCGAGGCCTTGAGGGCCCATCTGGAGGGGCTTCTCGCCGAACCCGGCCGGGTGAACTGGGCCGTCTATCGGGAGGACGCCCTCGCGGGGCGCATCTCCGTCATCGCCCCCGAGCCCGAGCACGCCAAGCTGGAGCTCGGCACCATGCTCTTCAAGCCCTTCTGGGGAAGCCCCGTCAACAAGGAGGCCAAGTACCTCCTCCTCCGCCACGCCTTTGAGGTCCTCGGGGCGGAGAGGGTCCAGTTCAAGGTGGACCTGAGGAACGAAAGGAGCCAAAGGGCCCTGGAGGCCCTGGGAGCGGTGCGGGAAGGGGTCTTGCGGAAAAACCGCAGGCTTCCCGACGGCGCCTTCCGGGACGACGTGGTCTATAGCGTCCTCAAGGAGGAGTGGCCGGGGGTGAAGGCGAGGCTAGAGGCCAGGCTCTATGGCGCTTCGGGAAACCCTTAGCCTCCTCGTCCTCCTCCTCGCCTACCTGGGCCTCGCCCTGGGGGGGCTTCCCGGCTACCGCATGAACCGGGCGGGGGTGGCCCTGGTGGGGGCAAGCCTCCTCGTGCTCCTCGGCGCCTTGGACCTCGAGGAGGCCTGGCGGGCCCTGGACCCCGCCACCCTGGTCTTCCTCTTCGGGGTCATGGTCCTGAACGCCCACCTGGGCTACGCGGGCTTCTTCGGCTGGGTGGCGGAGGGGCTTTGGAAAAGGGCCAGGACCCCCTTCGCCCTCCTCGTCCTCCTCAGCCTGGGCTCAGGCCTCCTTTCCGCCCTCTTCCTCAACGACACCATGGCCCTCCTCCTCACCCCCCTCGTCCTCCGCCTCGCCCGGGGCCTGGGCCTGAACCCCGTGCCCTACCTCCTCGCCCTCATGGCGGGGGTGAACACGGGAAGCCTCATGACCCCCACGGGAAACCCCCAGAACATCCTGGTGGCGAGCCTCTCGGGGATGACCTACCTGGACTTCCTCCGGGCCCTCTTCCCCGTGGCCTTCCTGGGCCTCGCCCTGCAGGTGGGCCTCCTCGCCCTCCTCTACCCCGAGACCCGCTCCCTAAGGCCCCTCCCGCCCCCTCCCCCTTTGCGCTACCGGCTCCACCCCGGGCTTCTCCGCAAAGGGCTTCTCGTGGCCTCGGGGCTCCTCCTCGCCTTCCTCCTCGGCTACCCCATGGCCCAGGGGGCCTTGGTGGCGGCGGGGCTTCTCCTCTTCACCCGGAGGCTCCGCTCGGAGCGGTACTTCACCCGGGTGGACTGGGAGCTTTTGGTGATGTTCGGCGGGCTCTTCGTCCTCACGGAAGGGGTGCGCCGCCTGGGGGTGGCGGAGGCCCTTTTGCCCCTCGCCTCTAGCCCCCTCGGCCTCCTCCTCGCCGCCACCCTCCTCTCCCTCCTCATCTCCAACGTGCCCGCGGTCCTCCTCCTCGCCCCTTTGGCCAAGACCCCGGAGGAGTGGCTCCTCCTCGCCGGGGGGAGCACCCTGGCGGGAAACCTCACCCTCCTCGCCAGCGTGGCGAACCTCATCGTGGCGGAAGGGGCCAAGCGGGAGGGCGTGCAGGTGGGCCTCCTGGAGCACCTCCGCCTGGGCCTGCCCCTTACCCTCCTCTCCTTGGCCGCCCTCTACCTCTGGCTCACTTGAGGCGGGCCTCGAGCCACCCCCCGAGGGCCAGGACCCTCCCGTCCTCCCCGTAAGGCCCCACCACCTGGAGCCCCACGGGCATCCCCTCCACCTTGGCGAAGGGGAGGGCGAGGGTGGGGACCCCGAGGAGGCTGAAGGGGAGGGTGAGGGTGATGAAGGCCTCCCGGTGGCCCTTCCTGCCGGACTCCAGCTCCACCTCCTCCGTGCCCAAGGGGGGCGCGGGGAGGGGCTGGACGGGGAGGAGGAGGGCGTCCACCCCCCTTAAGGCCTTGGCGAGCTCCAGGCGCAGGGCCTCCCGCTCGGCCACGGCGTCCCGGTAGTCCTTCTCCGTGAGGGCGAGGCCCGCGAGGAGGGCTTCCCGCACCTGGGGGGAGAAGCCTTCGGGGTGCTCCTTCAGGGCCTTCTCGTGGATCCGGGCCGCCTCGTAGCGCACGAGGCGGGTGTAGACCTCATAGACCCCCCTTAAGGGCAAGGAGACCTCCCGGACCTCGGCCCTTAGGGCGGGGAGGTCTTCCAAGAGCCGGGTGAAGGCCTTCCGCACCTCCACCCCAAGCCTCCCCTCTAGGAAGTCCAAAGGGACCCCGAAAACGGGGTTCTGGACGCCCTCCAAGGGGATGCTCTCCCCGGCCAGGATCTCCGTGAGGAAGTGGGCGTCTCGGACGCTCTTGGTGAGGGGCCCGGCGTGGTCCGTGGAGCGGGAGAGGGGAAGGGCCCCTTCCAGGCTCACCCGGCCGTAGGAGGGCTTGAAGCCCACCACCCCGTTGAAGCCCGCGGGGATGCGGATGGACCCCCCGGTGTCCGAGCCCAAGGAGGCGAGCCCGATCCCTAAGGCCACGGCCACGGCGCTCCCGCCGCTAGACCCCCCGGCCTGCCGGGTGGGGTCCACGGCGTTTCGCACCGGGCCCGTCCAGGGGTTCTCCCCGGTGATGCCCAGGGCGATCTCGTGCATGTTGGTCTTGGCGAAGAGGAGGGCCCCGGCCTCCCTCAGGCGGCGCACCGCCCTCGCCTCCTCGGGAAGGGGGGGGAGGGGGGCCTTCGTCCCCGCCCGGGTGGGCATCCCCTTCACGGGGAAGAGGTCCTTTACGGTGAGGGGAAGGCCGTGGAGAGGCCCCCGCACCTGGCCTCGCTTGAGTTCCTCCGTGAGGGCCAGGGCCTCCTTACGGGCGGCCTCCTCGTCCAGATAGGCGAGGGCGTTCCGGTCCCGGAAGGCCTGCGCCCGCTCCAGGGCCTCCTCCAGAAGGGCGAGGGGGGTGGTGGCCCCCGTTTCCAGAAGGCGCTTCGCCTCAAGCAGGTCCATGCTCCATTATAAAAGCGTCCTCCGGCGCCTTGGGTAGGGACTTTCCGGGCCAGGTGTAGGTGAGGACCTCCCGCTCCTTTAGGGCCAAGGCCAAAAGCGCCTCCGTGGGGAGGCGGGCCTCCGTTTGCAGGACCACCTCCAGCCTCGCCCGGGTCACGGGGTGCTTGGGGGCGAAGAGGGTGCAGCACTCCTCGTCGGGGAGGATGGAGGTTTCGTAGGTGCCGATCCTCCTGGCCTCGGCCATGATCTCCTCCTTGTCCCACCCGATGAGGGGCCTTAGGACGGGGAGGGTGGCCGCCTGGTTCACGGCGTGGAGGTTCTCCAGGGTCTGGGAGGCCACCTGGCCCAGGCTGTCCCCGGTGCAGAGGGCAAGGGCCCCCTCTTCCTTGGCGATGGCCTCGGCGATCCTGAGCATGTAGCGGCGGTAGAGGACCACCCGGTAGGCCGTGGGGGCCTCCACGATGATGTGGCGCTGCACCTCGCTGAAGGGGACCAGGTGGAGCCTCAGGCGGTGCTGGAAGCGCGCCAAGCGCTCGGCGAGGGCCTTGGCCTTTTCCCGGCTCGCCCCCGAGAGGAGGGGGAAGGGGTGGAAGTGGACGAGGACCACCTCCGCCCCCCGGCGCATGAGGCGGTAGGCGGCCACGGGGGAGTCTATGCCCCCGGAGAGGAGGGCCACCACCTTGCCGGAGACCCCAGGGGGAAGCCCCCCGGGGCCCGGGTGGCGCTCCACCTCCAGAAGGGCCGCCCCGGGGAGGATGCGCACCACGAACTCCCGCTCCGCCCCCTTGAGCCGCACCTGGGCCCCGGTCCTCTCCTTCACGAAGGCCCCGAGGGCCCGCTCTATCTCCGGGGAGGTGAGGGGGAAGGCCTTGTCGGAGCGCTTGGCGGTGATGCGGAAGCTCCGGAAGCTCTCGCCCTCCAGGGCCTTCTCCAAGGCGGCCTTCAGGGCCTCGAGGTCGGGCGGGGTCCGATGGACCCGGGCGAAGCCTTCCACCCCCAGGGTGTCCTGGAGGCGGGCCTTGGCCTCGGGCCAGGCCGCCTCGGGGAGGCGGAAGAGGAGGGCCATGGGCCACTCCCCCTGAAGGGCCACCCCCAGGCCCTTTAGGGCCCGCCCCACGTGGGCCTTGGCCCGCTTGAGGAAGAAGGGGCGGTTTTTCCCCTTAAGGGCGAGCTCGTGGAAAAGCCGTACGAGAAGCAGGGTTTCCATGGTGTCCCTTCTAGGGGCAAAGCCCCTTGACCGCGAGGTAAAGCCGGCTGCAAAGGGAGCCTTGCCTTGCGGCCGCCGTAAGCTCCTCAGGGCCACCGAAGCGGAAGGCCGCGTAGTAGGTCTTACCCGGCTTGGGCTCGGGGAGGCGGGGCCTTCCCAGAAGCCTTCCCTCGTAGACCCAAAGCTCCAGGGTGTAGCCCGGCCGCTCCTCCACGCCGAAGGCCAGGGGCCGGGCCTCGGCCACCTCGGCGCCGAGCTTCTCCCGGGCGACCCTTAAGGCGGCCTCCTCCAGGGCCTCCTCCCCCTGGAGGCTCACCGCGGGAAGCCCCCAGGCCCCGGCGAACTCGGGGTCGTCCTGGGGGCGGAGGACCAAAAGAAGCCCCTCCTCGCCCCAGGCGGCCAGGGCCACGGAGCGCTTGCGGGGCCTAGCGCCGCGCACCCCCTAAGGGTAGCAGGATTGTAGCCCAGGCGCAAATCAGGCGAGGCGCAGGGGCTCCACCTCCACCGGGGTGGAGTGGAAGGTGCTTCCCCCGCCCAGGTCGGTGAGCCTTTCCGAGGTGAGGTGGTTCACCCCCTTGCCGTCCGGGGCCCACTTCTCCCACCAGGTGCCCTCGAGGACCACCGTCCCCGGGATGGGGGCCTCGGTGACGTGGGCCTTCCTCGTGACCCTTCCCCAAGGGGAACGGATGTGGACGAGCATCCCGTCCCGAATCCCTCGCGCCTCGGCGTCCTCGGGGTGGATGAGAAGCCTAGGCTCCCCGCCTTCCGCCTCCACCAGGGCCTTCACGTCCCCGTAGGTGGTGTTTAAGAAGCGGTGGGCCGGGGGGGTGAGGAGGATCAGGGGGTATTCGGGAAGGGGCTCGGTGGGGATCACCTCGGGCGGGGGGCTGAAGCGCACCTTGCCTTCGGCAAAGGGGAGGAAGGGCCTAGGGAGGTTGAGCTTCACGAAGCCCTCCCCCTTGAGCCTTTCCAGGGTGATCCCCTCTAGGTAAGGGTGGTCCGAGGCGAGGAGGCGTTCCGCCACCTCCTCGGCCGTCCAGTAGAGGGTGGGCTCCTTCAGGCCGAGCCGCTTCGCCAGCTCCCGGAAGACCCAGGTGTTGGGCCGGGCCTCCCCTTCGGGCGGGCTTAAGGGCTCGTTCCAGGAGAGGTAGTAGTGCCCGTAGCTCGTGTAGAGGTCGGGGTGCTCGTAGAAGAAGGTGGCGGGGAGGAGGTAGTCGGCGAAGCGGGCGGTCTCCGTCATCACCTGCTCCAGGACCACAGTGAGGAGGTCCTCCCGCTCTAGCCCCGCCTTTACCTTCCCGGTGTTTGGGGCCACCACCAGGGGGTTCGTGTTGAAGACGAAGAGGACCCGGATGGGAGGGTCTAGCTCGGTGAGGGCGGTGCCGAGCTGGTTCATGTTGATGGCCCGCGCCTTGGGGTTGGGCCGGAAGTAGCCCTCGTGGGGGTGGTCCCCCTCGAGGAGGTGCCGCCCCCCGAGGAAGCGCCGGTTCAGGGGGAAGGCCCCGCTCGTGGAGAGCATGGCCCCGCACCCCGGGTAGCGCCAGGCCCCGAGGAGGGCGGGGAGGAGGATCACGGCCCTTAGGGCGTTTCCCCCTCCCGGGTGGCGGGTCATGCCGTAGCCCACCCGCAGGAAAACCCGCTTCGCCTCCCCTATCTCCCGGGCGAGGCGGAGGATGGCCTCTTCGGGCACGCCGGTGAGGGCGCTCGCCCGCTTTGGGGTCCACCTTTCCGCTTCTTTATGGAACTCCTCCAGGCCCACCGCCGCCCTTTCCAAGTAATCCCAGTCCAAAAGGCCCTCACGGAAGAGGACGTGGGCCAGGGCGTAGGCGAGGGCGGCGTCCGTGCCGGGGCGGAGCCGGATGTGCTCGTGGGCGAAGCGGGAGGTGAGGTTTTCGTAGGGGTCTATGTGGACCACCTTGGCCCCCCGCCTTTTCGCCTCCTTGAGGAAGGGGGTGAGGTGGCTGTTGGTGGAGAGGCTGTTGATGCCCCAAAGGAGGATATAGCGGGCGTTTCCGGGGATGTCCTCGGGGTCGGGGCCGAGGCGGGGGCCGTAGGTCATCTCCCAGGCGGTGCTCCCCGCCGTGGCGCAGATGGTCTCCAGAAGCTCGCTCGCCCCGATGGCCCGGAAGAAGGCCAGGGGGTGCTGGTTCTCCACAAGGCCTATGGTCCCGGCGTAGTGGTAGGGGAGGACGGCCTCGCCCCCCTCCCGGTCCAGGACCTCCATGAGGCGCTTGGCGATCTCGTCCAGGGCCTCCTCCCAGGAGACCCGCACGAACCTCCCCTCCCCCTTCCTCCCCACCCGGCGCAGAGGGTAGAGGAGCCTTTCCCTTACCCTCTCCGGGTAGCGGTAGGTCTTGGCGCAGGCAAAGCCTTGGGTGATGGGGTGGCGGGGGTCCCCCTCCACCCGGAGGAGGCGTCCTCCCTCCAGGGTGAGGAGGAGGCTGCAGGCGTCGGGGCAGTCCAGGGGGCAGGTGGCGCGGGCCTTCATACCCTTAGAGTAGCCCAAGGGCCTCGAGGGCGCGGCACCGTTCCTCGTAAGGGTCCGGAAGGAGCCCCAGGGGGACGTCCAGCCGCAGGAGGTGGCCCTCCCGGTAGAGGGGCCAGCGGGGCCACCCCTTGGGCTCCCTGTCCTTAGCGAAACCCGTCCAGTAGCGGCGCATCTTCCGCCCCAGGTACTCCGCCTTCGCCTTGGCCTCCTCGCCCAGGAAGAGGGGGAGGAAGGGCATGGCCTCCAGGTTCCCGAAGAGGGGGGCGAGCTCCAGGCCGTGGAAGGCCCCAAGCCCCTCCCATCCCGGCACCCGGAAGGTGAAGAGGTAGGCGTAGGTGGGGGCGTGGGGGGCTTGGAGCCTCGCTACCTGGAGGGAAGGGCAGAGGAGGGTGAGGTCGGTCTGCACCTCCCCCCAGGCCCTTTTGGGGTCGGGGGCCTCCTTCCGGTAGTGGGCGAGGAGGGCCTGGGCCTTCTCCCGGGAAAGCCCCGAGGCGAGGAGCCGCCTCTCCGCCTCCTCCCAGTCCCCGGGCCCGAGGAGGGCTTGGAGGGCGGGGAAGGCCACCTCCTCGGCGTTCGCCCCGGCGATGAGGGGGATACCCGCCGCCTTCCCCTCCCTTAGGGCCTCCCTGGGGTCCTGGGGGAGGAGGAAGGAGGAGAGGTGGGGCTTGAAGGGGCCCGCCCGGAAGAGGGAGGGGTTTGCGAGGAAGCGGCCCATGGCCTCGAGGCCGGGCTCCTCGGGCAAGAGCCTCTCCAGGGGGAGGGCGCGGAGGCAGGCGAGGTCCTTGGGGTCGCACCCCCTTGCTTTGGCCCAGGCCTCCCCCTGGGCGTAGTCCTCCTCCAAAGCCCGGACGTACCCGCACCCTCCCGACTGGACGATGGCCTTCTGGAAGAGGCCGCGGGCCTCCGGGGTGGCGAGGAGGGTGCAGACCAGCATCCCCCCGGCGGACTCCCCGAAGAGGGTGACGTTCTTGGGGTCGCCCCCGAAGTAGCGGATATAGTCCCTCACGAAGCGGAGGGCCTCGAGGACGTCCAAAAGCCCGTAGTTCCCCACCGCCTTGGGGTCTTCCTCCGCCAGGGCGGGAAGGGCGAGGAAGCCCAAGGGCCCCAGGCGGTAGTTGGGGGCCACCACGACGACCCCCTCTTCCGCTAGCCGGTGCCCCCGGTAGATGGGCTCGGCGGCCGCCCCCGAGGTGAAGCCCCCGCCGTGGAGGTAGACCATGACGGGGAAGCCCTCCGGGGGCGGGACCTGGGCGGGGAGGTAGATGTTCAGGACCAGGCAGTCCTCCCTTTCCGGGGGGAGGCTCCCCCCGAGGCGGGCCGTGATCCCCGGGGCCTGGGGGCAGGCCACCGCTTCCTGGCCCACGCCGTGGGGCCAGGCCTTTGGGGGCCTTGGGGCCTGGAACCGCTCCGCCTCGGCGTAGGGGAGGCCGTAGAAGGCGATGGCCCCGCCCTCGAGGCGGCCCTGGGCCCGGCCCAAGGGGGTTTCCACCCAAAAGGCCTGGGCGAGGGCCCCTCCCAGGAGGGCGAGGAAGGGAAGGGCGCGCCGGAGCATGCCCTAAGCGTATAAGATGGCCCCATGGCCGAAGGGCCCTTGGAAGCCCCCTTCTGGCGAAAGGGCCTCTTCGTGGCGGGCCTAGACGAGGCGGGCCGGGGGGCCTGGGCGGGGCCCATCGTGGTGGGGGCGGTGGTCCTGCCCCCGGGGGAGTACCCCTTCAGGGACTCCAAGCTCCTCTCCCCCAAAGCGAGGGAGCGCCTGGCGGAAAGGGTCAAGGAGGTGGCCCTGGCCTACGCCCTGGGGGTGGTGGAGGCGGCGGAGGTGGACCGGCTTGGGGTCTTGAAGGCCACCCTCCTCGCGGCGGAAAGGGCTTTGCAGGGCCTTCCCCTCGCCCCAAAGGCCCTGGTCACGGACTACCTCCCCCTTCCCACCCCCCTTCCCCTCCTCGCCCCCCCCAAGGCGGACGAGAACAGCCCCACGGTGGCCGCGGCCAGCATCCTGGCCAAGGTCCACCGGGACCGGATCATGGCCGAGCTGGACCGCCTCTACCCGGGCTACGGTTTCGCCCGGCACAAGGGCTACGGCACCCCGGAGCACCAGGCGGCCCTCCTCGCCTTAGGACCTAGCCCCGTCCACCGGAAGCGCTATGGCCCCGTGGCCCAGGCGGCCTTAAGGTTTCCCCAAGATCGGGAGGGGGAAGAACAGGTACCCTGAGGAAGGAGGTCGGTATGCGCTTCCTCTTGGTGCTCCTTGCGGGGCTTCTTTCCGCCTGCACCGTGACCCTGGAGGGCCTCACCCTCACCTACCGCCTGGACCTCACCCCGGCCATCCTCCGCTTTGAGCCCGACCGGGGGACGGGGGCCACGTACTTCGTGGGGGAGGAGGTGCGCTTCTTCCTCACCCTGGAGAGCCCTGGCTGGGTGAGCCTGGTGGTTCAGGACCCGGACGGCCACACCTACGAGCTGGACCGGTTCTACCTTCCCCGGGGCACCCACGTCTTGCCGCCCGGGGCCTACCGCTACGTCCTCACCCCTCCCCGGGGCCTCCACCGGGTGCGGGCGGTGTACACCGATACGGAACCGGGGGCCTTGCGGCTTGAGGGGGTCTACACAGACTGGGACGCCCGGCTCCGGGTGTATCTGGAGGCCTCGAGGGCCAGGCGTTACCAGGTGGCGGAAACCCACTTCTACGTGCGCTGAGGCGTGCAAGGACTTGCACCCTCCACCCGGGCCCGGGGTATAATCCCGTCGGACCGCGAAGGAGGTCAAAATGAAGCGGCGTGAGTTTCTGAAGAAGGCGGGTATCGGCGTGGCGGCGAGCGCGGCCTTCGGCCCGGTCTTCGCCCAGGGAAGCCCCACGGTGCGCTGGCGGCTGGCCTCTAGCTTCCCCAAGAGCCTGGACACCATCTTTGGGGCGGCGGACGTGCTGGCAGAGCGGGTGCGGGAGCTTACCGGGGGAAGGTTCCAGATCCGCACTTATCAGGCGGGGGAGATCGTCCCCGGCCTCCAGGTGATGGACGCCGTGCAGCAGGGCACGGTGGAGGTGGGCCACACGGCGAGCTACTACTTCGTGGGCAAGGCTCAGGTCCTGGCCTTTGACACCAGCGTGCCCTTCGGCCTCACCGCCCGGCAGCAGAACACCTGGATGTACCACGGGGGCGGAATTGAGCTTTTCCGCCCCATCTTCGCGGACTTCGGCATCATCCAGTTCCCGGGGGGCAACACCGGGGCCCAGATGGGCGGCTGGTTCCGCAAGGAGATCAAGGGGCTTTCCGACCTCAAGGGCCTCAAGATGCGCATCCCCGGGCCCGGCGGCCAGGTGATGAGCCGCCTGGGCGTGGTGCCCCAGGTGCTGGCGGGCGGGGACATCTACCCGGCCCTGGAGCGGGGTACCATTGACGCCACCGAATGGGTGGGCCCCTACGACGACGAGAAGCTCGGCTTCTACAAGGTGGCCAAGTACTACTACTACCCCGGTTTCTGGGAGCCCGGCCCCCAGCTCTCCTTCTACGTGAACCTCAAGGAGTGGCAGAAACTCCCCAAGGAGTACCAGCAGGCCTTTGAGGTGGCCGCCGCCGAGGCCAACCTCACCATGCTGGCCAAGTACGACAAGGTCAACCCCGAGGCCCTCCAACGCCTCCTCAAAAACGGGGTGAAGCTCCGGAAGTGGCCCGCGGAGATCATGAAGGCGGCCCAGAAGGCGGCCTTTGACTGGTACGAGGAGGAGGCGGCCAAGGACGCCACCTACAGAAAGGTCTACACCGCCTGGAAGAAGTTCCGGGAGGCGCAGTACCGCTGGTTCGCCGTGGCCGAGCTGGGCTACGAGCAGTTCGCCTTCCCGGCGGTATAGGGGCAAGCGGGCTCCCCCCGGCCCCAAGGGCCGGGGGGCCTTCCTTTACCGCTTTTAGCCGAGAAAGGCGTAGACGATACCGGGAAAGAGGAGGAGGATGAGGACCATGAGGAGCTGGATAAGGATGAAGGGCACGGCCCCCCAGTAGATGTCCACCGTGCTCACGCTCTTGGGGGCCACGCTCCTCAGGTAGAAGAGGGCAAAGCCGAAGGGAGGATGCATGAAGGAGGTCTGCAGGTTGACCCCAAGGAGCACGCCGAAGTAGATGAGGTTGATGTCCATGGCCTTGACCGCGGGGGCCAAGAGGGGAAGGATGATGAAGGCGATTTCAAAGTAATCCAGGAAAAAGGCCAAGAAGAAGACGAAGAGGTTCACGAGGAGAAGGAACCCTAGCTCCCCTCCCGGGAGGTTCTTGAGGAGCTCGGCCACCCAGAGGTCTCCGTCTATGCCGTAGAAGACCAGGCTGAAGATCCGCGAGCCCACCAGGATGAAGACCACAAAGCTGGTAAGCTTGGCGGTTTCCCGGAGGGCTTGCGTGAGGAGCTCCCGGTTCAGGCGGCGGCGGCTCAGAGCCATGAGGAGGGCCCCCACCGCCCCCATGGCCCCGCCTTCCGTGGGAGTGGCGATCCCCAGGAAGATGGTGCCCAGGACCAAAAAGATCAGCACCAAAGGCGGAATCATGACCCGGAAAACCCGGGCGAAAAGGGGGTTTCTCCAAAGGAGGTAGAGGGTGATGGCCACCCCTAGGCCGAGGAGGAGGAGGTCTAGCCATGGGCTTGAGGGAAGGTTGAGGAGGGAAAGCCCCCAGGGGATAAGGGCCAGGACCAGGTAGCTCAAGAGCCCCAAGAGGGCCCCCCGCTCGTACCCAGCGAAGGGACGCGCCTCGGGCGGCAGGGCCGGAGCAGCCTTGGGGTTTAAGAGGGTGGTGAGGAGGACGTAGAGCACGTAAAGCCCCGTCAGCATGAAGCCGGGAACGAAGGCCGCCTTGTACATGTCCCCCACGGAAACCCCCAGCTGGTCGGCCATGACGATGAGGACCAGGCTTGGGGGGATGATCTGGGCCAGGGTGCCGCTTGCGGCGATGACCCCCGTGGCGAGCCTGGGAGAGTAGCCGTAGCGAAGCATGATGGGCAAGGAGATGAGCCCCATGGCGATCACGCTCGCCGCCACGATCCCGGTGGTGGCGGCGAGAAGGGCCCCCACGAAGATGACGGCATAGGCCAACCCCCCCCGCAGGGAGCCAAAGAGCTGGCCGATGGTGTCCAGAAGGTCCTCGGCCATGCCGCTCCGCTCCAGGATGAGCCCCATGAGGGTGAAGAAGGGGATGGCCAGGAGGAGCTGGTTCTGCATGGTGTCAAAGATGCGCAAGGGGATGTTTTGCAAGAGCCCTAGGTTGAGGTAACCGTAGTGCATCCCCAAGAAGGCGAAACCAAGCCCCACCGCCCCTAGAGAGAAGGCCACGGGGTACCCGAGGAGGAGCACCACCACCAGGCTCAAGAACATCAGAGGGGCCATGAGTTCAAAGGACATTAGACCACCTCCTCCGAAGCCTCGGCGGAAAGCTCGAGGTGCCCGGTCAAGGCCGCGATCCGCTTGATGATCTCCGAAAACCCCTGAAGGCCGAGGAGGACTAAGCCGATGGGAAGGGCAAGCTTAATGGGCCAGCGGGGAAGGCCTCCCGCATCGGGCGACATCTCCCGGATCCTTAAGGACTCCATCACGATGGGCCAGGAGAGCCACAGCACGAGCCCCACCATGGGGAGCAGGAAGAAAAGGGTGCCGAGGAGGTCTATCCAAAGCTGGGCCCTCTTGGGAAGTCGGCTGTAGAGGACGTCCACCCGCACGTGGCCGTTGTGTTTCAGGGTCCAGCCCGCCCCCCAGAGGAAGATGAGGCCAAAGAGGTACCACTGGGCCTCGAGGTAGGCGTTAGAGCTGTAGCGAAAGGCGTAGCGCACCCCTGCGTTCACGGCGGAAAGCAGGGTTACCAAGAGGACCAGCCAAGCCACCAGCTGCCCCACCCGCTCGTTAAGGGCATCTATGGCACGGGATATGAGGAGGAGAGCGCGCATTTTTATCCCCCTTAAAAACCGCCCCCATCCTACCCGGGGGGGGAAGGGCTGTCAACGCGGGGGCCTAGGCCAAAACCCGCGCCACCAAGGACAAGGCCGCCTCCAGCACTGCCTTTAGGTGGTCCTCCCCCTTGAAGCTTTCCGCGTAGACCTTGGCCACGTCCTCCGTGCCGCTGGGCCGGGCGGCGAACCAGGCGTTTTCCGTCACCACCTTGAGGCCCCCCAGGGGCTCCCCGTTGCCGGGAGCGTGGGTGAGCACGGCCAGGATAGGCTCCCCGGCCAGCTCCTTTTCCCGCACGTCCGAAGGGGAAAGCCGGGCCAGCCGCGCCTTGGCCTCCGGGGCCAGGGGCAGGTCCTTGCGGGCGTAGTAGGGACGGCCCAAAGCCCCGGCCAGCTCCTCGTAGAGCTCGTCCGGGGCCTTTCCCCGCTTGGCCGTCATCTCCGCGGCGAGAAGCCCGAGGAGGATCCCGTCCTTGTCCGTGGAAAAGGGCCGGCCGTCAAACCGGAGAAAGCTCGCCCCGGCGCTTTCCTCCCCCCCGAAGCCGAGCCACCCCCCAAGAAGCCCCTCCACGAAGTACTTGAAGCCCACGGGGGTCTCGTACACCTCCCGCCCGAGCGCCTTGGCCACCCGGTCCAAAAGGGCGCTGGTGACCGCGGTTTTGCCCACCCTGGCCCCCGGCCAGGCCCGGGTGGTGAAGAGGTGGTGGACGGCGGCCGCCAGGTAGTGGTTGGGGTTCATGAGGCCCCTGGGGGTGACGATGCCGTGGCGGTCGGCGTCGGGGTCGTTGCCGACGGCGAGGTCAAAGCGGTCCTTGAGGGCTAAGAGGCCCGCCATGGCGTAGGGGCTGGAGCAGTCCATGCGGACCTTGCCGTCGTGGTCAGGGGGCATGAAGCGGAAGGTGGGGTCCAGGGTGGGGTTCACGACCTCCAGCGGGAGGCCGTGGCGCTCCGCCAGGCGCTCCCACACCCTGAGGCTCGCCCCGCCCAAGGGGTCCACCCCGATCCTGAGGCCCGAGGCGCGGATGGCCTCCAGGTCCACCGCCTCCCCCACCCTCTCCACGTAAAGCCCGGCGTAGTCAAAGGGCTTCGCCCGGGAAAGGGCCTCCTTCAGGGGAAGGCGCTTTACCCCCTTGAGGCCTTCCCGGAGGAGGGCGTTGGCCCTTTCCTCAATGGCCTTGGTGACGCGGGTGTCCGCCGGGCCCCCCGTGGGGGGGTTGTACTTGAAGCCTCCGTCCTCCGGGGGGTTGTGGCTTGGGGTGAGGAGGACGCCGTCCGCCTTGGCCCCGTGGTGGGCGTTGTGCTCCAAGATGGCCAAGGAGACCAAGGGGGTGGGGGTGTGGTCCCCTTCCGCCTCGGTGCGCACCTCAATCCCGTTGGCGGCGAAGACGCTCAGGGCCGTGGCCCAGGCGGGCTCGGAAAGGGCGTGGGTGTCCTTGGCCAGGAAAAGGGGGCCCGTGGCCCCAAAGGAGCCCCTCAGGTCGGCGATGGCCTGGGCGATGGCCAGGACGTGGGCCTCGGTGAAGGTGGCCTTGAGGCTCGAGCCCCGGTGGCCGCTGGTGCCGAAGGCCACCCGTTCCAAGGGGTTTTCCGGGTCCGGCTTGGCCTCGTAGTAGAGGAGGAGGAGGCGGAGGAGGTCCCGGGGTTCCATGCCCTCATCTTAAGCACCCCACCGCGGCCAGAGCCGCGGTGGGGGCCCCAAAGCGGTGCGGGCGCTCGGCCTCCCCGGGTCTTGGTGCAGCAAGCCTAGGGCTTCTTGGGCGCTTCCTGGGGAGCCTCCTTGGGGGCCTCCTCCGTCTTGGGGGTAAGCTCCGCCAGCACCTGGCTCAGACGGTTTTCTATCTTGGCCTCCTTGCGCAGGGCCTGGAGGAGGGTCTGAGCCTTCTCCTGGCGCTTCTTGGCCACCACCCCCGCAAGGGCCTCCTCCTTGACCGCCTCGTAGGGCTTCAGGACCTCGGGCTTGCGGTCCTTGATGAGGAGCACCACGAAGGTGCCGTCCTCCAACTTCACCACCTCGCTCACCTCTCCCAAGGGCCCCTTGGGGAAGGTGTCCTTCACCTTGAAGACCAGGCGGTCCAAGACGGCGGGAAGCTGGTTGGGGTTGACGGCGCCGTAGTCGGTGACCGTTCCCCCGTGGGCCTTGGCCAGGGCCTCGAGGTCCTGAGCCTTCAAGGCCGCCTCGCGGAAGGCCTTGGCCTTGGCCTCCTCCTTGAAGCTCACCCCCACCACCCGGGCGCTTGCGGGAACGGTGAAGAGGGCGGGGTTCTCGGCGTAGTACTTCTTGGCCTCGGCCTCGGTGGCGGTGACGTCTCGGGTCTCGTAGAGGAGGTAGGCCTGGGCTATGGCGTCCTTCGTGCCCACGAAGGGCTTGCCGCTTCTTTTGACCGCCTTCACGAGGAGCTCGCGGTCTATGAGGCTTTCCAGGGTCTGGGGAAGGAAGAACTGCACGGCGAGCTCCCCTAGGCCTTGCTGGATGAGGGCCTGGGTCTGCTGGTTGGAGAAGACGGGCTGGAGCACCTGGGAAAGGAGGATCTCCGTCTCGTCTACCTTCGCCACCACGGGGTTTTTGTAGCCGTAAGGGCTGTCCTCGGCGAAGCGCACCTGGGCCTTCTTGCGGAGCTCCTCCAGGTAGGCCTCCAGGGCCCCATCCCCCTTGGCCGCCTGGGCGTCCTTCTCCACCTGGTCCTTCACCTCCTCAAAGGTGGGCACCTTGGGAGGGAGGTAGGCCTCCACCTTCACCAGGTAGTACCGCCCCGAGGCCTCCACGGGCCCCACCAGCCCAGGCCCCTTCAGGGCGAAGACCTCCTCCGCCACCTTCTCGGGGAAGACCACCTTGGTCACCGGCTTGGGCTCCGTCTCCCCGGGGCCCGCCCCCAGGGCCCCTCCCTGCTCGGCCCCCACCTTGGAGTACTGCTTGGCCAAGGCGGCGAAGTCCTCCCCCGCCTTGAGCTTGGAAAGGACCTCCTCGGCCAGCTTCTTGTCGTCCACCACGATCTGGCGAGCCTGAACCCGGGGCTCGGTCTTGTAGGCCTCCTGGTGGACCTCAAAGTAAAAGCGCACCTCCTCGGGGGTGAGCTTGGCCGCAGAGCGGATTTGGTCCAGGCGCTTTTGGATCTGGAGCTGGGCCTTGATCTCCGCCCGGAGCTGGGCGTCGGTGTAGCCGATCTGGTTGAGAAACTGCTCGTAGGCCTTCTTGTCCTTGAGGCCGAACTGCTCCCGGATCCGGTCCAGCTCCTTGCGCACCTCGGCGCTCCCCACCCGCACCCGGGAGGCGTCTTGCTTCAGGGCCTCGGTGAGGATTACCTGCTCCAGGAAGTGGGTGTCCACTAGGGTCTTGAGGAGGCCCTGGGGGTTGGCGGCGTAGAGGGGGTCGTTGCCCTGGAGCCTGAGGAGGTCCAGCTCGTAGACCGGCTTGCCGTTCACCCAAAGGACGGGCTTGCCGCGGGCCTCCTGCCCCGCCTGGGGGGTGAAGAGGAGGATGGCCCCCACGGCGAAGGCCAGGGCCAGTAAGCCGAAAAGGATGGTGATGAGCCTCTTGTTGATGCCGAACACTTGACCGCCTCCTTCTTCCCGTGCTATAGTACTCCCGCTTGAGTGCGCCCGTAGCTCAGCTGGACAGAGCGTCGGCCTCCGGAGCCGAAGGTCAGAGGTTCGAGTCCTCTCGGGCGCGCCATCTTCATTTTTGCGCTCCGGAAAGCCCCAAGCACGTGGGGATTCTAACACACCCTTCCCGAGAAGGGGGGTAGCATGGAGGGGTGCTGCCCCTCCTCCTGGCCTGGCTTCACACCGTCAACGACCTCTTCGGCAACTTCCTCACCCCCCTCCTTCCCAAGCTCATGGACCACTTCGGCGTGGGCCTGGGGACGGCCGGGCTTTTGGTCTCGGTCTACTCCCTCACAGGAAGCCTCCTGCAGCCCTTCGCCGGCCTCATCGCCGACCGCATGGACCGCAGGCTCCTTTCGGCCTTAGGGCCGGTCCTGGTGGCCCTGGGGATGGGGTCTTTGGGCCTTTGGCCCCGCTTTGAGCTCCTCCTTTTGGTCCTGGGTTTGGCGGGCCTGGGCTCGGCCCTCTTCCACGCCTCGGGGGCGAGCCTGGTGGGGGAGTTCGCCCCAAAGGAGCGCAAGGGGTTTTGGCTTTCCTTCTTCGGCTCCGCGGGCTACCTGGGGCTCTCCTTGGGCCCTTTGGTGGCCCTCTTCACCGTGGGGGCCTTGGGGCTTAAGGGGCTCTTCTGGCTTACCCCCTTGGCCCTCCTTCCCGCTTTGGCCCTCCTCCGCCTGCCCCCGGTGCGCCGCCGAGGGAAGCCCGCCGGGGTGAGGGACTTCCTGAGGGTCTTCCGGGGGGACGTGGCCCGGCTTTGGGGGATGGCCACCCTGAGGAGCCTGGTCTTCATGAGCTTTTCCACCACCCTGCCCTACTGGTTCGGGCAGAAGGGGCTTTCGGACGCCTACACCGCCTTCAGCCTTTCCGTCTACAGCTTCTCCGCCACCTTGGGCACCTTCCTCGGGGGCACCCTCTCGGACCGCCTGGGGCGGAAGGCGGTGCTGGTGGGCACCCTCACCTTCGGGCTTCCCCTTTACTTGGGGCTTCTCCTCTTCCCCCCGGAAAACCCCCTCTACCTCCTCCTCCTGGCCGCCACCGGGGCCCTGATGAACGCCGGGATCCCCGTGGCCGTGGCCCTGGCGCAGGAGCTTGAGCCGAACCAGACCGCCACGGTGTCCGGCCTCCTCATGGGCTTCACCTGGGGGTTCGCCGGGCTCTTTTACGCCCCCATCGGCCATCTCATAGAGGCCTTCGGGGTGCTCCCCGTGCTTTTGGCCCTGGGAAGCCTCATCCTGCCCGCCTGGGCCTTGGCCCGGAGGGTGGGGGAAAGGGCGCCTGGGAGGGCGTAACGCTACCCCCTGTGGGCTTGCGCCCAAGCAGAGGCCCCAACGCGCGGGCGCTTGGCCGGGCGAAGAAGGCGGGGAGAAAGGGCGTAAGATGGGGGCATGCGGATCCTCCTCGCCACGGACGGCTCGCCCCAGGCCAGGGGAGCGGAGGCGCTGGCGGAGTGGCTGGCCTACAAGCTCTCGGCCAAGCTCATCCTGCTTTATGTGCGGGATGTCCGCCTCCTGCGGGGCCTCGAGCCCTTGGACCTGGGAGCCCTCACCATCCCCCTTCCCGTCTACCGCCAGGAGCTGGAAAGGGTCCTTACCCTCAAGGGCGAGGCCATACTGGAACGCCTTCTGAAAAGCGCCCAGGAGGCGGGCCTTACGGCGGAGGCCATCCTGGAAACCGGCCTACCCCACGAAGCGATCCTGCGCCACGCCCGGGGGGCGGACCTTTTGGTGCTGGGCCGAAGCGGGGAGGCCCACGGGGGAGGCTTCCAGGGCCTGGGAAGCACCGTGGACCGGGTGGTCCGGGCCTCCCCTACCCCCGTGGTGGTGGCCCCCATGGAACCCGTGGAGCTGGAAGGGGCCCTTCTGGGGTACAACGCCTCGGAAAGCGCGGTGCGGGCCATGCACACCCTGACCGCCCTGGCGAGGCCCCTGGGGCTTAGGGTGCGGGTGGTGAGCGTCCACGAGGACCCCACGCAGGCGGGCTCCTGGGCCTTGGAGGCCGAGGCCTACCTGAAGGACCAGGGCCTTCAGGTGGAGGCCCTGGCCCTCTCCGGCGACCCCGCCGAGCACCTTTTGGCCCTGCAGGAGCCCACGGACCTCCTGGCCCTGGGGGCCCCGGTGCGGCGGCTCGTGTTGGGAAGCACGGCGGAGTACGTGGTGCGCCACGCGGTGGGGCCGGTGCTCACCGTCCGATAAGGCGGGGCGCCTTTGGTATAATGAACCCCTAAAGGGAAAGGGGGTCATATGACCGTTCGCCAGGTCCTGTTCCGCAAGGGCAGGGAGGTCTACGCCATCCCGCCCGAGGCCACGGTGCTGGAGGCCCTCAAAGAGCTTGCCCAGCACGACATCGGAGCCCTCTTGGTGATGGAGGGCGACCAGCTTCTCGGGATCTTTTCCGAGCGGGACTACGCCAGGAAGCTGGTCCTCCTGGGCCGCTTCTCCAAGGACACCCGGGTGGAGGAGGTCATGACCCGGCAGGTGGTCACCGTGGCCCCGGAAACGGAGCTCTCCGAGGCCATGCGCCTGATGACGGAGCACCGGGTGCGGCACCTGCCCGTGGTGGAAGGGGGCAAGGTGGTGGGGGTGATCTCCATCGGGGACGCGGTGAAGGCCATCATCGCCGAGCAGGAGGTGCTCATAGAGGAGCTTTCCCGCTACGTGACGGAAAACCGCTAATCCCGGAAGAGCCAGTTGAGGAAGAGGCTCACCAAGGAGAGGAGGAAGGCCCCCAGGAGGGCCTCGAGGAAGCCCCGGACCTCCAGGGCCGTGGCCTGGGCCACCAGGTAGAGGAGGGCCCCGTTCACCACCCAGGTGAAAAGCCCGAAGGTGAGGAGGTTTAGGGGCAGGGTGAGGAAGAGGAAGAGGGGCCTGAGAAGGGCGTTGGCCAGGCCCCAGATGGCCCCAGCCACCAGGTAGTCCACGACCCCCGCCCCGGGGGCAAAGGCCACCCCGGGGTAAAGGAGGCTCACGAGCCACAGGGCCAGGGTGTTCAAGATGAGCCGGGAAAGGAGGCCGCGCATGGCCTAAGCCTACACCTCATGCCCTCTCTCCCTGTTTCCTTCACCCGGCTAGCCCGAGGAAGCCCCTCGCGGACCCTTTGCCGGGGCCCCCGTGCGGGCGCAAGCCCGCATGGGGTGGTATCGGGGGCCACGGGAAGCCTTTCCGGACGCATAGCCTGAACCCGGACAGACACATGTGAGACTGGACGAGTAAAAATGTGGGGACCACTCCAGAAGAGAGGGGGTCCCCACGGATGCAGCTTACCACGGTTGGCAAAGAGGTTTTGCGGGGAGCGCGGAAGGCCCGGGAACTCCAAGAGGCCGGGGCCGGCGATCCCACGGTTCAGGACCGCTTACGGAAGCTCAAACAGGTGGAGGCGCTCAGGAAATACCGGATGGGCTGGCCCGAGATCCAGGAGCTTTTGGGGATCAGCCGGGCCACCTATTACCGCTGGCGGAAACGCCTCAAGGAAGAGGGCCTTGCCGGTCTTAAGCCTCGGTCAAGA
>NZ_FNBC01000019.1 GCF_900102145.1 Thermus arciformis | reverse complement strand
TCCTCCTTCCCCTGGACCTTCCCGAGGGGGCGGAGCTCTACCTGGACCGGGGGTACGAGAGCCATCTGTACGAGGACCTCCTCCGGGAGGCCCAGGAGGTTGTTCCCATGGTCATCCGCAGGAGGAACAGCCGGCGGTATCTCCCTTGGATGCAGTACCTGGCCATCGTGGGGCGGAGGGTGGTGGAGACGGTGGGGAGCATGCTCCATCACCTCTTCCCCAGGCGCATCCACGCCGTGACCCAGGAGGGTTTCGTCATCAAAGTTCTCACCTTCGTCCTGGCCCATAACATCAGTCTCCTGACCCAGAAGATGGCTGGGTAGCAACTTGGGTTATGCTAGAGGACGTGACGGAGAAGAACCTCGCCCGCTTCTACCAGATCGCCCAGGAGATTTGGAACCAGCTTCCTCCCAAAGCCCGCTTCCGCCCTCTGGAGGACGGAAAGGTTTTGGCCCGTCACGCGGACCTCATGGCCTCCTGGACGGAGGAGCTCGTCCAGGGGTTTTACGACACCCTCTTCGGCCATCCAGCTACCCGGAAAATCTTTAGGGAAGGGGAACGTCCGGCGCGGGAAAAGACCCTTAGGGACTGGTACCTGCGCACCATCCGGGGCCCCTTCAATGGCCAGTACTTCGCCTGGCAGGCCCTGGTGGGCTTGGTGCACGTGCGCCGGGGCGTGACCAACGCCATGATGGCCGCCATGTGGAACTGGGTTACGGAAAAGGTGTCCGAGAAAGCCCGGGCCCACCTTCCTCCCGAGGAGGCCCGGGCTTTGGAGGACGCCTGGCGCCGCCTGGCCTTCACCGCCACGGCCCTCATTGCCGAGGAGTACCTTCAGGGCTACCTCGAGGCCCTAGCCCTTTCGGACCGCCAGGACCCCGAGGCCTTTGCCCAGAAAGCCCAGATGGCGGCGGCGGCCCTCCTCGCCCAGATCAGCCCTTGACGGACCCGGCGAGGAGCCCCCTCAGGAAGTAGCGGCCCAGGAAGACGTAGACCAACAGGGTGGGCAGGGCGGCCAGGATGGCCCCGGCCATGGGCAGGTTCCACTTCACCGCCTCGCCTCCCGCAAGCTGGGCCAGGGCCACGGTGATGGGCTGGCTCTCGGGCCGGGTGAGGGTCACGGCGAAAAGGAACTCGTTCCAGATCTGCGTGAACTGCCAGATGGCCACCACCACGAAGGCGGGGACAGAGAGGGGCAGGATCACGTGGCGGAAGATGGCGAAGAACCCCGCCCCGTCAATGCGGGCCGCCTCCACCAGCTCGTCGGGGATTTCGCTGTAGTAGTTTTTGAAAATCAGGGTGACGATGGGGATGCCGTAGACCACGTGGACCAGGATCAAGCCCCAAAGCGTCCCGTAAAGCCCGATGGCCTTCACAAACTGGAAGAGGGGGATGAGGATGCTCTGGTAGGGGATGAACATGCCGAAGAGCATGAGGGCGAAGAGGAGGCCTGAGCCCCTAAAGGGCCACTTGGCCAGCACGTAGCCGTTTAGCGCCCCCACCAGGGCGGAGAGGGCCGTGGCCGTGAGGGCCAGGACCAGGGAGTTTTGGAACTTGGGCCGGAAGGCCTCCCAGGCGATCCGGAAGCTTTCCCAGTAGACCGGGTCCGGCCAGCGCCACACGGTGTCCAGGGTGATCTTGGCGGGCTCCTTGAGGGCGGTGAGGACCACCAGGTACACCGGCAGGAGGAAAAAGAGGGTGGCCAGGAGGAGAAAAGCGTAGAGGAGGGCCCGCCCCATCAGCGCCGCACCTCCTTCCTGAGCTGGCTCGCCAGGTAGGGGACCACCACCACCGCCACCAGGAGGAGGAGGAGGAGGCCGATGGCGGCGCCCTTGGCGAACTGGTTCCCCCGGAAGGCCAAGAGGTACATGTAGATGGCGGGCACGTCCGTGGGGGCGTAGTCCAGCCCCGCCATGGCGAAGATGAGGTCAAAGATCTTCAGGGCGATGTGCCCGAGGACGATCATGGCCGAGAGGGTGATGGGGGCCAGGAGGGGGAAGATCACGTGGCGGTAGGTCTGCCACTCGCTGGCCCCGTCCACCTTGGCGGCCTCCAGCACCTCCACGGGGATGCCCCGGAGGCCCGCCAGGTAGAGGGCCATGGTGTAGCCCGACATCTGCCACACCGCCGCCAGGATGACCCCCACCAGGGCCAGGCTGAAGCCGTGGGGCTCGGGGTAGGGGAGAAGGTGGAGGCCCCGCCCCACCGTGAAGGCCCAGAGGAAGAGGATCCCCGCGGCGAGGAGGCTCCAGGCGAGGCGTTTGGGCTCCCCCTCCCGATGGGCCCGCCAGGCCAGGTAGAGGAGGACGAGGCCCACCACCAAGGCGGTGTAGAAGGGGAGGGCGTTCCAGTCAAAGACCAGGACCTGGTCCCGGGTGGTGAGCCAGGGGAAGGAGAGGGGCGGGAGGCCAACGAGGGTGGGCAAGACGTTCACCCCCCCTTGGGGTTGGAGGAGCCAGCGCCAAATCGTCCCCGTGACCACGAAGGAAAGGGCCATGGGGAAAAGGAAGACGGTGCGGAAGAACCCTTCCCCCTTCGGGCTTCGGTCCAAAGCCAGGGCCAGGAGGAGCCCAAGCCCCAGGCTTCCCGCCATGAAGAAGAGGGTGAAGAAGATCAAGTTCACCACGCTTTGGCGGAAGCGCATGTCCACGAAGCCGGTGAAAAGCTCGCGGTAGTTCTCCAGGCCCACGAACTTGAGCTCGGGCCGTAGGGCCAGGGCTTGGGCGGGGTTTCGCCCCCAGTCGGTGAGGGAGGCCCAAAGGTTTTGCCCGATGAAGCCGTAGACGAAGACCCCCACCGCCACCAAGGAGGGGAGGAGGACCAAAAAGGCCGTGATGCGGTCGCGCACGTTTCCTCCGAAAAACCCGTGGGGGCTTTAGCCCCCACGGGTTCCACGCGCTTAGCGGCCTAAGCCCACCTGGCTCGCGATGGCCTGGGCGGCGTTCGCGGCGGCTTGGGGGTTCCTGCTCTGCAGGAAGATTTCCATCACGGTGCCAAACTGGCTCATGAAGCTCTCGGGCGCCACCGCCCCGTGGACCAGGGAGCCCACGATGCGGTTGGACTTCCAGTCCTTCATGGCCGACTGGCCGTAGGCGTTGTACTTGGCGGGGTCGGAGTCCAGCCGGGCGGCGATGGAGCCTTTGAGGGGGTTGAAGGTGTCCTGCCCCTCCTTGGAGCCCACGAGCTTAAGCCAGTTAAGGGCGTTCTGGCGGTTCTTGGCCCCCTTGGGCAGGCCGAAGGAGTCGGAGAGCATCATGAAGACCCCGGAGGTGCCGGGGGAAGGGGCCCAGGCGAAGTCCGTGCCCGGGCGGAGCTTCAAGGTGGTGGCCATATAGCCCGCGGCCCAGTCGCCCATGATGTTGAAGGCGGCCTGGCCCTGCACCACCCGGTCCACGGCCTGCTGCCAGGAGAGGCCGGCGGCGTCCTTGTTGGCGCAGTCCAGGACCTTACCAAAGGTTTCCCAAACGGCCACCGCCTTGGGGTCGGTGAACTTCAGCTTCCCGTTCCAGAGGTTGTTCCAGCCCTCCGGCCCCAAGGTGGCCAGGGCCACGCTCTCCCAGAGGTGCTGCTGGGTCCAGTTCTCCCCCAGGGCCAAAGGAGCCTGGAGGCCCTTCTTCTTCAGGGTTTCGCAGGTGGCCAGGAACTCGGCCCAGGTCTTGGGGGGTGTTACGCCCCACTCCCGGAGCTTGGCGGGGATGTACCACATGACGTTGGAGCGGTGGATGTTCACGGGGACGCTCCAGATGCCGCCCTTGTAGGAGAGGAGGTCAATGAGTCCCTTGGGGAAGGCCTGCAGCCAGCCCTCCTGACGGAAGAGCCCCGTGAGGTCCTCCATCCGGTCCGCCACCACCCAGGTGCCGATGAGTTCCTGCCCCGCGTGCACCTGGAAGGTGTCCGGCGGGTCGCCGCCCAGCATGCGGGTCTTCAGGACCGCCTTGGCGTTGACCCCGGCCCCCCCGGTCACGGTGGCGTTGATGACCTCCACCCCGGGGTACTTCTGCTTGTAGAGCTTGATGAGGGCCTCGAGGGCCGGCCCCTCGTCCCCCGCCCACCAGGAGAAGATCTCCAGCTTGCCCGTCTGGGCCAGGGCGCTAAGCCCCAAGGCCACGCCGATCGCCAAAAGCCACTTCCTCATACCTACCTCCATTGCGACGTGGGCTTTCCGCCCACAGGCCGCCCAGCTCAAGAAACCGCGCCAGGAAGAGGCTGGCCCCGCCCACCGCCGGGGCCAGGTGCCCGTAGACCGAGGGGCGCACGGGAAGGGCTCGGTGGGCCTCCACGAAGGCGTGGGCTTCCAGGGACCGGCGCAGGGAAGCCTCCAGGAAAGGGAAAAACTCCGCCGCCTTGCCCCCCACCACCACCAGGGCAGGGTCGTAGGCCACGGCGAGGTTGGCCAGGAAGCGGCCCAGGGCCTCTCCCAGGTGGGCGAGGGCCTGTAAGGCAAGGGGGTCCCCTTGCCGGGCCAGGTGGAGGAGGGCCTCGAGGTCCTCCGCCCTCCCCCCCAGGGCCTGGTGGTGGGCCAGGAGGGTGCCCAGGCCCAGGGCCGTTTCCAGGCACCCCACGCGGCCACAGGCGCAGGCCCTTTCCCCCGGGCCCAGCCAGTGGCCGAGCTCCCCCGCCGCCCCGTTGGCCCCCCGCAGGAGGCGGCCTTCTGCCACCACCCCAACCCCTAGCCCGGTGCTCAGCACCACGTAGGCCAGGTTGGCCTCCCCGTGGAAGAAGACCTCGGAAAGGGCCGAGGCCTTGGCGTCGTTTTCCATGGCCACGGCTAGGGGGAAACCGGAGAGGAGGGGCCTGAGGTCCAGGTCCCGCCAACCCAGGTTCGGGGCCAGGAGGAGGCGGTCTCCCACCACCCCGGGCAGGGTGAAGCCCAGGCCCAAGGCCCCCGTAGCCCGGGGCAAGACCTCCTGCCGGAGCCGGTCTAGCCGCTCCTCGGGTCCGGCGTGGGGGTCATGCCGCCACTCCCGGGCCCAGAGGACCTCCCCGCGCCAGTCCAGGGCGAGGAGGACGGTCCCCTCCACGCCCAGCTCCGCCCCCAGGGCGAAGCGGGCCCGGGGCCGGAGGTGCAGGAGGGTGCCGGGCCGCCCCAGGGGGGGAGAGGTGAAGGCCCCTTCCTCCAAGAGGCCTTCCTGCAAAAGCTCGTCCACCAAGCGGCTTATGGCGCTTTTGGCCAGGCCGGTGCGCCGGGAGAGCTCCGCGCGGGTCAGGGGGCCTTGGCGCAGGTGCTCCAGGATGGCCCGGCGGTTCAGCCTGCGGATTTCTTGCGTGTCTCCCTTGCGCACCCTCGCCCCCATTAGTTCGTTCTCAGGACTAAGAAACCACCCCGGGCCTTCCTTGTCAAGCCCCCTTGCCAGAACCTTCCCCGGGCCTTAGCCTTAGGGCTAAGGCCCGCTAGGGCCCCAAAGCCAGGTCCCGTTGCCCTGGTGCCTGGGCGCGTAGTCCAGGCTTAAAGTGGGGAAGTCCGGTGCAAGTCCGGCGCTGTCCCGCAACGGTAACCGGTCGCGCGTCACGCCCTTCGTCGTAGGCCGGAAGCCCGAATGCCTGCCAGGGCCGTCCGCCCTTCCCCGGGGCGGGCACCTCACGCGGATGGGGGAGAAGTGGGGGATAAACGGCGTTTGCCTTTAGCCCCTGCCTCCCGGCAGGGGTTTTTCCCTACCTCCCCCGGGCCTGGCCCTAGCGGCCTTAGGGAGGTAGGCATGAAAAGACTCTTGGCGGCGCTCTCGCTTCTACTGGCCTTGGCCTTCGCCTTTCCCCTCACCCTGCAGGACGACCTGGGGCGCACGGTCACCCTCAAGGCCCCGCCCAAGCGCATCGTCACCATGCTGCCCTCGGTCACGGAGACGGTCTGCGCCCTGGGGGCCTGCGACCGCATCGTGGCCACGGACGACTACTCCGACTGGCCGGAAAGCGTCAAAAAGCTTCCCAAGGCGGGCGGCCTCTACAACCCCAACCCCGAGCTCATCGTCTCCCTCAAGCCCGACCTGGTCCTGGTCTCCAAGTACGGGAGGCTCTACGAGACCCTGGAAAGGGCGGGGCTTACGGTCTACGCCGTGAGGACGGAGACCTACGAGGACATCTTCCGCACCGTCCGCACCCTGGGGAGGCTTCTTGGCCTCGAGGCCCAGGCCGAGCGGCTCGTGGCCCAGATCCAGAAGGAGGTCTACCAGGAGGAGGCCCGGGCGGCCAAGGCCAAGTCCCGCCCCCGGGTCTACTACGAGATTGACCCCACCCCCTACACCGTGGGCCCCGAGAGCTTCATCGGGGTTCTCATCCAAAAGGCCCGGGGGGTGAACATCGTCCCCAAGGAGCTCGGCCTCTTCCCCAAGATCGCCCCCGAGTTCGTGGTGGAGAAGGACCCCGAGGTCATCGTGGCCACCTACCCGAACGCCCTGGAGACCATCCGCAAGCGCCCCGGCTGGGACCGGGTCCGGGCGGTGCGCGCGGGCCGGATCTGCGTCTACACCGGGGGCGAGGACAGCCTCCTCTCCCGCCCCGGCCCCCGGGTGGCCCAGGGCCTGAGGCTCCTCGTGGACTGCTTCCACGGCAGGCCATGACCCTAAGCCTTCCCCTGGCCGTAAGGCGGGGCCTGGTCTTCGCCTGGCTCCTCTTCCTCCTCCTCGGGGCCTTGGTCCTGGGCCTCGCCTTCGGGGCGGTGGCCCTGCCCCCGGAGGCGGTGGTCCGGGCCCTCCTGGGCCTGGAGGAAAACCCCATCGTCACCGAGCTCCGCCTGCCCCGGGTCCTGGGGGGGATGTTGGTGGGGGGGGCCTTGGCGGTCTCGGGGGCCGCCTTCCAGGGGCTCTTCCGCAACCCCCTGGCCGACCCCTACCTCATGGGCTCCGCCTCGGGGGCGGCCTTCGCCGTGACCCTCTTCGCCGTCCTCTTGGGGGGGCTTTCCCCCGCCTTCGCCCAGCACGCCGTCTTCCAGCACCTCCCCTTCTCCGCCACCTTCTTCGGCTTCCTTGGGGCCCTTTTGGCCACCCTCCTCACCCTGGTCCTGGCGGGGGGGGTGGCCCGCACGGGGGAGCTCGTGCTCGCCGGGGTGGTGGTGGGGAGCGTCCTCACCGGGCTCACCACCTACCTGATGATGCAGGACGCCGACCGGGTGCGGGCCGTCTTCGCCTACACCCTGGGCAACCTGGCCTTCGTGGGCTGGGCGGGGGTGCGGGCCTTGGCCCTGGCCCTCCTCCTCGCCCTGCCTCCCCTTTTCCTCCTGGGAAGGGTCCTCAACGCCTTGCAGCTTGGGGAGGAGACGGCGAAAAGCCTCGGGCTTCCCTTGGAGGGCCTAAAGCTTCTCCTCCTCGGGGCGGCGAGCCTCCTCACCGCCTCCGCCGTGGCCCAGGCGGGGATCATCGGCTTCGTGGGCCTGGTGGTGCCCCACATGCTGAGGCGGCTTCTGGGGGAGGACTACCGCCTCCTCCTCCCGGCCAGCGCCCTGGGGGGCGGGGCCCTCCTCGCCCTGGCCGACCTCCTCGCCCGCACCCTCGCCCGGCCCGCGGAGCTTCCCGTGGGCGTGGTCACCACCCTCCTCGGGGGGCCCTTCTTCCTCTACCTCATGTGGAGGCGGCGTGGGCGGGCTTGAGGCCAGGGGAATTGTGGGGCCCTTCGCCCTAAAGGGCGTGGACCTCCTCCTGCGCCCGGGGGAGTGGCTCGCCCTCCTCGGGCCCAACGGCTCGGGGAAGACCACCCTCCTGAAGGCGATGGCGGGCCTCCTCAGGCCCAGGCGGGGAGAGGTGCTTTTGGAGGGGAGGCCCCTTAGGGTCCACGGCAGCTACGGGCGGGGCCGCCTCCTCGCCTACCTCCCCCAGGGCGGCCCCTACCCCGAGGGGCTTTTGGTGGAGGAGGTGGTGCGCCTGGGGAGGCTTCCCCACCTCGGGCTTTGGGGGCGGGAGGGGCGGGAGGACCGGGAGGCGGTGGACTGGGCCCTCGAGGTCACCGGGGCTTCCGCTTTTCGGGGGAGGCTCCTCGGCACCCTCTCGGGCGGGGAGAGGCAGCGGGTCCTCCTGGCCCGGGCCCTGGCGGGGAGGCCCAGGTACCTCCTCCTGGACGAGCCCACCACCTTCTTGGACCTGGAGCACCAGGGGGCGGTGGTGGGGCTTTTGAGGCGGCTTGCCGGGATGGGCCTCGGGGTGCTTTCCGTCCTCCACGACCCCAACCAGGCGGCCCTCGCCCACCGGGTGGCGGTGCTGGAAGGGGGAAGGGTGGTGGCGGAGGGGAGGCCTGAAGCGGTCCTGCAGGAACCCCTCCTCGCCCGGCTCTACGGGCCGGGGGTCCGGGTCGTCCGCCTGGGGGAGAGGCCCCATGTCTACCTGGACCCGTAGGGCCAGGCTCTTCGTAAGGCGGCGGGCCTTCCTCCTGGACCTGGGGGAGGAGGTCCTCCTCTACACCGAGGGGGGGCCGCGGCGGGCCCGCTACCTCCTCGTGGGGCGGGTCTCCCCGCCCGAGTGGCTGAGGCTTGGCCTTCCGAGGGAGGCCGTCCTCCACTACCCCCTGGAGGTGGACCCCCTGGCCTTTGAGTGGGAGGGGGAGACCCTGGTCCTGCCCGGGCTTCGGGTCTACCTGGGAGGCCCCCCCGAGTTCGTGGAGACCCCCTACTACGCCTGGCCCTTGACGGGCCCCCGGGGCCGGGAGTAGGGTGGGCTTACCGACCGGTTGGTCGTCTAGGGGGTGCGGGATGCGGCTCAAGGACAAGGCGGTGCTCATCACGGGGGCGGCCCACGGCATTGGCCGGGCCACGCTGGAGCTCTTCGCCAAGGAAGGGGCGAGGCTCGTGGCCTGCGACGTGGAAGAAGGCCCCTTAAGGGAGGCGGCGGAAAGCGTGGGGGCCCACCCGGTGGTGATGGACGTGGCCGACCCCGCCTCCGTGGAGCGGGGGTTTGCCGAGGCCCTGGCCCACCTGGGCCGGCTGGACGGGGTGGTGCACTACGCCGGGATCACCCGGGACAACTTCCACTGGAAGATGCCCCTGGAGGACTGGGAGCTCGTCCTCCGGGTGAACCTCACGGGAAGCTTCCTGGTGGCCAAGGCGGCCTCGGAGGCCATGCGGGAGAAAAACCCTGGGAGCATCGTCCTCACCGCAAGCCGGGTGTACCTCGGGAACCTGGGGCAGGCGAACTACGCCGCCTCCAAGGCGGGGGTGGTGGGGCTTACCCGGACCTTGGCCCTGGAGCTTGGGCGGTGGGGGATCCGGGTGAACGCCCTGGCCCCGGGGTTCATTGAGACGCGGATGACGGCCAAGGTGCCGGAGAAGGTGCGGGAGAAGGCCATCGCCGCCACGCCTTTGGGCCGGGCGGGGAAGCCCTTGGAGGTGGCCTACGCCGCCCTTTTTCTGGTCTCCGACGAGTCCAGCTTCATCACCGGCCAGGTCCTCTTCGTGGACGGGGGGAGGACCATTGGGGCGGCCTCGGCCTAAGAGCACCCCATGCGGGCCCAAGCCCGCATGGGGGCCCCGAAAAGGCCTAGCCTTCTTCGGGCATCGGAGGCAGAAGAGGGTGTAGGCTTGAGGCATGCGGGTCCTAGGCTGGGTCCTTCTCCTTTTGGGGCTCGTCCTCGCCTGGTTTCTCCTGGGCCCCTTCGTGGCCCTGGTCCTCGCCCTTTTGGCCCTCCTCCTCGCCGTCTTGGCCCTTCCCGTGGGCCTCTTCCTCGCCCTTTTGGGGGCTGTCCTTGGCCTTTTGGGCTTCTTCGTGAAGTGGCTTTTGCCCTTGGCGCTTCTCCTCCTCGCCCTCTGGCTCCTCCTAAGCCCGAGGAGGCCCGTTCCTGAGGGGTGGTGATGGACTTCCGGAGGCTTGACGCCTACTTCCGGCGCCTGGTGGAGGAGGGCCTTCTCCCCGGGGCCGTGGTCCTCGTGGCCCGGGGAGGGGAGGTGGTCTTCCAGGGGGTCTACGGCTTTTTGGACCCGGAAAAGGGCCTCCCCATGCGGGAGGACGCCCTCTTCCGCCTCTACTCCATGACCAAGCCTTGGGTCTCCGCCCTGGCCCTGGGCTTTGTGGAGGAGGGGGCCCTCTCCCTCTTGGACCCCGTGGAGAAGTACCTCCCGGGGTTTTCCGGGCTCCGGGTGGGGCGGGAGGTAGGGGAGGAGGTGATTTTGGAGCCCCTGAAGCGCCCCCTCACCGTCTACGACCTCCTCCGCCACACCGCGGGGCTCACCTACGGGGTCTTCTTCCGCTCCCCGGTGAAGCGCCTTTACCTCGAGGCCGGGGTGGACCGGTTTGACCTGAGCCGGGAGGCCTTTTTGCAGCGCCTCGCCGCCCTGCCTTTGCGCTTCCAGCCCGGGGAGGCCTTTGAGTACGGGCTTTCCACCGACCTCCTCGGTCACCTCCTGGAGGCTTTGGCGGGGCGGAGCCTGGCGGAGCTTTTGGAGGAGAGGCTTTTCCGCCCCCTGGGCATGAAGGACTCGGGCTTCCAGGCCAAGGACCCCGCCCGGCTGGCCCAGCCCTTCCCCAAGGACCCGGAGACGGGCCGGAGGATCGTCCTCCTTCCCGTGGAGGCTCCCCCGCCCCGGTACGCCGGGGGGATGGGGGGCGTGGGCACCGCGGCGGACTACCTCGCCTTCCTCGAGGCCCTTCGCCTGGGCCGGGGCCTGCTTTCCCCCACCATGGCGGGCTTCATGGTCCAGGACCACCTGGGAAGCCTCTACCCCGAGGCCCTCAAGCGGGGGCCCGAGTACCTGCCCGGGCCCGGGTACAGCTTCGGTTTAGGGGTGGCGGTGCGGGTGGAGCCCATGGGCTACTCCCCGGGCTCTCTGGGGGAGTGGACCTGGGCGGGTTTCGGCGGGACCTTCTTCTTCGTGGACCCCCTCCAGGAGGTCACCGCCCTCTACCTCGCTCAGGCCCCGAACCTCCTCTCCGTCCTGGAGCCGGAAAGGGGCCTCCACTCCCGGCTTGGGGCGAGGCTCCAGCACGCCTTCCGCACCCTGGTCTACCTGGGGCTGGAGTGAAGGAGGGCCACCTGGTTGGCCATGGTGCCCGTGGGGAAGAAAAGGGCGGCCTCTGCGCCCAGCATCTCCGCCGCCATGGCCTGCAGGCGGCTCACCGTGGGATCCTCCCCGTAGACGTCGTCCCCCACCTCCGCCTCCGCCATGGCCTTGCGCATGGCCGGGGTGGGGCGGGTGAGGGTGTCGCTCCTCAGGTCCACGAGGCGCATGCCCCTAGCCTAAAGGCTCCACCCCCACCGCCTGGGCGAGGGCCCGGGGCAGGAGGTAGACCTCCCCCTCCACCTCCACCCGCACCCCCTCGCCCTTCTCCAGGATCCGGAGGGGCTTTCCCGGCACCAGGCCGAGCCGGGCGAGGAGGTTCAGGGTGCCCCGGTCCTGGGCCAGGGCGCGGGCCACCCGGGCCCGCCCCAGGGGGGCTTCGGTGAGGGGGAGGGCCTTGGAGGAGGGGAGGGTCAGGTCCTTGGTGGGGATGGGGTCCCCGTGGGGGTCAAAGGGGGGGTGGCCCAGGTACTCGGCAATCCTTTCCTCCAGGTCCTCGCTGATCACGTGCTCCAGCCTTTCCGCCTCCTGGTGGACCTCCTCCCAGCCGTAGCCCAGGGCCTGGTGGAGGTAGGCCTCGAGGAGGCGGTGGTGGCGCAGGACCTCGAGGGCCACCTTCCTCCCCCGCTCCGTGAGCCGGGCCCCCCGGTAGGGCTCGTGCTCCAGGAGGCCCAGGGCCTTGAGCTTCTTCAGCATCTCCGTCACGGAGGGCGGCTTGACCGAGAGGCGCTCCGCCAGGGCCTGCGTGGGGACGGGCCCCCCGAGGGCCTCCTCCAGAAGAAAGAGGTGCTTTAGGTAATCCTCCTGGGCCTCGGTGAGGGGCGGCCTCGCCATCCCCCTAAAGGTAGCATGGAAGCATGGACCTCACCCACTACCCCTACCCCTCCCGCCGCCACGTGGTCTTGGGAAGGCGGGGCGCGGTGGCCACGAGCCAGCCCCTTGCCGCTTTGGCGGGGATGGAGATGCTCCAAAAGGGAGGAAGCGCCGTGGACGCCGCTATTGCCATGGCCGCCTGCCTCACCGTGGTGGAGCCCACCTCCAACGGGATCGGGGGGGACCTCTTCGCCCTGGTGTGGGACGGAGCCCTCCACGGCCTGAACGCCTCCGGGAAAAGCCCCATGGCCCTCACCCCGGAGAGGCTTCCCGGGAGGATGCCGGAGCGGGGGTGGCTTCCCGTGACCGTGCCGGGGGCGGTCTCGGGGTGGCGGGCCCTGCACGAGCGCTGGGGCAGGCTTCCCTTCGCCGAGGTCCTCGCCCCCGCCATCCGTTACGCCGAGGAAGGCTTCCCCGTGGGGCCGGAGACGGCGAGGAGCTGGCGGCGGGCAGAAGGCGTCTTCCTCCCCCTGGAGGGGCCGGAGTTTGGGCCCTTCAAGGAGGTCTTCTTCCCCGGGGGGAGGGCCCCAAGGGCGGGAGAGGTGTGGCGAAGCCCCCTCCACGCCAAGACCCTTAAGGAGATCGCCGAGTCCTACGGGGAAAGCCTTTACCGGGGGGCCCTGGCCGAGGCCCTCCTCCGCTTCAGCGAGGCCACGGGGGGGCTCCTTACCCGGGAGGACCTCGAGGCCCACGCCCCGGAGTGGGTGACGCCCCTTTCCACGGAGTACAAGGGGCTCACCGTCTGGGAGCTTCCCCCAAACGGCCAGGGGGTGGCGGTCCTCCTCGCCCTGAACCTTCTGGAGGGGTTTGACCTGAGGCCGGAGGACCCTTGGAGCTACCACGTCCAGATTGAGGCCATGCGCCTCGCTTTGGCGGACACCTACCGCTTCGTGGCCGACCCGCGGCACATGGAGCTCGCCCCCGAGGCCTTCCTCTCCAAGGCCTACGCGGCGGAAAGGCGGAGGCTCATCGGGGAAAGGGCCCTTCCCCGGGTCCTTCCCGGCCTCCGCCCCGAGGGCACGGTCTACCTCGCGGCGGCGGACGGGGAGGTGATGGTCTCCCTCATCCAGTCCAACTACCAGGGGTTCGGCTCCGGGGTTTTGGTGCCGGGAACGGGGATCGCCCTGCACAACCGGGGCCTGGGGTTTTCCCTGGAGGAGGGGCACCCGAACCGGGTGGGTCCGGGAAAGCGGCCCTTCCACACCATCATCCCGGGCTTCCTCACCCGGGAGGGGAAGCCCCTTGGGCCCTTTGGGGTCATGGGGGGGTTCATGCAGCCCCAGGGGCACGTCCAGGTGGTGGTGGGCCTGGCGGACTTCGGCCTGAACCCCCAGGCGGCCCTGGACCGGCCCCGCTGGCAGGTGGTGCCGGGGGACGAGGTGCTCTTTGAGCCCGGCATCCCCCAGGCCACGGCGCTTTTCCTCAAGGACCTCGGGCATAGGGTGCGCTACGAGGCGGAGTACGGCCTCTTCGGGCGGGGGCAGGCGGTCTTCCGCCTGGGGGAGGCCCTCGTGGGGGCGAGCGACCCCCGGGCCGAGGGGCTCGCCTTGGCGTGGTAGTTTGGAGCCATGAAGGCGAAGGGGTTTTTCTTGGGGCTACTCGCCCTCCTGGGCGGGTTCGGCGGGGCGGAGGGGCTTGGGGACCCCATGGGGGGGAGGCTGGAACGGGGGGCGGAGGTGCTCCTCCGCCTCTTTACGGAGGAGGTCCGCGAGGAGGCCTTTGCTCCGGGCTTCCTCGCCCAGGTGCCCGCGGCCCAGGTGGCGGCCATCGTGGCCCAGCTGAAGGCCAATCTAGGAGAGCTCAAAGGGGTGCAGCTCCTGGATCCGGAGAGGTACCTCTTGGAGCTTGAGCGGGGGTACGTGCCCGCCCGCATCAGCCTGGACCGGGAAGGGCGCATCGCGGGCCTCTTCTTTGAGCCCCCCATAGCCAAGCTGGGAAGCCTCGAGGGGGCCATGGAGGCCTTCCGGGCCCTCCCGGGGCGGGTGGGGCTATGGGTGGAGCGGGACGGGAGGCCCGTCTTGGCCCTGGAGGAGGACACGCCTTTGGCCGTGGCCTCGGCCTTCAAGCTTCTGGTCCTCGCCGCCTTGCGCGAGGAGGTGGAGGCGGGAAGGCGGGCGTGGGACGAGGTGGTCCGCCTGGAGGAGGTGTGGAAGAGCCTGCCTTCCGGTTTGCTCCAGAGTTGGCCGGAAGGAAGCCCCTTGACCCTCCACACCCTGGCGGCCTTCATGATCTCCCTCTCCGACAACACCGCCGCGGACGCCCTCATTGCCCTCCTCGGGCGGGAGCGCCTCGAGGCCCTCTCCCCCCGCAACCGCCCCTTCCTCACCACCAGGGAGGCCTTCGGCCTCGCCGCCCGGGGAAACCGGGACCTCTTGGCGGCCTTCCGCCACGGGGACCTAGAGGCCAAGCGCCAGGCCCTGGAGGCCCTGAGGGCCCGAGGCCTCCCCTCGGTGACGGACCTGCCCTTAGACCCTGGGGACTGGCCGCCCGAGACGGACTGGCGCTTTACCCCGAGGGAGCTCTGCCGCTGGATGGGGAAGGTGGCGGACCTTCCCCTCATGGGCATCAACCCCGGGGTGGCCGCCTTCCGCTGGGACCGGGTGGCCTACAAGGGGGGCTTTAGGCCCGGGGTGCTGAGCCTGGTCCATAGCCTTTCCCGCGGCGAAAGCCGCTACTGCGTGGCCTTCGTGTGGAACGGGGAGGAGGTGGACGAGCTCAAGGCCTTCACCCTCTACGGGGGGCTTTTGGACCTTCTCCCCTAAAGCGGATAGGCGAACCCCAGGAGGCTCTTCGCCCCGATCCGTTCCTGTAGGTCCTGGGGCATGGGAGAGAGGCGCGCCTTCTGCAGGGCAAGGTGGGCCTTGAGTCCCTCCTCCAAGGCCCTTCGCCAGGAGGGGGGTGTGGCCTTGCCCAGATTGAGGTAGGCCCGGACGGGTCTTCCGGCGAAGGCCCGCCCCCAGAACTCCGCGAAGGCGGCGGGAACCTGGCCTTCCGGCACGGGCAAGGGGGGTAGGCGGAAGCGCTCGCCTTCTAGGGCGAAGAGGGCGTGGAAGCCCAGGCGCATGACCAACTTTCCTCCCGGGGGAAGCCAGCCTTGGCGTCCTAGGGCCTCGGGATCGGCGGAGGCCAGGTATAGGCGGCCTTCCCGTTCCATTCGCCGTAGCTCGGCGAGCACGTCTTCCGGCTCCGCCTTGCCGAGGAGCTCCTCGGCCCGTTCGTGCAGGGCCTGGAGCCCCGGGCCGAAGAGGGGGGTGGCGTGGAGGAGGAGGCGTCCTGGGTACCGTTCCCGAAGGGCTTCCGCCAGGGCCAGGTGGGCGCCGAAGGGGGGGCGGGTCATCAAAAGAAGAACGCGGTCGTAAAGGGCAAGAAGCCGCTTGCAAGCCCCTTCTAGACTTTCCTTCATTGGATCCCAGATAAAGGGATCATTTTCCCTGGAAAAGTTTCCTTTTTCCGAAAGCAAACCCAGCTCCATACGATAAAGAAGTCTAAGTAGTGGTTCAGAGGACAAATGTCCTGTACTTGGTCTAATAAAACGGCCCTTCGGTCCAGGGAGGCTTCCCAAGACCCAGAAGGCGCTTGAGTCCCAAAGCGGCCTCCACCCCTTGGGTGCCGTAGTTGTTGTTGAAGATGACGAAGACCCTTTCCGCCTGCGCGGCCAGGGTGCGGGTGGCCTCCGCCAGGTCCAAAAGCTCCTCCTCGGAGTAGCGCCAGTTGAAGCGCTCGTAGGGCTTCGTGTGGGGGCCCTTCCAGGCCTCGGCGTTCCTCCCGTGGCAGCGGAGGACGGCCACGGGGTGGGTGGGCTCTAAGACCCTGGGCGGGGCCTCGGGGTGGGGCGGGGCGTCCACGCTCACGTGGACGAGGCCAAGCCGCTTTAGCTCCCGCTTCACGAAGCCCCAGGCGGTGTACCACTTGGGGTTGCGGAACTCCACCGCCACCAGGTACCCCTGGGTCCTCTCCGCCAGGCGCTCCAGGTAGCGGAAGCTCCTGGGCTTGGGCTCGGTCCAGGGGGGAAGGCCGAAGTGGAGGTAGCCAAGCTTCCCCGCCATTTCCAGGGGCTTTAGCGCCCCGAAGAAGCGCCGCCAGGCCTCCTCCACCACTTCCTCGGGCACCTCCCGCTGCGCCAGGTGCCCCTCCTGGCGGGGCAGGAGGGCCTTGAGGTCCTTGGGGAGGGCGTCCGCCTCCAGCCCGTGCCCGGTGAAGGCGGAGAAGGCCTTGACGTGGAAGAGGAAGCCTTCGGGGGTCCTTTCCGCCCACTTCTCCACCACCTCGAGGCGGGGCAGGGCGTAGAAGGTGCTGTCCACCTCCACGGTGTCAAAGTGCTGGGCGTAGTAGCGGAGGCGCTTTTCCGGGTGGTTCCTCACCCCAGGGGGGTACCAGCCGGAGGCGAGGAGGGTAGGGTCGGTCCAGCTGGCGGTGCCCACCCGGATTTCCGCCACGCCCTCATGGTAAGGGAAAAGCCTTCCGCTTGGTGGAGTCTAGACCGCCCTTTCGGCTTCCAGGGCTTTCCTCGCCTGCTGGGCCAGGCGCAAGAGCTCGTGGGCTAGGGCTTCCAGGGCCCCTGGGCGTAGGCGGTAGTAGGTCCACCGGCCCACCCGCACCCCCTCCACCAGGCCCGCCTCCCGAAGGATCCGCAGGTGGTGGCTCACTGTGGGGGCGGAGAGGCCTGTTTTCTCCTGCAGGTGGCAGAAGCAGACCCCGTAGGCCGTGCCGCAGCGGGGATCGTAGGCGGTGTGCTCGTCGGGGAGTTCCGCCAGAAGGCGGACCATGGCCACCCTGGCGGGATGGGCCAGGGCCTCGAGGCGGCCTTGAGTCACGTCTTTCCCGCGCACGGCCCCATTATGCCATGCGGACCTCTTAAGAACCACCCCGGGTAGACCTCAAAATCTCCTTATGGCTCTTTCTCCTACCCGCACCGCATCCCGCTAGGGAAGAGGGTTTTCCTTTGTATACCCTAGTGAGGTATATTTGGAGAGGTTTTGTTTCCGTTGACAAACGCCGATCCGCTATGATAACGTTCAAACCGTCAAAGGAAGGAGGGACAAAAGTATGACGCAAACCCTGAGCCGGAGGCGTTTTGTTCAGCTCACCGCTGCGGCCACCGCCCTTTTCGCCGCAGGCGGCAAGGCCCAGCTCGGGTACGCCCCGAGCCTCACCTACCCCGCGGTGAAGGTGGCCAACCTCTCCCAGGTCAAGACGGGCCAGCCCATCACCTTCAACTACCCCGACGCCTCCTCCCCGGCCATCCTGGTCAAGCTCGGCCGGCCCGCCATCGGCGGGGTGGGACGGGAGCGGGACATCGTGGCCTTCTCCGCCCTCTGCACCCACATGGGCTGTCCCGTCCAGTACGAGGGGGGCCGCTTCCTCTGCCGCTGCCACTACTCCATGTTTGACCCTGCCAAGGCGGGCCAGACCTACCAGGGCCTGGCCAGCTCCTGGCTCCCCCAGATCCCCCTTCGCGTGGACGGCAAGGGCGACATCTACGCCGTGGCCGTGGCGGGCCTCATCTGGGGCCGCGTGAAGAACGTGTGAGGAGGTTAAGATATGGCGCTCATTCCTCGTAGGGACCAGCTTCCTATCCCACCCAAGAACGCCAAGGTTTACAACACCGTCTGCCAGTACTGCAACGTGGGGTGCGGCTATAAGGTGTACGTCTGGCCGGTGGGCGAGCAGGGCGGGCCTAAGCCTTCCCAGAACGCCTTCGGCCTGGACCTCTCCACGCCCCAGCCCCCCCTGGCCGGCCAGAGCTACACGGAGACCATGCACGCCGTCACCGTGGGCAGGGACGGCCAGCAGTACCACGTGGTCATCGTCCCCGCCAAGGACAGCCCCATCAACCGGGGCGACTACTCCATCCGCGGCGGCACCAACGCCCTCACCGTCTGGAGCCTAGACCGGGGCACCCAGGACCGGCTCACCTACCCCCTCCTCAGGGTGGGCGACCAGTTCCAGGCCATCACCTGGCAGGACGCCCTGACCCTCATGGGCCTCCTCATCAAGGGCATCCGGGACCGGGACGGCAACGACGACAACATCGCCGTGAAGTGCTACGACCACGGGGGTTCGGGCCAGGGCTTTGAGGACAACTATGGCGCCGGGAAGCTCTTCTTCGCCGCCCTCTCCGTGAAGCACATCGCCATCCACAACCGCCCCGCCTACAACTCCGAGGTCTGGGGAAGCCGGGAGAGGGGCGTCCACGAGCTGAACTACACCTACGAGGACGCCCGGCTCGCCGACACCATCGTCCTCTGGGGGGCGAACCCCTACGAGACGGCCACGGTGTTCTACGTGGAGCACATGCTCCCCAACATCCAGGGGGCCACGGTGGCGGAGAAGCAGCAGGTCTTTGAACGGGGCGAGCCCGCCGAGCCCGGCTACCTCATCGTCATTGACCCCAGGAAGACCAGCTCCTACACCGTGGCCGCCCAGGTGGCCCCGGACCGGGTGATGCTCCTCCGGCCCAACCTGGGCACGGACTACATCCTGGCCAACGCCATCGCCCGGGCGGTCTGGGAGAAGGGCTACTACGACATGGCCTACCTCCAGGCCCGCACGGACATGGCCCTCTTTGAGGAGTACAAGGCGAAAAGCCTTAAGCTCTCCGTGCCCTACGCCGAGTTCATGGCCCAGGCGGAGCGCATCACCGGGGTTTCCCGGGCGGAGATTGAGAAGGCCGCCGACTGGATCGCCAAGCCCAAGGCGGGCCGGTTCAAGCGCCGCACCCTCACCATCTACGAGAAGGGCATCATCTGGAACATGAAGAACTACGACCAGGTAGCGGCCATCGTCCAGCTCGCCGTCCTCACCCACAACATCGGCCGGCCCGGCACGGGCTGCGGCCGCCAGGGCGGGCACCAGGAGGGGTACGTCCGTCCCCCCGCCCCCACCCCGGGCTCCATCTACCGGGGCGGGCCCCCCGTCAACGTGGACAAGTTCCTCACCGACGGCAAGGGCAAGTTCTACTGGGTCATCGCCAACGACCCCTACCTCTCCACCCCCAACAACCAGGTCTTCCGCAAGCGCATCCACGAGCGCACGGAGAAGCTCACCAAGGCCCTCGGCGCCGGGGGCGAGCCCGGGACCATACGGGAGCGGGCCCAGAAGATCCTGGACGTCCTCTACCAGGACCCCGACGCCCTCTTCATGGTGGTCCAGGACATCTACATGACCGAGACGGCCCGGGACGCCCACCTCATCCTCCCCGCCGCCGCCTGGGGCGAGGCCAACGACACCTCCATCAACTGCAACAGCCGCCTCCTCCGCCTCTACGAGAAGTTCATGGACCCGCCCGGGGAGGCCAAGCCCGACTGGGAGATCTTCAAGCTGGTGGGCTTGCGGATCGCCGAGCTCTACCGGGCCGAGGGCAAGGCCCAGGAGGCCGCCAAGTTTGAGTTCGGCAAGGACTGGAAGACGGACGAGGACGTCTTCCTCGCCGGGGCCGAGGAGTTCGGCGACAACCGCGTGAGCGAGGAGGACGAGGCCAAGCTGGAGGCCGAGAACTACAAGGGGGTCACCTACAAGCTCCTGAAGGAGCTGGGCCAGAAGGGCATCCAGACCCCCGTGCGCCGCGACCCCAAGACGGGGAAGCTCGTGGGCACGGTCCGGCGCTACACCTACAAGTTCGGCACCCCTGACGGCAAGTTCAAGTGGTACGGCACCGACGACTGGGAAGGCTACCCCGCGGAGGTGGCCAAGTACCTCGAGGGGGAGAAGGCCCGGCAGTACCCCTTCTGGGTCACCACCGGCCGGGCCCAGACCATCTGGCAGACCGCCTACCACGACCGCCGCCTCCCCGAGAAGGCCCTGGCCCTCCCCCTCCCCTACGTGGAGGTGAACCCCGAGGACGCCAGGCGCCTCGGCCTCCAGTCCGGGGACCTGGTGGAGGTCTACAACGAGGAGGGGAACGGCACCTTCCTCGTCTACGTCACGGACGCGGTGAAGCCGGGCACCCTCTTCCTGGTGATGTACCACTGGCGGGGCACCTCCAACTCCCTGGTCTCCGGCTACACCGACCCCAAGACCACCATCCCCTGGTACAAGGGCACCCGGGCCAACCTCCGCAAGGTGGCGGGGGCCATCCCCTCCGTGCAGCAGACGGCGAGCGTCTTGCAGCAGAACAAGTTTGACTAAGCCCTCTTGGGGACCCCGCTCTGGCTTTAGCCAGGGCGGGGTGTTTTTCCCGTGGCTCCGAGGGCCCTTTTCTTGTGGGAAGGGTACCATGGAGGGGTGGAGCCTTGGCCTAAGCCCCGTCTGGTGGTGAGCGCCTGTCTGGGCTTCGCCGCGGTGCGCTACTCGGGGGAGCTCATCCCCGACAAGGTGGTGGCGGCCCTGAAGGCGCACGTGGACTTCCTCCCCGTCTGCCCGGAGGTGGAGATCGGCCTCGGGGTGCCGAGGCCCGTGGTGCGCCTGGTGCGGGGGGAGGAGGGCCCGAGGATGGTCCAGCCCAAGACGGGGGAGGACCTCACGGAGAGGATGCGGGCCTTCAGCCTGGGCTTCCTCCAGGGCCTTGGGGAGGTGGAGGGCTTCCTCCTCAAGAACCGCTCCCCCTCCTGCGCCCTGAAGGACGCCAAGGTCTACGCCCACGCCGAAGGGGGCGGGGTGGTGGGGAAAGGCCCCGGGCTTTTCGCCAAGGCGGTGGAGGAGGCCTTCCCCCTCCTCCCCAAGGAGGACGAGGGGAGGCTCACCAACCCTCGCATCCGGGCCCACTTCTTCACCCGCATCTTCGCCTTGGCCCGGCTTCGGCGGGTGGAGGACCTCCCCGGCCTCATGGCCTTCCACGCCCGCTACAAGCTCCTCCTCCTGGCCTACAGCCAGAAGGAGGCGAGGGCCCTGGGCCGCCTCCTCGCCGAGGCCCAGGGGAGGCCCTTTCCCGAGGTCCGTGGGGCCTACGAGGAGGGGTTCTTGCGGGCCACGGAGAGGCTTTGGCGCCTGGGAGCCATGGCCGACGCCCTCCTCCACGCCTTCGGCTACTTCAAGAAGGCCCTCACCCCAAGGGAGAAGGCCCACTTCCTGGACCTCCTTGCGGACTTCCGCGAGGAGCGCCTGCCCCTCGAGGCCCCCCTGGCCCTCCTCGCCTCCTGGGCCCGGCGCTTCGCCGAGCCCTACGTGGAGGCCCAGGCCCTCCTGGAGCCGTACCCCCGGGCGCTGATGCACATCCCCGGGGCCTAGAGGAACCGGGCGAAGACCCGGCCCAGGGCCTCGAGGTTTTCCCGGGGGACCCGGTGGACGATGCGGCGGTCAATGTCCAGGTACTCGTGCACCAGGAGGTGGCGGAAGCCGATCCTCCTACACCCGCTCCACCCGCCCCCGGGCTTCCCTCGGGTTCCTCGCCCCGATGGCGAAGAGGGCGGTCCTGAGCTCCTCCAGGTAGTCCTGAATCCAGGCCGCCACCCGTTCCGCCCCCTCCAGGGCGGGCCTGAGGAGGGGCCGCGCCGCCGCCAGGAGGTCCGCCCCCAGGGCCAGGGCCTTGGCCCCGTCTGTCCCCGTGTAGACCCCGCCGGAGGCCACGAGGGGGAGGTGGGGCAGGACCTCCCGCACCTCGAGGATGGCCCTCGCTGTGGGGATCCCGATCTCGCAGAGCTCCGGGTGGCGCACCTCCCCGAAGCGCACCCACTCCTCCACCCGGGCCCAGCTCGTCCCCCCGGCCCCGGCCACGTCCACCGCCGCCAGGGGGAGGTCCCGTAGGGCCAAGGCCGCCTCCCGGGAGAGGCCGTGCCCCACCTCCTTCACCATCACGGGGAAGGGGAGGGGGAGGAGTTCGGCGAGCCTCTCCAAAAGGCCCCGGAAGTCCGTGTCCCCCCGCTGCACCGCCTCCTGCAGGGGGTTCACGTGGAAGGCGAGGGCGTCCGCCTCCAGGGCCTCCACGAGCCGGAGGAGGTCGTCCCGCCCGTAGCGCCTGAGCTGGGCGAGGCCCAGGTTGGCGATGAGGAGCGCCTTTGGGGCCACCTTGCGCACCCTAAAGCTCCTCAGGGCCTCGGGGCGCTCCAGGACGATCCTGCCCGAGCCCAGCATCATCCCCACCCCTAAGGCCTCCGCGGCCTCCGCCAGGGCCAGGTTGATCCTCTCCCCGTTTTCCTCCCCCCCGGTCATGGCCCCGATGAGGAAGGGGGCCTTCAGGGTCTTCCCCAGGAAGGGGGTGGTGAGGTCCACCTCGCCTAGGGCGAGGCCCGCCAGGGCCTGGTAGCGGAGGCGGAAGCCCTCGAGGCCCGTGGTGGTCTTCTGGTAGGCCACCTCTTCCCGGAGGCAGGCCTCGAGGTGCTTCCGCTTCCTCTCCTGGATGTTCACCCCCGCGCCTCCACAAGGCCCTTGGGGGCCTTTTCCAGGCCCAGGTCGTGGGCGATGAGCCGGGCCGTCATCTTGGCGGACATCATCACGCTGGGGAGCCCCGCCCCCGGCTGGTAGCTCTGCCCCACCAGGTAGAGCCCCTTCACGTCCTCGGAGCGGTTCTTGGGGCGGAAGGAGGCCGTCTGCCAGAGCACAGGCTCGGGGCCGAAGGCGTTGCCCAGGTGGCTATTCAGGGCCCACTGGAAGTAGTCCGGGGTGATGAAGTGGGTGTAGACCAGGCGGTCCATGAGCCCGGGGAGGTACCCCGCCTCGTCCAGGTACCGGAGGGCCTTCTCCAGGTAGAGGGGGCCAAGCCTCCCCCAGTCCAGGCCGCTCCCGTTGTGGGGCACGGGGACCAGGGTGTAGGCGGCGTGGTGCCCCGGGGGGGCTAAGGAGGGGTCGGTGAGGGTGGGGAGGTGGAGGTAGTGGGCGAAGTCCTCGGGGAGGGTCTTCCGCTGGAAGATGTCCCGGAGAAGCCCCTCGTAGCGGTGGGAGAAGAGGACGTTGTGGTGCTTTAGCCTTTCCCCCTCGTCCCCCCGGGCCTTGAAGCCGAAGTAGGCCACGAAGAGGCTCATGGAAAGCCTCGTGCGCTTGAGGCGCCAGTCGCCGTTCCAGGTGCGGTCCTCGGGGGCGAGGAGCTCGCCGTAGGTGTGGACGTAGTCGGCGTTGGAGACCACGAGGTCGGCTTCTATCTTTTCCCCATCTTGGAGGACCACCCCCACGGCGCGCCGCCCCTTGGTGAGGATGCGGCGCACGGGGGCGTTGTACCGGATTTGCCCGCCGAGCTCCTCCAGCTTCCGGACGAGCCCCCGCACCAAGGCCCCCGTCCCCCCCATGGCGAAGTGCACCCCCCAGCGCCGCTCCACGAAGTGGATCATGGCGTAGAGGGCGGGCACCTGGAGGGGGTTTCCCCCGATGAGGAGGGGCTCAAAGGAGAAGATCTGCCGGGTCTTGGGGTTCTTGAAGTAGCGGGAGACCACGCTAAAAAGGGGCCGCACCGCGTCCAGGCGGAGGAGGTCCGGGGCCACCTTGAGGAGGTCCAGGAGGCTTCCGAAGTGGGTGAAGCCGAGCTCTAAAAAGCCCTTCTGGAAGAGGGCCCTGGCGTGGGCCTCAAAGCGGCGGTAGCCCTCGAGGTCCTCCGGGGCGAGGCGGGCGATCTCCCCCTCCAGGTGCGCGGGGTCGTCCTTGTAGTCAAAGTAGGTGCCGTCCGGGAAGTGGAGGCGGTAGAAGGGGTCCAGGGGGACGAGCTTCACGTAGCGCTCCGTGTGCTTAAGCCCTTCCTCCTGGGGAAAGTCGGGGTAGAGCCTGGGGTCCCCGGGCCTCGTGGCGAAGAGGTCCTCCAGGAAGGGGGGGACGGTGATCACCGTGGGCCCCATGTCAAAGGTGAAGCCCCCCGCCCGGTGCACGAAGGCCCTTCCCCCGGGGCCGTCCAGTTTTTCCAGGACCAGGACCTGAAGGCCCATGGCGGCGAGGCGGATGGCCGCCGAGAGCCCTCCCACCCCGCTTCCGATGACGATGGCCCGCATGGAGAGGAGTCTACCAGGCTTTCCGTCCCGCCGAGTTGGGCCTGGCCCACACAGGGGGCTGCCCCCGGGAGTGACCAGGCTGTGGGTCCACTCCAGCCTTTCCCGGGGGACCAGCCAGCGTCACACCTTCCGCCCCTTCCAGCGCCTTCCCGGGAGGAGGGCCAGGAGGTAGACGGGGAGGAGGAGAAGGGGGGCGAGGGGCGTGAGGAGGGCGGGCCAGAGGGGCCCCCCGAGGGCCTTCTGCACCCAAAGCCGCTCCAGAAGGCCCATAAGCCCAAGTTCCCAACGCCCAAAGAGCCAAGGCAGGGTGTAGAGGGCGAGGTGGTAAAAGGCCGAGCCCAGGAGGACGGCGGGGTTCTTCAGGTGGACCGCCAGAAAGTTCTTCGCGAAGCCCGCCACCGCCTCCCCGTAGCCCCGGTACATCCGCGCCCGGAAAAGCCCCCTGCCCAGGAAGAGGCCGTAGGTCCGCGCCCTTCGGGCCAGGGCCACGTCCTCCAGGACCTCCCCCTTCACCGCTTCGTGCCCCCCGAGGGCGAGGTAGGCCGCCCTTCGGAAGGCCAGGACCTGGCCGTTCGCCACCCGTAGCCCTTCTAGAAGAGGGTGGGGGAGGAAGGAGAGGAGCCCGTGCATCACGAAGGCCACCAGGGCGCCCTCCCTAAGGCCCACCTCCTGGCGGGGGAGGGCGGAGACCATCTCCTTCCCCTCCAGGGCCTCCAGAAGCCCCCCCAAGGCCCCCTCCTCCCAGAGGACGTCGGCGTCGGTGAAGACCAAGACCTCCCCCCGCGCCTCCTGGGCGAGCTGGAAGCAGGCCCAGTTCTTCCCCGTCCAGCCCGGGGGCAGGGGGGCGCCCCGGAGGAGGCGGAAGGCGGGGTGGTGCCCCGCCGCCTCCAGGGCGGCCTGGGCGGTGCCGTCCTCGGAGAGGTCGTCCAGGACGAGGACCTCGAGGGCCCCCTGCCGGAGGAGGGCGGGGAGGGTCTTCTTTAGGTTTTCCGCCTCGTTCCGGGCCGGCACGAGAATGGAGGCCGTGGGCCTCGGGGGCGTGGGGCGAGGCCTTAGGCGGGGGAAGGCGAGGAGGTTATGGAGGAGGGCGAGCCACCTCAGGAGGAGGAAAAGGAAGACCCCGAAGAAGAAGTCCCCCGTCATGGCCGAAAGAGCCTCACCAGGGGAAGCACCCTTTCCTCCAGGCTCCTCTTCCCCCGAAGCACCTCCCGGAAGCCCTCTGGCACCTCCCGGGGGTGGGTTTGGGCGAGGAGGGCGTCCAGCCCCTGGAGAAGCCCCCCCAGGGCCCTGGCCTCCTTGGGGGGGATGGGCTTCCCGATCCAGACGAAGGCCTCGGGGTGCTCGTACCCCCGGAGGGCCACCCTTAAGGCCACGGGGAGGAGGGGAACCCCCGCCTTTTCCGCAAGCCAAGAAGCCCCTTCCCGAAGGGGCCCCAGGGGCCCCGGGTAGCGCATGGCCCCCTCGGGGAAGAGGGCCACCCACTCCCCCCGCTTAAGCCTCCGCAGGGCCTCCCGCACCCGCCCCGCCTCCAAGGCCCCCACAAGCTTCAGCACGGGGAAGGCCCGCAGGTTCTCCTCGGCCACGAGGAGGCTTAGGGGCCTCTGGTAGAGTTTCCCCAGAAGCCACGCCAGGTGGCCGTCAAAGAAGCCGTGGTGGTTCAGGACGAGGACCAGGGGGCCCGCGGGCGCCTCCCCCCTCAGGTAGACCCCCCGGAGGCTCCCCTTGAGGCTTCGCAGGAGGAGGGCCTCCACCACGAGGCCCAGGGCCTTGCCCGTGGGCCTTTCCTTCAGGCGTTCCCAGAGGTCGGCCACGGGGTTATCTTAGGCGCCTCAGGGCCTCGGGGTGCCAGGCGAGGAGGAGGCCCTGGACCACGGCCAGGTTGGTGAAGAGGAAGAAGGCCATCTCCTCCAGGGGAAGCCCGAAGGCCCCGAGGCCTAGGGTGTACTGGGGGGAGATCCACCAGATCCCCTCCCGGATGGCCCAGGCGTCGGCGAACCAGAGGTAGAGGGTGGGGAAGGCCACCCCGAGGAGGAGGGCCCGCCGCCAGCCCCAGAGGAGGTCTCCCCCGAAGGCCCACTGCAGGAGGAAGACGGGGGCGAAGTAGGCGAGGATAAGCCCCAGGTAAAGCCCCTTCCCCCCGAGGGCGAGGAGGAGGACCCCCAGGGCGGCCACGAGGAGCCACACCCCGCCCCCCACCACCCGGGCGAGGCCCCGCCCCGCCGAAGGCGGCGCCCCTGCCACCCGGTGGAGGAAGGCCCCGGTGAGGAGGGGCTGGAGGAGGAAGAAGAGGTACTCCTCCAGGGGCACGTACCCGAGGCGCAGGAGCACCCTCCCTTCTGGGTAGCCCCAGACCCCTTTCCACACCAGGTAGTTGTCCCAGGGGGTGGTGTAAAGGAGGGCGATGAGGGGCATGAGGAGGTAGGCCCAGAGCCTAGGGGGCCGGGGAAGGCCCGTGGCCAGGAGGAGGAGGAGGGGCGGGAGGAGGAAGACGAGGTGGAAGGCGAGGTAGGTCACGCCCGCACCTCCTCCTTGGGCCGCGCGGGAAGCCCGCCTTCGGGCCTCAAGGTGACCTGGGCGAGGACCCGGGGGAAGGGGAGAGGGTCTAGGCGGAAGCGGCGGAAGAAGGCCTGCAGGACGATGGGGCCCTCGAGGAGGGCGAAGTCCCGCCCCAGGCAGAGCCTCTGCCCCAGGCCGAAGGGGAAGTAGCGCCCGGAAGGGGTCCCCCTTTCCTCCAGGAAGCGCTCGGGCCGGAAGGCCTCCCCATCGGGGAAGTAGAGCCTCTGGGTCACGTAAGGGGAGAGGACCAGGGTGGCGCCCGGGGGGAGCCGATCCTTTCCCAGGAGGAGGGGCCTCTCCAGCCTCCGGGTGAGGACCCAGGCGGGGGGGAAGAGCCTCAGGGCCTCCTGGAAGGCGGCGAGGGCCATGGCCCCGTCCTCCGCCACCTTCTCCTGCCAGTCGGGGCGGTGGGAGAGGAGGAGGAAGGACCAGGTGAGGGCGCTCGCCACCGTCTCGTGGCCCGCCACCAGGAGGGTCACCGCCTCGCTTAAGGCCCGTTCCCGGGGGAGGTGGGAGAGGGGCGGGTGGGCGATGAGCCCCTCCGCCTCGCGGTAGAGGGCGGCCCGGTCCTTCCGGAAGCGGGCCTCGGCGGGGAGGTCCAGGAGGGCCAGGGGGCTTCGGGTCTGGGCCATGATCCGGTCCAGGGCCTTAAGGGCGTGCTCCGCGAGGCTTGGGGAGAGGGGCTTTCCGAAGAGGGCCCGCCCGAGGAGGCGTAGGGAGAGGGCGAGCATCTCCCGGTCCAGGTCCCGCTCCTCCCCCCGCCACTCCCCGAAGAAGGCCCGGGCCTCCTCCTCCATGGCCTCCCGGTAGGTCCTGACCGCCTTGGGCAGGAAGGGGTCCTTGAGGGCCTTGCGGGCCTCCTTCCAGCTTTTCCCCCAGTCGGTGAGGAGGCCCCTTCCCGTGAGGCGGGAGAGGGCCCGGTACTGGAAGGTGGCCTTGGTGGTCCCCTCGGCGAGGAGCGCCCCCTCCACCCCCTCGGGGTCAAAGACCAGGGCCAGGGGGAAGCCCGGCAGGGGAAGGAGGAGCCGGGGGTGGGCCCGGCCCCACTCCAGGAGGACGGCGAGGGGATCTTGCTGGAGGTTTCTTAGGTAGGGCTGGACCTCCCTCAGGGAAAGGCGCTTCATGGGAGCATCTTAACGGCGCACCAGGGGGCAGTACCCCGAGCGGGCCATGAGGAGGGCGAGGAGGGCCAGGCCCCCGAAGAGGAGCTTCTCGGGGCGGAAGAGGGCGAGGAGGAGGAAGAGGGCCGCCAGGGCGTAGCGGAAGAGGGCGATGGCCTTGAGGGCCTTTTCCGGGTCCTTCACCTTGAACATGCCCGCACTCTACCGGGGAAGCCCCTCCCAGGAGTGTACCCCCGCCTACCCTCGGGGGAGGCCCTTCGCCAGGCGCAGGTAGCGCCTCCTCGCCTCCTCCAGGTCCACCACGGGGTCCTTGGGGGCGTAGGAGGGGTACTCCGGGGCCCAGCGCTTGAGCCAACGCCCCTCGGGGTCGTGCCGTTCCCCTTGGGCCACCAGGTTGAAGACCCGGAAGTAGGGGGCGGCGTCCACCCCAAGCCCTCCCGCCCACTGCCAGCCCTGGAGGTTCACCGCCCGGTCCCCGTCCAGGAGGAGGTGGCGGAAGGCCTCCTCCGCCCTCCTCCAGGGGAGGAGGAGGTACTTCACCGCGAACTGGGCCACGGCCATGCGGGCCCGGTTGGAGAGGAAGCCCGTGGCCCTGAGCTCCCGCATGGCGGCGTCCACCAGGGGGACCCCCGTCTTCCCCTCGTACCAGGCCTGAAAGAGGGCCTCGTCCTCCTCCCAGGGGAAGGCCTGGAACCTCGGGTCCAGGGGCCTTTCCGCCATCCAGGGGAAATGGTAGAGGAGGTGGTAGGAGAAGTCCCGCCAAAGGAGCTCGGCCACCCACTTCCTCGCCCCCTCCCCGCCCCGCCTCTTAGCCTCCCAGGCGGCAAGCCTCGGGGAGAGGGCCCCCAGGGCGAAGTAGGGGGAAAGCCTCGAGCCCCCCTCCCCGTCCAGCCGGTCCCGTTCCTCGGCGTAGCGGGGAAGCTTGGCCTCGAGGAAGCCCCAAAGCCGCCTCAAGGCCGCCTCCTCCCCCGGCTCGGGGAGGGGAAGCCCCGGGTCTTCCCGGGGGATCTCCCCCTCCTCCGGCCCCTTAGGCAGGGCCTCGGGAGGGGGGAGGGGCGGGTCGGCCCCCCGGTAGAGGCGGCTAAAGGGGGTGTAGACCCGGTAGGGCTTGGGGAGGTCGGGGGGGAGGAGGTGGGGGGCGGGGAGGAGGTGGAGGGGGACGGGAAGGGCCTCGGCCACCCGGGCGTCCCGGTGGTGGCCGTAGGGGGTGTAGCCCTTCAGGGCGTAGACCCCTTGGGCCTTAAGCCTCCTCGCCGCCTCGGGCACCTTCTCCCAAGGGAGGCCCTCCAGGACCCAAAGGGCCCCGCCCCGGGCCCGGTAGGCCTCCCTAAGGGCCCGGACGTTCTCCAGGAACCAGGCCCGCCGCCTCGGGGTGGTCTTCAGGTTGTTGGGGTCCAGGACCACGAGGCCCACCACCGGCCCCCGGGCCAGGGCCTCGAGGAGGGCCGGGTGGTCGTGGAGGCGGAGGTCGCCCCGGTGCCAGACGAGAAAGGGGCCCATCAGGGGCTTTCCTCCAGGCTTGGGGGAAAGCGGGCGGCAAGGAAGGCCTTGGGCACGAGGAAGGCCCTTTCCCAGGCCTTGAGGTGGGCCCGCCTCCCCAGGTTGTCGTAGCCCGAAAGCCTGAGCTTGTCCAGGATCCCCCGGTACTGCAAGGCGGCAAGGGCGATGGCCGCCCGGCCCACCTTGAGGTGGCCCAGGCCCGCAAGCCCCTCCCGGTAGAGGGCCCGGGCCTTCCCCTCCAGGTGGGCCATGAGGGCGCGGTACTCCGGGGTGATGCGCCCCGCCATAAGGTCGCTCAGGCGCACCCCGTAGGCTTCCAGGAGCTCCATGGGCAGGTAGACCCGGTCCCGCCTCAGGTCCTCCCCCACGTCCCGGAGGATGTTGGTGAGCTGCAGGGCCTGGCCCAGCTGGACCGCCCGGGCCTCCGCCTCCCCATTCCCCCCGGCGATGGGGGCCATCATCCGCCCCACGGTGCCCGCCACCTGGTAGCAGTAGCGGAGGAGCTCTTCCTCTGTCCTGAGCCGCACGGGGCCGAGGTCGGTTTGGAAGCCCTCCCGCATGTGGGCGAAGGCCTCAAAGGGGATGTCCCAGCGCTCCAGGGCCCAGGCGAGGCCCTTCTCCCACTCGGCGAGGGGCCTCCCCCGGTAGGCCCGCTCCACCCCCGCCCACCAGGCCTCTAGGGCCTTGGGGCCCCCGCCCTCCCCGTCCACCGCCTCGTCCCCCAGGCGGCAGGCGGCGTAGACCGCCCAGGCCCCCTTGCGGGCCTCCTTGGGGAAGAGGAGGCTTCCCAGGTAGAAGGTGGCGGAGTGGGCCCGGAGGATCCGGAGGAGGGCTTTCCAATCGGGCTCCATACTGAGTTCAGTTTTAGTGTACCCCTTTTACGGGACTTTTGTCCCGCCCACACTCGGCCAAGCTGTACAAGCAGGACTTTACCCACATCTCCGTTTCGTGGTAAATCTCCCCTTGATCCAGCCCCCTAAACTTAGACACTTTCACCCTGCCTCCCATGTGATGTCCTGTGTGCTTTGCCCCAGCGCCTCCTCCATCACCTCCCTCGGCGTCCGATAACCGAGCCCCGAGTGCAACCGGCTCTCGTGGTAGTAGCGTAGGCGCTCCTTCACCACCTCCTTTAGCTCCCCAAGGCTTCTGGCCTCCAAAAACTGGTCTCCCCCCTCCCCCTTGAACCGGGCAAAAAAGCTCTCCATCGTGGGATTTCCTTTAGCCCCCATCAGGCTGTAGGAAAGCCGCTGCCCGTCCCTGAGAAGAAGCGTCCCCACCCAGTCGTGGCTCAGGAAAGGTCCCCCCTGGTCGTGGTGCACCAGGGCCCTGGGGAGCCTCCCCACCTGGGCCTGGAGAAAGGTCTTGGCCTCCTCCCACGCCTCCAGAGCCAGCTCCGCCGAGGGAGAAGGCCCTAAACCCCAGGCCACCACCGTCCGCGTCCTGTGGTCTAGGATGGGTACGAACCAGGCCTTCCCTCCCCGGTAGGGCAGGAGGGTGAAGTCGGTGTACAGGAGCTCAAAGGGCTCCGGTTCCCTCTGCTTCAGCAGGAAACCCCGGAGGTCGGCCTTGTCCCCGGCCAAAAGCACGATCTGCAGCAGGGGGTTGGGCTTGGGCTTCCGGGCGGTGCGTTTCAGGGAGAGGTGGAAGTCCTGCAGTAGGCGGTGGACCCGTTTGTGGTTGACCGGAATGCCCTTTCTGTGGAGCTCCTCGGTGACCCGGCGGTAGCCGTACTCGGGGTGCTCCAGCAGGATCTCTTCGATGGCCCTCTTGAGGCGGCGCTCCTCCCCCTCCCTCTTCCTGTCCGCCTCCACCTTCTGCTTCCGGTAGTAGTACCAGGTGGCCCGAGGGATCTCCAGGGCACTCAGGACGATGGGCAGGGGAGCCAGACCCTGGGCCAGCGCCTCGCGGGCCAGGTCGATGCGCTCGCCCAGGGTCATCCGCTTTACCTCCCCTGCCCGAGGAAGTTTTTTAGGAGGGCGATCTCCACTTCCTTTTTGCCGATGAGCTGTTCCAGGTCGCGGATCTTCTTCTCCAGCTCCTTCTCCTGGGTCTCGTTGGAGAAGATGGTGGCCCCCTTCTCCATGAGCTCCGCCTTCCACTTCACGATGGTGTTGGGGTGGACGTTGTAGATGCGGGCGAGTTCCACCAGGCTCTTCTCCCCCTTGATGGCCTCCAGAGCTGCTTGAAACTTAACCTGTGGGGGTACCGCTTTGGGCTTCTTCATCTTGACCTCCCGGATGAGGTCATCCTACATCAAAATCAGCGTCTAGTCTAGAGGGTTCATATCCCCTTGCGGGCGCAGCCCGTATCTGGTACCGGGGGTGATCCATGGACATGCTCAAGGTGGCCGAGGCCAGGCTCCAGGAGTTCACGGGCCGTTTTGCGAGCGTTTTCCCCCGATAAGCGCCTCCACCGACGGTTTGAAGAGGTGGTGCGGGGCGCCTTGGCCGCAGGCTCAGCCCGGGTGAGCGAGATGGTGGCCTCGCTCCCTTCTCCCCTCCAGAACCGCTTCCACCAGGCCAAAGCCCTTTACCGCTTCCTGTCCAACCCACGGGTGGAGGCAGAAGCCCTCCTTGACCGGGTCTATCAGGAGAGCGCGACTGCCCTGGAGGGTGAGGAGGTTCTGGTCCTCCTGGACCTGAGCCCGGTGGCCAAGCCCTATGCCCGGGCCCTGGAGGGGATAGCCCGGGTGGGGAAGGATAGGCGGCCCGGGTACGAGCTCCTCACCGCCCTGGGGTTGGACCCCGCGGGGCGGCTGGCCCTGGGGTACGCCCACCTGGTGGCCTACGGGGAGAGGGGGTTTGCCAGCCTGCCCAAGGAGGTGGAGGGAGCCATTGAGGCGGCCCGGGAGCGATTGGGGGGCGTGGGCAGGAGGCTGGTGTATGTGGCGGACCGGGGGTTTGACGACCGGAAGGTGTTTGGGCAGGTGCTGGCCCTGGGGGAGGAGTTCGTGGTGCGGGTCTACCGGGACCGGAAGCTTGGGGAGGGGGGTTCTCTGGCGAAGGTGGCTTCTTCCCTGGCCCTTCCCTGTGGGGAGGAGGTGGAGCTGAGGGTAGGGGGCAGGTACCAGCGGGTGCGGCTCCACTTCGGATGGAGGGAGGTGGAGGTGGAGGGGAGGCGGCTCCACCTGGTGGTCTGCCGGGTGCCAGCCCTGGGGCGGCGTGGGGAGTGGTGGCTACTGACCAGCTTGCCGGTGAGGGGGAGGGAGGAGGCGGCGCAGGTGGTGGAGGCGTACCGCAGGCGGTGGGAGGTGGAGCGGTTCTTCCGGCTTTTGAAGACGGGGCTGGGGCTTGAGACCTTCCAGGTGCGGGGGCTTGCCCGGATCCGGAAGGTGGTGGCGGTTTTGCTGGGGCTGGCGGTGTTCCTTTGGGAAGTTGAGCGGTTGGGGGATCCGTTCAAGGGGTTTCTTTTGCAGCTCGGGGGCAAGCTGGGGCTGCCCAGCGAGAGGGATGGTCCGTACCTGCTCCTGAGGGGCCTGGTTCGCCTGCTCAACTATGAAGTCACCCAAGAACTCTTGAAGCAGGCTAAGGGAGGGCGAGGAAGGAGTTTTGGGTAAAGCCCTGGTACAAGACCTTGACAGGAGTTGTACAACCTGCTACCCTTAGGCCATGACCTCCTCCGGGGTGTACAGCATCGCCGAGGTGGAGGCCATGACCGGCCTCTCCGCCGAGGTGCTCCGCCAGTGGGAGCGCCGCTACGGCTTCCCCAAGCCCCTGCGCACCCCGGGGGGGCACCGCCTCTACCGTCTGGAGGACGTGGAGGCCCTGAAGACCATCAAGCGCTGGCTGGAGGAGGGGGCCACGCCCAAGGCCGCCATCCGCCGCTACCTGGCCCAGGAGGTGCGCCTCGAGGGCCTGGGGGCCGACCTCATCCAGGCCCTCCTCCGGGGGGACCTCGCCGGGGCCGAGGCCCTCTTCCGCCGGGGCCTCAGGCTCTTGGGCCCGGAGGGCGCCCTGAAGCACCTCCTCCTCCCCGTCCTCCGGGAGGTGGGGGAGGCCTGGCACCGGGGGGAGATCGGGGTGGCGGAGGAGCACCTGGCCTCCACTTTCCTCCGGGCGCGGCTCCAGGAGCTTTTGGACCTCGCGGGCCTTCCCCCGGGGCCCCCCGTCCTCGTCACCACGCCCCCCGGGGAGCGGCACGAGATGGGGGCCATGCTCGCCGCCTACCACCTCCGCCGCCGGGGGCTTCCCGCCCTCTACCTGGGCCCCGACACCCCCCTGCCCGACCTCAGGGCCCTGGCCCGGCGGCTTGGGGCGAGGGCCGTGGTCCTCTCCGCCCTCCTCTCTGAGCCCTTGAGGGCCCTTCCCGACGGGGCCCTCAAGGACCTCGCCCCCCGGGTCTTCCTCGGGGGGCAGGGGGCGGACCCGGAGGAGGCCAGGAGGCTTGGCGCCGAGCACTTGGAGGCGCCCGAGGCCCTCGCCGAGGCCCTTTGGCTGGAGACGGAAAAGGAGGAAGCATGAAGAGGTTTGGCCGCAAGGAGACCATCTACCTGAGGGGGGAGAACGCCCACACCCTCTACCGCCTGGAGGAGGGGCTGGTGCGGGTGGTGGAGCTTTTGCCCGACGGGCGCATCCTCACCCTGCGCCACGTCCTCCCGGGGGACTTCTTTGGCGAGGAGGCCTTGGAGGGCAAGCGCTACCGCTACACCGCGGAGGCCATGACGGAGGCCGTGGTCCAGGGGTTTGACCCCAAGGCCATGTCCCACGAGGCCCTGCACCAGGTGGCGAAGAACCTCGCCCGGCAGATGCGGCGGGTCCACGCCTACGAGGCCCACCTGCAGACGGGAGAGCTTCGGGCCCGCATCGCCCGCTACCTCCTCTTCCTCGCCGACACCCCGGCCTCCTACCGGGACGAGAAGGGCCTCTACGTCACCGTCTCCCACGAGGAGATCGCCGACGCCACCGCCTCCACCCGCGAGTCGGTGTCCAAGATCCTCTCCGACCTCCGCCAAGGGGGCCTCATCGCCACCGCCTACCGCAAGGTGTACCTCCTGAACCTTCAGGCCCTCGAGGCCGAGGCGGAAGGGGCCTTGGAGGCGGCCTAGCGCCCATGCGGGTTTTCGTCGTGGGCGGGACGGGGTTCGTGGGCCAGGAGGTGGTGCGGGCCCTCCTTAAGCGGGGCCACACCCCCCTGGTCCTTGCCCGCAGGTCCAGGCCCCTCCCCGAGGGGGCGGTCCTGGTAGAGGGGGACATCGCCAAGGAAGCCCCGGACCTCCAGGGGGCGGAGGCCGCCATCTACCTGGCGGGCCTCATCCGAGAGGGGGAGCAGACCTTTCAGGCGGTGCACGTGGAGGGGGTGAGGAACCTCCTAAGGGCCATGGAGCGGGCCGGGGTGGGCCGCCTCCTCCACATGTCCGCCCTGGGGGCAAGGCCAGACGCCCCAAGCCGTTACCACCGGACCAAGGCGGAAGGGGAGGCCCTGGTGCGCCAAAGCGGCCTAAGCCACGCCATCTTCCGCCCAAGCCTCATCTTCGGCCCCGGGGACGGGTTCTTCGGGGGGGTCCTTAGGGGCCTCGTCTGTGCCCCCCTTCCCTTCGTCCCCCTCATCGGGGACGGGAGCTTTCCTTTCCGGCCCGTGTACGTGGGGGACGTGGCGGAGGCCTTCGTGGAGGCCTTGGAGCGGGGCCTCGAGGGCACCTACGACCTGGTGGGGCCTAAGGAGTACACCTTCCGCGAGCTCCTCCTCCTGGTGATGGAGGCCTTGGGGAGGAAGAAGCCCTTCCTGCCCCTACCCCTTTGGCTCATGGACCGCCTCGTGCCCCTCCTTTCCCTCCTCCCCTTCAGCCCCCTCACCCTGGACCAGTACCTCATGCTCAAGGAGGGGAACACCGCCCCCTTCCCCGAGGCCCTTAAGGAAATCCTGCCCACGCCCCAGGCCCCGGAGGAGGTCTTGCCCCAGTACCTCCATTGCTAAGTGCCCGCACCTTGATTTCGCCACATGGGACGCCGGGGGTAGGGCTTTGCGAAGGCTCTTTTGGGGCCCCCGCTCTGGCGCAAGCCAGAGCGGGGTACTTAGGCCCCGCTCCTTGCCCTTGGCCTCCACCATGACGTCGGCCGGGGCGGGCAAGGCGGCAAGCAGGCGCTCCCAGTCCCTCTTCCTTACCCGGAAGGCGTGGGCCCCGGGGCGCTTTTTAGGGTCCTGGCTTGCCAGGTGCACCTTGGGCCGGCCCCGCCAGGTGGGAAAGGTGAGGCGGAAGGCCTCCTCCAGGGAGAGCCTCCCGGGGTTTAGGGCGTGGTGAAGGGTGTCCACCACCACGGGCACCCCCAGGGCCTCCGCCGCCTCCAGGGCCTCCTCCACGTTCCAGAGCCTCTCGTCGTTCTCCAGGGCCAGGTAGCGCAGGACCTCCCCCTCCCCCCGGAGGTTTTCCACGAAGCGGCGGAGGGCCCTCCCCTTCTCCCCGTAGGCCCCGCCCAGGTGGAGGACCAAGACCCCGTCTTCCGCCCCGAGGAGGGAGAGGACCCGGGCGGAGTAGCGGAGCTCCATTAGGGAGCGCTCCACCACCTTGGGGTCTTGGCTTCCCGGGTTCACGTAGGGCCCAGGGTGCATGGAAAGCCGCTGGCCGAGGGCACGGGCCAGGGCCCCGAGGCGCCCCAAGGCCTCCTTGTGGGCTCCTTCCCAGTCGTAGGGGAAAAGGGGGTGGGAGGCGAAGGGGATGAGGTGCTGGCCGATGCGGAAGAGGGCGAAGCCGTGTTCGGCGTTGAAGCGGAGGATCCTTTCCAGGTCCTTTAGGTTTTGCGCCACCTTCTCCCGCACCCGCTCCTCGGTGAGGTGGGCGAGGCGCAGGGTGCGGTTGGTGGTGGCCTTCAGGGTGAGGTTCTCGCAGGGGTAGCCCAGGCGGATCACCGGAGAAGCCTCGCCTCCAGGTAGACCTCCACCTCGTCCCGGACCTCGAGGAAGAGGAACCTCGGCCGCTCCAGGCCCCACTGGGAAAAGCGGGTGGCGAAGCGCCCCGAGAAGCGGTACCCCCCTCCCTCCTCCCGAAGCTCCCCAAGGACCCTCACGGGAAGCTTCTTCCCCGCCATCTCCAGCTCCCCTTCCACCACGAACCCGGAGCCTTCCCGGTAGGCCCTTTGGGGGTAGAGGCAGGCCTCGGGGTAGGCCTCGGCCTTCAGGATCTTCCGCGCCTTCTCGTCCCGCTCGGCGTTCCCCGAGTCCCAGGCCGCCTGCTTTAGGCAGACCTTTCCCGAGGCCTTCTCCCGCCCGTCCCAAAGCACCTCCCCCCGGGCCGTGGGGTTCACCCCCTCCCAGCTTCCCAAGGGGTAGTACCCCCGGTAGCGGGCCACCCCCTCCACGGCCAGGGGGGCCTGGGCCTGGGCCAGGAGGAGGAAGGCGAGGAGGAAAGCCCCCCTCACGGCCCACCCCCTCCCGAGGGGGAGAAGCGCCAGCGCTCCCCCAAGGTGGCGTAGTCCCGGAAGCCCAGGAAGAGGATGGGCCTGAGCCTGGCCTCGGGGCTTCCCTCCACGTGGACCACGTCCCCCAGGAAGAGGGCGTGGTCCCCGTCCATGGGCCACTCCGTCACCTTCAGCTCAAACACCGCCAGGGCCTTTTCCGGGACCAAGGTGTGGGCGAGCCTCCGGGCAGGCCTAAGGGCCACCCCGAGCCTCTCCGCCTTCCGGGCCTTCCTCCCCGTGAGGTAGCCCGCCCGCACCACCCAGGCCCGCTCCTCCCAGGGGAGGAAGGAAAGGGCCGCCTCGGAAAGCTCCCGCAGAAGGCTTAGGGTGTGGTTCTTCCGGTCCACGGCGAGGAGGAAGCGGAAGGGGCTTTTGGAAACGGGGGTCCACCAGGCCATGGGCATGAAGTTCTCCCCCGAGGAGAGGAGGGCGAGGCGCATGGGGTAGAAGAAGCTCCGGTACACCTAGACCTCCAGAACCTGCGGGGGAGGGTCCTTGAGGACCCCCTCCAGGACCTTCCGGGCCGCTTCCTCCGGGGAGAGGGCCCCCTTGGGCGGCCCCCCGAGGGGGGCCCAAAGCCCCGTGGCCACGGCGGGAAGCCGCACCAGGACGAGGTGCACCCCCTCCCGGGCGAGCTCCTTCCGGGCGGCCTCGAGGTAGGCCTCGAGGGCCCCCTTGGCCGCGGCGTAGGCGGCGAAGCCGGGAACCTGGACGTACCGGGGGTAGGCCCCGAAGAAGACCGCCCTTGCTCCCCGCTGGAAGCGGGCGTGCTTCAGGAGGAAGGCCGCGGTGAGGAGGTGGGCGGCGAGCATCCCCTCCAGGAGGTCCCGCCCCGCCTCCCGCACGGAGGCCCGCCCCGCCTTTCCCACGGCGTGGACCAGGAGGTCCAAGGGCCCCACCTCCTCCAGGAGGGCCTTGGCCTCCAGCTCGTCGGCGAGGTCTGCGGGAAGCGCCCTGGCCCCAAGCTCCCGGGCGAGCTCCAAGAGGGCCCCGGCCCGCCTCCCCGAGAGGAAGAGCTCGTGCCCCTTAAAGGCCCGGGCGAAGGCGCCCCCCAGGCCTCCCGTGGCTCCGGCGATGAGGACCCGCATGGCCTTCAGGCTAGGGCCTGGGGCGGCTTTGGTTTGTAGGGCAGGGAGAAAAGGGCTCCTCTCACCCCGCCCCACCTCGCGGTGGCGCATGGGCGGCTTCGGCCTCGCGGACGATGGCCCGCGCCAGGTCGCTGAAGATGCGCCGGTGGATGGGGTAAAGGGCCCACCAGTAGAGGAAGCCCGTGAGGCCCTTGGGCTCAAAGTAGGCGGTCTGGACGAGGAGGCTTCCCCCCTCCTCCTCCCGGGCCTCCCACTCCAGCCAGGCCCGTCCGGGCAGGCGCATCTCCGCCCTTAGGCGGAGGAGCCTCGGGGGCTCCACCGCCTCCACCCGCCAGAAGTCCACCGCCTCCCCGGGGAGGAGCTCGGTGGGGTGGCGCCTCCCCCGCCTCAGGCCCGGCCCCCCGAGGAGGCGGTCCAGAAGGCCCCTCAAGGCCCAGGCCCAGTTCCAGACGAGCCAGCCCCTCTCCCCTCCCAAAGAGGCGAAGCTCCGGAAGAGGGCCTCCGGAGAGGCCTGGGTGCGGAGGGCGCGGACCTCGCGGATGAGGCCCTCCCGGTCCTCGAGGCGGAACCCCCCGCCGTAAAGCGCCCCCGACCAGCGCGTCTCCACCTCCCCCAGGGCGATCCTCTCCAGGGCGAGCTCCACCGCCTTGCGGTAGGGGATGGGCGAGACCTCGGGGAAAAGGGCCCGGGCCCGGGCGGTGTCCGCCACCAGGGGGTGGAGGATCCCCTCCACCAAGGGGAGGGCAAGCCGGTTGGGAATGGGGGTGACGAGGCCCACCCAGAGGGCGGCAAGCCTCGGGGCGAGGACGGGGACGGGGAGGATGACCCGCTTAAGCCCCCGCACCTCGGCGTAAGTCTCCATCATGGCTTTGAAGGAGAGGGGCTCGGCGCCGATCTCCACCACCCCGGAAGGCCCCCTCTCCAGGGCCAGGAGGAGGTAGGCCAGCACGTCGCGGATGGCGATGGGGGAGACGGGGTTCAGCACCCAGCGGGGGGCCAGCATGACGGGCAGGCGCTCCGTGAGGTAGCGGACCATCTCAAAGCTCGCCGACCCTGAGCCCACGATGGGCCCGGCCCGAAACTCCGTGGCGGGAAGGCTCCCCCTCAGCACCTCCCCCACCTGGGCCCGGCTTCGCAGGTGGGGGGAGGGCTTCCCCTCCTTGGGCAGGAGGCCCCCGAGGTAGACCACGTGCGCAAGGCCCACCTCCCGGCCCACCCGGGCGAAGGCCTCCGCCTGGCGGCGCTCCGCCTCCTGGAAGGCCCTCTCCGAGAGCATGGCGTGGACCAGGTAGTAGGCGGCCTCCACCCCCTCCAGGGCCCGCCTCAAGGCCTCCTCGTCCTCCAGGCTCCCCTGGACCACCTCCACCCCCTTGGCCCAGGGCCTTCCTGCAAGCCGCGCCTCGTCCCGCACCAGGACCCGCACCTCGTGCCCCCGCTCCAGGAGGCGGGGCACGAGCCTCCCCCCCACGTACCCCGTGGCCCCCGTGACCAGGACGCGCACGCCCCAAGCCTACACCCCTCTTCCCCCGGGAAAAGGGCGGTAGGCCAAGGTCTTGCCGGAAAAGAGGCGCTACCCTGGCCCCCGTGCGGGCTTTGGTGGTGGGGGCGGGGATCGGGGGGCTCGTGGCGGCCCGGGCCCTGCAGAAGGCCGGGCTAGAGGTGCTGGTCCTCGAGGCCCACACCTACCCGGGGGGCCTCGCCGGAACCTTCACCCACAGGGGGCACCGCCTGGACGCCGGGGCCACCCTGCTTTCCGGCTTCGCTCCCGAAGGCCCCATGGCCCTCATCGCGGAGGCCCTGGAGGTGCGCTTCCCCGTGGAGCCCCTCCCTGAGGGCTTCCCCCTCCTCGAGGTCCACCTGCCCCGGGGAAGGGTGGTGCGGCCCGTGGGGCGGGAGGCGGAGCGGGAGGCCCAGCGGGACTTCTTCGGGCCAGAGGTCCTCCCCTTCTGGCGCTGGCAGGAGGAGAGGGCCAAGGCCCTCCTCCGCCTCGCTCCCCGCCTCCCCTGGCCCCCCGAGAGGGAGGAGCTTCCCCGCCTCCTCGCCCTCGTGCCCGAGCTTCTCCCCCTCCTCCCCGACCTCTTCTTGAAGGCGGTCCACCGGGCCCCCCAGGACCCCCACTTCCTCCGCTTCCTGGACGCCCAGCTCCTCATCGCAAGCCAGGCGGAGGCGGGGCGCACCTACGCCCTCTACGCCGCTTTGGCCCTGGACCTCCCCCACATGGGCTCAGCCCTCGCCCCAGAAGGCGTGGGGCGGGTGGCGGAGGCCCTGGCGGAGGGCCTTCCCGTGCGCTACAAGGCCCGGGCGGAGAGGCTTCTCCTCCGGGAGGGGCGGGCCTTCGCCGTGGAGGTGGCCTACGGGGGAAGAAGGCGGGGGGAAAGGGAGGTGGTGGAGGCCGACCTCTTCGTCCTGGACGTCCCCCTCGCCCCCCTTCTCGGCCTTCCCCTCAAGGCGCCCAAGGACGCCTGGGGGGCCTTCGTGGTCCACGGGGTCCTGCCCTTTAGGGCCCCTCCCCCCTACTTCCGGCAAAACGCCAGGGAAAAGCCCTTCGCCTTCCTCTCCCTGCGCCCCGAGGGGGAGAAGACGGCCTTCGCCCTAAGCCTCCACACCCCCCTCGCCCTCTGGGAGGGGCTTTCCCGGGAGGAGTACGGAAGGCTCAAGGCCCGGTGGGGGGAGATGGCCCTACGCCTTGGGGAGGCCCTTCTCCCGGGGCTGAGGGAGGCGGAGTTCCTCCTCTTCGGCACCCCCAGGACCTACGCCCGCTTCGCCGGGCGGGCCTGGGTGGGGGGGTATCCCCAGACCCACCCCTTCCGCTTCCCCCGGGTGCGGCCCTTTCCCAACGTCTTCCGGGTGGGGGAAGGGGTCTTCCCGGGGCAGAGCGTCCCCGCGGCAGCCCTCTCCGGGCTCAGGGCGGCCCGCCTGGCCCTAGAAGCCCTAGGCCTTGCAGGTAGCGAAGGAGAAGCCCGGCCGTCCTTCCCTCCCTCTCCGTGAGGAGGTCCAGGTGGGTGAGGCCGGGGAGGACCTGGGCGCGGGCCTCCGTCCCCGGGAAGAGTTCTCCCAGAAGGAAGTTCTCCGCCCTCGGGTAGAGGCCCCGCCCGGCCCCTAAGGCGAGCACCGGGTAGGGCAGGGCCCGGGGCTTGAGGCCCCGGAGGACGTAGGGGTACCCCCCCACCTCCAGGAGGAGCCGGTAGGGGAAGTACCACTCGGAAAAGCCCGTCTCGGGGAGGGCGAAGGCCCTCAGGAAGGCCCTGGGGTCCGTGGCCTCCCCCGTGTCCCGCCAGGCGACGGGGCCCGCCCTCGGCCCCCGCACCGTGCGCACAAGCCGCCCCTGGAGGAGGCCAAAAAGGCTAAAGCCCTCCCTGGCCCAGGCCCGGCCCACGCTCACGCTGAAGACGGGAAGGAGGCTGTAGTCGTCGTCCACCCGGAGGAGGGCCAAGGCCTCCCGGGTGGCCCGGTAGGGCCCGAAGGGAAGGACTTCCTCGGGCCTTTTCGCCGCCAGGAAGGCCTCGGCCTCGGCCAGGGCGAGCGCCTCAGGCCCAAGGCCCAAAAACTCCACGACAGGGCTTCCCTCCCCTCGGAGGAAGGCCCGGTAGCCCACGAAGCGGCCAAAGGGGAGGTCTGTCCCTTCATAAAAGGCCTCCTCCGTGAGGCGCGCCACCCCGGGGGCCCCGTCCAGGAGGACGAGGCCGGAAAGCTTCTCCCCGTGGAGGAGGGCGTAAAGCCCGGCGAGGGCCGCCCCCAGGGAGTGGCCCCCGAGGACCACGGGGGCGCGCCTCCTGGCCTCCTCCACCGCCAGGTCCAGGTCCTTGAGGTGCACCTCCAAGCCCCACGCCCTTAAGGGGGTGAGGTCGGGGAGGGGCATGCGCCGGTAGTAGGCCACGGGGTCCTCCTGAAGGAAGCCCCGGCGGTCCTCGAGGCCATTGGCCCGCCTCTCCCAGGCCCAGACCTCGAGGTCCGGGTCAAGGGCGCGCAGGTGCTCGGCCAACAGGGCGAAGTTGGTGCTTCCCCCGAGAAGCCCCGGCACCAGGAGGAGGAGGGCCTTGGGCCTTGGGGCGGGGTAGACGAGGGCGTAACTATGGTCCAGGTCGGGCCGCCCCGTGTCCGCCCCGGGGAGGGCCCGGTACTCCTGGCCTTGGGCCAGGAGGAGGGCGAGGGAAAAGGCCAAAAGCCGCCTCATGCCCCTCACCCTACCTCGGCGAGGACGAGGCCAATGAGGCCTAGCCTCCGGACCTCGGCCTGGAAGCCCGCCCCTTCCAAGAGGCGGAGGAGGGCTTCCGGGGAGGGGCGGAAAAGCCCGAGGGAGGCCCCGGGGCCGAGGAGGAGGAGGCCGAAAAGCCTCCCCCCAGGCCTTAGGACCCGCCTCGCCTCCCGGGCCGCCGCCATGGGGTCAAAAAACTCGTTCCAGGTGGGCCCGATGGCCACGCCCCCGAAGGCCCCCTCCCGGAAGGGAAGCCTCTCCCCGTGGGCGAGGAGGTAGGCTCCCGGGCGGCGCTTCCGGGCCACCCTCAGGAAGGCGGGGGAAGGGTCCACCCCCACCATCCCCTCCCCCAGGGCCTCCCGGTAGACCCCGGTCCCCGTGCCCACGTCCAAAAAAGGCCCTCCCGTAGGAAGAAGCCACTCCCGGAGGAGGGCGAGCTCCCCGGCGAGGTCCAGGCGCCCCCCGGAGAGGAGGCCCGTGGAGCGGGTGCGCCAGAGGTCGTAGCCCAAGGCCACGGGGGGAAACCGGTTGACGAGGGCGAGGAGGGGCCTTTCCCGGAAGGCCCGGAGGTCCAGAAAGCCCCCCTTCCAGGGGAACGCCCGGCCACACCCGGGGCATCCCTCCTCGAGGAGGGGCCCCCGGCAGAAGGGGCAGGCGAGGAGGGGAGGGAGCCAAGGGGGAACCCCCTCCCCGGGAGGCCCCGGGAAGGGGGGCTTGGGAGCCTCAGCGGTTCCCACCGAGGACGGTGGCGTCCACCACGGGGACCACGGTGAGGGTCCCCTCCTTGAGGCTCCCCACGGCGAAGACCGTGTAGACCTTGCCCGGCTCCAGCTCTACCCCGGGAAGGCTCAGGGCCACGGTGTCGGTGCCCGCCGCCCGGACCTCGAGGTCATAGGTCCCCGCGGCCACGGAGAGGTAGGGGCTCGCCTGGGGGAAGGGAAGGCCCGCGAGGAGCACGGGGCCCCCCTTCACCGCCACGTCCACCGCCGGGGCGTCGGGGGAGGCGTGGACCACCCGGATCCGGGCGTACCCCGCCCTGGGGAAGAAGCCGGCGAGGAGGTCCGTGTAGACCTGGGGCCGGATCTGGGCCAGGAAGCCCGTGGCGGCCACGGTGTAGTAGACCCCTTCCTTCAAGTCCAGCTCGGCGTCCATCACCACGGGGGCGTCCTGCCCCGCAGGCACCACCTGGACCCGGACCTTGGCGGCGGGGAGGGGGAGGTAAGGGGTGACCTCCTTGAAGGCCAGGCCGGTGATGGCCCGCTGCCCGTTCACCAGGACGTCCACCGCCGGGGCGTCCGGGGAGAGGTGGGCCACCCGCACCATGGCCCCTTGGCCTAGGGCCAGACCCACCAAGCCCGTCAAAACCATAGCGAAAAACCCGCGTTTCATGCCTGTTCACCTCCAGGCCTTGAGCCTAGCCGGGAGGCCTCGGGAGAACCTGGGTTTGAACCACAAAGAACTTCCAAAAGTAGCCGGGCCTACGCTGCGTGGAAGCCCCTGGGTGCCGAGGTGCGCCTTGTGGCTGCCTCCTGGCTATGGACCCGTGCCCCATGCTCAGGACGCCCCCTTTCCCGGGGCCCTAAGGGCCGTCCTGCTAAGCGGCTGCACGTTGATTCCGCAACACGGGTGGCCCGAAATAAGGCTTGGGAAGGTCTTTTTGGGGCCCCCACCGCGGCGAAAGCCGCGGTGGGGTACTTAGAGCCTGTGGGCCTCGAGGCCCTCCTTCCCACCTGCCTGCGGTGCGGATCCCCCTTCGTTCTCCAAGCGGCAGACGGGCCTAAGCCGCACCCCTAGGGCCGTCCCCAATAGGGCGAAGACTCCCCAGAGGGGGCCGTGGAGGCTGAAGGAGGCGGTACCCCCCAGGTAGGCCCCGATGTTGCACCCCCCGGCAAGCCGGGCCCCATAGCCCATGAGCACCCCGCCTAGGAAGACGCCCAGGTGGGTGCTCCAGGGAATTCGGCGAAGGTCCTTCAGACGTAGGCTTCCGCTTAGGGCCGCCCCCAGAAAGGCCCCCAGGAAGAGGCCGAAGTTGGTGACGCTGGTGGCGTCCCTCAGCACGCTCTCCTGCAGCCTCTCGGCGAAGGGGGGGTTGTGGAAGAGGGCCCAGTCCAGCACCGGGACCCCCAAGGCCTGGGCCAGCTTGCCCCCCCAGAGGGCGAAGGCCGCTGTCACCCCCCAGGGGCGGCCCTGGAGAAGGAGGAGAAGGAGGCTCCCCAGGGCCAGGAGAAAGGCCCCAGCGGCCAGGCTCCAGGGGCCGAAGAGGGGGTGGGTGGCCTCTTGGCGGAGGAGGGGCTCGAGCCTTCCCCGCCTCCTCCGCTCCACCTGGCTCACCCCCAGGTACAAGGCGGCGAGAAGCCCCATCCAGAGGGCAAGGCCCAGGTACGGGGAGGGGAACCAGGTGAGGGCGCTTCCCGGGGTCCAGGCGGGGAGGGCCTGCCAAAAGGGGAGGTGGTAACCCAAGTTGCTACCTATCCCCTGGATCTGAAAAAATAGTGGCCGCTATGCTTTCCCGTCTCATAGCGGCCTTTTGCATTATAGACGA